>JBKJUW010000097.1:0-13113 GCA_046589725.1 Gemmatimonadaceae bacterium
CTGTCCAGTGCGGTCGAAGGGAGATAGAGGCCTACCTTGGTGCGCTCCTCTCCTTCCTCGACCTTCACGACCACGCGGTCGCCTACTACGATGAGCTCCTTGTCGTTGCGGATCATGCTTCAATATATCCGCGGGTGCCCGGAAGGTGCCCGAGCCCGCCCGGATGAGACCCGACACACGCCTCTTCGTACTCGCGATTCCGGTTAAATTGGGCTCGTCTGCGGTGCCCCTCCTCCATTCCAGGTCAGTCGTGTGAAGAATCAGCTACTCTCCTGAATTAACGACCGTAGCGCCACGGTTGGTGTCATCGGCTTGGGATATGTGGGCCTGCCGCTCGCCATGGAATTCGCACGCGTTGGTTTCAAGGTTGTCGGCTTCGACGTCAGTGAACGAGTCTGCGCCCAGCTCAACGCGGGGCAGTCGCACATCCAGGATGTGCCGAGTGCCGAAGTCGCGGAGTTCGTCAAGAGCGGCCACTTTCACGCGACGGTGGACGTCAACGCGCTCCGTACCGCCGATGCCGTGTCGATTGCCGTGCCGACGCCACCGGGCAAGACGAATGACCCGGACATGAGCTATGTGCAGGCCGCCGCGAGTTCGGTGTCCGAGATCGCGCATCCCGGACTGCTTGTTGTCTTCGAGAGCACGACGTATCCAGGCACCACGCGAGAGGTCGTCCTGCCGTTGCTCACCGCGGCCGGCTTCACGATCGGTGAGGATATTTTCGTGGCATTCAGCCCCGAGCGCGTGGACCCGGGCAACCCGACGTACAACACGCGCAACACGCCGAAGGTCGTGGGTCGTATCACCACCGACTGCACCGAGCTGGCGACGGCACTCTACGCTTCGTGCATCGAGACGATCATCCCGGTGAGCTCAACCGAGACGGCAGAGTTGGTAAAGCTGCTGGAGAACACGTTTCGCTCGGTCAACATCGCAATGGCCAACGAGATGGCCATCATCTGCGACAAGCTCGGCGTCAACGTGTGGGAAGTCATCGATGCCGCGGCAACGAAACCCTTTGGCTTCATGAAGTTCACGGCGGGGCCGGGCATCGGCGGACACTGTATCCCGCTCGACCCGCACTATCTCGCGTGGAAGATGCGGACGTTGAATTATCGCACCCGCTTCATCGAGCTCGCCGGCGAGATCAACAGCTCGATGCCGACTTTCGTCGTCGAGAAGGTCGCGTACGCGCTGAACCTGGCGCGCAAGCCCCCTGAATGGCAGCAAGCTCCTGGTGCTCGGTGTCGCGTACAAGCGCAACATCGACGATGTACGCGAGAGCCCGGCCCTCGACGTCATGCGGCTCCTCGAATCGCGGGGGGGGTCGTCTCGTACCACGATCCGTTCATCGCCACCGTTCGCGAGGACGATGGCCACGGCACATCCTCGCGCACGCCGCTGCGGCACAGCGTTCCACTGACCGATGCGGCTTTGCGCGATGCCGACCTCGTAGTCATTGTCACGGACCATAGCTCGATTGACTACCAGCAGGTGGTGGATTGCGCATCCATCGTCGTCGATACCCGAAACGCCCTGGCAGGTACCCGGCCCGGACGCGCGCACATCGTGACGCTCTCGAGCGATCCAGTGACAGACGCAGGCACAGTGCTGGATGAGCGCTTGGCAGTGCACGCTGGGGTGTCCTGACGAGGAAGGCCGATCGCGCGGTCAGCTTTGGACGGTCGAGGCGGACAGGCTCCCTTTCGCGCCGGATCGCTGGCCCGCTTGGCGTGCGCGGAGGGTCCATTCTCGGGTGTCGGTCGACGAGTGATTGGTCGCGCGGCCGCATGCTTGCCATCGTATTGTGAGGGTTGGAAACGACACCTTTGCGGGATGCCCGCGACACTTGGCTCTTGCGCGTTCGCGCGGCCTGCTCGTCGGAATTTCCATAAGTCCTTTTTATACATAGCATTGGCAGCCTCAGGGCTTCTGATGAGTCTGGGAATGGAAGATGCCCTGATTCTTGTGGTGCCTTATACAATCTCAGCTATGGCGATGGCCGCCCGCCGAATCCCGTGTGGGAGATCGGTGATTTGGAGTGTTCGGGCATCTAGTAAGCGCGGAGCGACCGAATTAGCCAGGGTAGGCGGCCCGGTTTCTGCTGCATGAGTCCGGCGGGCATGTGTCGTGGTAGTTTTGCAGTGCTGATGTTCTCGCAGGGCCAACTTCTCCGTCTCCACGCGAACCGTAATGGTTGAACTTGCCAAGCGTCCCATGCTCGTCCTCATCGCCAGCCATGGCGAGTGGGTAGGCCGATCCGTGGAGAGCGTACTCGAACTGAATGGCTTCACCGTCCTTCGCGTCGCGGGCGGCCGGCGTGCGCTCGATCTTGCGCGACGGGTGAATCCGGACGCCATCCTGCTCGACGATTCCCTCACGGAGATGGGGGGAGTCGAGGTGTGCCGAGCGCTTCGCGATGATCCATTATTCGATCATTCCATTCCGGTCTTCGTCACCTCACCCGCGCCGGCGTCGAACCGCGTGCGACTGTCCGCGTACGAGGCCGGGGCGTGGGACTTCTGCAGCCAGCCACTCGATGTGGAGACGTTCCTGCTGAAGATGACCACGTTTGTGCGTGCGCGGCGGCGGCTCGAGGATGCGCAGGCCACGTCCCTCATCGATCCCCTCACGGGACTGTACAGCGTCTACGGGCTTCAGCAGTGGGCTGAGCAGCTTGGCGCGCGGGCCGCGCGAAAGCACGAGCCGTTCGCGTGCGTGGCCGTCACCTCCAGCAACGTGCTCGAGGGCGGCTCGAGTTCCAAGCCCGCCAGCGCAGACCTGACGTACATGGCCGACGTCTGCCGGTCCATCAGCCGGAGGTCGGACGTGGTGGGGTACGTGGGCGAAAACCGCTTTGCGATCATCGCGCCCGATACGAATGAGAGCGGCGCCCGACAGTTCGTCGACCGGTTGCAGCGCGCCGTGTCGAGAACGTCGTCCTCGACGGAAGGGGAGCAGCCCTCCTCCCGGCTGCACGCGGGCTTCTATGCGGTTCCCGACTTCAGTGCCGCGGGAGTCGACGCGCATGAGGTCGTCAGGCGCGCCAAGGCGGCCCTCCAGCATGCCCAGACGCACGTGGAGGCAAGGAACAGCGGCGCGTTCAGCTTCAGCGAAATGCCGGTGAGCTAGCGCACGACATTGTTGCGCGAGCGCAACATCGTCGTCTTTCGGCTGTCGCGAAGCCCGCGATCATTGTCTCTTGATCGCGGGTTTTCTTGATTCCCTAGCAACCTGGTCTTGACAGGAACGGCGGGAATTCAGAAGTTTGTGACGCGCCGCACCGACTGCCGTTGTTGGAGGAAAGCAACACCCGCGGAGTCGGTGCGACGTCCTACCCCGACGCTGGGACTCAAGATACGCCCATGCAAGATTCCTCCATCGCCTTCGGTTCCTCAGGCCTCGATCCAGTTACCCGCCTGACGAATTCACCGGTGTCGCTCCGCGTCCCGACGGGGGACGGGCCGATTCCTGATTCGGCCATGGTACCAATGGATGCGCGCGCCTCGATTCGTATCCTTGTGGTCGACGACGATCGCATCCTCAGGGAAGGCTGCGCCAGTGTCCTCCAGGTAGAAGGCTATACCGTCTCGTCCAGCGGTCGCGGCGACGAAGCCATCGAGCTATTTCGTCGCTCGCGCTTCGACGTCGTGCTCGTGGATCTCTACATGACCCCCGTACCGGGGATCGAAATCCTGAAGGCCGTGCTCGAGGCGCAGCCAAACACTCTCGTCATTGTCATGACGGGAAACCCGAGCGTCGCCTCGAGCCTCGAAGCGATGCGCATCGGGGCGTGGGACTACCTGCCGAAGCCGTTCTCGGGAACGCACCTCCATCTCATGCTGGGCCGCGCCGCGCATGCCGTCCTCACCAATCGGACGCGGGTGGACGCGAGCAACGAACTCGCGCAACAGCACGGCAACAGTGATCTGGTCACGCTGCTGGGAGTGTCGCCAGCCTTCAAGGCGGCGGTGGAGCTGGCGCGGAAGGTGGCGGCGACGAACGCCTCGGTGATGCTGGTCGGCGAGAGCGGCACGGGCAAGGAGATGTTCGCCCAGTTCATTCACAAGCACAGCCGTCGCTCGGGGGAGGCCCTCATCCCCATCAACTGTGCCGCCATGCCCGAGCATCTCCTCGAATCCGAGCTGTTCGGGCACCGAAAGGGCGCGTTCACCGGTGCGGACCGTGAGAAGACCGGCCTCCTGGAAGCTGCGCACGGCGGCTCGTTCTTCCTTGACGAGCTCACCGAGATGGCGCTCCCGCTGCAGGCGAAGCTCCTGAGGGTGGTGCAGGATGGCGTCGTCCGGCGCGTGGGCAGTGAGCAGCAGGATGCTCAGGTCGACATCCGGTTCATTTCGGCCACGAACCGTGATCCGAGACTCGCCATCCAGAGTAAACACCTCCGCGAGGACCTCTACTACCGCCTGAACGTCGTCTCGATTGCGCTGCCGCCGCTTCGCTCGCGGGTCGAGGACATCCCGATTCTTGCCAATCACTTCCTGGGTCATTTCTGGAAGCGGCATCACACGTCGAGGGATGCGTTGCCGCAGTTCAGCGACGGGGCGCTCGACTTCATGCAGGGTCGCGCCTGGCGCGGCAATGTGCGTGAGCTCCAGAATGTGGTGGAGCATCTCGTCGTGCTCGCGACGCCCGGCACTGTCATTGGTCCGGACGACATACCGCTCCAGAACCAGGACGACTCGTTCGCCGACCCCACCATGACACTCGGCGTCCCGATGCACGGCGCCTATCACGTTGCCAAGGAGCAGGTACTGGCGTCTTTCGAGAAGGAGTACGTCACCCGGTTGGTCTCGAGGGCGGCGGGCAATATGTCCCGCGCCGCGCGGCTGGCCAGCGTGGATCGCACGACCCTGTACCGACTGCTGGAGCGCCACGGGTTTCGTCGTGATGCTAACGAATCGCTAACGCTCTAGCGCTCGTCGGTACAGGATGTAGGGTTAAGTGGGGACTGGGCCCCTCACGCCCGCCAGGAGGATTGTCTCACTCCTGACGGGCGTTGCCATCGTTTTCCTACCGTCCAGCAAGACAAAGCGGTTGACTTCTTCGCATGTCGCTCCCGACATCGTAATTTCTCCGCTGCAAAACCTGCTTCATGTCGCAGCGGATCGTGCTGCGGCAGAACTGGCCCGCGGCGAGCGAATTGCAGAGTCGGAGATCCGGGATCAACTGAGTCGCCTCGTGCGGCTCGGCCTCGGCACGCCTGAGGCAGATGCGGAGACGTATGCCGAGACGCGCACGGAGCTGCTCTCGCCGGTCCCGCGTCACTATGCGACGACGCTTCGCACCTCGCTCCTGTCGATCGTGGCGCAGGACAATTCTACGATCTCCGCAGCAGAGCTCGCGACGCTTCTCGCCGCGATGGATGGCGTCGACCTGGTGCTCGGCGTGGTGAGCGACAATGAGTTCACACGTCACCTGACGAGTTCCGATGCCGTGACCGCGGTCGTAGAGATCGCGCACGACATGCGCTCGCCGCTCACGTCGATCCTCTTCCTGGTGGAGACACTCCGCCGCGGGCGGAGTGGTCCCGTCACGACCGTGCAGGAGCGGCAGCTCGGCCTCATCTACGGTGCGGCGCTGGGCCTCAACACACTGGCCTGCGACGTGATCGATGCGGTGCGTGGCGGGCAGCGACTCGTCGACGGACGGCCGGTGCCGTTCTCCATTGCCGAAGTCATCCTGGGCGTTTGCGACACGGTGCGGCCAATCAGTGAAGAGAAGGGATTGCCGATCACCTACGTCCTGCCGGCCGTCGACGGACGCATCGGCTATGCTGGCGCGCTCGGTCGTGTGCTGCTCAACCTCATGACCAACGCCTTGAAGTACACCCACGAAGGGTCGGTGACGATCGGGGCCACCGAGCTGACGGAGACGCGGCTGTCCTTCTGGGTCACCGACACCGGGCAGGGAATTCCGGCGAATGTGATGCAAATGTTGTTCGAGGGATTTCGTCCCAGCGCCTCAGGCATCCGTTTCTCGAATGCCGGATTGGGGCTGGCGATCTGTCAGGATCTCCTTCGCTCCATGGGATCTGCCCTCAACGTGGAATCGAGCCCCGATACGGGGACGCGATTCTCCTTCGAGATCCAGCTGGTTCGGGCGTAAGCCACACGGCTGCGGCGTTGTGCGGACGGTCGCGGCCGTCGATAGTGCGGGCGCCTTATCCCCACACCCATTGCCCGGCGTCGGGTTTCACCGCCCGCAGTGCAGCCGTGCGCGGATGACCAAGGGAGCGGCCGTGCTACGCGGCGGCGCTAGCACGTGACCATCCTGAAACCGGTATTTGTACATTCGTGTCGTTCACGAACGGGACTCCAAGCTCCCATGATGCATTCCTGCGCTTTCCCTGCAGAACGGCGGACGCAGAGAACGCAGGCTGCGCCAACGCAGAAGGGCGCAGAAACTGCAAACGAACGATCATTGCGCAGTGCTGCTGCAGCGTCTTCTGCGATTGCGCCTGCGACATTCTGCGGCCGCCGTGTTTTTCGAGGTCGATCGGTCTGTGTGCCTCATTGGCTCCCGCGTTCGTGTCGATGAAGCAACAAATGCATGCCCGTCTTTGCCAACTCCGCTGTTTCAGGATGGAGACTAGCTATCACGACCCGGCGGCGCGGTGGGAGCAGCATCGAGCGGGTCCGCATCGACGTCGCTCGCCAAGCCACTCTGACGAACAAACAAGATGACGGCGGCGAGCAGGAGCGCCCACGAGCAGATCAGGACCTCACTCTGCAGGAACGCGCGCATCGCCATGCTCGGCCAGTCGTCAAAGCCTGCACGCGCCGTTCCTTCGGGCTCACGGCGGACGGCGATCAACAACAGGCTCGTCGTCATCTCGCCGAGGACCTCAACGAGTGCGAACAGTGGTGCCCGCCAGCCCCACGACCGGACAGGAAAGTTTGCGAGATGCGCCGTCGTCATGCCGAGGAGCAGGAACACTGCGGCGACGAGGAGGATGCCGTAATAGAGCCAGCTCGAGCGCCAATGCGTGAACGAGAGCGCCCGCAGCAGTCGGATCACCACCCCGGTAATGAGCGCCATCTCGGGCAGTGAGAGGGAAAGCCTGCGGAACGCCGCGGGCTCCTCCATGCGCCATTCAATCGTCGTCTGCGGGAAGAATGAGGGCACTCGGTTCACCTCAACCGGGGATGCGAGCAGCGCGCTGGCCGGGCATGTAGGGCGTCCCTCGCATCACCGCGATGAGCGCTTCCTCAATCTTGTCGAAGGAGAACGGTTTCGTGAGGACGGGCTGGCGCGCAACGCTGCCCCGTGACACTGGCGTGACGACGTCGCCGGTAATGAAGACGGTCCGTGCCGCGAGGCCGGGTCGTTCGCTCCGGAGTTGCTCGTGAAAGGCGTAGCCATCCATACCCGGCATTCGGAGGTCGCAGACCACCGCATCGACGCCATCGGAGCGAGCCGCCTCGAGGGCAGCGGCGCCGTCCGATGCGACGACGACGCTGAACCCCCGCATCGCGCCGAATGCCTCCATCCCGATGCGCAGCGCGGGCTCGTCGTCCACGAAAAGGAGACGTATCCCCGCGAGCGGCGATCGCAGGGTGAAGGACGCCACGTCATTGGCGTCCACATCGTCAGACGGCGGCGAGGACACTGACGGAAGCGTGACGCGAAAGATCGTTCCAGTGCTTCCCGTTTCCACGACCTCGATCGTGCCCCCGTGCGCCGTCACGATGCCGTAGCTCACGCTAAGGCCGAGGCCCGTACCTTCCCCCTCGCTCTTGGTGGTGAAAAACGGTTCGAAGATGTGCGCGCGCACCTCGGCGGGGATGCCGGTACCGCCATCGCTCACATCGAGTCGCACAGCCCCGTCCACCGTCGAGGTGCCTACGCGCAACTCACCGCCTCCCACGGCGCTCATCGACTGCACCGCATTGGTGAGCAGGTTGAGGCACACCTGTTGAAGCTGGCGTGCATCGCCCAGTACCGACGGGAGCTCCTCGGCCAAGTCGGTTTCCACGCGCACGCCGGCCTCGGCGAACTGGTATTGTCGCATGCGAATGGTGCGACTGACGACGCTGTTCATGTCGAGCGGCTCGCGGTGTGGTTCGCTTCGTCGCGCGAAGGCGAGCAGGTCCTTCACCACCTGGCTGGCGCGCGTGGTCTCCGTGAGGATGACGTCGACGGACTCGCGCTGGGAGGCGGTCAGCGTGGTTTCACGAAGAAGCAACTGCGCGAAGGCGCTGATACTGCTGAGCGGGTTGTTCACTTCGTGCGCTACCCCGGCGACCAGCTCGCCGACGGCCGCGAGCCTGTCGGACTCCATCAGGCGCAGGCGCAACTCGCGATCCTGGGTCATGTCGCGGCCGATGAGGAGGACGCTCGGCGGGTCCGCCTCTGGAAGGCGGCTCGCGGCGAGGGCCACGACGCGAGTGATTCCGCCCGGCAGAGTGACCTGTACCTCTACGCGCGCCGGCGTACCTCCGAAGGCCGTCGTCAACGCGTTCTCGAGCGTGACGCGATCCACGGGCAGGAGCAACTCCAGCAGTTGCCGTCCGACGACCTGGTGCGGCTCCACTCCGAACACTTCGCGGACCGCATCGTTGGCCTCCCGGATGCGGCCAGTCGGATGCAGGACGGTGAGCACGGCATCCGGTGCCGCGCGAAAGAGCGTACGAAAGCGCCACTCCGCCTGCTTCATCGTCTGGAAGAGCTCCGCGTTCGCGAGTGCGACCGAGAGGAGGTCTGCCATCGCCTCCACGCGCTCCAGCTCGAGGGGCGAGAAGGTGTGCACGCGCGATGACACGATCGCCACGGCGCCGATGCGCTCTCCGCGCCGCTGCACGGGTACGATCGCCATGCCACGCACGGCGTCGCCGCCCAACGCATCCCAGTCGGCACTGACGAGTTCGGGGTGCTCGCGCACGTCGGACACGCACCACGTTCCGCCGGAGCGGATGATGCGGCCCATGGCGGTGCCGGCGAGACGAATGCGCAGGCCCGAAATCGCGCCGAGTATGCCGCTGGAGGCCGCCATGTCGACGAGGCCGTCGTCGATGAGCAATCCGAGCGCCGCTCCGTCCGCCTGCGCGACATCGGCGGCCGCCTCGAGAAAGCGATCGAGCACGCGTCGAGGGTCGAGTTCGAGCGTGATCTGTTGCCCGAGCCACCACATGCGGTGTAAAACGCGTTGCGCGTCGTCGAGCTCGAGGGTGCGCTGTACCACGCGCTCCTCCAGGGTGGCTTTCAGTCCCTGCTCGGCGCTCACGCGGCGCTCGGCGGCGATGCGCTCCGTCGACAGTGCATAGCTGCCGTAAACAGCGAGGAGTGCATTCAGCGCGGCGATGGCAACGGCCAACTCGAGACTGTTGGCGTTCGAGAGTACCGCCGACATCGCGGGAGCAGGTGCGAAGAGCGTCCAGAGCTCGTCGAAACCGATCAGCATGGCCAGCGCGGCGAACGCCCCGAACGACACCCGCACAATTCCCTGCGCGCCGCGTGCAATGGAGAGCGCGGCGACGGCGAACGCCGCGCACGCGAGGATCAGTATGGCGCCGAGTGCTGGGGATGTCGCCTTCCAGGGTGCGAAGAGCAGTGCGCCGAACAGGACGACGCACGCCAGCTGCGAGCATGCGATCAGCCGCGGGGTCAGCGTTACCGGAGTAAGCGGCGCCGGCTTCATCGGAGAGCCACCGACGGATCCTGGCGTGTCCGGTTCGCCGACCGGGTGGGTCAATGAATTCGAGTCCCGATGCGTCCCCACCGGATGTCGGTGATGAACGGCAGCGGCCGGTCGGTCTCATCTCCGCTGCGGTAGCTGTAATAGACGAAACTGGGCCGGCCGCGAATGTTCTCTCGCGGTACGACGCCCCAGAAACGGCTGTCCTTCGATTCGTAGCGGTTGTCGCCCATCATGAAATAGTGGCCGGTTGGGACCACGAGCGGACCCCAGTTGTCGACCTGCGGCTGCGCAGGAGCGGCTCCGAATCGCGACTGCTTCAGCTCGTATTGATGCTGCCACTGGAACAAGGGGTCGCTGTCGGTCGGCTGTACGCCGCGGGGAGACGGCTTGCTGACGATGCCGAACCCCTGTCGTTGCGCGATCCCGTTCACGTGCAGCAGCCCCGCACGCATGTGGAGCGTGTCTCCGGGCATGCCCACCATACGCTTGACGAGTGTGGGCGTCGGGTCATTGCCGCGTCCCGCTTCGTCGGCCTGGTAGGGCGAGATGAACACGATGACCTCACCGCGCCTTGGCTCGCTGAACGAAGGCAGGTGGGCGTTCGTGAAGGGGATATGCGGTCCGTACACCGCCTTGTTCACGAACAGCCAGTCGCCGATGAGCAACGTGGGGATCATGGATCCGGAGGGAATGCGATACGCGGCGATCAGGAACGTATTGATGACGAGATAGATGAGAATCGCGCCCGCGAGAGACTTGACGTTCTCCCAGAGGGCGACGAGGAGCGAGCCGCGAGCGGCTTTCTTGCCGCGAGCATTCGCGACGACGTTTGCGGCCATGGACGACGGACGGAGGAAAGAGAGTGGGTGACGAGTGAAATCTTGCCTCGGTCCGACCGCAGGCAAGGGTTTCCGCGGCTTCTCAGATGCGGCAAGGGGGCGCGCCGACGAATCGGCGCCCCCCCTCACCCGACTGAAACTGACGCTGAACTACTTCAGGTGCTTGTTGACGAGCTTGGTCATCTCGAACATCGAGACCTGGGCCTTTCCACCGAATACCGGCTTCAGGTTCTCGTCGGCATTGATTTGCCGGCGGTTCTTGGCGTCCTGCAGGCCCTTCCGCTTGATGTACGCCCAGAGCTTCTTCGTGACCTCCGTGCGCGGCAGCGGTGCCGAACCGACGACCATGGCGAGCTGCGCGCTCGGTGTCATCGGCTTCATGAATGCAGCGTTTGGTGTGCGCTTGGCGCCGCTCTTCTTGGCGGTCTTCTTCGTCGCCGCCTTCTTGGCGCCGCCTTTCTTCGCCGCAGACTTCTTGGCGGTTGCCTTCTTCGCCGGTGCCTTTTTCGCTGCGCCCTTCTTCGCTGCCGATTTCTTCGCGGCCATGCTCGTCTCCTGGAATAATGAACAGGTTCTCGCTATGAGCGAAACGCTGTACGACGGGGCGCAAGATACAATGCCTCATGCCCTGCGCAATAGGGAAAGTGAAATGTTCTCCCTATGGAAATGCACTGTTTCGCCTCCGCGCCATGTCTCAGCGTCAGAGTTTGCTTGCCAACCAGTCGGCGAGCGCGCCGAGAAAATCACGTCGTACGAGATACGAGGGTAGCCGTCCGTAACCGCTGAAGTCGCCCGATGGGTCCTCGAGCATGAGGTGATTCATCCGGGGAAACGTGCGCACGGTCACATCTGTATTGCCTCCAGCGCGCAGTGCGCCCGCGAGCAGTGACGCGTGCTCGGGGGTGATCTGGGTGTCCGTTTCCCCCTGCAGAATCAGCGTCGGCACCCGGACGCGACGCGCGATGGCGAGCGGATCGTGGTTCGCGAAGAAGTTGAACCAGCCCGGCTGCGCGAACACTGTTTCTGCCTCTCGCTCCCGTACGATGGTGAGTGAGTCGCGCTGCGACGTTGGGATTGCTGTGTCGCGCTCGATCGCGTAACGGCGCTGCGCCGACATGATGGCGCGCCCGGTTTTCCCGGGACCGGCGATGAGGACGATCGCGCTCAGCGACGAGTCGGTCGCCGCGATCATCGGCGCAATCATGCCGCCTTCGCTGTGTCCCACGAGTGCCACGCGGTCCGAGTCGACGTCGGGCCGGGCTCTCAGGTATGCGATCGCCGCACGAATGTCGTCCGCGAAGTCAGCGGAGGTTACGCCTGGCGGACCCAGGGAGGAACCGCCGACCCCGCGGTCATCGAGGCGCAGCACGCTGATACCGCGTCGCGAAAGCGTATCGGCAATCTCGCGAAACGGGCGATACGGGCCTATCGAGGGGCTGGCCTCGTCGCGATCCTGCGAACCCGAGCCTGTGATGAGAATTGCGGCGGGGAGGCGTGTGCCAGTGCGATGCACCGGAATCGTGAGCGTTCCCGCGAGGGTGATTCCTGCCGGAGTGTGCACGGTGAGCTGCTCCGCGACGTAGGGAGCCGCGGCGGGGGCGTCATACGTCGCCACCGCGGGGATCCACGCCGCAACCGGAGAGTCTCCGCCGAGACGTTCGAAGTGCACCCCTTGCGATGGAACGACGCCGCCGAGGAATCGTCCCACCGAGTCCGTCCGCACGCGGATATCGGTGACGCCGATGGTCAGCACTGCGGAGTCCGTGCCCATGCGCGTGACGCGCACCGGTACGCTCTGCCCCGCGGCGACGAGCAGTGGAACGACGACGGTGTCGTGTCCTACCGCACGTGCTCGCCTGAGGATCAGCTCGAGCGTGAGCCCGGAAAGGTTGTTGAACGGCACCGAGCCGCGCGGCACAAAGGCGCGGAGCGGCCGAGACGAGCCGCCGGGAAGCGCGTCCGAGCGCACCTCGACGCTGTCCCCTGAGACAGTGAACACCGAATGCATGGGGACGCTGTCGCCGCGAGGGCCGGCGCCGATCGTGATGTCGAGCACCTGAAGTTCTCCGGCGGACGAGGTGGTGATGGTGCGCCGTACGCGGACGAGTGGCGTGCGGGACCGGAGATCTCCCTCGAAGCGGCCGTTGACGTTCGATGCATTCTCGACGGCAATCGTGTCGCGCCCGAGTCGCACGAGGAAGACGGCACGCTCGGGCTGCTGCGCCGAGAGCAAACTCGACGATGCGAGCCAACCCGCGGCGACAAGCGAACTGTATGCGACGTTCATGTCCTGGTCTCGCGGCGATAGGTGAGGTAGAAGTACACCGCGGGTGCAGCAAGCGCCGAGGCGACGGCGGTCACGACGATCGCGTCGAGCAGCTTTGGCGTCATTTCTCAGGCCCTCCGGTATCGAGCCAGGACATGAGGTGCTCCACGACATCCTGGAACACGCTGGTGTTAAGTTCGTAGACGATCTGTTGCCCGACTCGAGTGGAGAGGACGAGGTTCGCGTCCCGGAGCACCGCGAGGTGCCGGGAGACGGTGGGCCACGCTGCGTCGAAGTGCTGGGCGATCTCGCCGGACGTGCGGGAGCCGTGCTTCAGCAGGCGGAGG
>JBKJUW010000114.1:0-24001 GCA_046589725.1 Gemmatimonadaceae bacterium
GCGCACGTGCCGATCGCGATGGTGGCGGCCGCTCCGGGTGCGAGGCGGCTCAGCCACTCCGTGGTGGGCACGAGTTTGGTCTCCCCTTCCGCGCCTCCCTCGATGGCCTCCGATCCCATGGCCGACCAGTAGCCTCCGGTGCGTGCCGCGATGCGCTCGTCGGGCACCGACCCCTCGAACACGACGACATAGGGATCGCCGAGGGTGCCAGCGTGCGCGTCCTTGAAGTGCTGCATGAACTCGGCGCCCGCTTCGACGGAGAGCACCGGGTGGTGCAGCAGCATCTTCGGCATCGCGGGCACCGTGCCAAGGAGCAGGCCTTCGATCCCCGGGTTCGTGGCGCCGGCGACGGTAATCGTGCAGCCGTCGCACGACATGCCGGCCATCCAGAAGACGTGGATGTTCTTGAGCGGCCCGAGTGGAAGGCGCTCCTGCTTCTCCTGCGGCTGCGACGCGGGGACCGATGACTGTCCGCCGCGAATCTGTTCGCCCGTTGCCGTCATGGATGTGCTCCTGTCTGGACCAGCATTGTCATTCTCAGTGAAATTGAAGGACCCATTCCCTGTTCAGCAAATCCTCGGAAGCGGATCGCCCACGAGCATGTCCAGCACCCGCGAGCCTCCGATTCCCGTGCGCAACAGCACCATCCCCACCGGCTCCGCCTGCACTGCTCCCACGATCGCGGCATCGCGACCCAGCGGATGCGCGCGCAGGGCGCCGAGCGCCCGGTCCGCTTCCTCCGCGGGCACGATGGCGACGAGCTTTCCTTCATTCGCGATGTGCAGCGGGTCGAGGCCGAGAATCTCGCATGCGCCTCTCACGGCAATGCGCACCGGCACCCGCTCCTCGTCCACCGTAATGGCGACGCGGGCGCGATTCGCGATCTCGTTCAACGTCGTGGCGACGCCGCCGCGTGTCGGATCCTTGATCACGCGCGTCTTCGGCGCCGCAGCGAGCAGTTCGGCCACGAGGCCATGCAGCGCAGCACTGTCGCTCACGATGTCCGCCTCGATCTCGAGCGCTTCCCGCGCGAGCATCACGGCCATGCCGTGATCTCCGATGAAGCCGCTGACGATGACGACGTCGCCGGGCCGCACACTCTCGACGTCCAGGTTCACATCGTCGGCGACGACACCGACACCGCTTGTGTTCACGAACAGCTGATCTGCCTTGCCGCGATGCACCACCTTTGTGTCACCGGTAACGATGGGCACACCGGCGGCCGCGGCGGCCAACGCCATCGACTCGACGACTCGGCGGAGGATCTCCATGTCGAGACCCTCTTCGAGAATCAGGCCAACCGAGAGCGCAAGCGGACGCGCACCGGACACCGCAAGATCATTGATCGTTCCATGGACGGCGAGCTTGCCGATGTCACCGCCCGGAAAGAACAGCGGGCTCACGACGTACGAATCCGTCGTCATGGCGAGGCGGCCTCCACTGATTCCTGCTGCGAACACCGCCGCATCGGCGTCGCCGTCGAGCAGCGGATTCCGGAATGCCGGAAGGATAAGCGACTCGATCAGCGCGTGACTCGATTTGCCTCCGCTGCCGTGGCTCAACGTGACGTGGAGGTCCCGCATGCGCGGCGCGGCATCTCGCACCACGCGCGCGCGCTCCATCCGATCCAGCTGCACCGGCAGGGAGTTCTCGGTACGGCCCGTCATGCGGGGACCGCCGGTCCGCTCGCGACACCCTGCCGCATGAGCGAATACCGTCCGTAGTTGTAGTACGCCGCGCACGCGCCTTCGGGCGACACCATGCACGAGCCGATGGGCGTTTCCGGAGTGCATGCCGTGCCGAACACCTTGCACTGCCAGGGCTTGATGACCCCCTTCAGCACCTCGCCGCACTGGCACGCCTTGGGATCGGTGACGCGCACATTCGGCACTGCGTAGCGGAGCTCGGCGTCGAAGCGCGCGAACTCCGGCCGGAGACCGAGCGCGCTCTGCGAGATGAACCCCAGTCCGCGCCATTCGAAGAACGGGCGCAGCATCATCGTCTCGCTCATGATCTCGAGGGCACGACGGTTCCCACCGGGCCGCACCACGCGTGCATACTGATTCTCGACGCTCGGCGAACCGCTTGCCAGCTGACGCAGAATCATCACAATGGACTGCATGATGTCGGCCGGCTCGAACCCCGTGACGACGACGGGCATCCCGTACTTCGCCGGGATGAACTCGAAGGGCGCAAGCCCGATGATCGTCGCCACGTGCCCCGGCCCGACGAAGCCGTCCAGCTCCATGCCGGGCGAGTCGATGATGGCCTTGAGCGCCGGGACGATCGTGACGTGGTTGCAGAAGACGGAGAAGTTCTCGAGCCCCTCGTCACGGGCGCGCAACAGCGTCGCGGCGGTGGACGGCGCGGTGGTTTCGAATCCGACGGCGAAGAACACCACCTCGCGACCCGGGTTGTTGCGCGCGAGCGTGAGCGCATCGAGTGGCGAATAGATGAAGCGCACATCGGCACCGTCCGCCTTCGCGTCGAGCAGGCTTCCATTCGAGCTCGGCACGCGCATCATGTCGCCGTACGTCGCGAAGATCACGCCCGGCGTCCGCGCGATGGCCATCGCGTCGTCGATGCGACCCATCGGAATGACGCAGACCGGGCAACCCGGTCCGTGCACGAGCTCGACGTTCTCCGGCAACAGGTCCTGGATGCCGTGCTTGTAGATGGCGTGCGTGTGCCCACCACACACTTCCATCAGCTTGAACCGGCGCCCCTGCGCGAGGCGCTCGATTTCCGCACCCAGCTTCGCGATGCCTTCGGGCTCCCGGTACTCGTCGACGAAGCGCATCAGGTGGCCTGCTCTGCGAGATTGAGTTGGACCTGCTCCAGCAGCGCATGCCACATCGTTGCGTGACCTTCCTGAATGCGGGGCACGTATTCCCGCCGAGCGATGAAGCAGTGATCCACGTCGCCGGTCTTCGCAAGTGCGCCGCCATCGTAGCCGCAGAACGCAACCGTGAGCAGCCCGCGACGGCGGGCTTGTTTCATGGCCGACACGACGTTCGCCGAATTTCCGCTGGTGGAGAATCCCAGCGCGATGTCGCCACGCTTGCCGAGTGCGGCGACCTGCCGGGAGAATACGTGTTCGAAGCCGACGTCGTTCGTCAGAGCAGTCACGGTCGCACACTCGGCCGTGAGCGACAGCGCCGGCAGGCGTTGCCATTCGGGAAGCGGAGCGCGTATGCAGTCGGAAGCCGCGTCGTCGGCGTCCGTGGCGCTGCCACCGTTGCCGAAGGCGATGAGCATACCACCCGCAGTGAAGCGGGCCGCCATTGCCGACGCTGCGCGCTCCACCTCGCCCTCGAACTCGGCCAGCATCTCATTCCGCAGTGCGACGACCTCCGCGCACTTGGCAAGCGTGGACTGCTTCACTGCCTCCAGCAATGCCGCTCCGCCGCCGTTCCCTGTCGGCGCATACAGAAAGGGATAGAGCTCGCGGCCGAAGTCGCGTGGTTCGCCGCTCATGCGCGCTCCAGTCGCTCGATGGCGAAGCCGAGGTGGACGAGCAGGTCGTCGCCTACTTCGGCATCGACGAGATCGAGCGCCACCGTCGCCTGCCCTTCCCCAATGGCGACGACCGCGGTGCGACTCGCGCTGTCGATCGCGATCACTCGACCGGCGACGGCAACGTCACCACACACGTGACACTGCCCATCCGGCGCGTCACACCGCGGCATGCTCGGGGAGGCGCTCACGCGAGTTGCCCTTGGTCGAGGAACACGTGCACGAGTTCCCACAGGACGTGATAAAGCATCTCATGGACCTCCTGCACGACGAACGGATCACCCGACGGGACGGCAAGCTCCTGATGGGCCAGCGACGACTGGTGCTCGCTACCGTCGCCTCCGACCAGAGCGATGGCAAGCATTCCCGCAGCAGCCGCCTCTGGCAATATCCGACGCTCGGTGTCGCCAAGTGCTGCGTCGGCCAGGAGCAGGAGAATGTCTCCGCGACGACCGATCACCGCGAGTTCGCCCAGTGACCGAAGGTTCAGCGCCGGAAGGGCGCGCTTGCCCACGACGACTGGATGCATGAACTCGACGACTGCGTGCGAGACGTCGCTCGCCCGCCCTTCTCCGCCGTATACGAGGAGCCGCCCGCCCGACTGAAAGCGCGCCGCCATCGCCTGGCATGCTCGCGCAATCTCCTCGGCCTGTGCCGTGAAGAAGGCCTCGCTCGCCTCGTTCGACGCCGCGACTCGCGCGTGAAGTGCGCTGCCGGATCTCGCTGCGATCACCGCGCTCGCGCTCATTCGATTCTGCTGTCCATGATCAGCCGCAGCTCGTCATCGTAGTCCGACCCAAGCGCCTGGAGAAACTCCGTCGTGCGTCGCGCCTCCTCCTCGTCGATCTTGCTCAGCGCGAAGCCGACATGGATGAGCACCCAGTCGCCGATTTCGAGCCCATCGGGAATCAGTAGCCCGACATTGATTGCTCGCCGCACCCCGGACACCTCGGCCTTCGCCAGGTGGTGTGTTGGATCGAGGAACTCGACGATCTGGCCCGGCACCCCTAGACACATAATTCGTCCTCCAGCGCACGCACAGCGACGTAGGCCTGACCAAGCGAGAGGCCACCATCATTGCACGGTACGAGCCGCGGAATGAAGACGTCGAACTGACGGACTTCGAGTTCAGTCGCCGCCATCCCTGTCAGCCTCGCGTTCATGAACACGCCGCCAGTGAGCACGACGCTCTTCACCCCTGCCGTTTCGCGCACGCGCTCGCATCCACGCACGATCAAGTCGCGCAGCGCGACATGGAACCCCCCAGCGATCACGCCAAGATCGATGCCGTGGCGGTGGTCCTTCACCACTGCTCGTATGAGATCGGCAGGATCGGCGGTCCACATCGCGTCGCTGGATATCGGAATGGAGTAGCGTGCGTGCGGTATTCTATCGGCCGCCGCTTCCAGCGCCATCGCTGCCTCGCCTTCATACCGCGCGACGTGGCAGAGTCCGAGCAGCGAGGATACTGCGTCGAAGAGCCTTCCGACGCTCGACGTGCGGGGTGTTCGCAACGCCCTTCCGGCAACAAGCTGCTGCACGACCGACCACTCGGTCGCCGCCGCCGCCGCCGGACGCATCACGGCGAGCGCGGCATGCTGGCAATGCGACGCCGCAGACGCCCACGGCCGCCGCGCCGCCGCGTCGCCGCCCGGAAGCGCCACATACGCGAGATGACCAGCGCGGCTGAACGTTGCGCCATCGACGACGAGAAACTCTCCGCCCCAGATGGCGCCATCCGTGCCGAGGCCCGCGCCATCGAATGCCACGCCAATGACGGGCCCTCGCACACCGTGCTCGGCCACGCACGACGCGACGTGTGCGTGATGGTGCTGCACGGCGATGCGGGAAGCGACGTCCATTTCGGTGGCCAAGCGCGTGGACGCGTAGTCGGGATGGAGGTCATGAGCGACCACGGTGGGCTGCGATCCCGAGAGGCGTGTCGCGTGGGCGATTGCATCTCGACACGCCTGGCCCGAAGCGGCGCTGTCGAGGTCTCCGACGTGTGCCGAGACCAGCGCACGGCCGCCGTGGGCGACGCACACCGTGTTCTTGAGGTGCGCGCCGAGCGCGAGGATGGTCTCACTCGTACGCATCGTGAGCGGGATTGCCGCCGGCACGTAACCGCGCGCGCGGCGCACCATGCGGGTGCAACCGTACACGTGTCGCACGACACTATCGTCAGCGCGCGCACTGATCGGACGATCGTGTGCGAGGATGTGATCGGCAACATCGCCGAGCGTCTCGTCCGCGACGATGTCGTCGATGACAACGGGTTCGTCGCTTCGGTTGCCACTCGTCATCACGACTGGACGGCGCAGCGCGGCGAGCAGGAGGTGATGCAGCGGAGTCGACGGCAGCATTATGCCAAGCGTGGCCTGTCCTGGCGCGACCGAGGACGCTATGGCGCGATCGTCACGCCGTGCGAGCAGTACGATGGGCCGCGCCGCGGATTCGAGCAGCTCGCGCTCCGCGACCGACCACACGCAGAGGGAAATCGCGGCGTGCGCATCGCGCACCATGATCGCGAGCGGCTTGGCGACGCGATGCTTGCGGTTGCGGAGGCGCCGCACCGCGACCTCGTTCGTCGCGTCGCAGGCGAGCTGGTAACCGCCAAGGGCCTTGATGGCAACAATCTCGCCTGCGTCGATGGCGCGGATTGCGCGCTCGACCGCACTGCTGCCCACAGTCTCCGAAGCGTCGGAGGTAGACCGAAGCCGAAGCGTCGGACCGCAGCCCGGACACGCGATCGCCTCCGCGTGAAAGCGCCGATTCGCCGGATCATCGTATTCCACGCGACAGGCGCCGCACATCTTGAAGGCCGCCATCGTCGTTCGCTCCCGATCGTACGGCACGTCACGCACGATCGTGAAGCGCGGCCCGCAGTCGGTGCAGTTTATGAATGCGTGCCCGAAGCGCCGGTTTCCTGCGTCGAACAGCTCGGCGAGGCATGCGGCGCACGTCGCCGTGTCCGGCGGCACGCGCAAGGCCGCGCTGGGTGCCGTTCGCTCGCTGCCTACGATGTGGAACGCGGAGTACGCTTGCGGTGGGGCAGCCTCGACACCAATTCGATCAATGGCGGCGAGTCCTGGCGCGTCGGCGGTCAGCGACCGAAGGAATTCGTCCAGGCTTGTGCGGTCACCCTCGACGTCGATCAGGACGCCATTCGCGTCATTGCGGACGGATCCGTGCAACCGGCGGGCAGTCGCGAGCCGGTGGACGAAGGGTCGAAACCCCACGCCCTGCACGACGCCTTCCACCGCAATCAGCCGTCGCTCCAGCATGGGCGATCATCCTGCCTGAAGAATTGGACGCGCATCGTGCACCCCCGCGCGTGCTCCACCCTACAATAGATACACGGTGGCAGCAAATGCACTTCGATTTATCGAAGTGGCAGCGCGCCGCGCACGTGCTCGCTTGTTCAGATTTCGCTCAGCAGCTCCTGAAGGCGCTCGAGGAGCTTCACGCCGGATTCGGTGAGCGAATACGTGATATGCGGTCGAACATCGGAGTGAGGTTGCCGAACCGCAAGTCTGGCGGTCTCGAGCGCGTGCAGCGTTTCGGCGAGTGTGGAACTGCTCATCGCGGGGAGTGCCGTCGCGATCTCCTGATAGCGCGCCTGCCCTCGGCTGCGAATGGCATTCATGACCGCCAGCGAGTAGCGGCGGCGAATGATGCGCAGCAGGTCCTCCACGCCGCAGTAGCAGGTCGATGCTCCCGCGAGACCCGGCTCCGAGCATCCACATGCCGGGACGTCGCGCTCGGTGTAGTGGTTCGAGCCGTGGCTCATGCGCGTTGGTTGTCACGGTGCAACGAGATCATGCGACAAGTTACTCGCCGCTTGTGCGCGCCAACACTTGCCTCGATAGTTGGGGCACCGCGAGGGAGGCAGGAACCCGACACCCACACACCGCGCATGACCCGTTCGCAACATCGCATCCGCTGGACAGTCTGCGCATGCGCAACCGTGATGGCGTGCGCGCACGACGCGGCGGCGTCGCGAGGAAATACTCTCGTCGCGGCGATCGGCAGCGACCCCGGGCACCTGAATCCGGCGATCACCACGAATGGCGGCGTCCACACTGCCGCCGACCTGCTCTACGACGGGCTGATCTCCCTTGGCGATGACCTCGTGCCGCGCCCTGCGCTCGCGACACGCTGGGTGGTCGAAGATTCCGGCGCGCGCTATCGGTTCTTTCTTCGGAACGGCGTGAAGTGGCACGACGGCCAGCCATTCACCTCGGCAGACGTGAAGTTCAGCTTCGACTCGGTGCTCCTGCGGTTCCATTCGCGGACCCGGGCTTCTCTGCTGCCCGTCCTGCTCCGCATCGACGCGCCCGACGACACGACGGTGGTCTTCCAGTTCAAGCGGCCGTATGCGCCACTGCTCGCGCAGCTCGACGTTGTCGAGGCGCCGATCGTCCCGAAGCATCTCTACGCCGGAACGGACCCGCTCAAGAATCCGCGCAACATGGCGCCGGTGGGCACAGGGCCGTTTCGCTTCACGTCATATGCGCACGGCACGGAGATCCGGTACGCCAGGAACGCAACCTACTTCGGTGCCGCGCCGACGCTGGACGGCGTCGTGATGCGCGTGATTCCCGATGCCAGCACCCAGGTGGCGGCGCTCGAGGCGGGTGAAGTCGATTGGCTGTTCGGGGTGCCCGGTCCCGATCGCGCGCGTCTCCGTGCGAGCGCGAACGTTCGGCTCGAACAGAGTTCCGTGAGCCCGGGAGGGAGCAACTGCGTCAGCACCGTCGGCTTCAATCTCGACCGGCCCGCCTTCCACGACCTGCGCGTTCGTCAGGCGGTCGCCCACGCGCTCGACCGCCCCCAGTTCGTCGAGCGCATCACGTTCGGCGAAGGTCGCATGGCCGACGCGCCGATCTCCTCGGCGATCGCATTCGCGCACGCCGATCACCTGGCCATGCCGGCGTTCGACACGCTTCGCGCCGACAGCCTGTTGACGGCTGCCGGATGGCGTCGCGCATCCGGGTCGAGCGTGCGCGAGGCGCATGGCGTCAGGGGCGTGAAGGACGGAACGCCGCTCGCGATCACCTTCAAGGCGATGACGAGCATGGCGCCATACGGCGAGTTGCTGCGCGCGCAACTCAAGCGCGTCGGGATCGATCTTGCCGTCGTGGCGCTCGAACCCGTGGTCTTTGCGCAGACCGTGTTCACGGCCCGCGACTTCGACATGTCCATTGCCCCCTACTGCCAGGGGTCGGACCCGCAGATTGGCGTGCAGCGCATGTACACGACGGCGAGCATCGCGCCGGTGCCCTTCTCGAACATGGCCGGTTACCGCAACGCCGCGATGGACAGTCTGTTCGAACGCGCCGGCTCCGCGCTCGACGTCGAGGATCGCCGGCGCTTCTACCGCCAGATCCAGGAGCTTGCCGTGCGCGACCAGCCCTATGTGTGGCTGGTGGAGACGACGAATACCCACGCATACAACACACGCTGCCGCGGCTTCGGTGTCGCCGCACACTTCGCCGCGACCGCGACCTGCACCCCGTGAAAGGCTGGTACGTCATGCGCCGGCTCCTCCAGGTGGTGCCGACCGTGATCGGCATCGTGCTCGTGGCGTTCGTGCTGGTGCACATCGCACCGGGAGATCCGGTGATGGCGCTGGCCGGAGAGCACGGCGACGCCGCGTACTACGCGTTCATGCGTCATCGCTTTGGGCTGGATCAGCCGCTGCCCCGGCAGATGCTGACGTTCTTCACCCGCATGCTCACGGGCGACTTCGGCTTCTCCTACGTCGAGGGCCGGAGTACCCTCCTCGTCATTCGCGAGCGCATTCCCGCCACTTCACTGCTCGGCGCAACAGCGCTGCTCATCGCCGTGGTCGTGTCGGTCCCGCTCGGAGCGATCGCCGCGCAGCGGCCAGAGACCGGCCCTGATAGCGCCATCAGCGGCGTCGCACTCGCTTTGTTCTCAGCCCCCGCGTTCTGGCTCGCCCAGATAGCCATCCTCTGCTTCGCGCTCGGCGTTCGCCTCTTTCCGGTGCAGGGGATGACGACCGCCGGAGCGGACCGAACGGGCGTGGCCCACCTGCTGGATGTCGCACGTCATCTCGCACTACCCGCGCTGGTGCTCGCGGCGCAGGAGATCGCCGTGCTGGTGCGCCTCACCCGCAGCGGGTTGATTGACGAGCTCGCACGCGATCACATCCGAACCGCGCGCGCGAAGGGCGTCGCGGAGTTGTCGGTACTGGTTCGACACGCATTTCCGCGTGCGCTCGTGCCTGTGCTCGCAGTCGTCGGCACCCGGATCGGGCACCTCGTTGCCGGCGCCGCCGTCGTCGAAGTCGTATTCGGCTGGCCCGGGGTGGGGCGACTGCTGATGACCGCGCTCCAGACCCGCGACACCCCGGTCCTGCTCGGCCTCTTTATCGTCGTCTCCTCTTCCGTCGTCGTCGTGAACCTCGTGACTGACCTCGTCCATGCGACCATCGACCCTCGCGTCCGCCTCGGCTGAGCTGGCGCCCGCGCGGGCCGTGCCACTTCCGCTTCAGCGGAGGTCCACCCGCGCGTCGGTGCTTGCGAAGCCGGCAGGCAGGGCCGGTGTCGTGCTGCTGATCCTCACGCTCGCACTCGCACTCGTCGCACCGCTTTTCGTGCGCGGCGATCCATTCGCCCTGACCAGTGTTGCGCTCTCGTCGCCGACGATGGATCATCCGATGGGCACGGACGCCCTGGGCCGAGATGTCTGGATTGGAGTGGTGCATGGCGGTCGCGTATCGCTGCTGATTGCCGCCGCTGTCGTGATCATCGCAGTGGCTTGCGGCGTAACTGTCGGCCTCGTGGCGGGCTATCGCGGCGGGCTCACCGATGACGCATTGAGCCGCGGGACGGAGTTGCTCCAGGTGATGCCGCGTCTCTTTCTCGTCGCCATCGTGATCGCACTGTTCGGACCGGGCGTGGATCGGCTTGTCCTGACACTTGGCCTCACGTCGTGGCCCGTGCTCGCGCGCGTTGTGCGGAGCGAGGTGCTCGCCACGCGCTCGCTTGAGTTCGTGATTGCTACGGAAGCGCTCGGCGCGCCGCGGACGTACATCGCGCGCCGTGTGCTGCTGCCCAACATCCTGCCCAGCCTCCTCGTGATGGTTGGCCTGCTCTTCGGGCAGGTGCTCCTGACCGAGGCGAGTCTCGGCTTTCTGGGCCTGGGCGATCCGAACACGCTGAGCTGGGGGTTGCTCGTCGGTGAATCGCAGGGCTTTCTGCGCACCGCATGGTGGCTCGCTGTGTTCCCGGGTCTCGCAATCACCATGGCGATTCTCGCCTTCAACCTGCTCGCCGACGCGCTGTCGTCCGCACTGGGGAACCGATGAGGGCGCGACGGCTCGTGACCGCCCTCTCAATATTGTTCCTCGCGGCTTGCTCGCGACGTGACGCACGGCACTCGACGCGCACGCTCGTCGTCGCATACGGCGCCGACGAGTTTCCGCTCACGCTCAATCGGGAACGGCTCGGGCGCTATCCACTCAACGCGAACCTCTGCGAGCCGCTCGTCCGCCTCACGCGCGATTTTTCCGTTGCGCCGGCACTCGCTGAGCGGTGGGAACGTCGCGAGCCGAACGATGTGCGCTTCCATCTTCTGTCTGGACTGCAATTCTCCGATGGCACGCCATTCGACTCGCGCGCCGTCGCCGGTACGCTCACGCAGTCCGCGCGCACGCGAACAGACTACAGCTCCCTCTCGGATTCATCGGTCCGCATCGTCGACGACTCGACGGTCGACATTCGTCCAGCTCGCATCAATCGCCGGCTGGTTGAACAGCTCGTGCATCCAACCTACGGCATCTTCAAGCCTAGCAGCGACCCGTCTCGCAGTCCCGTCTGCACCGGCCCGTTCCGTTTAGCCGAGTATGCCCAGCACGATCATCTCACGGTCGTCCGCAACGAGCGATATCGTGGAACACCGGCGCGCCTCGATACGATCGTCTTCCGCTTCATTCCCGACGAGACGACGCGCACCCTCGCGCTGCGGTCGGGCGAGGTGCAGGCCATCGTGGACGTTGGACGATCCAACGCAAGCGCGCTTCGAACGCAGCAAGGACTTCGCATCGTGACCGCGCCTCCCGGCGCCGTCGTCGTGATCTACATGAACCTCAACGGCGTGGCGCCGTTCGCTCAGCTCCGCGACGTCGGCCTGCGCCGCGCGGTGGCGATGGCCATCGATCGTCGTTCGCTGGTCGAGCATGTCTTCGGCGTCGAGAGTTCGGCCATCGTCGCGACGGTGAATCCACCGGTCGTCCTCGGCCCCGATGCGGCGCTCGTGCGCGGCATCGGCTTCGATACGGCGGCGGCGAGGCTCGCCCTCGGGGGACGTCGTCGCACGCTCACCCTCATCGCCAATCCCGGATCGACCGACCACGCGACCATTGAGTTCGTACAGGCGCAACTTGCGCGCGTTGGCATCGACGCCCGAATCGAGCTGCTCGATGCCGCAGCGTATGAGGCTCGGCTGAACAGCGGCGCCTTCGACCTGGACATCGAGCTTCCGAACCAGAACGACGCCAATCCGGCATTTCTCCTGGCACTGCGCTGGTATTCGAAGTCGGGCACGCGCAGCGTGGCATTCACGCACGCGAGCCCGCAGTTCGATGCGTTGATCGAGCGAGCGCTGTCGGCGGATACCGACCTCGAGGTTCGTCGTGCCGCAGCGGAGGCGATGCACCAGCTCATCGATGTTGAAGTCGGCGCGATTCCACTGGCCGGCATTTCGCGCATCTACGCCATGAGCGACCGCGTTCAAGGATTCATCGCGCATCCGTCGCGCCTGAACCAGGACTGGAGCACCGTGTGGCTCGCTCCCTGAACGCATGGCACTGGCTCGCGGAGCGGGCCGCCGGTGCAGCGACGGTCTGGCTCAGCATCTCCTTCCTGGCGTTCTCGCTCTCCGCGCTCGCGCCCGGCGATCCGGCCCAGCTGATGCTGCTGCGCCGCAACGGAGAGGCGCCATCGGCGACAGAGGTGCGAGAACTTCGCGAACGGCTGGGGTTGAACCGTCCCTTCCTGGTGCGATACGCGCGCTGGCTGTCGGGCGCGGCGCGCGGCAACTTCGGTGATTCGTATCGCACCGGCCAACCCGTGCTGGACGAGCTGCGCTCACGCTTCCCGGCGACTCTCGCGTTGGCGCTCGCGGCACTCCTGACTGGCGTCGTGATTGCCGTGCCGCTCGCAGTCGCCGCCGCCGCAACACACGGCGGGGCGCTGGATCATGCGACGCGGCTCGTTGCTCTCGCCGGCGTATCCATGCCGAGCTACTGGCTCGCCTACATGCTGATGCTTGGCTTTGCCGTGACGCTCGGCGTGCTGCCCGTTTCGGGAAGCGGCACCATCTGGCATCTCGTGCTTCCCGCGCTGACGCTCGGACTCGGAAGTGCGGCGAGCATTGCCCGCGTGCTACGCGCGAGCCTCCTCGAGGAGCTGGGCGACGACTACGTGCGCACGGCACGCGCGAAAGGGGTGTCGCCAGTTGCCGTGCTCGTTCGGCACGCCTTGCGCAACGCGCTCAACCCATTGGTGACGGTCAGCGCCCTGCGATTCGGAAGGCTCCTCGGTGAAGCCGTCATCGTGGAGACAGTCTTCGCCTGGCCGGGGATCGGGCGCTGGATGATCGAGTCGATCTATGACCGGGACTACCCGGCCATTCAGGGCTTCGTGCTCTACATCGCCACCGTGTTCATCCTCGTCAATCTGGCAGTGGACGCCTCGTATCGGCTGCTCGATCCGCGGGTCCGGCCAGGCTCGCTCGCCACCGGATCATGACGCACCGGTTCGGACGCTACACCGCGCTGGTCGGGTTCACCGTGGTCTCGCTGATTGGCGTCATCGCGCTGCTCGCACCATGGATTGCGCCCGCCGGGCCGACGCTCGTCCATCCATCGATCGCGTTTGCCGGATCGAGCACGTCACACTGGTTGGGAACCGACAATCTCGGCCGCGATATACTCAGCCGACTCGCGCACGGTGCTCGCTGGACGCTCGGCATCACGTTCGTCGCTACGGCGCTCATCATGTCGGTCGGCGTCACGGTCGGTGTCGTTTCGGGATATGCGGGCGGCATTGTGGACGAGGCATTGATGCGCGCAGTGGACGTCATCCTCAGCGTGCCTGCGCTGCTCCTCGGTCTGGCCATTGTCGGAACGCTGGGCCCGGGCGTGGGAAGCGTGACAATCGGTCTCGCGAGCATCTGGTGGGCAGGCTACGCACGCGTCGTGCGTGGGATCGTGCTCGCCCAGCGTGAGCGAGGCTTCGTGCACGCCGCCCGCGCGCTCGGCGCCAGCGACCGCCGGATCATCATGGTCCACCTCGTGCCGAACATCATTCCGGTTGTGGCGGTGCTGGCATCGCTCGAGATGGGCGAACTGGTGCTCGCGATATCCGGACTCAGCTTTCTCGGCTTGGGTGCGCAGCCGCCAACGCCGGAATGGGGCGCGATGCTCAACGACGCGCGTCCGTACTTTTTTACCGCGCCGCGGCTTGTGCTCTATCCGGGGTTGCTCATCAGTATCGTGGTCCTGGGCTTCAACCTGATGGGCGACGGCCTGCGCGACGCCCTGGATCCGTCGCCGCTGGGTGGAGTCGCGTTCCGCCGCTGGCGCGCGGGCGCCGGCGGAGTGTAGTTACCGGCAGGCCTTGATGCTCGATGGCGCTCGTGCGGTATGATAGCGCTGTTGCTTCCCTAGTCGATGACACTCTCACCCACGCTACCGATGAGACATGTAACTGCCTTTACGCTCTTCGCCCTTTCCCTCTCTTCCGCGTCCGGTCTGCACGGCCAGAGTCCGTTCCGTGTCGCGCCGAGCGGCCGAGGGACGACCGAGGTGACGCTCACGCTGGTCGACAGCGTGGCGCGTGCCGCCGCGCAGCCGTCGATCATCCGGATCGATTATGGACAACCCGCACTGCGCGGCCGGAAGCTGTTCACTGACAGTCTCGTGCCGTACGACAAGGCATGGCGCACCGGCGCGAACGGCGCATCGATGTTCACGACCGACGTGGACGTCACCGTCGGAGGCATGAGCGTCCCCAAGGGAACGTATGTGCTCCAGAGCGTGCCAAGCCGCTCCGGGTGGAAGCTGCTGATCCAGAAGGATGCTGGGCAATCCCCGATGGCGGCGGCGATGACAAGCAAGGGGGAGAACGACGTCGCTCGCATCGACATGCGCGTTTCGGAAATGACGTCTCCGATCGAGAGCCTGACGATGTGGCTCATCCCGTCCAGCCAGCCCGGCACGCCACACGGGGAGCTGCGCATCGCGTGGGGTACCACTCTTCTCTCGACCGACTGGATGCTCAAATAGGAACCACGTCACTCGAGCGGTGAGGCGAGGGTGAGGCCGTCGCTGTATACGCTGACGGTCTGCATCGGCGTGGACCGCGGCGTCGCCTACCACGACATCACGCGGCCAGCCTGTATGTGCTCAAGGCTGCGTGGGCCTTGAGCAGCGGAAGATCCGATCAGTGAGCCAGCGGCAGGTTCCACGAGAGAGCTGCCCCGCCGCGCCCATCCGGCAGCACGCTGGCGCCGAGCAGGAAGCGGTCGAGCCGGTTTCGACGGTTCGCATGCGCGTGATGCACCACCTTCGCGCCAAGGAACGCACCCGTGAATGCCCCCAGTACGACGTCGCTCGCCCAGTGCTGATCCAGGTACATGCGCGTCAGCCCCGGGATGGTGGCGGCGCCATAGAGGAGCGGACCGACAATCCATCGCGCGCCGACATTCCGCTCGCTCATTTCGGTAGTGAGTGCACTCGCCACCGCAAAGGCGCTCGCCGAATGCAGGGAAGGAAGCGAGCGGTAGTCGTAGCTCGTGAAGCCCTTGCCGACATGGAAGTCCGAGTTGTTGTCGTCCTTTGTCACGTACGGCCTCGCCCTGCCAAACGGGCCACGAATCGCCTGACTCACAATGCTCGTGAGCAGGACCGATTCACCGACGTGGGCCGAAACGTCGGTAAGCGTGGCGGAGTGCGTCAGTCGACCGACGCCATAGCCGAGCAGTGCCGCGGCCGTCAGCGTGGACTCATTCACCTTGGTCAACCGCTTCACCAGGGTGCTGTCGCCGCCCTGCACCGACGAGCTCCGGAAGTAGTGCGCGATCTTCGTGTCACGCTGGCTCACCTCGCCGGACAGTACGACGGCGGCGGCAATCAGGGTGATGTCCTGGCTCCGGAAAAAAGGAGCTCCTGTCGTGTCCGAGGGGTGCGTTGCCACCGGTCGGACCTCCCGCTGCGCAATCAGCGCGTGCGGCGCAGCAACGAGACTCGTCAGCGCTACCACTCGCGCCATTCTTGAACTGTGCATGTCGACCCGCCTCCCTGAAATGCGTTGAACGACCGTGGCCCGGCGGGCTAGTGGCTCAGCGGCAGATTCCACGAGAGCGCCAAGCCGCCATTCGAAGACGGGGCGACCGTGGTGCTGAGTAGCCACTTGTCCAGGCGATTGTCGGGGTGCAGATGGGCATAGCGCACCGTCTTCAGGCCGACGAACGTCCCGATGCCCGCGCCGAGCGCGACGTCGCTCGCCCAGTGCTTGTTGTGGTACATGCGGCCGAGCCCGACGAGTGTCGCGCCACCATACATCACCGGCGCGACGATCCACGTATGGCCGGGCCAGAGGTGCTGCACCTCGCTCGTCACCGACGACGCGGCGGCGAATGCGACGGCCGTGTGTGCGGAGGGAAAGGACGAACGATCCTCACCGAGGAAGCCCTTGCCGAAACTGAAGTCGTTCGGGTTCGTGTCCTTCGTGACGTACGGTCGCGACCGGCCGAGGAGTCCCTTCAGCACACCGGTCACTCCGGTAGCCACAATGACGGCCTCGGTGGAGTGCCAGCCCAGGTCGGCGATATCGGGGCGATGCGTGTAGTGTCCGAACGCATACACCGCGGGCCCGAGAATGTAGGCGCCTGGAACGCTGATCACCTCGAACCCTGTCGCCGACTTGTCGAAGAACTGGTTTGCCTTCGAACTCTCATTGGTGAGACGACGCGCGATCGACCGATCGACCGGAAACATCGCGACGGTGGCGCCCACAAATCCGACGGCAAGTAGCGCATCCGCCGACGTGAAGAGCGGGACATGATGCGTGGTGTCGGGCATCACCGTCATCTGGGCGAACGTGGGGGCAGCAGGACTGGCCAGCGCGACGAGCGCCAGCGCGATTGAAGTGGTGGAGCGTCGAATCGACATCATCAGGTAGTCTTGAGGGAGGAAGGAACGTCGTTTGGCGACGCCGCGCGGCGCCGCCGGTTGCGGTCGTACAGCGTGGCGGACAACACGGCGATCAGCAGCCCCGCGCTCCAGCCACCCAGGACATCCGTGGCCCAGTGCACGTTGAGGTAGAGCCGACTGATCCCGATGAGGAGCGGTGCGACAATCGCAAAAGCGAGCGCCCGCCGCCCGCGAACGAAACCCTCACGCCAGAACACGTACGCGAGCGTGCAGCACACGGCAGCAGCCGCGGTGGCGTGCCCGGAAGGAAAGGAAAACGAGCTCGGAACGCGGCCGCCAAGTCCGAGGGGCCTCGGGCGCGCAAAGAGTTGCTTGCTGACGCTGAACAGCGTGATGGCGACTGCCGGAGTGAGCATCACGCCCGCGGAAACGCGGCGGTGACCACGACGCCACAGGTAGCCAGCTCCGACGAGCGCAAGGACGCACATCGGCACGACGTCACCCACTGTCGTGACGAAGATGAACGCCGCATCGAGCGCGGCGTGCTGGTGCGAGAGCATCCAGCGCTGCACAAAACCGTCGACGCTGGTGGATTCGTGTGCAAACACGTCCTCTCCCACCTTTGCCACACCCACCAGCGCGATGGCGCCGATTGCGACGATGAGGGACCAGTCGCGCGCGAACCGAACGAGCCGCGCACGCCACGCGCGCGACGACTGAGACGACCTCACCGTATCCGGGACGGCGGCGCGCCGGTCGTGAGGCTCGCGAGGGGTCATCGGTGTCCGCCCGTGCTCATAGCTGCACGCGAAGTCCGACGTTCAAGGACCGTCCCTCGAGCGGCGCCCATTCGTCCACCGTGCGGCGACCGCCTTCGCCGACCGTCGCACGCAGCAGCGGGTCGTAACTGGCCTGCCGCACGTTGCCGAGATTCTCGAGATTGACATATGCCGTGGTACGCCCGAACCGCTGCGATGCGAGCAGGCCGATCGTGGCATACGCGGGTGCAATCGCGCGGTACGGATTGTCCTCGACCGCCTGCGGCCCCGTGTAGAATATTTCCATCCCGACACGCGTCCCGGACTCGTCTTCCTCGAAGGCGATGTCGAGGCCTGCCGTCTCGCGCGGCACGTAGGGGGACTCGCGCAGGCGGCCGCTTTCGGCCGACGTCTCGCGCGTTCTCGTGAGCGCATAGAAGGCCGTTGCAATGACAGGTTCCTGGTGATACACCGCGAACAGCTCGCCACCACGCGACAGCGCTGGGCCGCCTGCATTTACGAAGGCCGGGCGTCCGCTCGTGTCTCCCGCCGTGCGGCGCAGCTCGACAGGATCGGCAATGCGCGAAGCGAACAGCGTTCCGCTCACCTCGAGCGGCCCTCGCGTCGAGCTCACGTCCAGCGATGCGGTGCGCGCACGCTCGGCCGATATCACGAGCGGGCCGGCAACCCGCGTGAGCCCGAATACTTCGGTTTCCTCAGTGAGCGCCGAGGGCGCGTTCCAACCCGACGCCGCGGAGAGCCGCACACTGAGCGCCGGGCTCGCCCGCGCGAGGATGGAGAGGCGAGGCGTGCAGATTGTGCCGTAGGCGCTCGAGAAATCGCAGCGCGCATTGAGCTGCTCCGAGAGCCAATCCTGCGGCGACCAGGTCTGTTGCCCGAAGACGGCTGGGGTGGAGCGCGACTCGTCGAAGCGTGCGGCATCCGCGTTCCGATATCGCTCCGCTTGTTCGGCGACGCCGAGCAGTAGCGTCTGTGCGCCGGAAGCGTAGGTCGACGTGACCTCGCCGAAGATCGTCGCGGCGTGCTCTCGCTCATGCTGCTCGCCGAAGCGACGGACGCGCGCCTGAATGTTTGCGGCGATCCGCGTCGCGACGGACAGCGCATTCGACAAACGCATGCGTCCCGTCACCCCGCCATCGAGATGGCGAGTGGAGAGACTCTCGGGAAATGCGCTGATTCCGTTCGCGACGACGGCCCCCCCGCCCCGATCCTCCGCAAAGGCGCCGATCGTCGCCATGAGCGCGCGCCCGGAAGAGTCGGTCGCGACAAATCTCGGGCGCACCTCGACACGCTTGAAGCCCGGGATGTCGGACCATCCGTCGCCGTTGACATCCGCCGCGCGCTGCGCATGCACGCCGACGGTGAGTGTCACGGACCGCGTGGCATCGAGCTCGCGCGCCCCGAATGCGACGGCGTCCGCGCCGCCGCGTGCAGTGCCATTGACTATCAACTCGGAGCGATCCGGCGCGCGGCGCGTCACGAGGTTGACGACGCCGCCCATCGCATTCGCGCCGTACAGCGCACTCGCCGCACCCTTGATCACTTCGACCTGCCGAAGATCCAGCGGCGGAATCTGGAGGAGCCCGAAGGAGCCCGCCTGCGCGCCGTAGAGCGGAAGTCCGTCGGTGAGAATCTGGGTGTAGTGCCCGCGAAGTCCCTGAATGCGGAGGGCCGATCCACCGAGCGACGGCGAAGTGGGCTGCACGCGTACGCCAGACATTTCGGTGAGCAGTGTGCGGATGTCGGCGGGATGCATCTCGGTCTTCTCGCCGATGTCCTCGCCGGCGAGCACTTCGACGCGCAGCGGTTCCTCCTCGACGCGGCGCTCGGTGCGCGTCGAGGACACGATGATCGGCGCGATGACGGCCGCCTGCTCGCGCAGCAGCAGGACGATCGACGTATCGGCACCCGCGCTGAGGCTCAACGATACCGAATCGGGCGCGAGACCGATGCGCCGCGCGCGGATGACGACAGTGCCAGGGAGGAGAACGAGGCTTGCCATCCCGCGCGCGTCGGTGAGTGCGGCCGTCGGCCCACTCGCAACACTAACGGACGACGCTGGCCCCGCGGCCGTGTTTACGTGCACGGTCACGCGCGCCATCTGCGCGTGCGCCGTCAGCGAGGACAGCGTGACAAGAATGATGAAGAGGGCGATTCGCACTCCGGCACGCTATCGCGCGAACCTGTCACCACGATCACATTCAACCGGGCTGATCCAGCGCCCCGCGCGCCGACGGGAGGGTGATCACAACCGTCGTGCCCACGCCGCTCACGGATGATATCGCGATCGTTCCGTCGTGCGCCTCCACAATCCATTTCGCGATGGCCAGGCCAAGTCCGGCGCCGCTCGCGGCGCGGCGTGCGTCGTGTGCGCGGAAGAAGCGGTCGAACACGTGCGGCAGGTCGTCGGCCGGGATACCGATGCCGGAATCCTCGGTCGTGAGGGTGACGCCTCGCCCCGCCGGACGGACACTGACACGCACGGAGCCGCCGCGCGGGGTGTACTTGATGGCGTTGTCGAGCAACGCGCCGATCAACCGGGCAAGCAGCGTGGCATCGCCGACCACCCGCGCCTCCTCGAATTCGGAGAGGTGGAGAGCAACTCCCTTCGCAGCGGCCTGGCCGGACACGGCGACGACACCATCAGAGACGAGATCGTCGAAGAAGACGGGTAATCGTTCGATCGTCCGCTCGCCTGACTCTGCATGCGCAAGCGTGAACAGGTCGTCGACGACGCCAGCGAGCTTCCGCGTCTCGTGTGTGATGACGCCGAACGCGAGGGCATCAAGCGCTGGCTCGCGTTCCCGCGTCGCAGCGACATCCGCCTCGGCACGCAGCACCGACACCGGGGTCCTCAACTCGTGCGCCGCGTCGGCCATGAACTCGCGCATGTGCACCACGGCCGCCTCGATCGGCGCGGCGGATTGCTTCGCCAGCCACGCACCACCGATGGCCGACAGCACGACCGCTGTGAACGCAGCGATCGCAAACTGCCAGATGAGCAGTGTGTAGCGATCCTCGAGATCCTCCAGGTCCGCCGAGGCAATGGCAATCAGGAGCTGGCCGTTGCGCGCCCGCACGGAGCGCGCGCGAATGCGTTCGACTTGCTCCGAAGCGCTCGGCCGCTCGAACGACGCTACGCCGTGCCGCGCGGCTTCGAGGGCAGCGCCGCGGACACCGGGCCCAATGACGACGTCTGGAAAGAGGGACGTCCCCGTACTGTCGAAGAGATACAGCTGCAGCCCCGGCACTCGAAGTGCCGAGGCGGCTGCCCACGCCGGGTCGCCCAGGTGATCCGCCGCCGGGTGCCCACGCGCTGGCGAATTGATCGCTGCGTGGGAAACCAGCGTGACCGCTTCGTCGAGACTCTCGTCGAGCTGGACCCCCGCCTGATGTGCGACGGCGACGAACAGGGCGCCGCCGAGCGCGAAGAGAATGGCCACCGTCGTGCCGACATACCACGCCACGAGGCGCCGTCGAAGCTTGGCGAGCGGCGCGAGCTTCGGCCGGAGCGGTCTGACGGAACTCGGCGTCACCGGACTCACGCCACGGACCCGAATCGATAGCCGGCGCCGCGCACGGTGTGGATGAGCTTCGGTTCAAAGGCGTCGTCGATCTTCGCGCGCAGGCGTCGCACGAGCGATTCCAGTGCGTTGGTGAACGGGTCGTGGTTATCGTCCCACACTCGGCTGGTAATGACACGCCTGGTGAGCACGGCGCCCTGGTTCCGCAGGAAAAGTTCGAGCAGCACGAACTCCTTCGCCGTCAGCTCGATCCGCCGTCCTTGCCGACGCGCCTCGCGAGAACTCAGGTCCACCTCCAGGTCGGCCACTTTCATGACCTCAGGCACCATCACGGCGCTCCGCCGGGAAAGCGCCCGGATCCGCGCGACGAGCTCCTCGAAGGCGAATGGTTTCGTGAGATAGTCATCGGCGCCGGCTTCGAGACCGCGCACCCGGTCGGCCACCGCATCCCGTGCCGTGAGCATGAGCACAGGAGTGAAGATGCCGTGCTCACGCATCAGGCGGCACAGTTCGAACCCCGATCCTCCTGGCAGCATGACATCGAGCACGACAACATCATGCGTGGCGAACAGCAGACGCTCGCGCGCCTCGGGAATACTCGTCGCCAGCAGGGCATCGATGGACACGCCGCGCAGCCCGCGCAGGATGACATCCCCAAGCGCGAGATCGTCGTCGACGATGAGGACACGCATTATGAGGTTGGTGAAGACGTCACTTCGCGATGCTCGCCCCGCGTGATCCGTCAGCGGCGATGAGACGACCAATGAATCGCGCGGATACGCCATTCCCCCGAGGCGTCCTTGCTCAATACCATGAGTTCGGCGCCCGAGGAGTTCACAGCCCGCCCGTTGAACGAACCCTTTGTGACGCTCGTCGACGTCACCCAGGCCGCATCTCCCGCGACTTTCACCTGGAGAGCACTGTTGGTGGACGGCACCGCGCGTGCGAAGGCGATATCGGCCGCGAGGTGATGCGCGCGGTAGTCGCTCAGGTGCTCGACGTCTCCTGATTCCATGATGCTGACATCGGTCGCCAGCATCGAAAGCGCGGCGACACTGTCGGCACGGCCGATGGCCGCGTGGAAGTTGGCGACGACGCTCGCGACGGCCGCCGTGTCGGATGTCGCGCTGGCGTTTGCTGTCGCGGGCGCCCTGCCCTCCCGCCCCGGAATCTCGTCGATACGAAAGACGAAGGTTGTCCACGCCACCTCCCACTCCACCGGGCTCCCACCGGCGATCGGCGCTGCGAAACCGGTTCGCAAGTTCCACAGTCCACCGGCCACAATGGGAATCGCGACGATGCCATCATCCCGCCCCATCGTCGTGACCCCAGAGTCGGGAGCCTCCGCACCCGCAACACGAGCCCTGCCAGCGTGCACGAGCGGCTGGGCGAGCGGCTTCCCGCGGAATAGCACCCGCACATGCGCCGTGTCTCCCGGGCGGAGCGCGGACACCTTCTCGAGCGGAATGAACTCCAACGCATGGCCTGCTGAGCGTGCGAACGCGGGCGCGCCTCCCGCGCCAATCTGCACGAGGGTCTTCGCGTACTTCGTCGTGTGCATGGTGATACTGTCCACCGGCTGGGTCCCGTCGCGCTCGTACCGAGCGAGCACATTGGGCGCGCCCTCGAGTGTGAGGTACCGTTTGAAGCCCGCCGCTGACTGTCGTTGTGTCCGTACCTGTAGCGACATCGCGATGACGCGCTCGCCCGACCCGCTGGGCCGATGCGCAATCACCAGGGACTTGCCCGCGATGGTGAAGTCCGTGAGACGCTCTTCGCCCACTGCCGACAGTATCCGCGCGTCGGCAATCCGGTCGACGGGAACGGCCGACTCGCTCTCCGGGAAATGCGTGCCCGTCTGACCTCGCACGCGAAGGCTGGTACCTTCCGCAACCTGGAACGCATCGGGAACAAGCCAGAAGTCGTGCGCGTTCGCCGATCTGGCCCCCTCGGCGAGGGTAAGCAGGACGGTCAGCATTGCGGCGCGGCGCATGAGCATCAGTCGTGACATGAGAGGTGAGGCCATCAGCGCGACAGGCGCACTTGGACTTTGGATAAAACGTACCTCGGTTCGAGACGACGGCAATACGGAGTCTGATCATCATGTTCGCAAGTGCTCTCACCGTACATTCTTTGGCACCTTTTATGCCGCATAAATACTATTCCGCCAGAACACTCCGTAGGCATTATCTCCCCCTTCGCCGGTCACCGATATGATCCCGATATTTCGCGCCTTTGTTCGCCTCGGTTCTCTCGCCTTGGTCGTCGCGTCAGTGGCGGCATGTTCCAGCCAGTCCAAGGACGGGACCGCCAACGCGGGCGACTCGGCCGCCGGCGCAATGGCCCCAGCTCCCGGCGCGGCCTCGGCCAACCAGCCCATGGCCGGCGTGAACGTCGACGCCAGCATGAAGGGAATGCAAGGCTCCGGCGGCATGCCCGGCATGGCGATGACTGGCGATGCGGATCGGGACTTCCTTCGCATGATGAGCGACCATCACAAAGGCATGATTGCGATGGCGCACATGGCGAAGGAGCGGAATGACGTCGGCACCGCCGCAGCGGATGCAAGGAAAATTGACGCTGCCCAGGACAAGGAGCTCGACCGGATGGTGACGATGCTCGAAAAGGATTTCAAGGACGCCTACGCGCCGAAGGTCATGCCGGACAACCAGGCGATGGCCGACAAGATGAAGGGCATGAAAGGCACTGACTACGAGCGCGACTTCTACCAGAACACGATCAAGCACCATGAAGCTGCGGTCACGATGGTGAACGAGTACCTGCCGAAGGGAAAGAGCGCGGCGATCAAGCAGATGGCCGAGAAGATCAAGGCCGACCAGACGAAGGAGATTGCGGCGTTCCAGAAGAAAATCGCCCAGCTCAAGTAGCGTCACCGCCGATCGCTGATCCCTCAGCATGCCCATGATCCTGAAGCCCATCGACTACGTGGTCGCTGCCTGGCTCGTGCTCGCCGTGCTGTCGGCGGCGTACGTGGC
>JBKJUW010000029.1:0-85215 GCA_046589725.1 Gemmatimonadaceae bacterium
TGCTCGATGCGCGTCTGGTGATCGATGTGCTGGTCGCGATCGCCGAGATACAGCCCGTTCAGCGTGGCGCCGCAGCCTTCGCCGCGGAGTTCGGTGTAGATGTTGGTGCGTGAGAGCGCTGCGCCGGTCGCGAAGCTGAACGAGAAGAGATGGCTGTCACGCGCCTGTCGCACATCCAGCGTACCGACGTGGAACGCCTCCGCCGACTCACGCTGGAGCTTGAGATGCGTGAGCGTGGCCCCCTCGGCGATTGCGGCCTCGGTGACGACGTTGGTGAAGTACGCGCCCTCGCCAATGCCGGCGAAGCTCTCGATGATGGTCGCCTTGGCAAAGCGATCGAGCACGATCAGGTTGCGCGGGTTCGCGGCACCCTGCGTGGCCGAGGCGTCGCTGACGAACAGGAGATGAATCGGACGGGCGACCTCGATGTCGTTCGCGATGTGCACCACGGCGCCATCGTTCATGAACGCCGTGTTGAGCGCGGTGAAGGTGTGCGCGTCGAACGAAGCGATCTGGCCGAGGTGCTGCTCGACGAGAATCGGCAGCTCGTCGTAGGCTTGCGCGAGCGGCATCACGCGGACGCCGTCCGGCAGCGACTCCCCGCCCGAGAGCGCCGCATTGAAGCGACCATTCACGAACACGAGCGTGTGCCAATCCGATGTTGCGAAACTGAACGGCGCGAGTTGCGCCGCGGTGACGGCGCCGGTCGGCTTGGTCAGCGGAGCGAACTGTCCATCAACAATCGGCGAGACGGACGTGAAGTGCCAGTCCTCATTGCGCGTGGTCGGAAAGCCGAGCGCCTCGAAGCGCGTGATCGCCGACAAGCGGAGGGAACGGACAGCATCTGGCGCCTGCGATGCCCCGTTGGAAGCGAAGCGTTCGAAGCTCTCGAGGTACGGCTCGATCACGCCACGGCCTCTTCGAGCAGCCAGTCGTAGCCCTTGGCCTCGAGCTCGAGCGCGAGGTCCTTGCCACCAGACCGCACGATGCGTCCGCCGGCCAGCACGTGTACGAAGTCCGGCACGATGTAGTTGAGCAGGCGCTGGTAGTGCGTCACGACGATCGTCGCGTTGGTCGGCCGCTTCAGCGTGTTCACGCCGTTGGCGACGATGCGCAGTGCGTCGATGTCGAGACCGGAATCCGTTTCGTCGAGGATCGCGAGCTTCGGCTCGAGCACCGCCATCTGGAGGATCTCGTTGCGCTTCTTCTCGCCGCCGGAAAATCCGGTGTTGACCGAGCGCGTGAGCATCGACTCGTCCATGTCGACCAGCTTCATCTTCTCTTCCATCAGGTCGGCGAAGCTCATGGGGTCGATCTCCTCCTCGCCCTGCGCCTTGCGGATCTCGTTGTAGGCAGCGCGCAGGAAGTACGCGTTGCTCACGCCGGGAATCTCGACGGGATACTGGAATGCGAGGAAGATGCCCCGCTGGGCGCGTATTTCCGGATCCATCGCGAGGAGGTCCTCACCGTCGTACGTCACGGTGCCGCCGGTGACCTCGTATGCCGGGTGCCCCGCGAGCACCTGGGCGAGCGTGCTCTTGCCGGAGCCATTGGGGCCCATGACGGCGTGCACGGTTCCGGGCTCCACGCTCAGCGTGATGCCCTTGAGAATTTCCTTGTCGGCTACGGTGGCGCGTAAATCCTTTATTTCGAGCATGTCAGACTTTGGGACGAAGAGAGAATGACTTTCAAAAAACCGGAACAGCTTTTGACCGCAGAGGACGCAGAGGGCGCAGAGGACTGCAATAGCGAAGTGTTCTTTGATCGCGCGCCATCAATCAATCGCAGTCCTCCGCGTCCTCTGCGACCTCTGCGGTAAAATTGCTTTACCCGACCGACCCTTCCAGCGTAATCCCGAGCAGCTGCTGCGCTTCGAGCGCAAACTCCATCGGCAGCTCCTTGAACACTTCCTTGCAGAACCCCGACACGATCATCGACACCGCCTGCTCGGCACTCAACCCGCGCTGCTTCAGGTAGAAGATCTGGTCTTCCCCAATTTTCGACGTTGACGCCTCGTGCTCCACCGTGGCCGTGTTGTTACCGACTTCGATGTAAGGAAACGTGTGCGCACCGCACTGGTTCCCAACGAGCATCGAATCGCACTGCGTGTAGTTGCGCGCGTTCACCGCCTTTGGCAGCACCTTCACCTGGCCGCGGTAGCTGTTCTGGCCATGTCCAGCGCTGATGCCCTTGCTGACGATGTTCGACTTGGTGTTGCGGCCGATGTGGATCATCTTCGTGCCCGTGTCTGCCTGCTGGCGGTTGTTGACGACGGCCACGCTATAGAACTCACCGGTCGAGTTGTCGCCCTGCAGGATCACGCTCGGGTACTTCCACGTGATCGACGAGCCCGTCTCGACTTGTGTCCACGAGATTTTCGAGTTCGCGCCGGCACACTTGCCGCGTTTCGTCACGAAGTTGTAGATGCCGCCCTTGCCGTCCTTGTCGCCCGCATACCAGTTCTGCACCGTCGAGTACTTGATCGTCGCATCCTTCAACGCGACCAACTCCACCACGGCCGCGTGCAGCTGCGACGTCGACCGCTTCGGTGCCGTGCAGCCCTCGAGGTAGCTGACGTACGAGCCCTCGTCGGCCACGATGAGTGTGCGCTCGAACTGCCCCGTGCCTTCTGCATTGATGCGGAAGTAGGTCGACAGCTCCATCGGGCAGCGAACGCCCTTCGGGATGTAGACGAACGACCCCTCGGAAAACACCGCGGAATTGAGCGCCGCAAAGAAGTTGTCCGAATAGGGAACGACGGAGCCGAGATACTTCTGCACGAGCTCCGGATGTTCGCGTACGGCTTCACCAAGCGAGCAGAAAATGATGCCGAGCTCGCCGAGCTCCTTCTTCATCGTGGTGCCGACGCTCACGGAGTCGAAGATCGCATCGACCGCCACGCCCGACAGGAACTTCTGCTCGTTGAGCGGAATGCCGAGCTTCTCGTACGTGCGCAGGAGCTCGGGGTCCACCTCATCGAGCGACTGGAGTGGCGTGACGGACTTCGGGGCCGAGTAGTAGGACTGGGACTGGTAGTCGATCGGCTCGTAGCGGACGTTCGGCCAGTGTGGCTCCTTCATCGTGAGCCAGCGGCGATACGCCTTGAGACGCCAGTCCAGCAGCCACGCCGGCTCGTCCTTCTTCGTGGAAATGAGGCGGATAACGTCCTCACTCAGGCCGGGCGCAATGGTATCCGCCTCGACATCCGTCACGAAGCCGTACTGATATTCGCGGTTGACCAGCGAAGCGATGGACGAACTCATGTCAACAATTCTCCCGACTTTTTCGGTACGATTCTATATGAGACTAAACTAGTCGGTTATCCCTCACGCGTCAATTGAGCTATAAATGGCATAAACGTATGTGAATTCATGTTTTATGTCCCCTCAGAGGGTTCGGCGCTGCGGGCTCGTTGGCAGTACATCCGGCTTGTTTTGGACCTGGCGCGAGGGCGCGCGACCAGCTGAAACCGCGGAACCGCGACGATAGTTGGCGGAAAGAGCGGAAACCACGGTCGTCGGACCTGGATCTCGGATGCCTCGTGCGCATTCCGACCTTCAGGTCCGAAATCCGTTGTGTCCGTTCTTTCCGCCAACTGTCGTCGCCCTAATCGGACCGCCACTGCTGGACCCCAGACTATGCGCCCCCCATCTTCCCTACGTACCCGCACGAAGGCCCAGCATGATACCCATCCCCACGTCAGCGTCCGCCGAAAACCACTACATGTGGGGCAATGCGTGCGACGGATGGCATCTCGTGAAAGCGGCGGCCCTCAGTGTCGTCGAGGAACGGATGCCGACTGGCACCAGCGAAGTGCGCCACTGGCACGCGCGTGCCCGACAGTTTTTCTACGTGCTCAGCGGCACCCTGTTCATCGAGGTCGAGGGCGCGACGCACGAGCTCGGCCCGGGCAGCGGACTGGAGCTTCCCTCCGGCACCGCCCATCAGGCGAGGAACGAAGGAACGGAAGACGTACGCTTCCTCGTGATCTCCTCACCACCGCATCAGGGCGACCGACGCGAAGCGGAATCCGACGACGAATGACGATTTCGCTCCACACCGCGTCGCGATACGTCCAGCCGCTTCGCGAAGGTGGATCACTACCCGCCGTGGTCGACACCGAGGAAGATGGACTGTACGTCGTGAAGTTCCGGGGGGCGGGGCAGGGCGCCAAGGTCCTCGTCGCCGAACTGATCGTCGGGGGACTCGCCGCCCGGCTCGGCCTCCCCACCCCCGACCTCGCGCTCATCGACATCTCAGCGCGATTCGGTCGCAGCGAGCCGGACCCCGAGATCCAGGACCTGCTTCGTCGCAGCCACGGCATCAACGTCGGCATGCGCTATCTCGAGGGCGCCTTCAATTTCGATCCCTCGGCGGCGGGCAACCTCGTGACGCCGGAATTGGCGGCGCGCATCGTCTGGCTCGATGCACTGACTACCAATCCGGACCGCACGCATCGCAACCCGAACCTGATGATCTGGCGCCGCGAGCCGTGGCTCATCGACCACGGGGCGGCGCTCTATGCACATCATGACTGGTCGTCGGTGGACGACGCGCGCACGCGCACCCCGTTCCAGCTCATTCGCTCGCACGTGCTGCTGGCGGGCGCCGGGAGTCTCCTGGAAGCCGACGCCGTGAACGCGCCGCTCCTGCCCGACGACGTGATCGCCGACGTGGTCGCCGCCGTGCCCGACGACCTCCTCATGGATCCCGTCAGCGCGGACGGCGAGTTTGATTCGGCGGACGCGGCGCGTGCGCGATATGCGCGTTACGTGTCCGAGCGCCTCGCTGCGCGCCGTGTTTGGCTGGCCGCAGCGGTCGAGGCCCAGGAGCAGCTCCGCATCGAGATGCCGCAACACCTCATGGCCCGCCGTTGAGCGCTCGCGTGGACTACGATTTCGCGCTGCTTCGGGTGGTGCCGCGCGTACACACGGGCGCATTCGCGAATGTCGGCGTGGTGCTCCACGCGCGGACGGCGGAGTTCCTGTCGTTGCGCACCGTCACGGAGCGGAGCGAGCTCGCACGGCTGGCGCCGGGCTTGGACCCCGAGTTGCTGTCGCGATATCTCGATTCCTGTGCGGCGATCTGCGCTGGTGATGAGCGCGCAGGTGCGGTGGCGCTGGCGCCGCCGTCCGAGCGCTTCCATTGGCTCACCGCACCACGCTCCGACGTACTGCAGTGCTCGCCGGTACACGAAGGCATTTGCACCGATCCCGAACAGGAATTGCACCAACTCTTCGTGGCGTACGTGAAAGGACCATGAGGCGGGAAGGGCGTACCGGTACATCGTACCATGTACTGAAGCCTGAAGAGCGTACCTGGTACATCGTACCATGTACCTGGAATGGCATAATGGCCACGGGGAACAGTGATAACGAAAGACGCGGCACAACCGAAAACGCGGGACGCGGTTCACGTCTCGGTCGTCCGTCTTGTGGGCTCTACTGTTCCCCGGAGCTTCCAGCTGGTCATGGTACCTGGTACCACGTACATGAAGTCGCTCTTGACGCAGTTTCAGGTAGCTAGGTTCAATCAAGTCCACCACCCGAGAGGTGCAGATGAACGAAGCCCAGATGAAGGCCCTGCTGCGGAAGACCGCCGCCGCGGCGGCCGCCGCCAAGCCCAAGAAGAACCGCACCTACGACGCGACGCTGGACGCCACCCGCCCACCGCAGAGTGAGGCCGAGGAAGCCGCGACGTCCGATGCGCGGGACCTGTTTCAGCAGATGAAGAAGCGCGAGTTCTAGGTGTTCGCTGGCCCGCATTTCCAGGCGGTACCCGTCACCAGCGTACAGATCGCCAGCGCGGACGGGGCCAGTGCCGAGGTCCACTGGAACGGCGCGCATGTCACCTCGTGGCGCCCGGCGCCGGGGCATCGGGAACGACTCTTCCTGAGCAGGCGAACCAGGACGGGCGACGGCGTCGCGATTCGTGGCGGCATGCCCGTCATATTCCCGCAGTTCGCATCGGAGGGCCCGCTCCCGAAGCACGGCTTCGCGCGCACCAGCCGCTGGGAGATGGAGCCGCAGACGGAGGCCGGCGTCGTCAGCTTTACGCTCCGTGACACCGACGCCACACGTGTCGTCTGGCCCGCCTCCTTTCTTGCGACGCTCACGGTACGCATTGGGGGCAGGCAGCTTGCGACGACCCTTTCCGTACACAACACCGGTCAGGAGACTTTCCACTTTACAGCGGCCCTCCACACGTATCTCCGCGTCGACGACATCGCCAAGGCGGAGATTGTCGGACTTCACGGCGCGCGCTACCGCGTGTCCAGCGCGCCGGGCGAACTGCGGTTCGACGCCGACGAGGTGCTGCGCATCGCAGGTGAGATCGACCGCGTGTATGTCGAGGCACCGTCGAGGTTGACGCTGCGCGAGCCGGGCCGTGCGCTGCAGATCGAATCGACCAACTTTCCCGATGCGGTGATCTGGAATCCGGGCGTCGAGAAGGCCGTCGCGCTGGACGACATGGAGCCCGGCGGCGAACGCCGCATGGTCTGCATCGAGGCCGGCGCGATTCAGGCACCGGTCGCACTCGAACCGGATCGCACATGGTCGGGCACGCAGACGCTGATCGCTACTGACGATTCCACCGACGGAACATGACAGACCCCGGAAACCCCTCCGACCTCCCCAGGTCGTCCGATCCGCGCGAGGACCTCGCCCTCAAGCTGCACGAGCTCGAGGCATTCGTCGCGCATGCCGAATCGAGCGGCGAGCAGATTCCCCCCGAAGCCATTCAAGTGGTGGCGCACCTTCGCGAGATCATGAGTGCACTCGACGGCCTCACGCAGGAGTTGGGCAGTTGAGTGTCGCGCTGATCGCGCTCATCTTCGCGACATCGGGTGTGCTGCATCTCCTGAAGCCGCAGCTGTTCGTGAGCATCATGCCGCCGTGGCTTCCCGCCCCGTTCGCGCTGGTGATCGTCAGCGGCATTTTCGAGATCGCCGGCGCCGCGGGCATACTGCTGCCATCCACCCGCGTTATTGCGGGTTGGGGGTTGATCGCGCTGCTCTTCGCCGTTTTTCCCGCGAACATCCAGATGCTGGTGAACGCTCGCGCCGCGCACGCATCAGTGCTCTGGACCGCGGGACTCGTCGCGCGCCTCCCGCTCCAGGTGCTGCTCATCATCTGGGTGTACCGCTCCACGATCATTCCCGCCCGATGACGTTCCGCATTCGTGAGGTCGCGACCGACGTCGAGATCGCGCAGGTCCGCGCCCTTGTCCGCGCGCACGGCGACGCGCGCTTCACCACGCCCGGCGTGGAATACGTTTACGCGGATGCAGACGCGCTGCCCGGACCCTACGTGCCGCCGCTCGGCGGACTGTGGCTCGCGGTCGCGGAAGGGGATGGCGTTGGATGCGTCGCGCTTCGGCCGATCGATGGCCACACGGCCGAGGTAAAGCGCATGTTCGTCGCGACGCCGTGGCGCGGCCGGGGCGTTGGACGCGCGCTGCTCCGCGCGCTCATCAATGGAGCGCGCGCTCGCGGCTACGTCACCCTCCGGCTTGGCACGCTCCACGACATGGACGCAGCGCAATCGCTGTATCGTTCGGTCGGCTTTCGTCCGATCGAACGCTACCGGGCGGACGAGCTGATCGACACGCGCTTTTTCGAGCTCGACCTGCGAGCCTTGACAGCGGTTTCCGAGACGGCGGAAGGGTCGTCGCCCACCGCTGCGTCCCGATGAGGCGCTGCACGCTCGGGGCGACGATCACCATTGTGCTGGCATGCGCGGTAACGCTTCACGCGCAGGGACAACCGCAGCCACGCGCCGTGCAGCCGGAACGACCCACGGTCGCCACACATGCGCATACCGTTGCGCCGGGCTATTTCGAAATCGAAACGGGCGTCGAGGGCGACCGCGTCAGCAAGAGTACGCGCGACTGGTTCGCACCGAGTGTCCTCAAGCTCGGCCTGACGAGCCACACGCAGCTCAACGTCGGCAGCACGGCGTACAAGAGCGGCGCCGGACAGTCGTCTGGTATCGGTGACGTCACGGTCGGTCTCAAGTGGCGTCTCGTGGACGACAACCCGTTGCTCGGCGACTTCGCGCTGCTTCCGGCGATCAAGTTCGCGAACGGCTCACCCGCGAACGGCACTGGCAGCGGCACGCGCGACCTCGGTCTCACGGCGATTTCGAGCTATGCCATCGGCGTCGTCGCCATTGACCTGAACGCGACGTACACGCGCGTCGGCGCCACGAGTGCCACGGCAGCGACCGATGCCGCCCTGTGGACGGCATCGTTCGGGTTTCCCATTGCTGGTCAACTGAGCTGGGTCGCCGAGTTTTTCGGGATGCCGACGATCGATGGGACCGGCGCGCGGTCCACTGGAGCATTCCTTACGGGACCCACCTGGCTCGTGAGTCCGGCGCTCAATCTCGACGCAGGCCTGATCACGCCCTTCAGGGGCGAGCTCCCCAACGCACTTTACGCCGGCATCGTCTGGAACATGGGATCACCCTTTCGGCTCGGCGGGCGCCGATGAGCGGCCCCTCCCCCGCGAGCCGCCCGGCGTGTGCATAGCGGATAACGATATTCCGCGCGTTGGAGGCGACGCGCTCGGAGGCGAACGCCGCACTCAAGCCCGCGTGACGCGTTGACGGGAGTCGGTCGTTCGTCGCTCTGGCTCGGGCCGCACGACGTCGGTCGAGGAGGAGCGCCTGTCCTGAAAGCTGAGCGGACGATCGGCCTGCTCGGCGAATGGAATCCGCCCAAAGCTGCGCCCCTGTTGTGTCACTCGCTGCGGACCTTCCTGCCGCGGCGTGGGCGCGGCGCCCAGATCCTCGTGCATGCAAGCCTCCACGGTGTATTCCCTCCGATGCGGTAAGCAACGCGCGTACCGTACTGGGGGCTGTGATGCGCGTCACCGGAGGCGCTCATTCGCGGCAATTTCCTCGATGGCGCGCCGCAGCAGGGCCGCGGCCGCGTCGACCGTGTCCGCGCTCCGAGGATCAGTTTCCGCGTCGAGCAGCGCGCGGTCGGCCAGCCCGGCAATTGTGTCCTCATCGAGGCCGCCCGCCATCGCTTCTTCCTCGACCGATGTGTAGACGCGATACGGACGCGGCGACACGCCGCCGAGCACGAGTCGCACATCGCCGTCAGCGCGGCGAACCGCGGCCAGGCTGAGTCCTACCGCGGCCGCATTCGGTGCGGCTGCCGTGAAGAAACGCTGGAATCCTCCTGCCGCCGCTGCGGGTAGCGTTGCACTCACCATGCGAAGGTGAGAGGTTGGTCGTCCGGTCGCGTTCGAATCCGAGAGCGCAAAAAATTCTTCCGCGGACATCATGCGGGTGACGTCGGGCGCTGCCACCTCGAGCTCCGCTTCCAGCGCGACCAGCGCGACCGCTGCCGCTGAGCGATTCGCCAGTCGACAGGGGCCGCCGTCGAAGATGGAGTGAAGCGCGTCACCGGGGTCGCGCGCGGCGCACCTGCCACTCCCGCTAACCGCGCACCGCATAGCGTCGGTCGTGCGAATGCAGTTGGTCGTGTGCACGAGGCAGTCGGAGAGAGTTGCGTGAGCGGCGGCCATCGCATGCTCGTGCTTGCAGGCCTCCGCGAGCAGCGGGTACGGCGAGGACGCCAGGGCCTGGGCGATCTGCGCGAGGAGCGCTGAGCCGGACACGCGCATTCCGTCTCCGTCGCTGGGGGCGATGAGGGACCTGCCTGCATCGTGATCGACTGGGGCCATCGTTCTCGGGAGCTGGGGCGATCGTCAGTCTTGCCGTTGCCGGTCCGCCGACCAGCAGCGACACAATCCATTGCGCCTTGCGTATGGTGGATGCGCGCGCGATCGTCCCCGCGCAAGTCTTCAACTCGAGGGTGCGCATGCAATTCTCCGTCATCGGGCTGAACGTTCTCTACGCCGTGATCGGTGTGGTGCTCATGTACGTGGCGTACCGGGCGATCGACATCCTGACGCCGGAAGTGGATTTTCCGGCGGAGCTCCAGAAGGGCAACGTCGCCGTGGCGATCTTCGTTGCGTCGCTCTTCCTCTCCATCGCACTCATCATTGGCAAGGCGCTCGGCTGATGTCCATGGCGCCTCGGGGGGTCGCGCAACTATGGTGGGCGATTCGCATTGACGCGGCGGCGCTGGTGCTTTCGCTGATCGCCGCGATCCCCGTTCATGCCCAGGACGAACGCGCACGGGTCGGCAGGGCCAAGCACGCGCTCGAGCGTGCCGCGGAGGAGCGACAGGCCCGTCGCGCAACAGAGCGGTTCGATCCGATCTTCAAGAAATACACGAAGCGCTACTTTGGCATCGGCACCGACTGGCACTGGTTCAAGGCGCAGGGAATGGCCGAGAGCGACCTGACGCCGGGCGCGCGGAGCCGCGTGGGCGCGCGGGGCATCATGCAGCTCATGCCCTCGACCTACGGGCAGATCCGCAGCGCGATCCCGAGCTTCGGCGCGATCGACAATCCCGAGTGGAACATTGCCGCCGGCATCCTTCACGATCGCGACCTGTGGACGCTCTACACGGCCGACGTCGAAGAGCCGGAGCGTTGGCATTTCGTGTTCGCCGGCTACAACGCGGGGGAGGGAACCATCAACCGCGCGAGAAAGGCTGCACTCGCGGCGAAGCTCGACAACCGGACGTGGCCGAACATCGAGCGCGTCGCCCCGAAGGTGGAGCGCTGGCGCTACGCGGAGACGCTCGACTACGTGAAGCGCATTCGCGCGAACAAGGATTCGCTTCACTAGACACACATTCTCGCGGCGCTGCACTCGGCTGTTGCATGCAGTTGCGATCCCGCTGCCGTCTCCAGCGAGACGCGAAAATCCTCGCGAAGGTTCCCTGACCGATCACCAGGATGGGAACTGCGTCCCTTCGCGCGGATAATTGGGGCATGACATCCTTCGCGAAGTTGCAGTTGGACCATCGCCCATCACTGCGCGATCGCTTCCTTGGCGGTCAGGAGTTTCAGGACATGCTCGCCTCCGCACAGAAGAACGCGGAGCTGTGGGCCGCCGTCTGGCGTCGCGCCGCGGTTCCGGTCGAGTTCGTAGCGCGCGTGAACGCATTGGGCAACGCATGGCACTTGTTGGTACTGAGCGCCGACTGGTGTGGCGACGCGGTGAACACGCTGCCGGCCATCGCCCGGCTCGCGGAGCTCACGTCGAACACCGACCTGCGCATTCTCGAGCGCGACGCGAATCTCGACCTCATGGACGCGCACCTGACGGGCATGTCGCGGTCGATTCCCGCCGTGATCATGCTGGATGCCGAATACGTGGAGCGCGGCTGGTGGGGACCGCGGCCGTACGACCTTCAGCGCTGGGTGCTCGCGGAAGGCCAGGCGTTGGAGAAGACGGAGCGGTACAAGCATGTCCGCAGCTGGTACGCGCGCGATCGCGCGCTCACTACGCTGCAGGAGGTTGTGACGCTGATGGAGCGCGCGGCCGCGTCGACCGCTGCAGCCGCGCCGATCCCTGCCTAGTGCGTGGCGGAAGTTGTTGTGCCGGCAGCGTGAAAGCGCACGTCGTTTGGCGACTTGTACGTTGTCTTGTGCACGTACCACGCGCCACCTGCCGATGCCACCGCCAGGAGGACGACGAACAGCGCGAAGCCCCATCCTTCCTGCTTGAAGGGGATGTGCTGGCCTGCGGTGGGGCTGGGTGATTCGACCTGCATTGCACGCTCCATTCAGGGTCTCGACGGGCGAAAGTTAAGCGCCCGCTGGCCGCGACGACAGCGCCGGGGTTCAGTTCCTGCAGCGGCGGCGCCTGTCTCACTTCATCCTGTTGGAGGACGCGTGGCCACACTCGAGGAAATCCCACTTCGGCCGCTGGGCCGAACTGGCGAAATGGTTTCCGCGCTTGGCATGGGCGGCTATCACCTTGGCCTGTTGGGTGCGGAACGCACTGCCATCTCGCTCGTGCACCAGGCGATCGACGCGGGCATCCGGTTCATGGACAACGCGTGGGAATACCACGACGGACTGAGTGAGGTCCGGATGGGGAAGGCGCTCGCCAAGGGGTGGAGGGAGAAAGTCTTCCTGATGTCGAAGGTCTGCACCCATGGCCGCGACGCGAAGGTCGCGATGCGGCAGCTCGAGCAGTCGCTCAGGCGTTTGAAGACCGACCATCTCGACCTCTGGCAGGTGCACGAGGTGGCCTATCAGGGCGACCCCGACCGGCACTTCGCGAAGGGCGGCGTGATCGAGGCGCTGGACAGGGCGAAGGAAAGGGGGTTGGTGCGCTTCGTGGGCTTCACCGGACACAAGGATCCGTCGCTCCATCTCGAGATGCTGTCGCACGGATATCCCTTCGACACCTGCCAGCTCCCGCTCAACTGCTTCGATGCGAGCTTCCGAAGCTTTGAGCAACACGTACTCCCTGAGCTCGCGCGGCAGGGCATCGCGGCCATTGGTATGAAGAGCATTTGCGGCGGGGGCGACCCCGTGAAGAAGCGCGCCGTGTCGGCCGATGACGCACTGCGCTATGCGATGAGTCTGCCGGTGGCAGTCACTGTCACGGGGATTGACTCGCCAAAGGTCCTGAAGCAGAACGCCGGCGTGGCGCGGGGATTCATTCCGCTCTCGCGTACGGCAATGGACCGGCTGCGCGCGCAGACGGAACCACATGCGGTGGATGGTCGCTTCGAGCTCTACAAGACGACGGCCAAGCATGAGGGAGACGTCGGTCGAAAGCAGCAAGGGTTTCCGCTGCAGGCAGAAATGGCTGGCTGACCCATCGGCGACCGACCTCCGCGCGGTGACTCGGGGCGGACATCGCGCGTCTCGATAACGATGCATCGTCCCCTCCTGCTCCTCGCCGCGCTCCTCGTGTCAGGCTGCGCGCGTCACGTGTATTCGGCTGCGCCGGCTCCCGTTCCGTCGGCCGCACCGCGCGTCGTACTCGCCGGCTCGAGTAACGCCGCCCCCATCGGTGCGGCGAGTGTCTCGAGTATGGAGGCCGTCGACTACCTCCTCGCCCGCGGCATTTTGCTTCCTGTCGCGGGTGTTGGCATGAATCGCCTCGCGGACACCTTCGACGAGGGGCGCGATGCCGGCCGCTCGCACCGGGCGCTGGACATTCTCGCTCCGCGCGGCACGCCGATCCTCTCCGCCGACAGCGGTCGCATCCTCCGCATCAGCGTCAGCACCCTCGGCGGCAATACCGTGTACGCGACGGATCCGCTCGGGCGCATCGTGTATTACTATGCGCATCTCGAGGCATATCAACCCGGGCTGACCCAGGGGGCGCTCGTGGCGCGCGGCGACACGCTCGGCTTTGTCGGTACCACGGGGAATGCCCCAAAGGACACACCGCACCTGCACTTTCAGGTCATGCGCATGCCGCGTGACGGCAAGTACTGGGACGGCGAACCAATCAATCCCTACCCACTTCTTCTGCTCACGCACGAGTCCGTTCGTCAATGACCATCACGTCGAAGGAACGCGCCGAGCTGCGCGCAGAGGCGCATCATCTGTCGCCAATGGTGCACATCGGGCATCAGGGGCTGACGGACACGCTCTTCCAGGCCATCGATGATGCGCTGCGCACGCACGAACTGGTGAAGGTTGCGTTGGTAAAGGCGGCCGACGTCAAGCCGCAGGACGCCTCGCATGCGCTTGCCGAGAAGCTCGGCGCCGATGTGGTGCAGACGATCGGTCGCACCTGCACGCTCTACCGGCACAATCCGGACATCAAGCGCAAGGCGGGGGCGTTGCCGCCCTGGAAGTAGGAAAAGCCGAGCGGCGAGCAGGAAGCCAACTGAGAGCTGGAGCTGCGAGCTGAAGCGTGAGCGTGAGCTTCGAGCTGAAGCCTGAGCGCCGAGCCGAAGCCTGAGCTCAAGCCCGAGCTGGAGCTCATGCTCGCGGCTCATGCTCCGAGCTCACGCTCGAGCTCAGCGCTCGCAGTTCGCTCCGTGCTCGCCGCTCGGTGTTTGCTCCGTGCTCGCCGCTCGGCAGTTCCCAAGAATGCTTTCTCCGGTTGTACGCCGTATGATTCGGATTATCTTGATTGGCGCCCCACACTGTCGTACCATCCGAGGCGGATCAATGCCCTACATCATTACCGAAGCCTGCATCAATACCAAGGACAAGGCGTGCGTCGACGTCTGTCCCGTGGACTGCATCTACGAGGGTGAGAATCAGCTCTACATTCACCCCGACGAGTGCATCGACTGTGGCGCCTGCGAGCCCGAGTGCCCGGTCACCGCGATCTTCCCCGAGGAAGACGTACCGGCGCAGTTGAAGGAGTACATCCAGCTGAATCGCGACGTATTCACGAGCGACAATCCACCAGGCCGGCCCACCCGCTAGCGGCTCCGGGGGAGCGCGGTGCTTCGCGCCCTGACCTTCGACTACTGGGACACGCTCTACGAGGGCGGAGCGCTCCCCGAACGGGTGGCCCTGCGCCGCACCGCTGTTGGGGCACTCCTCGGTGCGTATGGTCGCGCGCTCCCGGAAGAGCAACTCCGCGCGCTCTACGAGGAGTCGGGGAAGGAAGCCGAGCGCTGGTGGAGCGAGGAGCATCGCGGTTACCACACGGACGACCGGCTCCGGTGGATCCTGGAGCGCGCGGCCGTCACGCCACGCCCGGGATGCGCCCACGTCGCGACGGCCGCCGACGCCGTGGACAGTGCGCTGCTGATGCTGCCGCCAGCGATGCTGGCGGGTGCGTGGCAGGCCCTTCGGACGCTGGGTCGTCGATTCACGCTCGCGATCATCAGCGACACCGGCTTTGCCTCGGGACGCGCGCAGGATCGCCTACTCGAGAAGGACGCGGCGCGTTCGTTCTTCGCGGCGACGATCTACTCGATGGACGTGGGCCATGCGAAGCCCCGCGCAGAAATTTTCCAGGCTGCGGTTGCCGAGCTTGGCGTTGCACCCGGCGAGATTCTGCACATCGGCGACAATGAGCGAACGGACGTTCGCGGTGCGCTGGCGGCCGGCTTTCGCGCGGTGCGGCTCGATGTCCTCCGCGACAGCGGACCGAGCGAGGCTGAGTTCGTGGCGCGGTCGTTCGAGGATCTGACGGCGTACGTGTCGTCGATTCCGCATCAAGGTTCCGCGCGCGCCCCAAGTTAGGCGTTCACTGATTACTGCTGCAGACAGCTGAGCACTGACCGCTCTGCGGTTGGGGTGCCGATGCTCGAGCTCGAGCTCGGGCGCAGAGCCAACTGCAACCGCAGAGCCATCGGTGCTCAGCTATCAGCCGTCAGTGTTTAGTGCGGAAACGGTGCCGGGGCGCGGACTGAGGGCGTCGCCCTCTGCGCGTTTCAATCGCGGTCGCGCATCGCGCACGGCTCCAGCCAGCAGCACCACGCCAATGCTCGTCGCCGCGACCAGACCCAGCCCTGCGCGCAGGCTGAACGGCGTCGCCACTGCGCCGATGAGTGGCGGTCCCGCCAGAAGTCCCGTATAGCCGCACACGGACACCGCCGCGATGGCGGCGCCCGGCACCTGACCCGGTCGTCGAGCCGCCGCCGAGAGCACGATCGGGAAAACTGATGAGAGTCCCGCACCGACGAAGCCAAAGCCGACCACCACGGCCCATGGTGCAGTAAAGAACACCGCTCCAAGCAGCCCGATCGCCGCAAGCGCGCCACCGCCGCGCACCACACGCTCGGCGCCGAAGCGCGCATTAAGCGCATCACCGACGGCGCGCCCAAACGCCATCGCAAGCGAGAATGACGCGAACCCCGCAGCGGCGAGGCCCGGGCCGGCGCCAGAAATGTCCCGCAGGTAGACGGCGCTCCAGTTCATCATCGCGCCCTCGCCGAACAGCACGAAAAACGCGAGGAGGCTGAGCGTCGCAAGGGCGCGCGTCGGGAACGCGAGGCGGGTGCTGTCCGATACGGCTTCGTCCGCCTCTGGCAGCATGCTGAACGCGACCGCTCCTGCAATCGCCGCGATCAACAGGCCGACGGCGAGGAGGTGTGGCCCCGGATCGATATGACGCGCGGCAATCCGACCACCCACCACGGCGCCAACGAGACCGCCAAAGCTGTAGAGCGCATGGATGCGCGACATGATTGGCCGGCCGTAGCTGTGCTGCACCGCGGCCGCCTGCGCATTCATGGCGACGTCGAGCACGCCATTCGCCATGCCGAGGAGCGCGAGGGCGACCATCAACAGCGGGAAATTCGGGGCGTACGCGGGTAGTGTCACCGCGACCCCGAATGCGATGGCACCAGCCCGCGTGATCGGGCGACTGCCGCGCCGCGCCACCAGCCGGCCGGCAAGGGGCATCGCCAGCATGGCGCCAATGGACACTCCGACGAGCGCGAACCCGAGTTGGCCGGCGGTCAGGCCAAGATGCTCCTGCACGGCGGGAATGCGCACGGCCCAGTTGGCCGTCCCGGCGCCCGTCAGGAAGAAGATCACCGACACAGCCAGCCGCGGGTGTCCGGGACGCGTTGTGTCAGGGAATGTCGGCACGCGTGCTATTTACTCACCGCGGCGGAACGCGTGCAAGACGAACGTCGTTCGCGGTGACACCAGACAGGGTATCACGCATAGACGCTCAGAGTGACCAGCCGAAGTGTTGCTTCGCGATGAACGCTCCAGTGATCACGATGTACTGCATGAACGTACTCACCTCGCTGCGCCACGCCTCGGCCCAATGGTGCTCGCCTTCCTCGTCGGTGCCGGGAGGGCGGGGGAACCACCGCGACGTCCGCGCCTTGTAGCGGAGATATTCGTCGCCGAAGATCGACTCGAGCACGCCCTCCTCGTATCGCACGATGAGCGTGTACTCGATGGCGAAGAGCACGACCGCGACGGGGATGAACCAGAACACGCCCGAGATGACGATGAAGGCCAGCCAGATCAGGAAATTTCCGACGTAGAGTGGATTCCGCATCCAGGCGAAGATCCCGTAGGTCACGAGCCGTTGTACCGTGCGCGAACGACGACGCGTCACCGTGCCTGCTGCAGCCACGCCCGCAAGGCGGATGGCCTCGCCGACAAAGATGACGATGAAGCCGAGGATCCAGTTCATTTCGTCGGTGTCGCCGTGGGCGAGCAACGGCACCAGGAGAAAGGGCACGGGCAGCCACCCACGATGCCGGAAGAGCACGGCTCCCATTCGCGCGCTCGGCCGCCGTTCGGCGTCCGAGATCCGCGCTTCGGGGGTGGTATCGACAGATGGGGGCATCGGGGGGGAATCGGAATATTGACGAAGTGGACGACGGGCAGACCTGAAAGGTCGCAGACGCGACCGCGTAACTCAACCAACCTCCGCGCGCGGCCGCATTGCGATCATCGGCTAGCGCTCATCGTCGGCTTCAGGCCAGTGCGGCAGCAGCGTACGCCACTCCTGGGGAACCCGCACCGGTTTCCCCGTGCGGTCCAGTGCCACGAAGACGATCGAGGCCTGCGCTACGAGGGTGTCGCTGCCGACCTTGCGTACGTCCTGCTTCACGATGTAGCTCGTGTTGCGTACCGCGAGCAGGCCGCTGCGGATGGCGAGATCGTCGCCCGGCAGAGACTGGGCGAAATAGTCGATGTCCACGTGCCGCACGACGGAATACACGGGCACTGTGGCGAAATCGCGGACGCCGCCCACGCCCTCGCGCTCCAGTAATTCCCACCGCGCGCGCTCGAGGAAGGCGAGCAGGGTGGCATGGTTCACGTGCCCCAGCATGTCGCAGTCCGCGGGGTAGACGTGAAAGACCACTTCCGGAAGTCGATCCATGTATGCTCCTCAGCGCGGCGGACGGAGGGCTGGTGCCTTGTCATCGGCAGCCTCGAGCCATCGTCCGTCGAATGTCAGCCAGAACAGGACGCTTCCCTCAGGCGCGCCGCGTGCGCGCGCGAGGGCGTGCCCAAAGGCCTTTGCACTGTACGTTCCATCGAGCGCAGGCCCCCCCGATCCGCGAAGTGCGGCGGCCGCGTTGCGCGCGATTTCCGTCTCCCGACCGTAAGCCCCGCCGAACGCATCCTGGGCAATGTCCAGCCGGCGCGGGTCGAGCGCAGGGATGCGCTCGCCGGAGAGCCGCGCAAGCAGTGCCCGGCCTTGGCGTGCGAGGCGCAGTACACGCCACCGGTTGCCGACCGCCCGAGGAACCACGCGCACGCCGACGACCGTCGCGGGAATTCCCGCGATCGCGAAGCCCAGCAGCAAGCCGGCGATCGTGCCACCGCTGCCGACGGGAACGACGATGGTATCGGGAACAGCCAGTCCGTCGCGCTTCAACTGCGCCACCAACTCGAGCGCCGCGCTGGCGTGGGCCAGGGTGCCGAGTGCCGAGCTGCCACCGGCGGGAATCCAGTGGGTGCCGCGCCCGAGGCGTCGCAGCGCGGCCCGAAGATATGCGTCCACCGGCGAACTCGCGGCGGTCACGCGCGCCCGACGCCGGAGGCGACGGCTGGTTTCGCGGGCGACGGCGTTGTCCTCCTGCGGCCAGGTGATGACGTCGGTCAGGGCCCCGAGGCGCATTCCGTAATGCGCCACGGCCAACGCATGCGTCGAGCCGGTGGATCCCACGGTGAGTAATCGCTGACCTGGTCCCACACCGGCCAGCAGCAGCTCCAGCGCCCGCACCTTGTTGCCGCCGAGTGTCGGTGCGCTGAGGTCATCGCGCTTGGCGAGAAGTCTTGCTTCGCCCACAGACCATTGCTCGACGGGCGTTTCTGAGACGCCGAGGTCGACGCTTGGGAGTGCGGACGCCAGACCGGGAAACCTGGCGTGGAGCGCGCGCACTTACGGCTGCGCGCCGGTGGGTAATGCTGAAGTGCGGTGTCCTTCCGCGTCGTGTGTGGAGGTGCTGGTGAAATCCTGAGGCAGGCGGTCGAGGTAGAGCATCTCGAACATCACAATGACGGTGGCGAGCAGCGGCACGGCCACCATGAGCCCAATGAACCCGAACACGATGGCCATCACTGCTTGCGTAACCACCGTGAGCGCCGGTGGCAGCCGCAGTCCGTTCTTCATCAGGAGCGGAATGAGCAGGTGATTCTCGAGGAATTGAATGCCCCAATAGGCGAGTGCGACGTACCCCGCCTTTTCCGGTGAATCGAGAAAGCCCATCGCGACGCCCGGCACCGCGCTGAGGATGGGTCCGATCGTGGGGATGAACTCGAAAAATCCCGCCAGTACGCCGAGGGCGAATGCTGCCTTCACTCGGAGAAGCAGGAGAATGATGGTGGTCACGGCGAAGATCATGACCATGGCGACGAGTTGTGTGATGAGCCATTTGCGCAATACGACCGCAATTCGGTCCATCATGATCGCGCCCCGGGCTCGCTTCCTTGCGGGCAACAGGGCCAGCAATCCGCGACGGTAGAGTTCTGGCTCAGCAGCGAAGAAGATGCTGAGGAAAACGATCAGCAGAATTCCGCCGAGCGTTTCAATGGTGGATGTGATGAACGGGAAGAGGTACTTGGACATCCCGCTCACTCGCTGGCGGAGCTGGTCGTGGAGGGCGCCGCTCCTCGTCGACGGAGCGGAGTCGGGCGCAACGCCAGCGGGAGGGGCTCCCGTGCCCTGCGCCGGCGCGGCCCCAGCGTTCGCCATAACGGGAGCGTTTGCAGTCTCGGCTGGAAGTGGCGCCGTTTGCTCATCCCCCGTGAGGAGCAGCCCGAGCGCCCCGCTCTGCCGCTTTTTCACCCAGTCCTGAGCGCGATCGACCGCCTCGGGAAGCTTCTGTCGAAGTTCTATGCCCTGTGCGCGGAGCGTTGGCGCCATCCACGCGCCCACACCGAACAGCAGGCCGAGGAAGGTCAGCACGATCAGTGCGGCGCCTACACCGCGCGGAATGCGGAATCGCTGGAGGTAGTCGACCCCTGCCGACACGGCGATGCCGAACAGCATTCCGAGGAACACGGCGAAGAACAGCACGTGGGCGACCCAGAACAACTTCACGCCAAGCAGGACGGCTATGACGAGGGCGGTGGCGCGGACGACATCGCGGCTCCTCCAGCCGGTCATGCGCCCGCGGCCGCCTGAGGACCTCACCGCGTGGAGCTCCGCGGAGTCGCGTCGGGCCTGCTGCTCTGACGAAGGACGAGGCGCCGGGTCTAGCGCCCTGGTCGGGTGGTTCTCGGGAGCGGGCGGAACCACTGGCATGCGCTTGTCCGGATATCCCCCCGCGCCGGCCGGATGGACGATCCGGTGCTGCGTGAGGTGGTGGGTTACGCGATACATTACCCGATCGTGATTCGATCCGCCAACAGACCGAGGGGCCAGCGTGGCTGACCGGGCGAAAACCGCCACATTCGAGTATCTGGACACCGTGCCGGCGGTGAACGCGTTCACCGCGGAGATCGCGGGTGCGCGCGAGCTCGCGCTGGACACCGAGGGCGCGAGCTTTCATCGGTTCATCGATCGCATCTACCTGCTGCAATTGTCCACGCGCGAGCGGCACGCCGTCATCGACCCACTGTCCATCGGCCGGCCCGACGGACTCGGCGCGTTGCTCGAGAGTCCCGACGTCGAGGTCGTCTTCCACGATGCGGACTACGACCTCCGGCTCCTCCAGCAGGACTACGGGTGGCGCATCACGCACATTTTCGACACGCGCATCGCGGCACAGCTGCTGGGCTACACCGCCTTCGGGCTCGCCGCGCTGCTCGAGCGTTTCTTCGATGTGAAGCTCGACAAGAAGCACCAGCGCGCGGATTGGTCGATGCGTCCCCTGAGCGCCGACATGCTCGACTATGCGGCGCACGACACGCGCCACCTGCTGGAGCTCAAGGACCGCATGTCAGCGGAGCTCGCGCGCATGGGTCGGATGGGCTGGGCGCGCGAGGAGTTCGGCTTGCTCGAGGGAACGCGCTGGGCAGACGAGCAGCCGGGGATGGGTTTCCTGAAGTTGAAGGGAGCGCGCGACCTGAATCGCCGCGAGCTCGCCGTGCTGCGCGAACTCGTTCCGTGGCGCGACAAGGTGGCCGGCCTGGTCGACAAGGCCACGTTCCGCGTGCTCGGCAACGAGCAATTGCTCGACATTACACGCACGCAACCTGCCACGCGCGATGCGCTTGCGAAGATCAAGGGAATGCCGCGCGGCATTCTCGAGCAGCGCGGCGACGAGTTGATCGATGCGGTGCAGCGAGCGCTCGCGGTGCCGGAATCGGAGCTGCCGCGATTCCCGCGCGCCGCACGGTGGGATCGCGATCCCGATTTTGATGCGCGCGTGACTGCGCTCAGGACGGCGCGCGACGACGCCGCACAGCGACTCGCGCTTGATCCCGGCGTGCTCTGCTCGCGCGATCGGATGGAAGCGGTCGCCCGCCGGAATCCGGAGACGGTCGAGGAGCTCGCGGAGGTCACGGAGCTACGCCGGTGGCAGGTATCGGAGTTGGCGAGTGCGTTCGTCGCTGCGCTTGCACCGCACCGGAAGGTGTCGCGCGCCGTCACCAGCCCTGACGCCAACACCCTGGCGGCTCCGGCGACCGCGGACGAAGGATCGCCCTACAGCGATTGAGCCGCTGTCACAGCCCCATGTAGGCGCGGACCCTCGGCTCGATGCGATCGGGTGACCACATCGGTGTCCACACGAGATTCACCACCACCGCTCCAACACCGGGGATCGCCTTCAGCTTCCGCTCCGCGTCGCCCATGATCTCCGGCCCACTTGGGCAACCCGGCGACGTGAGTGACATGTCGACTTCGACATCATTGCCATTCACCACGCGCACGTCGTAGACGAGGCCGAGGTCGACGATGTTCAGGTTGAGGTCCGGGTCCTTGACCTTGCGCAGTGCGAGCTTCGCCTGCTCGAGGCTGAACTCCGAGAATGCTTCAGCGGTGCCCGGCTCCGGGACCGGAACTTCTGCGGGAGCGTCGTCAGGCACCGTGGGCCGCCTTCCTGTGCGCGAGCGCCACGTGCTTGCGCGCGCTCGCCGCTGCGGAGCTCTTCGATTTCACCGACTTCTTCGCCGATACGCCGCTCTTTGACTTCGAGCTCTTCTTCTTCGCACTCGAGCTCTTCGACTTCCTTCCCTTGCTCCGTCCGCGCGCCGCGCGCTCGGGCCGGTTCCAGCCCACAGCCTTGTCGGAGCGGAAGGAGCGCGGCATGGCGATCATTCCGCCGGCGTTGTCCGTTACCGCGAGCGCGGCTGCGTCTGCCAGGTCGGCGCGGACATCAGAGATGACCTTGGCGGGGCGGCGCGCCTTGGCGGCGTGCACGCGATTGGTCAGCAGGATCACGAACATGTCGTGGTCCGGGTCGATCCAGAGCGACGTACCCGTATAGCCCGTGTGGCCGTAGGCATCGCTGCCGAGATACTTGCCGCAGCCGAACGACCCCGCGCAGGTGTCCCAGCCCAGCGCGCGCGAGCTCTTCGCCACCGAGCCGCGGTGCGTGAATACATGCACCGTGCTGTCGCTGATGATGCGCGTGCCGTCGTACGTACCGCCGTTGAGCATCATCTGCGCGAAGAGCGACAGGTCGCTGACCGTGCTGAAGAGCCCGGCATGGCCAGCCACGCCGCCGAGTGCGTAGGCGTTCTCGTCGTGCACCTCGCCGCGCAGCGGATACCCGCGCGGCGGGGTGATCTCGGTGGGCGCGATGCGTCCACGCAGGGATGGGTCGGGGCGGAAGTGTGTGTCGGTCATGCCCAGCGGCGTGAAGACCCGTCGCTGAAGAAAGGTGTCGAGCTTCTCACCTGCCACCGCCTCGACCGTGAACCCGAGCATGTCGGCGCCAAGGTCGGAGTACTCGTAGAACTGGCCCGGCACGGCAAACAGCGGCGTGGAGATGACGGCGGCGCGCGCCTCTTCGGGCGTATGCGCGATGCGCCAGATGTCGCGGCCCGCCGGAAGACCGGAGCGATGCTCGAGCAGCATCCGGATCGTGATGTTCTCCTTTCCGCCGCCCGAGAATTCGGGAACGAACTTCGACACCTGGTCGTCGAGGTGCAGCTTGCCCTCGTCGAACAGGATCATCACGGCGGTGGTGGTTCCCACCACCTTCGTCAGCGACGCGAGGTCATAGATGGTCCGCTCGGCGACCACGGGGCCGGATTCCTCCGTCCAGCCGAGTCGGCCGAAGCCCTTCTCCCAGACGGTCGCACCCTTTCGCCCCACAACGACGGCGGCGCCGGGATAGCCTCCCGCCTTGATCCCGCGCTCGATCACCCGGTCGACGGTCGCGAGCCGTGCAGCGGACATGCCGACGGCGGCCGGCCGCTTGGCCGGCAGGCCTTCGCCGCGAACGGCAGATCGACCCGGGGTCACCGGGTGCAGCAGCGTTGTTGCGGCGAGCAACAGGTTGAGCGACACCATCTACCTCGATGCAGCGGCACAGGTCTGTCCGACTAGATCGCAGAAAGCTGTACGCGCCGGAAATCGTAAGGGATGGGTCGGCGGAAATCACCGGCCCATAACGTTCAGTACTGCGGCGGCCAACCGGTGTTCCGTTCGCCGTCTGCCCTGCTTGGCATAATGTGGGGTATTCGTTCGACGAGCAAGAGATTGTGGAGTAACGCCCTGGGCCCGGCACCGAGTTCACGCCGTGAACCCACGATTCGCTGGGAGACGTAGGGCGTGACACCTCTCGAGGTTCCCCCGGGTACTGCCCTGGGAAACCTTTTGCCCTCCGTGCGGTGACCAATCCGTTGGACGTCATGGAAAACGAACAGCTCACCGTGCAGCGCGCCGTCGCGGGCGATCAGGCGGCGATGCGGGCCCTCTGGACCCGCCACGCCCCTCATATCGACGTGGTCGTGCGTCGGCTGGTCGGGCACGACACCGATCTCGCGGCGGACGTTGCGCAGGAGGTCTGGATCCAGATTTTCCGTGCACTGCCGAGCTTCCGGGGCGACGCCCAGTTCGGGACGTGGGCGCACCGGATTGCCGTGAACCGGACGCTCAACGCCCTGCGGCGAACGAAGCGAACGTCGTCGATCGAAGTGGAGGTCGAGGACGACAGCGCCTCGGTGGAACCGGAAGCCGAGCGCGCACTGCTCGCCGCATCAATCGAGGAGGCGGCGAACAAGCTTTCACCCGGTGCACGAACTGTTTTCCTGCTCCACGACGTCGAGGGCTATACGCACGAGGAAATCGCCGCCGAGTTGGGCATCACTGCGGGCGGCTCGAAGTCTCAACTGTTCAAGGCCCGCGCGAAGCTCCGCGTGCTCCTGAAACACATGGTCGATGCACCTGCGCGTCACACATCTCGCTCAAATACCGCCGAACATGCTGCACCTGCCTACTGAACGCCTCGCCGAGCTCGGCGACGATACGCCCACGGTGGACGAGGTGGCGCACCTCGGCGCCTGTGCCGCGTGCGCACGTGAACGCGACGCCTATCGCGCGCTCGTCGCCATTGCGGCGGCGGAGAAGGAGCCGTTCGGCCTGCCGCTCACGCGATGGGATGCCATCGCCGCGGAGCTTGCCGTCGTCCCGGTCGCGTCCACGCTGAACATCGCGCCACGGCTTGGCTCGACCCGCCGCATGCTGCAGGTCGCTGCTGGCCTGCTGCTCATCGCTGGCGGCGCCATGCTCGGCCGCGCGTCCGTCGGTGCGGGGATGCTGCCCAGCGGGACCGACCGAGAGACGGCGAGCGTCGCGGAGGCCAGCTCGACGCCCGCAGCCGCAACTCCGACGGTCGCTGATTCCGCGACCTTTGCGTCCGCCGAGGACGCGCGCGTCGCGCAACGCCGGTCCGAAGCACTCTACCAGCAGGCGACAGCGTTCCTCGCGCGCGTGGACACCACGGGTATCGGCAGCGGCAGTCCGGTCGCCTTCCAGTCGCGGCTGGCGGCGCTCGACCGCGTGATTTCGACGACGCGCGAGGCGATGCGTGAAGCGCCGCACGATCCCGTCATCAACGGCTACTATTTGACGACCCTGGGGCAGCGCGAGGCCACCTTGCGTCAGCTCAACACGGCGCTGCCGGCATCGCTCAAGGTGAGCAGCTTCTAATGGCTTCTTCACCGAACCGCTTCTCCCTCACGCACACGCCGCGGGCGGTGGTGCACCGATCGATGCTGGCGTCGCTCACCGCGCTGTTCGTGGCGGGTGCGCTGCCGCTCGGGGCGCAGCAACCGCAGCGCATCGAGATCACGAGGCTCCGCGCGGCGCGGGCCGAGCCAGCCGACTCGAACGAGCGGCAGCTCCGCGGGTTCCAGCGCCAGCTCGACTCCCTCGCCCGACTGTATAACGAGCACGACGACCTCACGATGACCGAGCGCAAGCGCGTGGAGGATGAACTCGCGCGCACCGTGCGACGGCTCGAGGATCTCTTCGCGCGCATGGAGTCCAACGTCGTCCAGGCGGCGCGTGCGGGCGATCGGCTGCGCATCCAGATGGCGCCGCACGCGATGGAGCGTGCGTCGCAGTCGATGTCGCGTGCCTTGATGCAGGTCGGCGAGACGGAGCAGGCCATGCCGCGCGGGTGGATCGGTCTGGTGGTGCAGGGTCCCGGAATCAGCCCGCGCGTGCAGGATGGTGAACTCCTCGTTCGCTACTTCGCGTATCCGCGCGTGGTGTCCGTCGACCCAAGCTCGCCGGCGCAGCGCGCGGGCATCGTGCCGAACGACACGCTCGTGGCCTACAATGGCGATGACGTCAGCGAGGGCGACATCTCTCTCACGCGGCTGCTCCAGCCGAACACGAAGGTGAACGTCCGCATTCGCCGCGACGGGAGGACGCGCGACATTCCGGTCACCGTGGCCTCGGCGCCCATGCGCATCGTCCAGCGTCGCGACGACGAGTCACGGGTGCGTGAGCAGTGGGTGGTTTCCACCGTGCCCGTCGCCCCGGGCTTCCCGCGCCTTCCCGCGCCCCGGTCGGCGTCAGGTCCGGTGCGGGTGAACGTCCGCACACCGATGGCCGCCATCGCTCCCCTTGCGCCGATGGGCGGCGGGATGACCGTGGCGTTCGCTTATGGCAGCGGTGTCGCCGGTGCGCAGCTCTCCACCATCAGCGAGGGACTCGGCAAGGCACTCGGCGTGAGCTCGGGCGTGCTCGTGACCAGCGTGCCCCTGGGATCGCCCGCGAATGAATCGGGCTTGGAGGACGGTGACGTGATCTCGAAGATCGGACGTCAGACGGTGCGCCGCGTCTCAGAAGTGATCGACCTGGTGGGGCTTGCCGCGGAGAATGGCGATCACTCCGTGGAGCTCCAGATCGTGCGTCAGCGCAAGCCGATGAAGGTCACGCTGAAGTGGAGGGATTAGCACCGGCGCCAACGGGCTCCTCGAGGCGATCGAGCTTGCGCGCGGAGGGCACGAGTGACTTGTGAATCGCGAGCGCGGCGATGGCACCGTCTGATGCCGCCGCGATGGCGAGCTGCGGACCAGGCACGATGTCGCCAGCGGCGTAGCAGTGCCGTATCGATGTGTGGTAGTGCTCGTCGATGATGACGTGGCCGCCGCTGTCGCGCTCACACCCGAGCTGCGCGCCGAGGTCGTCGGCGGGGTATTGGCCAATGGCGAAGAATATCTTGTCGGCGTCGAGCTGGAGGCCGCCGTCGAATTCGATCGCGCGCAGCTCCGAGCCCACGTGCCGCGCGCAGGTGATCGCGGCCTCGATGACCGGAATGTTCAGCGCATCGAGCTTCTCGGTGTACTCCGGCAGGTCGATGTCGGGGGGTGCGCCATTCGTGCAGATGATGATCTGGTCGGTCCAGGTGGTGAGATCGAGCGCGAGGCCAACAGCCTTCCTGCCCTTGCCGATCACCACCACTTTCTTCTTCACGCATTCCCACCCGTCGCAATCGGGACAGACGTGCGCTGTGGAGCCATAGATGCGCTCGAGGCCCGGCACCTCGGGCCACACATCCTTCAGTCCGATGGCGAGCAGGAGACGGCGGGCATCGATGTGGCGTCCGTCGCCGAGCAGGAGGTTGAAGTGCTCCTCGTCCCGGCAGGCGACGCGTTCGCACATGGCGTCGACGAGTTCGACGCCGTACTTGCGTGCTTCGTCGCGTCCGATGCCTCGAATCTCCTCGGGCTTCGCCCCCGGCAGGCCGAGGTAGCCGTTGATGCCGCGCGTTTCCCAGTTCCTCGGGTCGCCGGAGTCGATCACGACGACGGAGTGCAGGTAGCGCGAGAGCCAGATGGCGGCGGACAGGCCCGCAGGGCCGCCGCCGACTATTGCGACGTCGTAGATCGTAGACATGGCGGATCCCGGGGGCAAGAAAAGAGCCTTACCAAAAACCGGAAACCCATACCACAGGACGAAGTACCGAGTATCTCAGTACCGAGAACGAAGTACGCATCCTGGCGCGAAAAATCCAACCCGGCGAACGGGTATCTCACCCCCTCACGTTTGGAAGTACCTGGTACTGCGGTACTTGGTCCTGTTGTGCCGCGGTTACTTGAGGGAGCCCGGCGGTACCAGGTAGATGAGCCGAAGCGTCGCCCGATCCGATCCGCCAATCGTCGACGTGGCCGATTCACGATACATCACGCTCGTCGCATCATTCGCATGATTCAGCCCGAGCGCATGCCCGATCTCGTGGCGGAGAATGCCACCCACGGCCTTCGCGGAAAGCGGCCGACCCGCACTGTCGTGATTCGCGATGGCCACGGTGGCCTTCGCGATGAGATAACGGCTCGTCTGCGTGCGCTCCGTCACGCCGATACGTTGCCCTTCCTCGGCTCCAAAGCGCTCGAGCCAACCCACCGTCAGGTCGGCGGAGGTGGAGTCGTAGATGAACGTGAAGCGGAGCGGGAAGCCCGCCTGGCTCCATTCGGCGAAAACGTCGCGCGCCATTTGCGGATATTGCGGGTCGAAGCCCGGAATCGTCGAGGAGGGGGCGATGTACACTCGTAGCGCGTCGCTCACGTGCTCGGGCCAGCGATACAGGGCGCTATCCTGTGCCGCGAGGATATCGTCTACGTAGGTTCCGCTCGCGAGGTTGCGCACCTGACGTCGCAGGTCGTCGGGCGAAGTCGCCTGACGCTGTCCGGCGGGAAGGAGGGCGCGCGTGACGGTGCCCTGCACGTTGCCGGAGGCGACCATGGCGGTGTCGTGCGCGAGCATCGCAGTTTCGAGCCGCCGATTACGCGAACGCGTCGTGCGCGCGCTGGTCGCGACCACGAAGCCGGCAAGGCCGCCGAGCAGGACGACGAGAACGATCTCCGCGCGGATGCGAACTAGCGGACGCCCCCCGGCGGCAGCGTGTAAAGCAGCCGCACCGTCGCGCGATCCGCCGGCGACAGCGTGCGCACGCGCACCTTCGACGCCATGATGCTCGTGGGATCGACCGTGTGATCGAGCCCCAGCAGGTGTCCGATTTCGTGCAGTGACATGGCGTGCATCGCTTCGTCGTCGAGGATCGGGCCGCCGCGATGATAGACGGCGAGCGCAATGTCCGCATCGGTGATCCACCAGTCGTCGTCGCGTGCCCACTTCGTGCGACCGCTGATCGGCTCCTCGAAATGATGGACGAAGGTGACGTGGACGTCGGCGACGGCGGAGTCGATCGTGAACGTGAAGCGCACCGGCAGCTTCAGGGCATTCCAGTCGGTGAATGCAGTGCGGACGTCGTCGACGTACCGCTCATCCCATCCGACGACGTCCGACGCCGGTTGGATCCACACCATGAGCGGCTCGCCCGCGCGCTCACGCCAGCGCGCGAGGGAGCTGTCGCGCTCCGCCAGCATTTCGCCGATGTAGGTATCGTTGCCGTGCTCGGCCAGCGTCCGTCGGACGGACTCGCGCGTAAACTCGTCCGCGAACGGATGTCCGACCGCGCCGCCACTGGCGATGCTGGTGCGACCATGAGCGCGGCCACGCGATGCTGTGAGTGGGAGCAGCGCGAGCAGGAGGAGCGCGGTGACGCGGGGGCGGAGGCGAGAGACGGGCGTGATGCGGGCCATCGTTGTTTCGGTGTTACGGCGAGGCGGGCGTTCCCGCCGCAAGGAAGGCGTCAACCTCGCTGAAGAAGCGCTGCGGCGCCTCCCAGAAAGGCATGTGTCCGGCATGAGGAATGAGCAAGACACGAGCGCGCGGGAGAAGCTGAGCGAGCTCATTCGCGACTGACGGAGGCAGCGCGTCTCCTTCACCATGCAGGACGAGCGTCGGCGTCGAAAGGGCACGCAGTGGCTCGCTCCAGTCATACCCCTCGCGACGTAAACGTGCCGCGACCACCGCACCGGTGATGCTTACGGCGTCCGGCGGCGCGAAACGCGCGCGGAATTGCGGGTCGACGAAGTAGGCGGGGTAGCTTGCACGCGAGTACGCGCCGTGCGCGGCCACGTCCGGCGCCTCGAGCGCCGTCGGATAGATCCGCTCCAGAACCGCCCGGCGCTCGTCATCGACGCAGCCGAGTGCGTGTGCGTGCAGGGCGGGCATCCACGCGCTCGTCGGGCCGACTGCGTCTGCGGTCACGAGCCGGCGCGTGCCGGCCACATCGCGTGCGACGGCGAGCATCGCAATGCCACCACCCCAGGAATGCCCGAGGACGTCCCACCGGCGGATGCCGAGTGCGCGGCGGAGGGCTGGAATGTCGTCGGCGTCGTCTTCGATGCGCGCTACGAGCGGATCCGCGGGCGCCTGCGTTTCGCCTCGGCCGCGCTGGTCGTAGAGGATCACCTGCCGCGACCCGGCGAGTGGGGACAGCGCCGGCCAGAGAACGCCGTGATCGTAGAGCAGTCCGCCGTTCACGAGCAGGAGCGGAAGGGCGTCCCCCACAGGCTGGGTGGTCCAGACCGCGAAGTTGAGTCCACGAGCGCGGACCGTCATGCGGTCGAGCGGCGGCGTGCGTGGGAGGGAGCGGCGAAACGCCACGAAATCAGCGTAGGACATGGATTGGGAACGTAGCAAATGCGTCAGGCACATCCATTGCTTTGAGGGAGAACCACGGCAGGCCCACCCATGAGTGAGAAGTTGTAATGCGAGCAGGAAGAACGCGGCCGCCGGCAGCGTGAAGAAGTGGCTCACGGCAGTGTTGCGCATCGTCCTGGCGGGCGCGGCGGTGTGGGCGGTTCGGCGTGAGCTGCATGTCGTTGACTTTGCGAGTCTGACGCTCGCGATCGCTAACATCAGCCACTCACGACTCGCGCTGGGTGCAGCCTGCACCATTGCGAGCTTTCTGGTGCTCGGCGTCATCGAGTGGATGGCGCTTCGCCAGGCCGATGGTGCCGCGAGCGAGCGCGTTCCGATGCCGTCGGCGATTCGCACAGGCTTCGTCGCCAACGCCCTCAGCCAGTCGATCGGTCTCGCCGTACTCACGGGGACTGCGGTGCGCGTGCGCGCATACGCTCGTTATGGCCTTGGCCCGGTCGACGTGGCGCGCACGACCGCCTTCGTCACCATCACTGCCACGTTGGGCCTGCTCGCTGCTGGTGCGGTCGCGGTGTTCGCGAACGGAGCACCCGTGACGGTGGGTCCACTCTCGTTCGCCGCCATCCCAGCCGCACTCGCACTTACCGGGATCGTCGCGGCCTATCTGCTGTGGAGTGTCGCCGGACGGTCCGAGCGGATCGGATGGGGACGATGGGGGATTCCGCGTCCTTCACCGGCGCTCGCGTTCGGCCAGACGACGATCTCCGCGCTGGATTGGCTGGTGACCGGCGCCGTGCTCTATGCGTTCATGCCCATGCACATCGGACTCACCCTCGGCGTCGTACTCGGCGCTTATCTCGTTGCGCAGGTGGTGGCGGTCACGAGCCATGTGCCGGCCGGCGCGGGAATCTTTGAACTGGTTGTGGTCGCCATCCTGATTCGTGTCGATCCCGCGGCGCCGCGCGCCGCATTGGCAGCAGCACTGGTGATGTTTCGCGTTGCGTACTACCTGATTCCGCTGTGCGCCGCCGTCGTGCTGGCGGCTGCTGGCGAGTTCGCACATCACGGGTCGAAGAAGCCGCGCACGTATGAAGGAGGAGCGGCAGCGACTGCCGCCTTGGATCATGCCGGTTGATACGCTCGAGGTCATTGAGGAAGCTGGCCGTGCATTGGCTCAAGCCGACGCGCCGAAGTGCGCTGAGGCAGCCACTGAGTGGTTGATCGACAACGAAGTGGCCTACGAAGCGGTCATCGCCGCGATCCGTCGCGCGCGACGCTCCGTGTGCATTTCGCAGCTAGCGTTCGACGCGGACTGCGAAGCGTACTCTTACGAAAGGCCACCGGTCCGCCTGCTTGATGAGCTCGTGGACGCATGGCGCACGCACGACCTCGATGTCCGCATCCTGCTCAACGCGACGATACTGGTCGACACCGCCGCTCCGCTCCGCACGGCACTGGATGAGAGGCGTGCGACCGCCATTCAGGTGCGCGGCATCAGCCGATTTCCGCAGCTGTTGCATGCGAAGATTCTCACGATCGACGACAGCGAGGCGTTCCTGCTTGGATCGCCATTCGTGAATGGTTATTGGGACGACTCCTCGCATCGCCCGGACGATGTGCGCCGCCCCGCTCGCGAGCTGGGAGGCCGGCCCCTGCACGACCTGTCCGTGCGGATGAAGGGCCCGGTGGTTGCTGAAGTGCAAGCGGCATTCGAGGATCTCTGGACGCAGGGCAGCGACGAGCACGAGGCGGCCCGGGCGGACACTGCGGGTTCCCCGCGCGAACCGGCCCGTGTCGGCCTCTCGCACGTGAGGCTCACCACTCCGGGACGCGGGCGAACGCACGAGGGGCGCACCGAGATTCTGCCGGCGATGCTGCGGGGGATCAGTGGCGCGCGGGAGCTGTTGTACGTCGAGCACCAGTACCTGAGCTCTCGGCGAGTTGTCGCCGCCGTAGCGAGTGCATTGGACCGCGAGCCGCTGCTCGAGGTCATCGCACTGGTCAACCAGAACCCCGACGTAACCGCCTACCGTGGGTGGCAGAACCAGCGCATGGCGGAGAGTGGCCTGGCCGAGCATCCGCGCTTCGGCATGTTCGCGCTGTGGACCAGCTGTGCGAGCGGCGGCCGCCTCGCCCTGAACCAGGTGTTCGTGCACAGCAAGGTGATCACGGTGGATGACCGCTGGGCGACGTTCGGCAGCGCCAACGTTGACGGCGTGTCCCTGCACTCGTACGGGGCCGATTTCCATAGCCGGCTTGGCCGCCGGATCTTCAGGGACGTGCGAAACTTCGACGCGAATGTCGAGATGTTCAGTGCAAGGGACGATGCCGACGAGTCGATTGTCGAGCTGCGCACGAGTCTCTGGAACGAACACCTCGGCCTCGTGCCCTTCACGCGACCGGATGAAGGCTGGCTGGGACTCTGGCAGACGCGAGCTGCTCAGAACATCGCAGCCCTGAATGACGACCCAGCGGACAGGAGCGAGTCTCGCACCTTCGTGCTGCCGTACAGTACCGCACCGACGCCGCAGGGACAGCTCCGCGCGCTCGGCGTGCGAGATCGCGAGGAACTGGATTTACGCTTTCAACCCAGTTGGCTCGAAGTGCACTGCAGTCCCAATTGGATCCGGAACATGTTCGCATGAGCAGCGAAGTCTGTCTGGATGAGGTCGACGCGGCGTTTCGCGACTTCGTGAATGAGCCACGATTCCCCTGCCTGGCGGGGAAGGGTGTAGTGCGCGCGTCGGGGCACACGAGCGGCGTGTATGGCGCGCTCGGCTCTTCTCGCTCCACTCAGGCACTCGCGGTCGATCTCGAGCGGTTCGTGCGTGACGCGGCCGACGATGAAGTGAAGTTACATGCGTTCGTGGCGGTATTTCCCTCGTCGTCGTATGACGATGAGGGCGGCTTTGAACGCGATCTCTGGTCACAGCTGCAGCGGCTCAACGATCGTGACGCGAGCGCACCCTGGGACGCATCGGTGAGCGACGATGCGTCTGATCCGGGTTTTGCCTTCAGCTTCGGTCGTCGCGCGCTCTTCGTGGTGGGCCTGCATCCGCGCAGCTCTCGTATCGCGCGGCAGTTTCGCTGGCCGGCGCTCGTGTTCAATCCTCATCGACAGTTCGAGCGGCTGCGCGAGACCGGACGCTTCGAGCGCCTGCGCGCCGCCGTGCGCGAGCGGGAGATTGCGCTGCAAGGTTCGCTGAACCCGAACCTTGCAGACTTCGGCGTGCAGTCAGAGGCGCGTCAATACTCGGGTCGAGCGACCGAAGCGGCTTGGGCATGTCCCTTTCATCGTCGCGCGGAGTGAGAGTCCTGGACGCGCGTCATCTTGCACCACAGACCGGGACGGGCCTGCTCATCCAGCGTGGCGAGTTCCTTCGTATCACGGACCCGCAGGGCGAGCAGGTTTCGGATCTCACGTCCTTTAGCCGTGAAGAGCCGTCCGAGTGGTTGTCGTCCGGGCGCACGATCGACTACGCGAACACGATCTACGTGACAGCCGGGCACACGCTCTACTCGAATCGCAGTCGCCCCATGTGGACGATCGTCGAGGACACGGTAGGTCGTCACGACTTCCTGCTGACGCCGTGCAGCCCGGAGACGTTCACGATCATCTACAAGACGACGGCGCATCATCCGAGCTGCTTCGAGAACCTGGTGAATGCGCTTTCGCCATTCGGCATCGAGCCGGACCGGATTCCGACGACCCTCAACGTCTTCATGAACGTGGTGGTCGCGCCCGACGGCACGCTGCAGATATTTCCCCCGCGCTCACGGCCCGGCGACTACCTGCTCCTGCGCGCCGAAATGGACATGATCGTCGGCGTCACGGCGTGTTCTGCCGAGCTGTCGAACAATGGCTCGTTCAAGCCGATCGACGTGGAGCTTCTGTTGGCGGAGGCTGACGAAGGGACGAAAAGCGCGCGCGAAGCACCGGCATCGGCGTAGCGGCGTGGGAAAGAATCCGGCCCCGATACGGCACGCCGCCCAGCAGCAGCCGCGCACCGACGGCGAGCCAGCTGCAGATCGCCCGTTCCGCGAGCCAGGCTGGGGCGAACAGCGATGCGCGGAACGGGAAGTAACGCGCGCCTCCCGCTCGACGCCGGCCACACTCGGCCATTGCGGCGACCGCGAGTGCGAAACCGGCGAGACCGCGCCACCCGAACTGCTGCGCCAGCCATGCGGCGAGCGGAAGCACGGCAAGCTGGACGCCGAGCCTGGCGGGACGAGCCAGCTCGTCGTATGCCTGACGAACGCGCTGCGAGATGAAATGGCGCGCGGTGGATGGACGTCTCGCGACGTACAGATCGAGCGGAATGCGCTCGCGCCCTCCCGCGGCGCGCACCGTTCGTACGAGCTCGAGGTTCTCGAACATGGCGGCGCCGTCGTAGCCGCCGGTTTGCAGGAGTACGGACCGGCGCACGCCGAGCGTGCCTGGCCAGTCCCCGCCGCTCATGCGATTGAGGAGCGTGCGACCCGTGTCCCAGCACGCATGCCATGGCATCGGAGCAAAGTAGTTCTGCGGTCGAACGACGTCCGAATGCTCGAGGTGCGCGTGCATGGCGTCGAGCGCGGCGTCGTCGTAGCGGACGTCGTCGTCGCCAATGATGAGGTGCTCGTGCGACGCGAGACCAAGCCCGGTCAGAACCCCGCCGACCTTGCCCATCGGTGTGGTGAGGGATGGCGAAGGCGGCACGTGCGTCACGGCGGTACCCCATGCGCCAGCGTTCGCGGCGAAAGCAGTCGGCGGGGATCCATCGACGACGATCGTCTCGCATCGCGTGGCGAGCCAGCGCACATAGTCGACGAGCTCGGATTCCGCGGGCTGCGTCGCACGAAGTGGCAGGATGTAGCTGATGCCCAAGCGCCCGCTGGCGGGGGGGGCGACGGGAGCGGGTGTGCGGCGGCGCTGCATTCCGTCCCGAGGGGCAACTGCCATGCCTGTTGCGCATGACGCCGGATAAGATGGGCGAGCTGGGCGACCTCGGTCCCGAGGAAATGCGCGCGCACCTGCATCGCGTTGCGGACTGGGTTGCGGACTATCGGGCGGGCGTCTCGCAAAGGCGCATTGTCCCCGACGTGCAGCCAGGCGACATCACGGCAGGAGTTGCCGCATCGATGCCCGAGCGCGGGGAGGCAATCGAGACGATCCTGGCGGACTTCGACAGCCAGGTGATGCCGGGCATCGTTCACTGGGGACACCCGGCCTTTCTCGGCTACTTCGGCAGTACGAGCAATGGGCCAGCGCTGCTGGGCGAAGTCCTGGCCGCGGCGCTCAACGTGAGCGCGATGACGTGGAAGACATCGCCCGCGGCGACCGAGCTCGAAACGCTCGTGCTCGGGTGGATCCGCGACCTCGTTGGACTGCCTTCCAACATGTTCGGCATTGTATACGACACGGCCTCTGTGGCCGTGCTTCACGCCCTGGCCGCCGCGCGCGAGGTGGCGTGTCCGGGCGTGCGCCAGCGTGGCGTTGCGGGACGCGGCGAAGTGCCCGTGATGCGCGTATACGCATCAGAGCAGGCGCACAGCTCTCTCGACAAGGCGATGGTGATGCTCGGGTTGGGCGAAGACAACGTCGTTCGTGTCGCGTGTGATGCCGAGTTTCGTCTGGACGTACATGCCCTGCGGCGGGCGATAGGGGGCGACGTCGCGCGTGGCTATCGGCCCATGGCGGTGATCGCAACGGTCGGGACGACGTCGAGCGCCAGCGTGGATCCGGTGCTGTCGATCGCCGAAGTGTGCCACGAGCACGGGGCATGGCTGCATGTCGATGCAGCGTATGGTGGTGCCATGGGCGCGTTGCCCGAGGCACGGTGGATCACGGACGGTTTCGAGCACGCGGACTCGATCGTGGTGAATCCCCACAAGTGGCTGTTCGTCCCGCTCGACTTCAGCGCGCTCTACGTGCGCGACCCGGAGCTGCTGCGCGTCGTGTTCGCGAACACCGCGGAGTACCTGCGCGGCGATGCAACCGTGGCGGGCGGTGGGGCGGAGGTCGTGAACTACATGGACTACGGCATCCAGCTCGGCCGACGTTTCAGGGCGCTGAAGGCGTGGATGGTGCTGCGCGCGTTCGGCCAGGAGGGAATGGCCGCACGCATTCGAGAACATTGCCGGCTGGCGTCGGTGTTCGCGTCGTGGATCGCGGTGGCACATTCGTTCGAGCTGCTCGCGCCAGTCGTGATGGCCGTCGTGTGTTTTCGTTATGTGCCGTCAGACATGGACGCGGATGCCGTTGACGCGTTCAATGAGCGCGTCGTCGAGCGAGTGAATGCGTCAGGAGATGCCTACCTCACGCACACGCGATTGGCTGGACGCACTTGCATGCGCATCGGCGTCGGGAACATCGCGACGGACGAGGAGCACCTTGCACATGTGTGGTCGTGTGTGATGCGAGAGGTCGCGACGCTCGGCGAGCATCCGTGAATGGGTTCGCCTTCAGCGCAAGTGTTCGTCATTCCCGCGAGGGACGAGCGGCTACGGCGCTGACACGCCGCACACATCGGCGATGATCGAGTACGATGCCAATCGCGCAGCATGATCATGGATATTCGCCGTGATGATCACCTCATCCGCCGCCGTCTGCGCGATGAAGCGATCGATCCCCGCCCGCACGGTGTCCGGTCCGCCGACGACGGCACAGCGCATCATGTGCTCGACGCGAAATCGCTCTTCCGGCGTCCAGAGTGTGCTCATGTCGTCTACCGGCGGTTGAAGCAGGATGGGACGTCCGCGATGCAGCGCGATCACCTGCTGCTGCAACGAGGTCGCGAGCCAGCCCGCCTCGGCGTCGCTGTTCGCGGCGATCACCGTGAGCCCCACCATCGCATGCGGACGCTCCCGGTGCGGCGACGGACTGAAACCGGCGCGATAGAGCTCCAGCGCCGAGAGCAGCTGATCCGGCGCAAAGTGAGACGCGAAAGCGAATGGGAGCCCGAGTGCCGCCGCGAGCTGTGCGCTGTAGGTGCTCGATCCGAGTAGCCACACCGGAACGTGAAGTCCCGTGCCAGGCACGGCGCGCACCGGCTGGCCCGCGTGCTCATCGTCGAAGTACGCAAGCAGCTCCTGCACGTCGTCCGGAAAGTATTCGGCGCTGCGATGATCGCGTCGCAGTGCGAGCATCGTGCGTTGGTCGCTCCCCGGCGCGCGGCCGAGGCCGAGATCGATGCGCCCCGGGTACAGCGCCTCGAGGGTGCCGAACTGTTCCGCAATGACGAGCGGAGAGTGGTTGGGCAGCATGATCCCACCTGCGCCGACACGGATGCGCGATGTTCCTCCCGCGACATGACCGATGACGACGGAAGTCGCCGCACTCGCAATACCGGGCATGTTGTGATGCTCGGCCAACCAATAGCGATGGTAGCCGAGCCCTTCCGCATGCCGAGCGAGGTCGAGCGTCCGTCGAAATGCGTCGGTCGCATCTCCCCCAGCGAGGATGGGCGACAGGTCGAGGACCGAGAGCGGGATCATCAGCGTTTCATCTCTTCAGTTCAGGTGCCAGTATCACTCACGAACTCGTCGGGATCACATTGCGTTCGGCATATGCGTAAACCGTCTCTGCAGCGCCTGGTCGCCGATCAGCAGATGCCGTTCCTGATCCATGGCACCCAGGTGCGCGTCGGCGGCGAGCGTGTGCCCGTCCTGAGCACAGAACGATCGACTTCGACAACAAACGGCGGGCGCAGATTTCTGCGTCCGCCGTTCTGCTGTTGACGGCGCCTCGCTCACAGCACGCGTCGTTTCGCGATATCTTGGCGCATGCCTCTCATGTCACCGCGATCAATGAATATCCGGCGCGCGCTGCCGGCCCTGGCGCTCCTCGCGCTTGCGTCGTGCAGAACGACGGCGCCGGCGCAGGCGAGTGTCGTAGGTCCGCAGGTCGTGACGGCTCCGCCCGCGCCACCACCACGATGGCTGGGCCTCATCGGCGAGTATGGACCGGACGCGAGCATCCGCATCGTCCTCGAGCGAGGCGGTCAGCTCTATCTCCACGCGCGCGACACACTCACCGACGTCAGGCTCTCAGAGCGCTCCCCGGACACGTTCGCATTCGGCAACGGTAGCAACGCCGATGTCGTCTTCACCCGTGGGGCTGACCTGAGGGTGACGTCGATGTCGATTGGCCCGGGGCAGCTTCAACGCCGACAGATCGGGCCTGAATCGGGCAACCAGCTTGTCATCACTCCGGTTCGTCCGCTCGCGGAGATACGCCGAGAGGCGCTCGCGGCGACGCCACCGGTGGAGGCAAGTCCGTTCCGGTCATCGGCGCTCGTCGAGCTCACGAAGCTCGACCCTTCGATCAGGCTCGACATCCGGTACGCGACGAGCAACAACCTGTTCGGAACGCCGTTCTATACCCAGGCCCGCGCCTTCCTTCAGCGACCGGCCGCCGAGGCGCTGGGGAGAGTCAGTGCCGCACTGCGACCGATGGGTTTCGGGCTGCTCGTCCACGACGGCTATCGCCCGTGGTCCGTGACGAAGATGTTCTGGGAAGCGGCGGCGCTCGACAAGCGCGCCTTCGTCGCGAATCCGGCGGAAGGGTCGAAGCACAATCGCGGCGGAGCGGTGGACTTGAGTCTCTACGATCTGCGCACGGGGGCACCCGTCGAAATGGTCAGCACGTATGACGAGACCACCGATCGCGCGGCGGCGCGGTATGTCGGGGGAACATCACGCCAGCGGTGGCACCGAGACCTGCTTCGACGGGCGATGGAGGCAGAACGCTTCGCCGTGATCCCCAACGAGTGGTGGCACTTCGACTACGCGGACTGGCGGAGCTATGGAATCGGGAACGTGCCATTCGACGCAATTCCTTAGGCCGCCCGGTATCGACAACAGCAACCACGGCAGAGACGACAGTGTTCAGCCTTCTGCGTCAGTGACGAGTAGGGCGTTGGGCGCATCGAGGAACACTCACGACGAGCGCTCGGCAGTACAGGGATCACCACCAGCGTTCGGCCTGATCTCGAGGACTTCGGTTATCAGGATATAGCGCGTGCCTCGACCCATCATGCCCGCGGGCATTCGCTTCCCGACCGTTCCCTTCCATCGCACGTAGAGACCGTCGGTCGTTCCGAGCTTCGGTACGGTGGCGAGGATGCTGTCGCGCTCCGCCAGCGCCTGATCGGTCAGGGTGACCCACCATTGGCGGTCGTCCGACGGCACGCCGCACGCGGCGAACCAGCTCTGCTCGAAGCCGCGCTGGTACGCGCCCCGATATTCCCGGATGGTCGTGTCGCGTGGCACGGACGGGGTGCTCTGTGCGTCTGCCGTGGCCGACGACAGGCAGCCGAACGCGAGCGCAGCCAACGCGGCCGTGAGGGTTCTGGTGGGGTGCATCCGGGATCGTACACACGCCGCGCCGCGCGGTTCCGGTCCGTGGAGGTCTGCGGTGCGCCGTGCTGACCGGCCGGTGACCGGCGAATGACCGCGCCGCGCGATCATGCGTCCGTCAGCAGATGTGAACGCTGAGCGGGCTCACCTCGACCCCTCCTCCCATGAATACCAGGTTCGCCGTTCTCGTGGCGGTGATGCTTCCCGCGACCCTCCTCGCCCAGGATTCAACGCTCAAGGTTCCATCGAAGGAGCAGACGCTCTTCGGGCGGCTCGGCCTCAAGGGGGCGCACATCGCGGTTGGCGGCGGCTCGGCGCCCTATTCAGCGCGGACCACGACCCCGGGCAGCACTTCCGAGGCTCGCCTCGGCGTCACGCTGCTGCGCCTCCCAGGCTGGACAATCGTCTTCGCCGGGAACGCGGTCATAAACGGGGATACGACGGCGTACGTCGCCCCGAACACCAATGGCTACCATCCGCGCCTGGCCGCCGTCACTTCCGGCATCGAGATCCAGCGCAGGTGGTCGTCGCACCGCTTGATCCATCCCATCGCGACGGCCGGAGTGGGGCAGCTCACCAACTCATACAGTTACTATCGCTATCCGAAGACTGGTGGCAGCGAATTCCATCGAGACGAAAAGAGGACGACCTCCTACACCACGTTCGCCGGCGGTGGCGAAATAAATATTGCGGGGTGGTTGCGATTCGTCATGACAGCCGGCTATCGCTTCGCCGGCGCGTCAAGCATTCCATACGGCACCGGCAGCAACTCCGGCTTTTCGAGCGTAGCGGCGTTTGAGCTGGGGCGCTTTTGATGTGCGCCCTTGCCACTCTGCCGCAGGCGTCACCCACATTTCTCGCACGGTCATCACATGAGTAGGCAACGCCAGGGCTTTCGCGTGGCAGTGTTGGCGGCGTCCCTGCCAGTGCTCGCCTGTGCGGGCGCCATCGCTGCGCGGGAAGCTGAGGTCGACGTCGCTGCCGCTGGAATTCCGCCGTTCGTGCTCCAGGACTTTGGTGGAATTTCGCGCGCGACGCTCGAGACGAACGCGCTTCCATACAAGGTCGTCGCGACCGCGCTCATTCTTCGCGAGGAAAGGGCGCGGAACGTGACACTCGGACGCGCCAACCTGCCCGCCATCTACCGACAGTTCGGGTTCGTCTATCCGCGGTACGTGGGCAACTGGCCTGCCGGCGACTCGCAGCCGCATTTCGAGCGACCTCTGGGCATGGTGGGGCACATGGTGAGCGGACCGCTCCCCGTGGTTCGCATCGATGCCGTTACCCTGGGCTGCGCCACCTGCCACGCGGGTCTCAAGTACGGCGCGAACGGCCGGGCGACGGATACGGCGTGGGTGGGCTTGCCGAACACGTCGATCAATCTCGAGGGATACACGCAGGCCGTGTATGAGGCGCTCAAGCTCGCGGTGGCAGGCGGCGATTCGTTCCGCGGGCGAGTACGTGAGGTCTTTCCGGAGATATCGAGTACTGAGCGGTTCACGCTTCGCTTCTTCCTCATGCCCAAGGTGGCCGCGCGGCTCCGCGAATACGTCGCGGCGGGCGACGTGCCGCTTCCGTTCTCCAATGGTGGACCGGGTCGCACGAATGGTGTCGCGTCGCTCAAGCACATGATCGGGGCACCGCCGGGGATCGTTTCCGGTCACGCCGACGTTGGATTCACGTCGATTCCCGACCTCTCGTCGCGCGGCCTGCGCAGCTCGTTGCTCTATGACGGCATCTATGCGCCGATCGGTGCGCGGCGGTTCGAGCAGCGCGGGGGAGGACCGGCCGACAGCACACATCTGACCGCCCTCACGGAGATCGTGTCGTTCTTCACCGTGTCCACGATGGGCGTGACGCCCGACGTTGGCGAGAAGGCGATCGACGCCATCAGACCGTCAGTGAACTGGATTGCGACGCGATATCAATCGCCGCCATTCCCGGGGCCGATCGACATGGAGCGGGCGCGCGCGGGCGAAGCGGTGTTCGCGAACCGCTGCTCGCGCTGTCACGGCACCTATGCGGAGGGCACGCCTCGTCGCCTCATATCGTTCCCGAACCAGCTCGTGCCGCAGGAGCAGCTGGGTACTGACTCCTCGCGTTGGGCGATGATCGACACGATGATCACCACGCGTCTCGCCGCGAATGCCTATGGTCGTCACATGACGGCCGAACGGACGGGTGGCTACGTGGCCCCGATTCTTTCCGGATTGTGGGCGAGCGCGCCGTATCTGCACAACGGCAGTGTGCCGACGCTTTGGCAACTGCTGACGCCCGAGGAGCGGCCGTCGCAGTTCATGACGGGAGGGCATGCGCTGGACTTCACCGCGATGGGCATCGCCGGTTCACGCGACTCGGCCGGCGTGTACCGGTACGATTCCTCGTACGTACCGTGGTCGACTCCGGAGCTGTACGATACCCGCAAGCCGGGCCTCTCGAACCGCGGTCACGAGCGGCAGGTATCGGGCTTGACCGACACCCAGAAGCGCGCGTTGATCGAGTACCTCAAGACACTCTGACACTGCTCGAGTCAAGAGGCCAGTCGTGCGCTATCCCACGAAAGCGGTTGAGCAGTTACAGCGTCCTTCTGCGTCGCGAAGCCTGCGCATTTCTGCGAGCGTGAGGAACGCTCTCGCGGGAATGACGGCCTATTCTAGACCAGCAGTTCCTCGACCGGCAGCCGCGCGCTCTCGGAGACCGCACCTTGCGGCGGACGCCCAACGCGGAAGACGTTGGCCACGCGACGATCAATGGGCACGTCGCATTGCGCTTCGAGCGCCGAGCGTGAATCGGAATCATCCGCCAGCGCGGACATCGGAGTGAGGTGGAGTCCTGCTGCGGCCACCTCGAGCCAGAGTCGGTGCATGCGGCGGCCGACGTCGAACACCCCGACTGCACGAAGCGGGCAAAAGACCAACGCGACAGCGGCGCTCCGAACCTGCGGTGCCTCGGACACAAGGTGCCGTGCGATGCCGAGTTTGCTGAGCAGTGCGAATAGCGGCGGAGCGAGCAGCAGGTGTGCTAACCACGCCTCCTTCCTCGACAACGCCAGGCATTCCGCATTCAGGCCATCGCGCTCATAGCCAGGATCGTCGCGCGAGAGGCGAAGCCACTTCCACAGCTCCGCGTGATAGGCTGGCTGCGACTCGAAGCTCCACGTCGCGGCGTCATGCCGCTCCGCCAACGCTGGCAACGCGACTGGCGTGATGAGTCTCACGTCTTCGGCCACCAAGCCTGCAATGCGTTGGCGATCGTCAGGACCCGCAGAGAGAAACTTCCCGCGATAGCTGCGGCGTCGCGTGAGCCAGGGCGCGAGGATGTCGGGTGGGGCGTCGGTCGCCAGAATCGAGGCGCGCGCAACGAACTCGCACTCATCAGCCTTCTCACCCGCTTCGAATTCCGGCGACGACAGCGCAATGCGGCGCGCGGACAGCGCGAGGGCGAGTCCCTCGAATGCCGCGCCAAGGCTCACGTCGACGTCGTGGCCACTCGGGTCGGCGACCGGGAGCACGCGATCGAGCGCGCGGAACAGGACGACAGAATCATCATCGAGGAAGCGCCACCTGGCCGGCTGGATGTTGTGCACACTGGGCGCTCTCGATGCATCGCGAACCACTTCCAGCCGCTCCGCCGCACTCAGCAACGTCATGTCGCGGTGGCCGGGAGAGACTTCGCAAAAAGGTGCAGGCGATGAAGGCGCCGCGCTCCGATCTTCTCCATCTGCCGCAAGCTCGCGCCATTCACGTCCGCGATCCACGTGATGCCGAGTGACTCGTAGCCATGCTGCCGGAGTGCGGTTGTGACGCGGAACAGCATCGCGCCGTTCAGCCCATGTCCCTGCGCGCGCTCCGCGACCGAGTAGAAGATGATCACCGCACGCTTCCGTCGAAGCCGATGCATGAGCAGATGCCATGGCGCTCTGAGGGACAGACGCGACCGCATCGCGCGCAGCATCGGGTTGAGGTCCGGAATGCAGAGCACGACGCCGGCGGGGCCCTCGTTGTCGCACACGAGCGCCGTGATCCGGGGGTCGAGGACGTGCGACAGGTCCTTCGCCTGGAAGTACATCTCCTCAGGCGTGAGTGGCACGAACATCGGGTTGTTACGAAACCCATCGTTCAGCACGACCCGCACGTCCTCCAGCACCTTGGCGAAATCCTTCGTGCGCAGCCGCTTCCATTCGAGACCAGGATCGTTCAGGCGCGCCGCTACGGCCGTCGTCAGGAGCGTGTCAGGATCGAACGCACGGAGGTCGAGCTCGTACGTCGACACCGGGAAGTCCAGCGCATAGCCGCACTGCTGCAGCAGTCGCGGAATGTGCGGTGGGTTGTAGTGCATGTCCGAGAACGGCGTCGCATCAAAGCCTTCGGTGAGTACGCCCATCTGCTGCATTGCAGTGAGATTGAAGTTCCCCACGAGGCGATCGCAGCCTGCCGCGCGAACGAATGACTCCGCAGCGCCGAGCAGCGCTTGTGCGACCTCGATGTCGTCGGCGCAATCGAAGTAGCCGAACGAGCCGCGATGTTCCCCGTATGCTTCGTTCGACGCCCCGTGCACCAGCGCCACGATCCGACCAACCGGCCTGGCACCGCGATGCGCTGTGATCACTCGACGACTACCGCGACCGATCGGGCCGAACAACGGATTGGCGTCAACGTCCAGCGCACGCACGAGGTCGCCTTTCAGCGGCGACACGTATGGCGAATCGTCCGGATACACACGGAACGGCACGTCGAAGAACGCCTCGACGTCGTCATCGCGCAGCACGATCGGCTCAGCGTGTCGCGGCATGATCCTCCATCGCGCCTATCTGCTGTCCTCGGCGCACCACCGCCGCGAGTGCGAGTTCCACGTCGCGCATGCCAGCGAGCTCCGGCGCCGTTGCAACGAGCAGCCGCAGAGGGCTGGCCGCGAGCATTCCTACATGCGTCGCTCCATGACGCTCCAGAAGGTCGCTCAACTCATCCGCCGCGCGAGCGGCGCTTCGGTTCGAGTCCCGCAGCGCACGCAGGTGCGCGAGCGAGTGCACGACGTGCGCGTCGAAGGCCAGCACGAGAGACGCGCTGTCATACTGGTCGAGCGCATGGCCGTCGAGCATCTCGGCATCCGCCGTCAGTGGCAGCGCGCGCAGCTCGCGCCCAAACTGCTGCCACGTTGCCGGTCGCTCCCGCGCCAGCCAGCGCAGCAACATGGTCTGTGGTGTCGTGCGCTCGATGTCGCGCAGCCGGTCGAACACCGCGAACGCGAGTATGAGCGCCACGCCGAGCACCAGGATCGGCAGGATAGTCTCCATACCGGTGGACGAGATGGCGATGGCGACCAAGCCGCCGAATAGCAGCGCCCGTGCAATCAGGCGGCTGACGTCGGCAAGCCAGCGTCCCACGCGCACATTCTCCTCTGGCCGCCGCAACAGGGTGTAGCAGAACAAGAGGATCCCGAGGGTGCCCAGTCGCACCGGGGGAGTGCCGAGGTCGAGGCGGAAGTCCGTTGCCACGAGCGGCAGTGCCACCGCCGTGACAATGATGCACACGCGAACGAGCGCGTTCTCCGATTTCGACAGGCTCGCGCGATCGCGGCGCACGAGCAGCGCCCCGAGCGCACTCATGCTGGCGAGGAGGACGGCAAGCGTGAGCAGGCTGATCACGGCAAGCCATCGCTCGGCGTGCACGAAGAACCGGCCGAGGTTCGCTACAAACGCGATGCCCGCGGTGGTCGCCGCAAACATCTTCATCCAGACCGGCACATGGCGCCTGAGCAGACCTTCCGCGAACACGGTCATCGCCAGCGGCAGCATGGCGACGGGCACGAAGGTGAGAAACGTGAGGGTGCGCGAGTCGGGGCTCAGCCACGAAAATCCCCGCACGAAGAGCAGCGTCGCGAGTGCGCCAACGAGAAGCCGCGCTCGCCGCTCGAGTGGGCTGCGCTCCCCGACGCTGCCCACCACCATGACATAGCGCGCCAGCGCTGCCGCGCCGATCCACGTGACCAGCACGTCGACGACGAAGGCGACATCGCTGTTCGATGGGCTAGGCAGCGCCACTCGTCAGCCGAGTGAGGAAGCGACGTGCCACGCGTTCGAGCACCCATGCCGCGATGGCCGGCTTCGGCCGCTCGGTCTGCAGCGTCCAGGGATTCAGGAACACTCCGCGATGATCGACACCGCTCGCACGTCCGAGCACGAGCTTCAGCGCTTCGAACGCCATGAGGGTGCCGGTCGAGATCACCATCGGTGCAAACGATGGACGCGGGTGGCGACCCGCGAGCATCTCCGCGGCGACATGGAGGTCGATGTGTTTCGCGGAGCTCGAATGCACCATCACGTAGATCGCCTCCACCGCCTTGCACGCGTCGAGCTGCTCCCGTGTGAAGTCTCGCCAGTCGACGCCCGTCGTCGGAAAGCCGAGTCGCTCCTCGGGACGGGGATCGCCTGGCCGAACCACCGTCACCGAAGGCAGCGGTGACGTATACGCGTCGATCACCGTGGCCCCATGTTCGCGCGCCTTCCGGTAGAGTCGAACGCCCGCGGTGAGGTCGTCCATGCCGTTGATCACGACACGGTGCGCCGGCAGGATGTCGTCGAGGTGATCCACCCAGTCAGCGCCGTGAATCGTGACCTGCGCCTCGGGGTTGATCCCTGCGATCGCGGCGGCCGTCGCACCCGTCTTCGAGACGCCGACCGTGTCGAGCGTCGCGAATACCTGGCGATTGAGGTTCGAGACCTCGAAGGTATCCATGTCGGCAATCGTGATTCGTCCCAGCCCGGCACGCACGAGGGACTGGACCGCCGCGCCGCCCATGCCACCCACGCCGCACACGAACACCGATGCCGATCGCAGCTGCTCCTGTTCGGCCGGCGTCAGGAAGCCAGCATTGCGCCCGATCATGTCGGCGTAGGAGAACGCGCCGGTCATTGCGCCGGCCTCAGGTCGCCCATCTGGCGCCGCGCGTCGAACCACTGGACCAGCGGCGCAACCAGCGATTCCAGCACGCGAAGACCGAACTGCATGGCGAGCGCTCCGGGAGAGATGACAGGCGACGAACGCGTGAAGTACGAGCGTGCGGCGCGCAGGGTGACCTGCCCGATCTGGAGGAAATCGTCGCCGCGGTCGTAGTCGAGCTCGCGTTGACACGTCTCGTTGTGAATGCCTTTGCGGTGCATTGGTGCTTCGTCGAAACGCTTCTTGAGGTTGTCGGAGCCGCCGGTGTACGCGTCGGTGATGACGCTGCGTCGTTCATCGTACCCAGCCTCCGGTCCGACACCGAACACGGCGCGGTAGCGCGACATGATCTGACGCGCGAGGTGCACGTGATCGTAGCGCTGATGGTGCGCGGGATCGGAGGTCGGATATACGCTGTCGAATGAGTCGGCGACCATGCCGAACACCGCTGGCACCTGTGTCACGTTACTGATCCACAGGGGTCGCATCTGTCGTCGCGCGAAGAGCAGGAATGCCGTGAGTCCGTAGAGCACACCTGCCAGGCCCGATGTGCGCGCCGCGGGGTCGATCACGACGAGACCGAGATGAAGCACCTCGATCTCCTGGCCCCTGAGTTCGCAGTCCATCAGGGCCAACGCATTGAAGGCGATCGCACGACCATCCTTGTTGTAGGCGATCGTGAGAATGGTGGCGTCGAGACGCTCAGGATCGCCCGATGCCGCGCCATAGGCGAGTTCTCCTCCCGGAATTGCCGAGGCCACGATTGACTGGAGATCCGCGACAATTCCTGCCAGCTCCTGGGGCGCCATCCAGCGGCCTGGCCGCTCCATGATGCGCACACGCACGCCTCCGCGTGCCGAGACGGTCTCGTTGAGGTGGCGGCGGCGGAGCGTGGCGGGTGAGAGCATGTTCGCCAAGAGTCAGTGCCGGAACGCTTCGGCACAAGACGGGCGTGCGCGATGAGCCTCGCTCCGCTACCGTAAGAATCGTTGGTGGGTCAAACACGAGCGAGCACGAAATGCATTCAGCACGCGGCACGTTGGCAGACATTGACGACGTGGCCCCGACTCACGAGACGACGGCGGGCGACCCACAATGGACGGCATCGCCGTAATGCGCGCGTCGCCCTGGCAACCCGCCTTGCAGCTTCCGGCGCTCGCGCGGGGAACCGTGCACGTGTGGCTGGCCAATACCGAGATACTCGCATCCTGCGCGCCCCGATTCGACGCGCTGATCGATGACGAGGAGCGCAGGCGCGGCAACGCGTACTTCGCTGTCGCCGACCGCATGCGCGACCTCATCACGCGCGGTGTGCTCCGTGCGCTCACCGGACACTACCTCGACGTTTCGCCGTATGATGTTCGCTTCGAGCTCGGTGAATTCGGTAAGCCATACATCGCGTCGCCACGCTCGACAGATCTCGGCTTCAATGTCTCGCATTCAGGAGACGTCGTACTCCTCGCCTTCGTCCGCGATGGCGACGTCGGCGTCGACGTCGAGCGCTGGCACCCGCGACTCGGCGAAGCCGAACGCGCGCAGATTGCCGAGGCGGTGTTCTCGATGGCCGAGCGCGCGGCGATCGCGGCGTTGCCGTCGGTGCAGGACAGGGAGCAGGCGTTCTACGCGATCTGGTCGCGGAAGGAGGCGTACCTCAAGGGCACGGGGGCGGGAATCTCCGCTGGCCTCGCGCACATCGACGTCTCGGCCGATGATGCCGCGCGCCTCATCGAGGACCGCCGCGCGCCGATGGCGGCGGAGCGATGGGGCATGCACGACGTCGATGCAGGTCCAGGATATTCCGCGGCGCTCGCGTGCCATCCGGCGCACGGGGTGGAGTTGCGCGTGGCATCGCCGCATCTGTTCCTGGGCGACGCGTCTTCGTAGTCCACGTCCATCGTGCAACCCCGACATTCCCACTGCGAGCCGAGCGTCCGGATGGACACGTCCTCCATCGGCGTGGCGCGCGTGTTGTGGCCAGCGAACCACATCGTACATTCCGGACGTGATCGCGTTGCGCGACGCAGCGAGGCAAGTTATGCGCACTTCCGACGAGTCTGTCGCCGCACCCAATCCCAAGCCGCAGAACGACGAGCTCGACGTCTACGGGCTTTCGCACCGCGGGAATGTTCGCTCCGAGAATGAGGATCACTTCCTCGTTGCGACGGTCCACAAGCGGGTTCACGTCGCGCTCACGAACCTCACTCAGCAGCAGCGACTCCCGATGGAGGACGAACGCCTTGCCGTGTTCGCCATGGTAGCGGATGGCGTCGGCGGCGGAGAGGCAGGCGAAGAAGCCAGCGCGACCGCGCTCGAAGTTGCCATGCACTACATGGCCGATAGCACGGATTGCTACTACAGGAGTGATGGCTCGGACGAGCATTTCATCCAGCTGCTTCAGGAGGCGGCGATGAAGAGCCACGAAGCCGTCATCGCCCGTGCGCGCGAGGTGGCGAGCGGTCGCTCCATGGCGACAACACTTACGCTCTGGATGGGCGTATGGCCGTACTGCTACCTGCTCCAGGTCGGGGATTCCCGCTACTACATGTTCCGCGACGGCGAGCTCACGCAGGTGAGCCGCGACCAGACCATCGCGCAGGAGCTGCTCGACCAGGGCGTCTTCACGCGCGCGATGGCGGCGCGGTCGCAGTACTCGAACGTGCTATCGAGCGCGATCGGTGGCGATGCGGCCACGCCGGTCGTGACCCGCATGCGGTCGGACTGGAAGACCGTCCATATGCTCTGCACCGACGGACTCACCAAGCACGTGTCGGATGAACTCATCGGTAAGCGATTGGCGAACATGACGTCGGCGCGCCAGGTCTGCGAGCAATTGCTCGACGATGCGCTCACGGGCGGGGGCACCGACAACGTGAGCATTATCGTTGGCCGTTCCATACGGCGCCCTCGGCACCCAGCGGTTGCACCGGCTACCGGGACCTGAATCCATCATGGCGCTGTCAACAGGAAGTGAGTTAAACTGAGGCACCAGGCACAAACCCCCTTCGCGGCGGATTTATGACCACGACCATGCGCGCTCGCCACCTTGCCCTTGCCGCCGCCGCGCTGCTTGCCGGCTGTGGCGGAGATTCCAGCGTTTCCACGACGAGCACACCGGTGGATCTCGCCCAGGTGTTCAACGAGTTGAGCCTTCCCGCCATCTCGGGCGCCACCAGTGCTGCGGCCGGCATGTCGGGACCAACGGCTCCGCTCCGCGGCGGGGTGCCGACCGGATGCAGCTACGCGATTGCTTCCCAGGCGTTCGTGTGCGCTCCCGTCACCGCCAACGGCATCACGATCACCCAGAGCTATTCGCTCTTGAATGCCAGTGGTGGTGCGCTCTCGTTCTTCGAGCCGACATCGCTCGCCGCGGTGCGCGTGCAGAGCACGATCACCGGCACGGAAACGACGGGCGGCGACTCCTTCACCATCGACGGGCGCCAGGATCGGACGCTGAGTGGGCTCCAGACGAGCAAGCACACGCTGAACGGCACGACGACGACGAACCTGAGCGGCACGTTCGGAGCGGGAGCCTTTACTCCGAGTGCTGAGCCGTTCACGATGACCATAAAGTCCACCACGACTGATCTCGTGATCCCCGCGAACGCCGACGCGAAGACCTATCCGGCGTCGGGCACGATCGCGCTGGAGCAGACAATGACCCTGCGCACGCTGGCGCCGTTCACAACCCGCATTGTCCTCACGTTCAACGGCACGAGCAACGTCAAGATCACGATCGACGGCATCGCCGTGAGCGGGTGCAGCACGATCGACCTCGCGAGCACGAAGCCGGGCTGTAGCTGAGCCGGACGCCGCTCCTCGTACCCATTGCGGGCGCGCGCCCGCGTCCAATGGCAGTGCGCACCCGCTCCCTCGCTACCTGCGCTCTCGCGACAGCCACACTCGTCGCTGCCATTCCCACCGCATCTGCGCACGCCCAGCGCGCGCGCTCTCTCTCCGTCGACGTGCTCGTCTACGGAGGAACCGCCGCAGGGGTTATCGCGGCCTACACGGCAAAGCAGTACGGCAAGAGCGTGCTCCTCGTCGAGCCGGGCCGGCATCTCGGCGGCATGAGCTCCGGTGGGCTCGGTATGACCGACATCGGCAACAAGTACGCGGTCACGGGACTCGGTCTTGAGTTCTATCGCCGAGTGGGGCGGTACTACGGACGGTTCGAGGCGTGGCTGTTCGAACCGCATGTGGCCGAGCGTGTCTTCCAGCAGTACGTCGACGACGCGGACGTGGAGGTGCTCTATCTTCGGCGCGTCGCGCACGTCGAGAAGCGCGGCGCCGTGCTGCGCAGCGTCGCGCTCGAATATGCCGGCAAGGGGCCGGGGCTGCCGATGATCACCGTCGCCGCGAAGGAGTTCATCGACGCGACGTACGAGGGCGATCTCATGGCAAAGGCGCGCGTCGAGTACGTCGTCGGACGCGAGGCCAACTCCGTGTACAGGGAAACGGTCGACGGAGTGCAGGTGATGAACAAGCATCAGTTCCCCGACGGCGTCGATCCATACGTCGTGCGAGGTGACGCCGCGAGCGGTTTGCTGCCCGAGATCGGAGCGACGAGCGTGGCCCCCAACGGCACTGGCGATCGGAAAGTGCAAGCGTACAACTTCCGCCTGGCGATGTGTCAGGGCGAGCAGCGCGTGCCGGTCGCCAGGCCCGCGCGCTACGACTCCGCGACGTACGAACTGCTGCTCCGGCTCATCGAGAAGACGCCCGACTACAAGTTGAACCAGCGCTTCAAGATCGATCCGCTCATCAACGGCAAGACCGACTGGAACAACCAGGGCGCGTTCTCCACCGATTACATCGGCCACAGCTGGGCGTATCCGGGCGCCGACTACGCGACGCGCGAGCAGATCAAGCGCGAACACGAGGACTATCAGAAGGGGCTGCTCTACTTCGTCGGCAACGACTCGCGCGTTCCGGCGCCTTTGCGCCAGGAGATGCAGACCTGGGGCTTCTGTCGCGACGAGTTCCTCGACACCGGCGGGTGGCCTCATCAGATCTACGTGCGCGAAGCGCGGCGCATGGTCGGCGAATACGTGATGACCGAGCACAACGCGCGCGGCGCTGCCACCGTCGCCGATGGCGTGGGCATGGCGGCGTACACGATGGATTCGCACAACGCCCAGCGCGTCGTCATCAACGGGATGGTGAAGAACGAGGGCGACGTGCAGGTCGGTGGTTTCCCTCCCTATCCGATCGCGTACCGCTCCATCGTTCCCAAGCGCGCGCAGGCGACGAACCTGCTCGTGCCGGTCGCGCTCTCTGCGTCGCATATCGCCTACGGGTCGATCAGGATGGAACCGGTGTTCATGGTGCTGGCGCAGGCCGCGGCCATCGCGGCATCGCGAGCCATCGACGATCGCATCGCCGTGCAGCAGATCGATGTACCCGCACTCCAGCGCGAGCTCGCCGCCAACCCTCGCGCCGATGGCTCGACGCCGGAACTCCTCGTGGACGATGCCAATCGGGAGCAGGTGACGATCAGCGGCGACTGGAAACGCGCAACGACACCCGGTCGCTTCGGGCCGACCGTGCTCGAGGCGCCCGCGAGTGGAGTGGGCACAGTGCGCTTCACGCCTCACGTCGCACACTCGGGACGATACCGCGTCTACCTCTACTGGCCTCGGCCCCGCGGGCTGGCGACGTCGGCGCCTGTGCGGATTCGCCATGCCTCGGGCACCGACTCGCTCGCCATCGACCTCACCGCGGCGGGCGAGAACGCGCAGGGCGTGGCCTCGTGGACCTTCATCGGCGAGCGGACGTTCACGCCGGACGCACCGGCGTGGGTGGAGATCGGCGCCGAGGGCGCCAATGGCGTGGTGCTGGCGGACGCGGTGCTGTTCGTGCCGGTGCGAGCGGCCAATCACTGAGCGCTGGATAGGCGAGGCGTCGTGATGTCTGATCCTCGCGCACAGCGTAATGATCGAGTTCGAACGTCCTTCGTGGAGTTGTTGGCCGCCGGTTCGCAGGAACGTCTGGGCCGCCTTCCGACTTGCCCTTCCGCATGCGTACCAATGACGTGACGGAATCTCAGCCCTGCCCAACACGAACGAATGAGCGAGGAGCCAGCGATGAACGGAATGCGGGAAGACGGGAAGGGATCGAGTGATCACTACGACTTGATCGTCGTCGGCGCGGGACAGGGAGGAGGGCCGCTCGCGGGAGCTTTCGCGCGTGCGGGTCAGCGCGTTGCGCTCGTCGAGCGCGTCCACGTCGGCGGCACGTGCGTGAACGAAGGATGCAGCCCGACCAAGACGGTGATCGCCAGCGCGCGTATCGCGCATCTGGCCAGGCGGGCTGGCGACTACGGGGTCGCGCCGGTTGACGCGGCTGACGGGCACACGGGTGCGCCGCGCGAGTGGCGCGTGGACATGCGGCGCGTGCACGAGCGCAAACAGCACATCGTGGACAGCTTCCGTTCTGGCAGCGAGCGCGGGCTCGCTGCTGCCGGTGTGGAGCTGGTCCGCGGCCAAGCACGCTTCGTCGGTGAGCGAACCATCGAGGTCGTCGGAGTGGGCGAGCAGGGTGCAGACGCGCCCACGCGCACCCTTACGGCCAAGCGGGTGGTGATCAACACGGGACTCAGGGTTGCCGTGCCGCGGCTCGAGGGGCTGGCGGCCGTGCCGTACCTCACGTCGACCTCCATCCTCGAGCTCACCGAGCTCCCGGAGCACCTCGTTGTTCTCGGCGGGGGCTACATAGGACTCGAGTTCGCGCAGGCATTCCGCCGGTTCGGGAGCCAGGTCACGGTGGTGCAGCGTGATGTGCAGCTACTCTCGCACGAGGACACGGACGTAGCCGACGCGGTCGCGAGCATCTTGCGCGACGAGGGAATCGACGTCCTGCTGTCGGCCGAGGCGGTGCGGGTAGAGCGCGCCGGACACGGGGCCGGCGGCGTACGCCTCGTGCGGCGCTCGCGAGAAGGAGCAGCTGGCGAGCAGACTGTCGATGGATCGCACCTTCTCGTCGCGACCGGTCGCACACCCAACACTGACGACCTGGGGCTGGATCGTGCGGGCGTCGCAATGGACGCCCGCGGCTACGTGCAGGTGAACGAGCGGTTGGAAACGTCGGCGCCCGGTGTGTACGCCATCGGGGACGTGAAAGGCGGACCGGCCTTCACTCACATCTCGTACGACGACTTCCGCATCCTCCGCACGAACCTGCTCCAGGGCGGCGTCGCAACCACCACCGGCCGAGTGGTACCCTATACAGTCTTCATCGACCCGCAGCTCGGCGCGGTGGGAATGACGGAGCGAGAGGCGCGGGCGAGCGGACGCCGCATTCGCATTGGCAAGCTGCCGATGACGAGCGTGGCCCGCGCGCTCGAGGTGGACGAGACGCTTGGATTCATGAAAGCCGTCGTGGACGCCGAGACAGGGCAGATCCTTGGCGCAACGGTGCTCGGGCTGGAGGGCGGCGAGATCGCGACGCTCTTCCAGATCGCGATGATGGGCAAGCTCCCCTACACCGCGCTGCGCGACGGCGTCTTCTCGCATCCTACGCTCGCGGAGGCGCTCAACAACCTCTTCACGGCCATGGACAAGGACGGCGGGGCAGCCGGGTGACTGATCAGGCAGCCGAGCCGTTGCAGGAGGTGCGCGCGACGACCTCCGAGCCGGCCGAACTTCTTGCCAGAGGGATATCGCACGCGTTCGGCGGTGTGGCGCGCGAGCGCGCGCTCGACGGCGTGGATCTCGAGGTGCCGGCCGGCGCGTGCGTGGCGCTGGTCGGCGAGAGTGGTTCCGGCAAGACAACGCTGCTGCGGTGCTTCAACCGCATGGTGGAGCCACAGGCGGGCGTCGTCACTGTCGGAGGGCGCGACGTGCGTGGCGTCCGCGCCGAGACGCTGCGTCGGACAATGGGCTACGTCCCGCAGGACGGGGGACTCCTTCCCCACTGGACGGTGCGGAGGAACGTCGAGCTGGTGCCTCGGCTGCTCGGCATGCAGGACGTAGCGGCTCGTGCGGACGAGGCGCTCTCGCTCGCAGGTCTTCCCGCCGCCTCCTACGGGTTGCGCTATCCGCACGAGCTCTCCGGCGGCCAGCGACAACGTGTGGCACTCGCCCGCGCCGTCGCCGCGCGCCCGCCGGCGATCCTGCTCGACGAGCCATTCGGCGCGCTCGACGCGATCTCGCGCGGCGATCTGCAAGCTGCCTTCGAGGGGGTGCGCCGCGCGACTGGCGCAACGACGCTCCTGGTCACGCACGACCTGGTCGAGGCGGCGCGGCTCGGCGACTGGTTGGTCGTCATGCGCGCCGGGCGTGTGGAGCAGCGCGGGACGTTCTCGGAGCTCCGACATACTCCAGCCACGCAGTACGTGCAGTCCCTCGTGGAGCGCACGCTGGCGGGTCTTGAAGCGCTGAAGGAGGACACGTGAGCCGTTGTGCGGAACGCCTCATGCCGCTGGTCGGCTTCCTCGCTGTCTGCAGCGTTGCGCTGGCGCCGCACGCCGGAGCGCAGCAGGCGAAGGAGTCAACGCCGGCACGAGCGGTCGTCGTCGCGTCCAAGCCGTTCGGCGAGTCGTACCTGCTGTGCGAGCTCTTCGCGCAGTTGCTGGAATCGCGCGGCATCGCCGTGGAACGGCGACCAGGGCTTGGGGCGACGGTGGTTGCCTTCGGTGCGCTCCGAAGCGGAGCGATCGACGTGTACCCGGAGTACACGGGCACCGGCCTGCTCGCCATCCTGCATGACTCCCTGCCGGACTCGCTCGCCCGAAGTCCCAAGGCAGTCTTCGCGCATGTGGTACGCGCGACGGCTGAGCGCTATGGAGCACGGTGGCTGCCGTCGCTCGGATTCGAGAACACCTACGCCATCGCCGTGCGGCGGGAGACGGCGGCACGCTACGGACTGCACACGCTCTCCGATTTGGCGCGCGCGGCACCGGCGCTCTCGGGCGGGCTCACGGCGGACTTCATCGGCCGCCCCGACGGGCTCGCAGGACTTCGACGCGCATACGGCCTCACGCCGCGCGCGGTGAAGCCGCTGGCGCCGGGGCTCAAGTACCAGGCGCTCGCCGCGGGTGCCGTGGATTTCATCGACGGCTACTCCACCGACGGGCTGCTCGCGAAGTACGACCTCGTGGTGCTCGACGACGACCGACACTTCTTCCCTCCATACGAGGCGGCCGCTCTCGTGGGTGCCCGTCTCGCGCACGACCGGCCCGATGCCATCGCGGCGCTCACGCTGCTGAGCGGCCGGCTCGACGAGCGAGCGATGCGCCGTGCAAACCGCCGCCTCGAGGTGGACGGCGAGGACGTGCGCGTGGTCGCGCATGACCTCCTCGGCGCCATTGGCCTTTCCAGCGAGGCGCGTCAGGGCAACGCGGTCGCGGGACCGCGGCCCGCTGTGGGACTCGGCACATACCTCTGGGGTCAGCGCGCTTCGATCGGACGTCTCGCGCTAAGGCACTTGCTACTCGTCGCCATCGCGCTCGTGCTCGCCGTGGTCGTGGCAGTGCCGCTCGGCCTCGCGCTCGAGCGGTCGCGAGGCGCGGCGGAGCCAGTACTCGGCGCCCTTGGCGTGGTGCAGACGATCCCGAGTATTGCTTTGCTGGCGTTCATGATCCCGCTGCTCGGCGTCGGCGTGCAACCGGCGCTCGTGGCGCTCTGGCTCTACGCGCTCTACCCGATCGCGCGCGGCACGTACGTCGGCGTCACGGACGCGGACCCGCGTGCTGTGGAGGCGGCGGAGGCGTTGGGGATGACGGCGCGCCAGCGACTGCTCCAGGTGCGGCTGCCGCTCGCCGCACCGGTGATCATGGCGGGCGTGCGCACGGCGGCGGTGATCACCGTCGGCGCGGCGACGCTCGCGGCGTTCATCGGGGCGGGCGGCCTTGGAGAGCCGATCGTCACCGGCCTCGCGCTCGCCGATACTCGGCTGGTGCTGTCGGGCGCACTGCCCGCGGCGGCGCTCGCGCTGCTGGTGGACGGTGCGCTTGCGGTCGTCGCGCGCGTGGTCACACCTGCGCATCGACGCGCGACAACCGCCGCGGTAGGCATGCGCACGAATAGTGCTGAATTGGCGTGAATGGATATGAAAGCCCGCGGAGTGCGTGGATGAAGCCGAACGACGAGAACGGCAAACTGCCCACGAGCGAGCGCCCCTTCCGGGTGCTCCTCATCTCTGGCTCCAACCGCCGGCAGTACAACTGCCCCGGCGTCGACTCCAAGTCGCGCACGCTCATGCTGCGTATGGCCGAGCGCCTGCCGCAGGAGTGGGAGATCGACTACGAGGATCTGGGCAACGTGTACGCGCGCGCGCGCATCCAGAGCTGCAACGCCTGCGTCTCCACTTCGATGGCGCTCTGCTGCTGGCCGTGCAACTGCTACGCGAAGGGAGACGGCGCCGAACCGGACCTGATGTGGGACATGGATCTCTACGCGCGGCTCGACCTTGCCGACGCGTGGGCAATCATCGGCCCGCACAACTGGTATGGCCCCACCTCGAACCTCAAGCTCATGTTCGACCGCCTGGTCTGCATGAGCGGCGGGAACCCACGCGAGGCGTTGATCGACCACAAGAACCCCGAGAAGGCGATGGCGCTGGAGCACGCGCGGGAGTGGAAGGAGCTAAGCGTCAACCATCTCGAAGGCCGCACGGCCGCCTTCTTCTGCTATGGCGATGAGGGCGGCACGGAGATCGACGACTCTGGCCGCCCGAAATTGCTGCGACACAAGCAGTGGTTCGATCCCGCGCGCGAGCCATTCGAGAACCTGCGCGACGCGTACGCGCCGCTCGTCTGGCAATCGCGGTACTCCGGCATCGAGGTGCCCGACGACCTCTGGACCTACTGCACCACCGGCAAGTCGCTTCCGTACAGCGACAACCAGTCCGAGGACATGATTCGCGAGGAAGAGTTCATGCGCACGTTCGACGCGTGGGCAGACGGCTTCGCCTCGTTCGTCGGCACCAAGGGCAAGGTGGAACCGGGCCAGTGGCGCGCGTACGGATACGAGGCGCCGGGACATCGCTGGGCCGACGCGAAGCTGAAATGGCGCGAGATCCGCATGCGGGTCGGCCATGCGCCGGAGGGGTCCTCGCCCGCGGTGCAGGACGACCTCGGCCTCAACCAGGACGCCGTGCTCTCGCTGCAGAAGAGCGAGGGCGAGCGATTGCGCGAATAGGCGCTCTCGCTCGCTGTGGCGACCTCGCGGAACCGGTGAGCTGCGCGGTGGCTACGCCTCGCCTCGCGCGGGGTAGCTCTGCTTGATGACGAAGTCCAGCGCCCCGAGCATGTCGTCGAGCCGCGGCCGGCCGAAGGGCATGCTGTTCACCGCCACGTAGTAGACGGTGCCGTCGGCCCGGATGAGGAAGAGCCCGGGTTCTCCGAACAGAGGGGGTTCCGAATCCTTGATGCTGTGCGAGACGAACAGCCCCCACTCGCGCATCGATTCGATGCCCTGCTCGTAGCCGACAGTGAGCCGCTCGAGCTTCCATTCCTCGACGGCACGCCGAGCGCGCTCGGCGGTGTCGCCGCTCACGGCGATCACCTCCACGCCGCGCCGCGTGAACTCGTCCAGCTTTTGGTCGAGCTCAGCGAGGTAGGCCCGACACACCGGGCAGTGCAGGCTCCGGTAAAACACGATCATCGTGAAATGTTCGGGCCGACGCTCCGCGAGCGTCCAGGGCTCACCGGCCACCGTGTCCACATTCAGCCGAGGGGCCGGGTGGCCGGGGCGGGCGCGGTGGTGTCCTGGCGGGGTCGTGCGAGGAGACGTTGACATGTACGGTGCTGTCGAGGTGAGAGGGTGAGCCGTCGCCACTGTGTCAGTGCTGCCCGGCTCTGTGGTCACATGAATCGAATGTGTCGCTGCGGGTGCTCGCGAGCCATCATCACCAGAGCTGCTGTGTCGATGTCGCAATCAGGCCGCAGTGAGATACGCGACCCAGAACCGCTCGGCCGAATCCGTCCAGAGACGAGCGATCCGGAAGCCCGCACTCGTGACCAGCAGCTCCAACGCATCGCGGTCGTACTTGTAGGAACTCTCCGTCCAGATCGTTTCGCCTGCTTCGAACCCGATGCGCACGCCCCCCACGCAGACCACCTGTCGATCGATGCTCACGAGGTGCATCTCCATCCGGCTCGCCGTCTCGTTGAAGAAGGCGCGGTGCGCGAAGCGCGAGACGTCGAAGTCCGCATCGAGCTCGCGGTTGAGGCGGTGGAGCATGTTCAGGTTGAAGGCCGCGGTCACCCCGGCCGCATCGTCGTAGGCGGCGTTCAGCACCGTCGCATTCTTGCGGCGATCGACGCCGAGCACGAGCGCGCCGTCATCCGCGACGGTGCGGCGAACGCGATGCAGGAAGGCCGCGGCCTCGGTAGGATGGAAATTGCCGATCGTCGAGCCGGGGAAGAAGGCGACGCGTCGCGCCCGCTGCGGCAGGTCGGGGAGCTGGAGCGGCGCCGTGTAGTCGGCGCACACCGGGTGCACCGGAACCTCGGGGTACTCGGCTGCGAGCTGCGCGGCGACGTCCGCGAGTTGTTCGCGCGAGATGTCGATGGGCACGTAGGCCGCGAGTGGCGCTCCTGCCGCGGCGAAGGCGTCGAGGAGGAGGCGCACTTTCACGCCCGCGCCGCTGCCGTATTCCACAAGCACGGCGCGGGGCGCCGCGAGGGCAGCGATCTCGCGCGCGCGAGCGGTGAGGATCTCGAGCTCGGCACGCGTGAGGTAGTACTCGGGGAGCGTCGTGATGCGCTCAAACAGCTCCGCGCCGGTCGCGTCATAGAACAGCTTGGGCGGCAGCGTCTTCGACTCCGCGGTGAGACCGCCGAGCACTTCGGCGCGCAGGGAGCTTGAGACGCCGAGGCGTTCGTGGACCGCAAGCATCGAGTTGTCCCGGGTCGCAGTCACGGCCGCGACTCCCGGCCACCGTCGGCCAGGCGAATACCGGTGAACTGCCAGCGCGTGTCCGACGGGAAGAAGTTGCGATAGGTGATCCGAGCGTGAGAGCGCGGAGTCGCGCACGATGCTCCCCGAAGCACCCACTGGTCGGCCATCCATTTTCCGTTGTACTCACCAATTGCGCCGGCGGACGGCCGGTAATTGGGATAGCCGACGTAGGCGCTCTGCGTCCACTGCCATACGTCACCGTAGAGCTGCGTCAGGCCGTTGCCCGTCTCGGCGGCGGATGGATGAAAGCGCTCCGCGTCGACGAACGGACCCTCGACTCGCGCGCCGCGTGCCGCCACTTCCCACTCGAATTCGGTGGGCAGGCGGCGCCCTGTCCATCGCGCGTATGCGTCCGCCTCATAGAAGCTCACGTGCGTCACCGGCTCCTCGAGGGCTGCTCCCTCCAACGCGCGGGTTCCACCAAGCGTGAACTCCGTCCAGCGGCCATCGGCGTCCTTTTCCCAGTAGAGCGGCGCGTCCCAGTTGCGGTCCTGCACCGTCGCGAGACCGGCGGACAGCAAGAGCTCGGGGCGCGAGTAGCCGGCGTCACGCACGAATTCCAGATACTCGCCGTTCGTAACGGGCCGCGAAGCCAAGCGGTACGGCTCGAGGAAGACGCGGTGGCGCGGTCCCTCGTTGTCGTAGGAGAAACCGGGCCCCTCGTGGCCGATCCATGCCACTCCGCCGCTGAAGTCCCGCCACTGCAGTGGCGACGAATCGGCTGTTCGGCCCGCCGGCGCCTCGCGATAGGTGGGCCGGAGCGGGTTGGTCCAGAGGACGTGCTTGATGTCGGTGACGAGGAGTTCCTGGTGCTGTTGCTCGTGATGGAGCCCGAGCTCGATCAGCTCCACCGCCGGATGCTGGGCGTCACCGGCGATGCGCTCGATCAGTCGCCGCAATGCCTCGTCCACATGGGCGCGATAGGCGAACACCTCGCGCACCGTTGGTCGCGTCACGAGCCCGCGCATCGCCCGGCAGTGCCGCTCCCCCGCCTGCACGTAGTAGGAGTTGAAGAGGAAGGCGTAGCGCGGATCGGGGGAGCGATAGGTCGCGTCATGCTGGGCGAGGACGAATGTCTCGAAGAACCAGCTGGTGTGCGCGAGGTGCCACTTGGTGGGGCTCACATCGGGCATGGAGCTGACGACGAAGTCTTCCACCTCGAGCGGATCGCACAGGTGCTCGGTCTGGGCGCGGACAACCTCGTAGCGCGCTGCGAGCGCGAGCGGCTCCGCCGGAGTGGCGGCGCCGGCCTCGGGTGAGGCCGTGGGAGCGTGCAGGTAGGAAAGAGTCATGGAAGCGACTGAAGCGAGGTCGAGTGTTCTCGGACGGACTGGGTTGGTGCCGACCGAGAACTGGTACTGGCAGCTATCGCGCCCAGACAACGCACGCGACCGCCCTCGAGTTCCCCCGGGCACGGAAGGAACTGCACGCTGAGGCTGCCGCGACTCGCGTGACATTCAGTGGCATATGGCCACGATCTGGTCGCAGAGGTCGCTGAGGTCGGCAGCGTGAAATTGCGGCTTCGGTGTGCCGGGGCTCAGCACCTTCCCCGGCCGCTTGACGAAACCGGCTGCCGCGCCGGCGGCCATCGCGCCGGCGACGTCCCAGTCATGGGCGGCGACCAGCACAATGTCGGTGACGTTCACGCGGAGCTGCGTCGCTGCATATTCATATGCCTCACGCGCTGGCTTGTAGCGTTCGATGGCATCGACGGAAAGCACGGCATCGAACAGGTCGCGGATCCCGGCGCGCTCGACGAGTGTGGTCGCGGCCTTCGCCGTCGAGTTGGTGAGCGTGGCGATGGTGAATCCCCCTTGCTTCAGCCGCTCCAGGCCAGGACGCACGTCGGGATAGGGCGGGATTTCTCCGAGCGCCTGCTTCAGCGTTGCGCGATCCTCCGCGCTCGCCTCGCCGCCCTGCTGCGCGGTGGTTACCTGCAACGCATCGTCCGTCAACTTGTCGAAGCTACGGTACCGTCCAGTAACCGCAGCGGCGAGGAACAACTGCACCACGTGGGAGAACCATGTCTTTCGCACCGCGGAGCCATCCGCCCGAGGAAAGATCCGAGCGAAGGCCGGGTCGAGCGCGGACATGTCCAGCAGTGTCTCGTTGAGATCGAATACAATCATCGGCTTCATCGAACACCCTCCGATGTCACGTGGTTGGTCGCGCCGGACACGGCCGGCCACATCCGCGGTGTCACATCTGGTGAGCGTGATCCGGTCTGCGGCGTTTGGCTCCGCATTCCTCATGGATGGTGATGGCTCGAGGTGCACTTCGCCGCAGGCAAGAGCAGTAAGGGGCCATGGTGCACAGGCCGCGCCAGCGTGTTCGCCAGGTGCGAGGAGGAGCGATAGCCGATTGCAGTGTATAATTGGCCATGTCATGCCCTTTGGCGCTCCTCACCTGGTCAACCCGCAACCGTGCGGCATCACGCTTTTCAATGACCGCCCGGATGAGATCGCCGACGTTGCGCCCAGCGCGTCACTCTCACACTGGACGGCGCCATCCCGTATCACGAACATCCTCTACTTCACCAACACGGAGACTTTTCGCGTGCCGGAATCAAAGTTGAATTGGCTGCTGCTCTGTCTTGCCATTGCCGGGTCCAGTTCGGGAGTGGACGCTCAAGGCGCAACGACCGGAGCGGCGGCGCGTGCAAGCGCACGCGAGTACCGCCAACAGAACGAATCGGAGATCCTGAGGGAGTTCTCCACCCTGCTCGCGCTGCCCAATCTCGCAAGCGACTCGGTCGGCATCCGGCGCAATGCCGATCAGCTCATCACCATGCTGGCGTCGCGCGGATTTACGAACACGCGCCTGTTGACGGTGCCGGGCGGCCCGCCCGCAGTGTACGGCGAATTGCCGGCACCAGGTGCGACGCGCACGCTCATCCTTTACGCACACTACGACGGCCAGCCACTCGACCCGAAGCAGTGGACGTCGCCGCCGTGGTCCCCCGTGCTCCGCGACAAGGAGCCGAATCAGGGCGGTAAGGTCATTCCGATGCCGGCGCACGGCGCGCGCGCGGATCCCGAAGCGCGCCTCTACGCGCGTTCGGCGGGCGACGACAAGGCCTCGATCATGGCGATCCTCGCCGCCGTCGACGCCATGCGCGCGTCGAAGACAGCGCAATCGGTGAACCTCAAGGTGTTCTTCGAGGGCGAGGAAGAAGCGAGCTCCCAGCACCTGCGCCAGATCCTCGAGCGCTATGCGGCGCAACTCAAGGGGGACGCATGGCTCTTCTGTGACGGTCCTGTACATCAGAGCGGACGTCAACAGGTGCTCTTCGGCAATCGGGGCGTCACGGGCTTCGAACTCACGATCTTCGGACCCACGCGTGCGCTGCACAGCGGCCACTATGGCAACTGGGCGCCCAATCCGGGCGTGATGCTCGCCAATCTCGTCGCGAGCCTGCGCGACGACGACGGACACATCAAGGTCGCCGGATACTACGACGACATGCGCCCCGTCACCGCTGCAGAGCATCGCGCGGTCGCGGCACTCCCGAAGTTCGACCCCGAGCTACGCAAGGCACTCGGCCTCGCGCGCAGCGAGGCAAACGACGCACTGCTCGCGGAGCGCATCATGCTGCCGGCGTTCAACCTGCGAGGCATGCGGGTAGGCGGGGTGCGCGAGACCGGCTCGAACACGATCGCGAGTGAGGCATATGCGTCGTTCGACCTGCGGCTCGTGCCCGGACAGACGCCGGCGCACGTCCGGCAGTTGGTGGAGGCGCACATCCGGAAGCAGGGATACTGGATCACGCACGACAGCGTCACCGTCGCCATGCGTCTTGCGCATCCGAAGGTCGCACGCGTTGAATGGACGGAAGGCTATCCGGCGTCACGCGCGCCGATGGACGGGCCGTTCGGCAAGGCCGTCATCGCGGCGCTGCGCGACGGCGCGAAGGAGCCGCCGCTGGTGATGCCGACGTCTGGTGGCACCGGACCGACGTACCTGTTCGAGCAGGTGCTCAAGGTGCCGATGATTCACCTGCCGATCGCGAACTACGACGACAACCAGCACGCGGCCGACGAGAACTTGCGGCTGCAGAATCTCTGGGACGGGATCGAGACATACTCCGCGCTCCTGGCCGGGATTGGGCGAACCTGGGGACTCCCCACAGTTCCATAAAGCTGTCGTACACAGGCGAAGGGCGGTGTGCTCACACACGCCGCTCCAACATGGCGGTGGCGGTAGCGGCGCGGGTGGCGAAACGCGAAAGCCACCCACTGCGCTCAGGCTGGATCGACGACATGCGTTGGGGGCGTCGGCAATTCACACCAGTGGGCGCACGGCACTCGGGGCGCGGGTTTCCCCACTGCGCGTGAGCGCGAAGCGCACCGTAAGCGGACCGGCGATCTCGAAGACCACCACCGCGCCCAGTGCGACGGTGCTCACGATGGGCGAGAATTGCGGAAAGCGCTGGCGCGTAACAAGCACGAGGCCCACCGCGAGTCCGGCCTGCGCGAGGAGCGCCAGCCCGAGCAGGGGCTGCACGGCCTCTGGCATCCCGACGCGCCGCGCCGCGTACCATGCGCCGCCCAGCTTTCCGCCGGCGCGACACAGCACGTAGATGATGCCCAGCGCGCCGAGCGACGGCAGGAGCCCGATGTTCAGCTCAGCGCCTGCGAGCACGAAGAAGATCACATAGAGCGGCGGGTCGGTCTGTGAGAGCGCGTCGAACAGCGGGCGACTCTTCGACGAGAGATTCGCCATCGTGGCACCCACCGTGAGGCTTGCCACCAGCGGCGACAGGTCGAGCATCGTGGCCGCTCCGACGGTAAGCAGCACGCACCCGACGAGCAGCACCAGCGTCTCACCCGACTCCACCACCTTCGACGCCCATGCCGAGAGCAGCAGGCCGGCGAGGAAGCCGAGGGCGGCCGAGCCCACGAGCTGCCAGACGAGCGGGAAGATGGCGCGCACAAGCCCCACCGCCGTGAACTCCGATTGCGCGATCAGCCCGCTCACGTCGAGGATTGCCGCGACCAGGCTGAACGCCACGAGCGCGATGACGTTGTTCAGGCCGATGACGCCCGTGATCGCATCGGTAAGCGGGCCGACGGAATCGTTCTCCCGGATCACCATCAGGGTAGACGCCGCGCCGGTGGACATGGCAATGGCGCCGAGGAGCACCGACACCTGCCACGGCTGGCCGACGACGAGCATCCCGAGGAATACGAGCCCGCCCGCGAGCGCAGACTCCACGAGCGCCAGCTTGAGCAGCCGCCGTCCGATGTGCCCAATCTTCTCGATGTCGAACACGCCGCCGATCGAGAAGAGGATGAGGCCGATACCCACTTCGCTGAACACGCGCAGCGCCTCGAGGTTGCGGATCGTCACCCAGCCCAGCACCGACGGTCCCACGAGTACGCCGGCCAGGAGGTAGCCGGTAACCTCCGGGATCCGCACGAAGCGCACGAGGTGCCCGATCATCAGGGCGAACAGCAGGATGAGGCCAAGCGACGCGAGCTCGTTCATGGACCGATGAGGATGCCGCGCTGGACGCCGCCGTGTTCGAACACCACGAACGTCGGCGCTGCAGACATCGAGACCAGGAGCCGCCGCGCATCTGACTCGCTGCGCACCGGGCGGTTGCCCACTCGCACCAGCCGATCGCCCGCCACCAGCCCTGCCGTCTCGGCCGGCGAGCCATGTCGCACCGAGGTGATGCGAATGCCGCGCGACGATTCCTCCGCGCCGACGCCGATGTCAAGTTCATCGCGCCGGGTGCCACTGGCGGGCCGGCGCGCGAGACGGATCGTCGAGGTGGACGTCCCGCGACGGCGGACGGCGGTGTGGACGGCGGAATCCCCGGACGCCACGAGGGGCGCGAGATCCGCCAGCTGGGCGACGGTATGCGAGTCGATCGCCATCAGCGCATCGCCGACGCGCAGTTGCGAGGCCACAGCAGACGCGAGATTCACTTCGGTGACGATGAAGCCCGAGTCGAGATGGAAGTACGCGCGGAGCCGTCCGTCCAGCGGCTTCACCGTGAACCCATAAATATCCAGCAAGCGGCCGCTTACCGAACTGGCCGCGGCGAGCAACTTGTCGACGCTTGCGACAGGTACCGGCGCGAGCCCGCCCTCGCATTCGAGGATCATTCCGCGCGTGCGGCCATCCAGGTCGAACACACCGGCGCCCGCGAGCGCATCGTCGAGTCCGATGTCGAGGACGAAGCGATCGACGACCATGCCTCCACAGGTGGTGGACACGGTGTTGCCGGAGGACGCCGCCGCCATCGATATCGTCGCACCGTCGCGGCGGCGTCCGACGATGACCAGGTAGGCGTGCGCCTGCGTCTCCTTCGCCGGCGACCCCGGAGCGCGAAGCGGCTCGCTTACCGACCCGCGCACTTTAACCCGCGCGGTATCGGAAGCCGGCAGGATACGGATCACGATCGCATGGCCCACCGCGGTGGTCAGCGTGGTGTCGCTCGTCCCCCACCGGACCGCAGTGGCACCTGCCTCCACATCGTACTCGACGCGATCTGCGACCATGCTCGCGCGATCAGCGAGGAATTCCGCGCGCCGCCGGAAGTCCACACGCTCCGAGAGGTTCTCGAGTGCGGAGACCTCGGTGGGCGCAGGCGTCGGCGTTTCCGTCGTGTCACTCAGCCAGCGCCGGAGTGTGGCTCCGGATGCGAGGACGACGAGCGCGAGGCCGGCCAGGAGCGCCAGGTACTTTCGACTCAATTCGGAAAGACCAGGAGGAACACGAGCTCCGTCGTGAAGATGGTTTGATCGAACATCGGCCGTTGGACTGCCGGCGACTAGCCCTGATTCGCCGCCGATAGCTCACGCGCGACGCCTCCAACCGCACTAGCGAAGCGGGAGCAACAACGAGAAAGTCGCACCGCCACCAGGCGTATCGCTCAAGCGCAGGTCTCCGCCCAGCAACCGCGAAAGCCGCCGCGCAATCGCCAATCCGACTCCCGTCCCGTGCGCGATCGCAACTGTCGCGGGCACGCGAAAGAATTCCTCGAACACTCGCTCCCGGAGCGATTCCGGGATGCCCGGTCCCGTGTCGGTCACCGCGCAGACTACGACCCGTCCGAGCTCCTCATCGTCGCTCGGTGTCACCACGATGCGCACGGTGCCACCGCGCGGCGTGTACTTCACCGCATTCGACAGCATGTTGCCGAGCACCTGCCGGACGCGCGTCGGGTCGGTCGACACGCGAGAGACCATTTCCAGCGCGGCAGGATCGAGGTCGAATCCGAGGGTCAGGCCAGCGGCTTCACCCGTCGCGCGGTAGTCGTCAACGCAGTCGCGCGCGAGCTGGGCCACGTCGCAGATCCGTCGCTCGATCCTGAGCTGACCGGAATCGGCGCGCGAGACCTCGACGAGGTCGTTCACGGTGTCGAGCGTTGCCGTGAGCAGGCTCCGCAGCCGCCCGATCATCTTCACATACGAGTCGGGCAGGGGGCCGAGCGCGCCGTCGGCGAGAAGGTCGGCATATCCGCGTGCGGCGCCGAGCGGATTCTTGAGGTCGTGGGTCACGCCGCGCATGAGTGCCGACTTGGCGGCCATTGCCCGTTCCGCGTCGCGCTGGCCAGCCGCCGCCGCCTCCGAAAGCAGGATCGTGCGCCGTGCAGTCCACACCACCGCGCCCAGCGCGAGTAGCGCGAGAGGCACAAGTCCGGCTGGCACGATGACACCCAGACGCTCGAGCTGATCGATCCGCGCGTGCTGCTCGCTCGATCGTGCGTTCAGTTCGTCCTCGAGCAACTGCAGGTTCGCCTGCGCAACCTCGATCGCTTCCCAGCGCCGACTACGCGACGCGCTGTACGTCGCCCCATGCACGATCGTCGTCTCCGAGTCCGCCTCGGCGGCGAAGCGATCCTCCTCGCGCCGCCACGCGACGATCGAGGCCCGCGCCTCGGCAAAATGGGCGATTGCCTCCGGCCCCGCGCGTCGGACGAGTGAGTCGAGGTCGCGCTCGTCACGGGTGATCGAAGTCCGTGCCGCGGTCGCTGCCTTCGCCGCTGCAGACAATTCCCCGACGCCCTCCGCGAGCTCGCTGCGTGCCGCAAACTCGGTCGCAAGCGCGGCTTCGAGGTCGTTGGTGCGCACCATTGCCGGCGAGAGCACATCCGAGACGTAGGCGCGGATCGCCTGGAGGCGCGCGCTCGTGAAGTACGGAGCCACGAACAGCGAGACGAGCGCCGCGGCGATGATCGCCAGCGGCATCCACCACACGCGGGACTGCGTTCGTGGGCCGGGCGTGGAATGGTCCGGTGTCATACCCGGGATAGTAGCCAGCGCACGTGCTCGTTGTCGCCGCCGTCTCCCTTGCGCCTCAGTTTCCATATATGTATAGTTCACTTCATGAACTATCAGGATGCGGTGGCGGCGCGAAGTGATATCCAGAATGGCCCGGACGAAGGGCTCATGCTGGCCGTCATGAACGCCGCCCGCCAAATCCAGGATCGGCTCGAAGCCGTGCTGGAGTCGGTGTCACTCACGCCGGCGAAGTTCCAGGCGCTCGATGCGCTGGTTCAGGCCGCAACACCAATGGCGCTGAGCGAATTGGCGGGGTCGCTGCGCTGCGTGCGGTCAAACATCACCCAACTTGCCGACCGGCTGGAAGCGGACGGTCTGCTCAAGCGCGTCGACGACGCATCCGACCGCCGAGCCATCCGGGCGGTAGTCACCCCGCTCGGCATCGAGCGGCACGCGGCGGGCTCGGCGGCGATAGCCGAGTTTCAGCAGGAACTGGCAGAGGGCATTACGAGCGCGGAACGGTTGCGCATCGTCGAGGTGCTGTCGGGAATCATCTAGCGGAAACTTTTTCGGGGTCTCGACGTTCATATATGCACTATCCGCTTAGCGTACGGTACAGGTGGGGTGCGATTTCAGGATGGCTGAAGCGAAGTAGAAGGAAAGAGCAACGAGCCGTGTCTCGTTCAACGAACGACGCCAACACGTACGACTGATTGGCCGCAGGCGTCGTAGATAGGGTAGGAGGCCGGCCGGGTGCCGGAACGAAATGACGATGTCACATCGGAATACGAAGTCAGCAGCAGAGACCGCCAGTCTCGCCCCGGCGGTGCGCGCACGCGCAATTCGGAAGGGGCTCGGACTCGCTGTCCTCACCGCGCTCAGCGCCTTCGCCATCCGCGCAGGCGCGCAGCCGGTTTCCACCAGTCACGCGCTGGCGCTTCTGCCGCTCGCGTCGGCGCACGCGCCGTCCGGCGTCGAAGCGCTGGCGGCGAAGGCTGCCGGCTCGCTGGCGTTTGCGCCTGTTCCGTTCGCGGTCGGCGAAGAGCTCGTGTACAAGGCGAGCTTCGGCGGGCTGCCGGCCGGTTCCGCCCGCATGCGCGTCGACGGCATCCAGATGGTTCGCGGGCGTGCCGCCTATCACGTGCTGTTTGCCATCGACGGCGGGGTGCCGTTCTTTCGCGTCCACGACCGCTACGAGAGCTGGATCGATGTACATACCCTCGCCTCACTCCGGCATACGCAGAACATTTCGGAGGGCCGCTACAATCGGATCACGACGTATGAAATTTTTCCCGAGCGCGCATCCTACCAGAAGGACAATGAGCCCGCGGAAGCCAGCGTCGCGAATCCGCTCGACGATGGTTCTTTCATCTATGCCGTGCGCATCGCGAAGCTTCGAGTTGGGGAAACGCGTCGCGACGATCGCTACTTCCGGCCGGATCGCAATCCGGTGGTCCTGACGGGCCTCCGGAATGACACGATCACGGTCAACGCGGGGACGTTCGGCACCGTCGTCGTGAAGCCCTCGATCAAGGCCAATGGACTCTTCTCCGAGAACGGCGATGCGCAGATCTGGTTCAGCGACGATGCGAGTCGCTACCCGGTTCAGCTCAAGACGAAGTTCTCGCGCTTCTCGCTGACGCTGTCCCTGCAGTCCGTTACTGCCGGTGACGCGGCTGCTCATCCCAGGTTGCTCGCTGCTGCGCTCGAGCGATAGCAGTTCGATGGGCAGTAGGCGGCGGATCATGACCTGATCCGCCGCGCTTTTGTCAGGTGCGGTGCGCGCCTATGGATCGACGGTCTCGGTCGGCGCAGTGCGATAGATGGTGACGACGGTATCGTTGAACTCGCGCCGCAGTGCACCGGACGGAACCGCGTGCGTATTCGCGTGCTCGACGGCGAGTACGCGCGCGAATCCCGAGTTGCGCCAGCTCGCCAGCACCATGTCCAGCATCTTCGAGCCGTATGGCGGGTCGAGGAACGCCACGTCGTAGGCATCCGTCGTGAGTGCGGCCGCGAACGGCACCGCGTCACGCACGAAGACACGTGTCTGCCGAAGCATGCGCAGCGTGGCGATGTTCGCCTTGAGTGCGTGGAGGCTCGCCGGCCGAAACTCGACGAAATCCGCACTCTTGCCGCCGCGCGACATGGCCTCCAATCCAAGCGCGCCTGTCCCAGCGAACAAGTCGAGAATGCGTGCACCCTTGACGTCCACCTTCAGCATGTCGAGCATGCCGGCGCGTACCAGTTCGGCCGTCGGCCTTACCCGCGCATCGGCCGGCGACAGCAGGTCGCGCCCCGCGTACTTGCCACCAACTATTCTCACTTTGGGCTCCTCGTCGTGTCCGCGGAACTGCCACCCGTGAACCTTCTCCGGCGTGCAGGTCCGGCGCAACCATTTCCTTCCTCCTCGAGTGCGCGTCCGGCTCGAAGGTGTGCTTGACAACCGAAGTCAGCGCCGGCAATTAGAGCCACGCCTGCCTCGCGCTTACCCACCCATTCGGAGTCGCCATGCTGATCAAGATCCTGATCGGTATCGTCGTGCTCGTCGCGGTCCTGGCGATCGCCATCGCGACCAGGCCGAAGACGTTTCGCGTCGAGCGGTCGACCGTCATCAGCGGTTCGTCGGACGACGTTTTTCCTTTCATCAACGACTTCCACCTGTGGAATCGCTGGTCGCCGTTCGAGAAGCTCGACCCCAACCTGCAGCGCACCTACAGTGGGGCGGAGGCGGGGAAGGGCGCCACGTACGAGTGGCTGGGGAATCGGGAAGCGGGACAGGGCAAGATGGTCATCGTGGAGAGCCAGCCGTCGCAACGCGTGGCAATCGACCTGTTCTTCCTGAAGCCATTCAAGTCGACCAGCCTCGCCGAGTTCAGCTTCGCGCCAACAGCGGGCGGCACGCAGGTCACGTGGGCGATGTCGGGCAATAACACCGTGGCGGGTAAGGCCATCTCGCTCGTCGCAAGCATGGACAAGTACCTGGGCAATTCCTTCGACGAAGGTCTCGCGAACCTCAAGCGAGTGGTGGAGACCGAATGAACCTGATCGACCCTTCGGGATCAGGTGGCACACGCGGCGGCGCGCGCGAGGAGGAAGGCCTGTTCGCGCGCGTTTCGCGTGAGTGTCGCAGCGCGCTCGAACTCCGCTCGCGCTTCCCCGAACCGCGACAGCTTGAAGAGGAGGTCACCGCGCACGCTCGGCAGCAGGTGATAGTTCTTCAACGACCCAGCGCTGTGCAGAGCATCGACCAGTTCGAGGGCGACGGCGGGGCCAGAGGCCATCGAAATGGCCACGGCGCGATTCAACTCGATGATCGGTGAAGGCGCAACGGAGTTGAGGACGTCGTACAGCGCCGCAATCTGTGTAAAATCCGTTTCGCCGGCGACACGCGCGCGGGCATGGCAGGCCGCAATGGCGGCCTGGATGGTGTAAGGCCCGGTCACGCCGCCAAGTGCAAGCGCGCGATCGAGCGCGGACAGGCCGCGGCGGATGAGCATCTGATCCCAGAGTGAGCGATCCTGGTCGAGGAGCATCACCGGCTCGCCGGTGGGTCCTGTGCGCGCCCGTGTCCGCGATGCCTGTATCTCCATGAGGGCCAACAGCCCATGTACCTCGGGCTCGTCGGGAACCAGGCCGGCGAGAATGCGTCCCAGGCGCGCGGCGTCTTCGCAGAGCGCTGGACGCAGCCAATCCTCGCCGCCGGTCGCCGAGTAGCCCTTGTTGAACACGAGGTAGAGCACCTGGAGTACGGAGGACAGTCGCGCCTCGAACGCCGCCCCGCGGGGTACCTCGAACGGCACTTTCGCGTCGGACAGCGTTCGCTTCGCGCGTACGATGCGCTGCGCGATGGTCGCCTCGGGGACGAGGTACGCGCGGGCGATCTCCTCGGTGGTGAGGCCGCCAAGGAGTCGCAGCGTGAGTGCAACGCGCGCGTCGGTGGACAGGACCGGATGACATGAGATGAAGACCAGCCGGAGCAGGTCGTCGCCGATCGTGTCGTCGATCGCTGCGTCGGGGTCGGGAATGGCACTGCTGAGCACCGACTCCATCTCGTAGCCGATCTGGTCCTGCTTGCGTTCGAAGCTGGCGCTGCGCCGCATAAGCGAAAATGAACAATCAGTCATGCGTCAGGAGAACGACCCGCCTGTGCGCTCTCGGAATTCCTTCTCCTGCTTCATCACCGCACGCCCCTCGGGCGAGTCGGCGAGCACGGGCGCGAAATCCGCCGCGTCGAACACCTGCCGCACCTCGATCTGGCAGTCGCCGGCGCCCTGGGGGTTCGGGCAGCGTCTCGCCCACTCGACCGCATCTCCAAGGGACTTCACCTGGAGGATCCAGAATCCGCCCACGAGCTCCTTGGTCTCCGCGAACGGTCCGTCCACGACCGTGCGCTTTTCTCCCGACAACTGCACGCGTGCGCCCTTCGAGCTCGGCTGCAGGCCGTCGGCGGCGAGCAGCACGCCCGCGTCGATGAGCTGCTGGTTGAACTTCCCCATCTCCACGATGGCGGCCGCGCTCGGCATCTCGCCCCGCTCGGACGCATCGTTCGCCTTGATGATCAGCATGAATCGCATGGTGCTTCTCCTTGGTTTGGCTGGTTTCGGTGGTCCGACGCGCGTCTGATTGGCGCCCTTCTACACTCACGACGAATGGGCCCGGCTCGAATCGACACGCGGCTGCATGAGTTTTTTGCCGAGGACCGCCTTGCTGCACGCAGAGTCCGACAAGCATACTGGCAGACCGCATCCTTCTGCCGCCACGCTGCCCCGCCATGACCGCCATTCCAACATTCCGCACGCCTGTGGGCGCGCTCGCCCTGGTCGCGCTATTCACTGTGTCACCGACCGCTCCACCCGCGACTCCGCCGGTGGATCCTGCGCTCTACGCCGGTCTCGTGTGGCGAAATATCGGCCCCTTTCGCGCTGGCCGCGTGGCCGCCGTTTCCGGCGCGATCGGTCAGCCGGGCGTCTTCTACATCGGCCTGCCGGCCGCGGGCATCTGGAAGACCACGAGCGCCGGGCAGACGTGGTATCCGGTCTTCGACGGGGTGAAGGAGGTGTCGTCAGTCGGAGCCATCGAAGTCGCACCGTCCGATCCGAACGTCATCTATGCCGGCACGGGCGATCTGATCACCGGCGGCGCCATCAATGAAGGGAATGGCGTCTACCGCTCGGGCGACGCCGGTCGGACCTGGCGCCACGCTGGCCTCGAGGCGACGAAGCAGATTCCGTCGATGCTGGTGGACGCGCGCGATCCCAATACGGTTCTCGTGGCTGCGCAGGGCGACGTCCATGTAAAGAGCGAAGCGCGAGGTGTGTTTCGCACCACGGACGGCGGAGCAACATGGACGCGAACGCTGTTCGCGAACGACAGCGTGGGCGTGCAGAAGCTCGCCCGCGCCGCAGATGTGCCGGCGGTGATCTTCGCGACGACGGTTCGCCACTACACGGCACCTATCGTCCCTGGACGTCCAACGGCGCCACCGGTGGCGGCCGATGCCAACGGCTACACCGGGACGTCGCTTTACAAGTCGACCGACGATGGCCTCACATGGAAGGAGATCTCCGGCGGAGGCCTGCCTCCGCTGAATGGCCGCACGTCGGTCGCAGTGGCCATGCAGACATCGGCACAACGCGTGTTCGTCATCATGAATACCGGCCTGTATCGTTCGGACGACGGCGGTACGACCTGGCGGCAGATGGCGGCCGACGATACTCGCATCCGCAACGGACAGGGCGGCTACAACTGCGGCGTATACGTCGATCCCTCCAATCCCGACATCGTCTACACCATCAGCACGTCGAGCTACAAGTCGACCGACGGCGGAGCGACCTTCACGGGCTTCAAGGGCGCACCGGGCGGCGACGATCCGCAGCAGCTCTGGATTGATCCGACGAACGGATCACGCATGCTCATGGGCCTCGACCAGGGCGCCGTCGTCTCCCTCGATGCGGGGGCGAACTGGACGTCATACTACAACCAGTCCACCGAGCAGATCTACCACCTCGCGGTCGACAATTCATATCCGTACTGGGTCTACGGCACGCAGCAGGACGCCGGCGCCATCCGCACGCGCGTCCGCGGCAACCTCGGCGCCATCACCCCGCTCGACTGGAATCCTGTATCGGGCTGGGAGTGGGGCACCATTCTCCCCGATCCACTCGATCCCAATACCGTCTACTCGAGCGGCTCCGGCATCCTGAAGATCACGTATCCCAGCGAGCAGTGGATCAACGTCAGTCCAGCCGTTGATCCCGCAGCCAAGCTGCGGACAACGTCGACACAGCCCATCGTGTTCGCGCCATGGAACAGGCATATGCTGATCGCCGGATTCCAGCAGCTCATGGCGACGACCGACAGCGGCGCGCACTGGACGCAGATGAGCCCCGACCTCACCGTGCGCGCCGATGCGCCGCCAGCGCCTTCCACTGCGGGCGGTTCGGCGCCGCCACCTGGTGGCGCAATCGAATCGATCTCACCGTCGACTGTGGCTGCCGGCACCATCTGGGTTGGAACTGGCAATGGACTCGTGAAGCTCACCCGCAACAGCGGAAAGACGTGGGCGGACGTGAGCATTGCGGGCCTCCCCAATCCTCCGCGCGCCGAGGTGAACATCGAGGCGTCGCACACCGATGCGGCGAGCGCGTATGCATCCATCGACCTCCATCGCGTGGGCGACTACACGCCGTATCTCTTCCGCACGCATGATTACGGAAGGACGTGGACGAAGATCATCAGTGACCTGCCGACGAACCAGCCGAGTGGAAGCTTCTCGCGCGTGATCAGGAATGACACGAAGAAGGCGGGGCTGCTCTTTGCGGGAACGGAAAGCGGGGTGTACGTGTCGTTCGACGATGGTGATCACTGGCAGTCGCTGATGCAGAACCTGCCAAACACGTCGTATCGCGACATCGTGCTGAAGGACAACGATCTCGTGGTGGCGACATATGGTCGCGGGTTCTGGGTGCTCGACGACTACTCGATGCTGCGCGAGCTCACGCCAGCTATCACGAATGAGCCGGCGCATCTCTTCAAGTCGGGCGACGCGGTGCGGACGCGCCGGAACGTCGGTGCGGATACGCCGTTCTCGCCCGAGTTCACCCACGCCGAGAATCCCGCCGACGGCGTGGTGATCGACTACTGGCTGGCGCGCGCACCCGCGAGTGAGGTCACGCTGGATGTACTCGATGCCGCGGGTGCGGTCGTGCGTCACCTCACGAGCAGGGTTCCCCCGCCGGTGACGGAAGCTGCTCGGCCGCCCCATCCGAACTTCTGGATCGCTGCTCCCTTCGCGCTGCCGAAGGAGGCGCGAACGAATCGCACGCACTGGGACCTGCGGTACGATGCGCCGCCCGCGATCTCGCACAGCTTCGAGATCAACGCAAATCCGGGCCTGACGCCCGCGTCGCCCGAGGGTCCGGTCGCGCTCCCTGGCACGTATTCGCTGAAGCTCAACGTCGACGGCCGCACGTACACGCAGGCGGCAACGGTGCGCTCGGATCCGCGCTCGCCCGCAACCCCGGCCGCGCTGCGCTCGCAACACGAGCTGCAGATGCGCCTGCTCGACGCGATCGCGCTCTCGTATGAGGCGCGCGAACGGGCAGGGATGTTCCGTACCTCCTTGCGAGGCGTGCCCACGAGTGGTGATCTCGCGGACGTCACCAGCAGCGCTTCGCTCCTGCTCGCGCAGCTCGACACTGTGCATGGACTGGATGGTGGGGGACGCGGACGCGGTGCGGCCACCGTTCCGAGCTTCACGGGACTCAACGGCACCTTCGTATCACAGTTGAACGCACAGGACCTCGGCGACATGGCGCCAACGATTGCCGCTCTTGCAGCGTTCACGAAAGCATGCGTGGATCTCAAGAGTGTGCTGGCGTCGTACGAGCGCTTGAGCACGAAGGGGCTGGTCTCGTTCAACACCGTGCTGACCGGGCACGGCAAGTCGGCCATCGTGGTCGACGGAAAGCCGCTGCGCGTACCGAGATGCTGACGCCATGACGCCTCCCGACGAGATACCCGACAACGGACGCTTCCGGCGCACGCTCGTGCGCGTGATGAGCGTGCAGGTCGTCACGCTGTTCCTGTTGTGGCTTCTCCAGCATCGGTATTCGCGGTAATGCGCGCGATGCATCCGCTCAACTGGGTCGTGGTCATCGGGTGGCTCGCCTACGTCGCCATCGATGGCCTCCGGCGCGCGCGCGGGACGAAACACATCGAGGGATACTTCCTCGCCAACCGCGACCTGCCGTGGTGGGCGGTGGGGCTCTCCGTCATGGCGACGCAGCTCTCCGCGGTCACGATGATTGGCACCACGGGGCAGGGTGCGGTCGACGGCCTGCGCTTCGTGCAGTTCTACTTCGGGCTCCCGATCGCGATGGTGATCCTCGGCGTCACCATCGTGCCGTTCCTGCACGGGGCGAAGGTGTTCACCGCCTACGAGTTTCTCGAGCGCCGCTTCGACGCGAAGACGCGTTCGCTGACGGCGTTTCTCTTCCTGCTGTCGCGCGGCATGTCCTGCGGAACGATCCTCGCCGCACCCGCGGTCGTCTTCTCCGCGATCTTCGGCTGGCCGCTCGGCTGGAGCGTGCTGCTGATGGGTGTCCCGACCGTCATCTACACGATGATCGGCGGCGTGCAGGCGGTCACGTGGGCCGACGTCAAGCAGATGGTGCTGATCGTCGTCGCGATCACCGCCGTGGTGACCGTGCTCCTGCTGCGCATTCCCGTGTCGCCGGGCGATGCGCTGCACCTGGCCGGCGCTACGGGGCGGCTGCGGGTGTTCGACTTCTCATTCAACCTGACGAATACGTACACGTTCTGGTCGGGACTCATTGGCGGGACGTTCCTGATGCTGTCGTATTTCGGCACCGATCAAAGCCAGGTGCAGCGCTACCTCACCGCGCGCTCGGTGGGCGAAGCGCGCAGCTCGCTGCTCATCAGCGCGTACTGGAAGATTCCGCTCCAGGCGATGGTCCTGCTCATCGGCGTGCTGGTGTTCGTGTTCTATCAATTCGTCACGCCGCCGATGCTGTACAATCCGGTGCAGGAGGCGAAGGTGCGCGCCGCGCAACCGGCCGCGCTTGCGCTGCTGCAGTCGCGATTCGACACGGCGGTCGCGGCGCGATTGGTTGCCGCACATGCCGTCTCCACCGAGCGCAGCACGGGCGACGACGAGGCTTTAGTGTCCACAGCGCGTTTTCGTGCGCTGGACTCGACGGCAACTGCAGTGCGCTCCGAGGCGCTGGCGCTGGTGGAAAAGACCACGGGGCAGCAGTCGAAGGACGTGAACTACATCATCCCGCGCTTCGTCGTGGAGCAACTTCCGATCGGCTTGGCGGGACTCTTCATCGCCGGCGTGATGGCGGCGGCGATGTCAGCGATCGCGGCGGAACTGAATTCGCTCGCCACCGCGACGGTCATCGACTTCTACCGTCGCTGGATTCGCAAGGAAGCCAGCGACGCGCACTTTCTGGCGGTGGGGAAAGGCGCCACGGCGTTCTGGGGCCTCTTCGCCTGCATCGTCGCATCGTACGCCGCCACGCTCGGCTCCCTGATCGAGGTGGTCAACCGTTTTGGATCGTTCTTCTACGGCTCCATCCTCGGGGTGTTCATCCTGGCGATGATTCCACGCGCGCGTGCACTGGGTGCGTTCATCGGGTTGATCGTGGGAATGCTGGCTGTCGCCGCGGTGAATTTTGGTGCGCCGCAGGTGTCGTTCCTGTGGCACAATGTGGTTGGGGCAGTGACGGTGGTGGTTATTGGGATGGCGTTGAGCGTTGGTCGTGGTGCGCCTGCCGCCGCCACTCGTTGAGGACAATCTGGCTGCCGTTCGAAAAAGCTAAACTGCAACAGCAATTCACCACGGAGGACACAGCGGGCACAGAGGACTGCGTTGTTCCGCTTTCCTCTGCGTCCTCTGTGACCTCCGTGGTAAAATCGCTTTTCTGTTGTTGATGTCGACGATCAGGGAGTGACGCCGAGCCGCTGCATCATCTGTCGGATCTGCGGGTTGTTCGGCTGCAGCGCACTCGCCTTCTTGAGCGCATCGATCGCCGACACCGTATCGCCGCCTTGAAGCTGGACCTGCGCGATCGTCTGGTACGTCGGTGCGGACTTGTCGTAATACTCCAGGTTCACCTTGAGCAGCGCGAGCGCCGTTGATTGCTGGTTGATGCGCGCGAGATCATTCGCCGCGATCGTCAGCGCGGTCTCGCTGAAGTCGTACGCCGCTGAGCCGTAGTACCGGCCGCGCAAGCCACGATAGAGCGCGAGCGCCGAGTCCGTGCCTTTCGCCTCGGCGGCATTGGCGAGTGCGGCACGCAAGGTTTGCGGCTTCGCGAGGCCGTGATGACACGTCTCGCATGAGACGGAGTTGCGGTCCCCAAAGGTTCGCCCAGTGGCCGGCAGGTACTTGCCGTTGATGTCGGCGACCATCTTGAGCATCTCGCGGGCGACTTTCTTCGTTTCCTTGTCGTCGAGCGCGAAGTCGAGCTGCGGACCGCCGGGGCCGCCTCGTCCACCACCCTGTGCGCCAGAAGGAGCGCCACCGGCGGGGGGCGCGCCCATCGCTCCTGCCTCGGCTTCGCTGTGGCAGTGTGCGCAGTTGACACCGAGCGCCTGGGTAAAGCCGTTCATGATGGCGACGACCTGCTGTCGCGGCATGCCCTTGGGGAGCACCTGCAGATTCTTTGGAGCCTCGCCACCCCGGCCGCCTTGAGCGGCGAGCATTGCCGGCGTGGCGAGTGTGCACAGCACGGTGAGAGAGAGTCGGCGCAATTCCATCAGATGTATGCTCCCGATGATTGGCGGAGGTGTCGTGACTCGCAGAACATACGTGCCTGCCCCCGGGACGTTGAGGGGCGCGTCGAGATGTGCGTCGAAGGAGAGCCGAAATTGTCCATACCTTTCAGGTAATGAACCAGACGAAAGTTGTCTTGGACCGTGTCCCGCGGGCTGGGTATTTCTCCTTCACCACTCGGACGCCGCACGAAAGACACTCTCGAAAAAGGACACTCCAATGCGTATCTCGCTCTCGCTCCGCTCGTCGCTCACCCTTGCCGCCTTCTGTGCTGCCGCTGGCAGCCCGGTGGCCGCGCAGCAGTCCGCAGTCGCGGGTAATGTGCGCCCGATCGTCAACGCCATCGCGGCCGAACCGATCCTTCCGCGAACTGTCGCTGTCTACAACTTCGGCGCTACGCGGAGCGCCGGCATGCCGACGCAGGTGACAGTGGTCGATTCCGCCGGCACGTGGTTCGCCAGTTTCCGCCTTCGCGGCTCCAGTGCCATTCGCCCCATGGCCGTAGATGCTCGTGAAGGGGATCTCTATCTCCAGGGCGAGACGCCTTCCGGCACGCTGACGCTCGTGCTCTACCCGATCGATTCCGACACGAAGGGGGCCGTCATCGGTCGTTGGTCGGTCGGTGCAAGCGAAGGTGAACTGCTGCGCGGCAGCAAGCGCTAGGCCGTTAGGGCGGGACCAACGAAAAGGGTCCGCGCACTCGGAGAGCCGCCGCCGTCATTGGCGGCGGCTCTGCATTGATCTACGCTGGCGGACGAACGCCGGGCGTAGAATTCGCCGAGGTACCGGTGCTCCCGGTGCCCGCGGCGGAAGGCGATGCCGAAGCGGGAGTGGCTGGCCTGGCGCTCCCGGGAGGACGTCGAATGGCGCCCGCGCCATTCGCATTCGTGCCACTCGTGCCCGCGCTGCCGGTGCCCGTGGTACCGCTCATGCCGCCCCCCGTCATGTCGGTGGCGCCGGCGCTATTTCCTTTCATGCCTTTCATCAAAGGGCTGGCAGCCTGCTTCCCGATGAGCACAGCCGCGTGAGTCCTGTGCGAACGGCGTCGTGACGGGGATACAGTGCCAGCCGACATCGGGTTCTTCGCGGCCTTGGTTGATCCACCGGTGCCAGCGCGCCGCGCGGCGCTGCTCGGCGACTGCGCCAGGCTGGTCGAGCTCACGCACGCGCAGAGCGCGGCGATCCAGAGAATTAACGAGTGCGTCCTTGCGACGTGCATACGAGTCATCTCCGTGTTGATTCGATGTCGGCATTCTCGAGCTGCAAGCGGAACGTTCGCCATCGATCACCGAGCGTTGCCGCCGCGCTGTTCCACGCTCCTCGTAAGGCAATCTTGTTGCCGCATGTGGCGGACCCGGCTGCTCAGGGCTTGTACCCCTTCCAGAGCCATTCGAGCGCTTCAGGCAGCGTCTGCTGCTTCACCGCGCGCTCACAGTGTCCGGCGTTGCGGGCGAACACGAACTGGTAGTGATAGGCCTTCGCAGCGAGCACGCGTGCCATGCGTTCGTTGGCGACCACCCAGTCGTGCATCTCGTCGCGCATGATGTTCGGATTGAACAGGTCCCTGTCGCCCACCTGCATCCAGATGCGAAGTGGCTTGCGCGGCGAGTCTTGGATGAGGCTCTCATGAAAGCTCCACGCGCCATGCGGTGTTGCCGCGCTGTGCGGCCACTGCTGGTTGACGTACGTGCCGGAGTACGTCAGCACGCGGTGATAGAGGTCAGGGTGATACCACGCCATGATCAGCGCGGCCGACCCGCCGGAGCTGCAGCCCATCGTCGCGCGCCCGTCCGGATTCTTCGTCAGCGTCACACCATACTGCTTCTCGACCAGCGGCAGCACCTCGCTCTCGACGAACTCTGCGTACCGCCCTGACATCGTGTCGTACTCGAGTCCCCGCTGACTCCCCTGCGCATCGCCGCTGCCATTCCCGATGGAGATGGCAACCATCGCGGGCACCTTGCCCTCAGCGATCAGGTTATCGAGGGCCGTGAACAGCAGCGCATCCGGACCGTCGGCACCCACGATGAATGGCGCAATCTGTCCGCTGACGTACTGCTTCGGCACGTAGACGGAGACGCGCCGCGTATACGCCGCGGGATGGCTCGTGGTCACCACCAGCGACGTCGGGTCCCGCGAATCACGCGTGCCGAAGGTACCGGCATCGCGGGCGACGCCAGGATAAATGCGGCTGTCGGTCGAGCTCATGGTGAAGTTGTACACGGCACCATGCGGCACGCTCTCGTCCGCCGTCATCTCCCGCGCAGCGGCATGCGTCGGGCCGAGGATGAAGTTGCCGTCGACGTCGGCAGATGGAACGGCGCCATCCGGCAACTCGGCGGCGCTGACATAGCCTGCCGCGTGGGGATCACGAGTGGGGGGCGTTGGCCGCGCGGGAGGCGCAGAAACCTGGGCTGGAGTGGCGGCAGGCGAGGGACTACTCGCCACCTGGGTGCCGCCGCCACATGCCGACAGCGCGAGGCAGATGCATATGACGAAGCCCGATCGTGCCATCCTCATGTTCGCTCCTTCCCTGGTCCATGCTGTGCCGCGCCCGCGACCATTCTGCATCGCGGCGCCACGAAAGCCAGGAGGAACGTCAGTCCAGCCAAGGACGTTCGTGCCGAGCACGAGCGGGGCGATGCTGAAGCCGGTCTTGCCGAGTGGGCGCTTCATTGGGGTCATGTTCAGGTGCGTCGGGGAGGCTCGTTCATCATATTCGCTGCCTAGAATCTCAGTTGGGCAGCAGAAAGATGCGTTCCCGCGACGCATGAGCACACCAAGGGAGCACTGACGATGCCGCACGAGATCATCAACGTTCGCACTCCAGACGGCACCTGTCCGACGCATTACTTCGAAGCAGACGCATCTGGGAAGTCGCCTGGCGTGATCTTCTACATGGATGGCAATGGCCTCCGTCCCGCGCTCTTTGAAATGGCGGAGCGGCTCAGTAGCCATGGCTATCGCGTGGCCATGCCCGATCTCTATTACCGCAGCGGCTTCAAGCTGAAGGAAGGGCAGAATCTGTTCGCGGATGCCGCGCTCCTTGCCGAGTGGAAGACACGCGTTGTGCCGACGATCACGAATGCAACCATCATGCGTGATGTGCCTGCGCTCCTCGCGCTGCTCGACGCACGCGCTCACGTCGACGGCCAGCCCATTGGGACGACGGGCTACTGCCTCGGTGGACAATTGTCGCTCACGACCGCCGGGACGTTTCCGGAACGCGTGGAGGCAGCGGCGTCGTACCACGGCGGTGGCCTTGCCACCGACGCGCCCGACAGCCCGCACCTCCTGGCGCCGCAGATGAAGGGCGTGGTCTACGTCGCCGGCGCGATCGAGGATTCCGGGTTCGACGACGCGCAGAAGAAACGGCTCGCGCGCGCGCTCACTGAGGCGCAGGTCGAGCACATCGTCGAGACGTACGATGCGCGCCACGGATGGGTCCCCGCCGACACGCCGACACACGATCCGCTTGCGGCAGAGCGTCACTGGGAGACACTGTTGGCGCTGTTCGAAGACACGCTGAAAGACGGAGACCAGTCATGAAGACGCGCTCGCTCCTGATCTTCCTCGCCGCCCTCGGGCACGCGCCGCTCTCGGCGCAGGCCCCCCTCAAGCGGAGCACGCCCGAGCACGAGGGTGTGTCGTCCGCGGCAATTCTCGCCTTCGTCCAGGCGGCCGACACAAGCATCGATGCGATGAACAGCTTCATGCTCGTGCGGCACGGCAGCGTGATCGCGGAGGGCTGGTGGACTCCATACGATGCCCGAACGCAGCACGTGCTCTACTCGCTCAGCAAGAGCTTCACGTCGACCGCCGTGGGACTGGCGATCGCGGAGGGCAAGATGAGCCTCGATGACGCCGTCCTGAAGTACTTCCCCGATGACGCGCCGGCGCAGCCGTCGGCGAACCTTCGCGCCATGCGGGTGCGTGACCTCATCCGCATGAATACCGGCCATGTCACCGAGCCCTCGATCATCACGCCCGCCGATTCCACCATGATGGACGCGACGTGGACGCGGCGGTTCCTGATGCATCCAGTGCAGTTCAAGCCAGGCACGCACTTCCTTTACAACTCGGGTGCGACCTACATGCTGTCGGCTATCGTGCAGAAGGTCACGGGCCAGACGGTGCGGGAATACCTCACGCCACGACTCTTCGTGCCGCTCGGCATCGAGTCCCCCACGTGGGTGTCAAGTCCGCAGGGCATCAACGCCGGCGGGTACGGACTGAGCGTGCGGACGGAGGACATCGCGAAGCTCGGTCAATTGTATCTTCAGCGCGGCAAGTGGCAGGGGAAGCAACTCATTCCCGCCGCGTGGGTTGACGAAGCGACATCGCGGCAGACGTCGAACGGCTCGTCACCGACGAGTGACTGGGACCAGGGCTACGGCTACCAGTTCTGGCGTTCGCGCCACAACACCTATCGCGGCGATGGCGCCTTCGGTCAGTACATGATGGTGATTCCGCAGTACGACGCAGTCGTGGCCATCACCAGTGGCGTGCGCGACATGCAGGCGGTGATGAACCTCGTGTGGGACAAGCTGCTCCCGGCGTTCTCTCCATCTTCGCTGCCGGAGAATGCGGTTGCTCGCCGCGCACTGGGTACGAAGCTCGCGAGCCTCGCCGTTAAAATGCCCACTGGCCGGCCCAGTTCGACGGTTGCTGCGCGTGCGAGTGGCAAGTGGTTCGACCTCACCGAAAACAATCGTGGCATCCGAGCCGTGTCGCTCGACCTCACGCCATCCGCGCCCGCGCTCCTGGTGCGCACCGCGACCGGAGAAACGCGGACACCGATCGGGATCGGCACGTGGACGGCGAGCAAGTCGGCGTTCAACAACGGCATCGACCGGATGCTGAGCGTATTGCCCGGACCTGCTGTCGCGGCGAGTGGCGCATGGACGGCCGACTCCGTGTTCACGGTGAAGCTCGTCGCGCCGGAAACGCCGTTCTACTCGACGCTTGATTTCTATTTCACAGGCGATCGGCTTGTCCTCGATTCCGACTACAACGTGAGCTTCGGCGTCCGAAAGCAGCCACGCCTCGAATCCAGGGCGCCATCACCTTGAGAGTCTGCAGTCATCTCACGCCTTGGGCACCGTACGAAACTCGTCTGTTCGGATCGAGATGCCACCGCGTCGCTCAATGCGCCGCCGTCCTTCCGCTACCGACGTCGCCACGAGCAGGCCAGCCGAAATTGCCGTAGCGGCGATGATCATCGCGAATGCCGTCTGGACGCCCGCGACGACGTTGCGCTGCAGCAGGCTGTTGAGGCTTCGAAAACCGACGCTTCCAGGCACGAGCATGAGGATCGCCGGCACGAGCACCACCGTTTGCGGCCGATCGCGCCAGCGCCCCCAGACGGTCGCCGCGACGCCGTCGAACATCGCCGCGAGAAAGAGCCCCAGCTCCGGACCGGCGAAGCGCACACTCGTGCTGGCGAGCAGGTAGCTCACTGCCGACGCGCCGACCATCCAGCCGGTGTCGCGCGGCTCGGCCTTGAGGATCACCACGAAGCTCACACCCGCCGCGAGGATCGCGAACGCCATCGTCCACCACGGCAGCGCCGCTGGTGTCAACTCGCGCACGACGCCGAATAAAGTCGTCGCCGTCCTGCTGCCGAGTGCCACGCCGAAGACGAGGCCGAGCAGGATCATCGCCGCGCCGGCCAGCCGCGCGGTCCCGGATGCCAGGTGTCGCTCGGCCAACTCTCGCACGGCGTTCGTGAGCACGAGGCCCGGCAAGAGGGCGATGATGCCTGCAAGGATCGCGGTCGACGTGGCGTATGGTCCGAGCCACGCGGCGACGCCGGTGGCGATGAAGGCCGCCGTAAACGCCGCGACGGGTTCGTAGACGCGTTGAAGTCTCACGCGCCGTTCGGCCACGGATTGGAGCGCACCGGTGATGATCCCGAGCAGACTTCCGACGGTTATCTCCCTGGCGCCGCCGCCGAGGAAGCGTGCGATCCCCGCCGAGGCCAGGCCGAAGGCGAGGATGGTGACGAAGGCGCTGTACGGTGACGGCTCGAGCTCGATGACCTCTACCCGCGCCAGCGCTTCCGGCGTGGAGATCGTGCCGGCCAGCACGTCGGTGACAACGCGATCCAGCCGCGACAGCTTGCCGAGGTGAGGGCCGGCCGGGGCAAGACGCAGGAGGTGCGTCTCCTGGTCTTCCAGTTCGCCGAAGGCGCACATGATCGACGTGGGTGTCGAGAAGAATTGCGCATGGTGGAGTCCCAGGCCGCGGGCGAGTACGGCGAGTGAATCCTCGAGGCGCTGCGCGGTGGTGCCGGCGGTGTGGAGCGCGCGGGCCATGGTGAGGAGGAAGCGCACGTCGCGCTTGCGAGCGGCGTTCACGTCTGTCGCGCGACGGTCAATTGGCGTGTTCATGAACGGGGCGAAACCTCGGCGGCGTCCGCGGGGAATGACGAGTGTCAGGATGGACAACATCCACCGGGGGCGTCTTCCCTGCGACTCGCAAAAATATACTCGCGCGGGAATATTGCACCTACGCGAGGCGGCACATATTGAACCCCTTGTGAATATCCCTTATTGGATCGCTATCAAATTGCCTTCTCATTCACGCACGGATGCTCATCGTCGAGGCGAGCGAATCCATGGTGAAGTTTGCCGTTGCGTGCCTTTCCTGACGTGATGCGACCCGCGCCGCTCCGCATCGAGCCAATCCCGGGTTATGCGCCGGCGATCGGGCGTCTCATCGGCATGCTGACGTATGCCCGTTCCACGACGCTGGCCGCCGTCGACGGACTATCCGTCGGCGAGCTTGATCACCTGCATGATGCCGAGAGCAACTCGATCGGTGCGCTGCTGGCGCATGCGGTCGCGGTGGAGTGCTCCTATCAGGTGCTCACGTTCGAGGATCGCAACCTGTCGCCCGAGGAGGACGCCCAGTGGTCGATGGCCCTCAAGCTGGGCGAAGAAGGGCGCCGTGCACTGCGCGGCCAGCCGCTCGAGCATTACCTCGATGCATTGGCTGCCGCACGCGAGGATACCCTGAAGGGGTTGGCGTCACGTGATGACGCATGGCTGGACCAGTCGTTGAGTGTGGCGCCGGTCCTCAACGTGCATTGGGCCTGGTTTCACGTCGCGGAAGACGAGATCAACCACCGGGGACAGATTCGCTGGCTGCGCGCGCGACTGCCGTCGCGCCCCGCTCACGGCCGCCAGCGATAGCCGATCGGATACAGCGGTGACTTGCTGTCATGCGGCACGTCCCCCTGCTGTTGCCTGACCGCGTCCATCGAGCGCGGAAGCTCGAACGGCAGTCGCCCCACCGGCGCCACCTTTCCCGTCAGCGCGTCGAACAGCGCGCCATCGCTCACGCCGAACTCCG
>JBKJUW010000120.1:0-19227 GCA_046589725.1 Gemmatimonadaceae bacterium
TCACCGCCTGGATCGCCGTGATGGCCGCGGTCAACGTCGTCTTCCCATGATCGACGTGGCCAATCGTGCCCACGTTCACATGCGGCTTGGTGCGCTCGAACTTTGCCTTTCCCATGACCGATACCGAAACGCAAAAGGGTTGGACAGCCAGTAGCCCCCAGAGGACGAATTCGCCCCCCAGCGGCCAGTATGGAACCTCTGCAAGTACGCCATATCCACTGCGGCGCCCCGCCCATTCTCACCCGCCGGCCAATCACGCCGACGACCTGCCATGCAGAGGACGTGATCGGGATTGAACCGATGACCTCACCCTTACCAAGGGTGTGCTCTACCAACTGAGCTACACGTCCACGCCCCACACCAACCACACAGGCCTGGAAACGTTCCCCAGACACAGGGAAGCCGCCGCGTGCCGCGCGGCGGCTGGCTTCCCCCACAACCTTCGACAACACCAGAGCGGGAGACGGGGCTCGAACCCGCGACATCAAGCTTGGAAGGCTTGCGCTCTACCAGCTGAGCTACTCCCGCGAAGTACCACCCCGCCTGTTCACGCCACGAAACGCCCAAGGCGCATGGTGAGGGAAGGATTCGAACCTTCGAAGGCTTGCGCCGTCAGATTTACAGTCTGATCCTTTTGGCCACTCAGGAACCTCACCCCTGTTTCTCGCGCTCCGGCGTCATGACCACGCTCGATGTACCACCCGAAGAGCTGACGGCGAGAGTCGAACTCGCGACCGCCTGATTACAAATCAGGTGCTCTACCAACTGAGCTACGTCAGCAGACGGCCGTTTCAGCGCGAGACCCGTAGGATAGTTGAGCGGATGGGGGGAGTCAAGCCAACCAACTGACAGCACTTACCCAAGCTTCCACCGCGTCTCCCCTCCACCATCCTCGATCACCACGCCACGTCCGCCGAGCTCGCTTCGAATCCTGTCCGCCTCGCCAAAATCACGTCGCTCGCGAGCCGCACCGCGAGCCGCTAGGCGCCCCTCGATCCAGACAGCGAGCTCGGCGTCGACGGATTCCTCATCGGGCACGATGTCGAGCACGCCGTCGATGCGCGCGAACGCCGCGCGCGCCGCGAGGATGGCATCGACGTCACCACCTCGCCGGTCGAGCTCCGCATTCGCCTTCCGAATAAAGTCGAAGAGTGCCGCGAGCGCCTCCGGACCATTCAGGTCATCGAAAAACGCCTGCTCGGCCTGCTTGACCGCTTCGGCCGCGGCAATCGCCAGCTCCGGCGTGCCGCCAAGCGCGAGCGTGGCATCCGCGTGTAACCGTGCGGAGAAATCGCCTACGCGGCGAACCGCCTGGCGCGACGCCTCCAACGCCTCCTCCGAAAGATTCAGCTCCTTTCGATAATGCGTGTTGAACACGAAGTGCCGCAGCGCAGCCGCCGAGAAGCGCGCTTCGCGCAGGCCCGAGACCGTGCTCACGTTGCCAACGCGCTTCGCCATCTTCGCACCTTCGGTGAGCAGGAAGGCCCCGTGGCACCACACCCGCGAAAACGGAACACCACTCGCGGCCTCGCTCTGCGCGATCTCGTCTTCGTGGTGCGGGAAGATGAGGTCAATACCGCCGCAATGCAGGTCGAGTGTTTCGCCGAGCAGGTCCATCGCCATGGCGGAGCATTCGAGATGCCAGCCGGGACGGCCGCGACCCCACGGTGAGTCCCAGGCCGCGCCGGTCTCCTCATCCACGGGCTTGGCTGCCTTCCAGAGTGCGAAGTCCTGCGCGTTTTCCTTGCTGTAGTCGTCCTGGATGACGCGGGCCCCTGCCTTGATCTCGCGCGTGTCGAGGCGCGAGAGGCGACCGTACCCGGGGAACCGCGCAATCGCGAAGTAGACGGAGCCATCTTCCGCCTGGTAGGCGACGTCGCGCGCCACGAGCTTCTCGACGAGCGCGATCATCTGCGGGATGAAATCGGTCGCCTTGGGATACTGCTCCGCGGCCTGGATGCGGAGATACTCGCGATCCCGATGGAACACGACGATGACGGGTTCGGTGACCTCGGTGATCGTCTTGCCCTGCTCCTGCGCCCGCTTGATGATCTTGTCGTCGACATCGGTGAGATTCATCACCTGGTGCACGCGCCAGCCGCGCAGCGCGAGTACGCGCCGCATGAGATCCTCGAACAGGAACGTCCGGAAATTCCCGAGGTGCGCCGGGTTGTAGACTGTCGGCCCGCAGGTGTACATGCGCACGGTCGTGCCGTCGGCCGGCACAAACGGCTCGACCTGGCGGGACAGTGTGTTGTAGAGGCGGAATTCGGACATTAGGCGGATAGGAAGAGAGGATGACAGGAAGTTAGGAAGGAGGATGGCTGTCCTGTCATCCAATCATCCTATCGTCCTGTCCTCCACAGCGTTTCGTGCGCAGGCAGTGGGCGAGCTCGCAGCAAGAAAGTTACGCCGGCGGGCGAGCCGACGGGATGAACGTTTCGATTCCTTCCGCATCCAGCGCACCCTTGATGCGCGAACGGAGATCGCGTGCCACGTCGGCTCGCCGATGTGGATCCACGCGCGCGATGGCGCGTAGCGTCACCGCGCCCCCGGCGATCTGCTCGATGCCGGTGACCCGCGGTGGGTCCAGCAGCGAATCCGCCCACGCGGGATCCGCGGCGAGTTCGACGGCCGCCTTCCGCATGGCCTCCATACCCCGGTCTGCATCGCGCCAGGCGACGTCGATGTCGACCGCGACCCGACCCCACGAACGCGTCAGGTTCGTGACCTGCGCGATCTGCCCATTGGGAATGATATGCAGTGCCCCGCTGGTATCGCGCAGGTAGACGAGACGCAGCGTGATATTCTCGACGCTGCCTTCAACGGCTCCCACACGAATGACATCGCCCAGGGCGAACTGGTGCTCGAGCTGCAGGAAGAATCCGGTGACATAGTCGCGGACGAGACTCTGCGAACCGAACGAGATGGCCAGGCCAACCACCCCCGCACTGGCGAGGAGTGGAGAGATGTTGAAGTCGAGCTGGTTGAGCACCATGAGCACGCCGACCACCGTGAGCATGGCGCGGCCGAGGCTGCGGACGAGCTTCGCAGCCGTCTTCGCGCGTTGCTCACGGGCCGTCACCAGGTGATCGTTTCCGTCCGAGCCCCATCGCTCGATCCGCCGCGAGAGGAAGCGGATGAAGTACCAGAGAGCGAGGATCGAGAGCAGCACGCCGCCCACGTCGATGCCCTTGTCGACCGCGTAGTCCGCGCCGTTTCGACGCCACTCCTCGAGGGTGCGAGGGCGGCGGTTCACCACGACTGTTGGCTGGGCGAGCGAGGAGCGGTAGATCATGGCGGCAAGCTAGGCCCCCACCGCAGCACGGGTCAACGTGCACGGGATCCTCGCGCGTCGACCGGACCCGGTTCCGCGACTCGGCGCACCACGGTGCGCGTGAGCGCGCTGAGTCGACCATCGCGCAGGAGCAGCACACGATCGACGAGTGGATGAACGCTCGCGATGTCGCGCGAGGTCACCACGAGCGACCCATGCCGGAAATGACGGATCGCATCTGCGTCCACTGCATCGAGCAGGAGGAGGGAGGGTGCGCTGAGGCGTCCATCGTGCTCGCGTGAAGAACCTCCGTGCACACATCGCATCGGCAAGAGCGCGCTGATCTGGCCGGCGTCGGCTCGGCGCGTTCCCGCGATGCACTGGAGCAGGGTTGTCTTCCCGGCGCCCGGCCCGCCGACAATGGCCACGCGCTCCCCGAGCGCGAGGTGGAATGAACACGAGCGCAGTGCCCACACGCGCACCGAGCAGCCGCGAACACCAGCCGAGTAGCTCTTCCAGAGGTTGTTGATGACGAGGGCATATGGCATGACGCACGATGCACCATGCTGCCCTGCCAGCCATCATCGAAATGCCGCATCGCGGTGTGAATTCCCGCGAGGGCGTCCGGTCAGCGTGGGCGCGTGCGGTGGTAGGTCGCGATCGCGTCGACGAGCGGCTCCGCGTCGAAGCGAACCGTGTCGGTCGTCGGCAGGCCCGTCTCGCTGCGCACCGTCTCGATGGTGCGAAGCGCGGTATCCTCGTCGAGATCGTAGGTGTTCAGCGAGATACCGATCACCGGTGCGACCCGCAGCGGCGCCGCCACCGCCTCGCTCAGCCGGATAAAGTCGAGCAGCGGCGGAATCTTGACCCACTCGCAGCGATTGATGGCCGTGCGCGACGGTTGTGCGCAGAGCACCTGCGCGTGCGGCAACGCGCCGTGTAGCAGGCCATACGTCACGCCCGAATAGCTCGGATGAATGATGGAGCCCTGCCCTTCCACGAGAACCAGCTCGGCACCTTCGGCGCACTGGAGCACGAGCCGCTCAGCCGCACCGGCAATGAAGTCGGCGATCACCGCATCGACGCCGATGCCGCGGCCTTCCACCAGGATGCCTGTCTGTCCGGTGGCGGCGAAGCTCGTACGGATACCGCGCCCCCGAAGCGCGCCGAGCAGCTGAAGCTGCGTCGTCATTTTGCCGATGTTGCAGTCCGTACCGACGGTCAACACCACCGTCGCCGCAATGTCCCTTACGCGGCCGTTCGCGACGGTCAGGTTCACGGGCGGACGCCGAAGGTCGTGAATAGCGACGCCGTGTTTCGTGGCCAACGCCGCGAGCTCCGGCACGTCCCCAATGAAGGTGTGCAAGCCGCTCCAGATCTCCAGGCCATTCTCGATGGCGCCGGCCAGCAGCCGAATCCACGTGTCGGGAAGCTGGCCGCCGGCTGGCGCGATGCCGATGACCAGCGCATTGGGCCCGAGTGCAAGCCCCGCGTCGAGGGTACCGACGACGGGAATGTCGCCACCGAAGCCGAGCACCTGTTGGGCGGTGCTACCGGCCTTGCTCGCATCGATGATGCCGACGACGCGCTCGGGCGTGTAGCGGATGCACGCGTTCGCGGTCTTTGATTCCTCGGGCCCGAAGAGGCCGTCGGCGAGTATGAGGTAGCGGAGTTCGCGTGACATTTCTGGGTCGTGCAGAAGAGCGCCTAGGCGGGAATGGCGAGGGTGCGGCGCTCGAGCATACCGACCACATCAACCGGTGCGGCGGGGATGAGCACGCCGCCCTGAGAGACCGGCAGGCGGAGGATGAGCGGGCGCTCACGCGTCGTGCGGCGGAAGCCGAGGCCCTCGTAGATGCGCGAGAGCAGGATGCGCTTGACGATGACCATGATGACGGCGAGGCCCGGCACGGCGACGAGCAGTCCAAGAGGTCCCAGCAACTTCCCGACGATGAGGACGAACACGATGGTGAGCACCGGCGGGAGGTCCACCTGGCGCTGCATGATGTAAGGCGACACGAGGTTGCCTTCGATCAGGTGCACGACAATCCCGAGTCCGATCACCGATAAGGCGCGCGATCCGCCATCGGGACCCGTGAGGACGAAGAGTGCCGGCAGCGTCGTGGCGAGCAGGGTCCCGAAGAATGGAACGATCGTCGCCAGGCCGGTGAAGACGCCGAACGTGACGTAGTAGGGGACCTTCAGGAAATAGAGTCCCGCGGCAGTGAGCGTTCCGAGGAAGCTCATCGTCAGGAGGAGGCCCACGATGTAGGCGCGCAACGAACCGGCACAATCAGCCAGCACGTCGCGCACGAGATCGCGGTGACGCGGTGGAAACAGTGCGATCAGCCATTCGCGGTACATCGCCGGGTGCACGGAGAGATACAGCCCCATGACGACGACGGAGAACAGGCTGACGAGTACCTCGACGAGGCTGAGCACCTTCGGCACGACATTGCCGAACTGTCCCGAGACCTGGTTGTAGACGGCGGTGAGGATGTTGTGCTGCCCCGGCTTGTACACCCCCTGCAGCGCCGGTACGCGCTCCGCAAGGCGGTCGATCGCTGCTTCCCACCCACCGATGTAGTTCGGAAGGACCTTCACCAGGTCCTGCGTCTGCTGGATCAGCGGCGGAATCAGGGCATAGAACAAGACGATCAGGCCGCCAAAGGAAAGCACGATCGCAAGAATGAACGCCAACCGCTCCGGAAGCTTGGCGCGCCGGTGGAGCACTCCTGCGAGCGCGCCGAGGTACAACGAGATCAGGATGCCGAGAAACAGGAGGAGAAAGACGTCGGCGACGCGAAGCCAGAGCCACAGCGCGACGACGGTGAAGACGGTAGCGGCGAGGATGGGGCCGAAGGCGAATCGAACCGACTTTGCCGTTCCGTTATTCACGAAAGCTTCCGCTGTCCGGGACGCTGGATCTCCGCGGCGATCTCCTCTTCATCCCGCTGACCGGCACCGAGCGCCTTGCTCGGCGCAGCACCGGCCGGCAGCACGCCCATCTTCTGCTTGAGCGCGAGGAGTCGCGAGTCGACGTTGACTGCGCCGGCACCCTTCTCGAGCGCCTTGAAGTCGCGTTGGAGGGTATCTCCCGTGAACTCTTCGTCGATCTCCGCGGCGGCCTTGATTTGCCGTTCGTTCGTCTCGATACGCTCCTCCATCCGCGAGAACGCCTCAAAGGCGCTCTTCTCGGACAGGGAGGACATCGTCTCCTGGATGCGCTGCTGGGCCTGCGCACGACGCTGCCGGGCGACCAGAAGGTTCTTCTTGCGCTTCGCCTCCTCGATCTTGTCATTCATATCGCGGAGCTGGCCCTTGAGCTTGTCGGAGTCGGCCTTGTGGGCCTCCCACGTCTGCTCGAGTTGCTGGCCGTGCGACAGGTGTTCGCCATGCCGCACGAGCGCCTGCTTGGCCAGGTCGTCGCGGCCTTCCTGCACGGCGAGCATGGCGCGACGCTCCCAATCTTCGGACTGCTTGTACTCGGCGTCGGCCTGGTCGCGGAGGCGCTTCTCGTCGGCGATGGCGACGGCGACCTGTTGCTTGGCCTTCACGAGCTGGCCGCGCAAGTCGTCGAGGATCTGCGTGAGCATCTTCTCCGGATCTTCCGCCTTGGAGATCAGGTCGTTGATGTTGCTCTTGAGCAGCTGGGAAATACGATCGAACAAGCCCATGATCAGCGTGCCTCGCGGTACGAGCCGAGCTCGCGCAGGTGCGATGCGAGTGCGAGGGTCATGCTCTCGTAGCTCGCGAGAAATTCCTCGAAGTCGAGGGCCGAAAGCTCGAGTGCTTCCGTCAGGACGATCTGCTCGTTCTGGATGCCGTAGGCACCGTGCAGCAGGTCGGAGGCATTGAGCTCGAGCAGGCGGCGGGTGAGCGTGGCCGTCTGCGTGGAATCGTCCGGCAACGTCATGACATCGACGCGGAGCAGTACGACGGGCGGCGAGTAATTCACGGCGACCGAGAGATCGCTCTCCGGGCTTGGGCGCACGATCCAGAAACCGGCTTCGACCTCTGAATAAGTCGCGCCGGTTGCGCTGAGTCGGATGAGGAAACTCTCGATGTCTTCTTTCGTGAGCATTTTGGCACACCTGCGTGCACTGGTTGCCTGCCACTACGGGTGCTGCATCACGCGGAGTTTCAGCTACGCGCTGCGGCCACGGTCAAGCTACGGGCGCGGCGCGCGCCGGGGAAGTGAATCGGCAAGAGCGCACTTCAAATTCCCGCGTGACGGTCGCTTCTACTTCCGCCTTATTTGAACGAGGCGCTCCTTGGCGAGTCGGCGGCCGGTCGGCGAGGCGGCCAGGCCCCCGCCCGCGGTCTCGCGATACCGAACATCCATGGTGCGGCCGATCTCACCCATGACGTCGATGACTTCGTCGACGGGAATCTTGAATTCGACGCCAGCCATGGCGAGCTCGATGCCGGTGAGCGCGATAGCGGAACCCGTCGCGTTCCGGAACACGCACGGCAACTCGACGAGGCCGCCGAGCGGATCGCACACCAGGCCGAGCGTGCCCTGCAGGGCGAGTGCGGTGGCGTGGCCAACCTGGGAGGGCGACCCACCGAGCATTTCGGTGGCGGCGCCGGCGGCCATTGCGGCCGCGGAGCCCGTCTCCGCCTGACAGCCGCCCTCGGCGCCCGAGAGCGAGGCGCGTTCGGCAATGACGGCACCGATGAGACCCGCGACGGCGAGCGCGCTGACCAGGGCGTCATCGTCGATGTTTCGCGCGGCCGCGAGCCCGGTGAGTACCGCCGGCAGCACGCCCGCCCCGCCCGCGGTTGGCGCAGCGACGATCACGCCCATCGCCGCATTGATCTCCTGCACCGCAAGCGCGCGCGCGAGGATGTCGCGGAACGGCGTGCCCGCGAGTGGACCGTCGGGTCCGGTGCGGAGCTTCGCCGCGTCTCCGCCCACGAGGCCGGATGCAGAGTAGTGTTCGCCGGTCATGCCCTGACTGACGGCACTGCGCATGACGTCGAGTGCCCGTTTCAGCGCCGAGCGGATGTCGGCAACGGTACGACCCTGATCGCGCGCCTCGGTATCGAGCGCGAGCGTGGCCAGGGTTACCTTCTGCGCTTCTGCGTCTCGAATGGCGTCCGCGAGAGATTTGTACATACTGAATGATAGTCATTTCCCGGTTCACCACTCCCCAAGCTCCTTTCGCCACATGGCAGTGAAGCACCTTCTCTACGCGCTCGTCGCGCTTGCCTCCGGACGCGCGGCCGCGCAGTCGGCTGCTATTGTTGCGGACACGATGGACGCCGACCCTCGGACCATGGACTGGCTTTCGGCGCACGCGTCAGCGGTTCAGGCGCTGGACGTCAAGGCGGACGTGAAGGATCTGGAGCGGTGGGATGCGCTGACGGCGGGAGCGCGCATCATCGGCTTGGGCGAGCAGACGCACGGCAGTGCCGAGTTCTCTCGCATGAAGCTTCGGCTGATCGAGCACGGCGTACGCTCCCAGCACGTGACGGTCATCGGGCTGGAGAACACTCCAGCTCCCGTGGCGGCGATCAATCGCTACCTGCACGGCGAGTCGGCCGACATCGACTCGCTGATGAGCAAGCTCACACGACTGTGGCGGACCGAGGAGCTCAAGGCGGTGGTCGTCTGGTTGCATGATCACAATGCGGAGCAACGGCGTGTCGGCGGGACGCAGGTCGACATGGTGGGCATCGACGTGATGAACAGCTCGCCGGCGCGAGACAGCGCGATGGCGGAGTGCATCGCGGCGGAAATTGCCAACCGGCCAGCCAGTGATCGCGCCATGTTCTGGGCGCACAACGTTCACGTCTCCTACCTGCCGAACCGGATCGGCGTGCCGCTCAGGAAGCTGGTTGGCGATCGGTATGTGGCGCTCGGCTTTGGAACCGCGGAAGGCACCTATCGCGCGCACGCGCCGTCGAATCCTTTGCCCGTGCAGAGCGATGGCCACGTGCTGGAGCGCTCGACGCCGGGTAGCGTGGAGTTGAATTTCGCGCGGCTCGCTCCGCGGATCGGGGGCGTGGCGCAGCTCTACGATCTTCGCGCGATCGTCGCGGATGCGCGCGGTGCGTGGCTCGCGACACCGCGAAGCTTTCTTCATGTGGGGACGAATGCGGCGCCGGTAGTTCAGGTGGTGAATGTCGGAGAGATGTTCGACCTGCTGATGTTCATCCCGACGACGACCTCATCGCACAGCATTCCCGGCATCCAGTAGGACGGTTCAGCAGGCAGCCAGCGAACAACGCGGATGACTGCGATTGGAGTGCACCACCACGCCGGTACTATTCGTGGGACGAGATCGGATGGTGATGTCCGTCAGGGCGTGACCGTCACCGTGGACGTCGCGCGCAGGCCCTGGCCAATGACGCGCGCCGCGAGTCGCGCCGTCCCGGGGGCGCGCGCCTGAACGACGAGGCTTCCCTCGCGGACCTCGAGTGTGGTCAGCGGATCCGCGTCGAGGTATCCATACACGCGCACCCCCGGACGGGACTCGGAGTCGAACGCATCGAGACTGACCGTCGCACGCTCTCCCGTGCGCAGTGTCGCCGAGGGCACCGCGAGACGCAGGGCCGAGAGGCGCGGGAGCACGACGACGCGAAGCGTATCGACGAAGCCGAGGTGTATCACGGTAATGCGCGCCTCTCCCGGTGCGATCGCCCTGATGATACCTGGCGCGGCGATACTGGCGACGTTCGGTGCGGATGATGCGAACGCGAATTCGCCCGGTCGCGCGACCGACGAGTACGCGGGATTGCGGTAGTCGTGGCCAATGATTGCGACGGCCACGATATCGCCGGAATCGCCAGCGGCATAGACACTCCGCAGGACCGTGACCGTCGCCTGGTTGTCGTCTGTTTCCGCGTACCGGTGTTCCGCGCGCGGCATCAGCTGCACCGCGGACACGCGCGATTCACCCGGACACGTGAAGGCTGCGAGCACGACGACTGTCGTCGTGACGCGCAGCAGCGGCTTCATGCACTGACCTTGTCGAGGCGGAACGCCCAGCGCACCCAAGGCAGAGACCGCACTTCATCGCGCACCTGGTCGCCCGCGAGATCATCGATCTCGATGACCATGAAGGCATCGCCTCCACGTTCCTTCCGCGAGAGCTTCAACGTGGCAATGTTGAGGTTGTGCTCACTGAGAATGGTCGCGATGCGGGCAACGGATCCCTTAACGTCCTCCGCGACGAGCACGATGGTGTGATAGTTCCCCGTGACCTGGACGGAATAGCCATCGATCTCCGACACGAGCACGCGGCCCGCGCCGAGCGACGAGCCCGTCATGACGGCGTGACGGTCGCCGCGCTCGAGGGTGATGCGCACGGTATTCGGGTGCGCCTCCTCGCTGAGCGTGGTCTTCTCGAACGAGAAATCAAGCCCCTCCTTCTCCGCGATCTCGAGTGCGGTGCGGAGGCGTTCGTCGTCGGGACGGAAACCCATCAGGCCACCGACCAGTGCCTTGTCGGTGCCATGTCCCTCGCCGGTGCGGGCGAAGGAGCCGTGCAGCTCCATGCGTGCGCGCTGTGGCGTGCCGCCCACGAGACACCGCGCGAGCAGCCCGATGCGACACGCGCCCGCCGTGTGGGAAGACGACGGCCCCACCATCACGGGCCCGATGATGTCTAGCAACGAAACCATTTTGTAGGCCTTGGTCGGATAGTCAGACGGTCTGACTGTAAACAGGACGGCGGAACCGCGAAATAGCGAATAGCTGAATAGCTCTAACCGGCCTTCCTCTGCCGCATTGGCTTCTTCTTCAACATCGATTTCAGATAGTGGCCCGTGTGCGACGCCTCGATCTTCGCCACATCCTCCGGCGTGCCCGACGCCACGATTGTTCCACCGCGGGTGCCGCCTTCCGGTCCAAGGTCAATGATCCAGTCGGCCGTCTTGATCACATCGAGATTGTGCTCGATGACGAGGATGGTGTTGCCCCGATCGACCAGCCGATGCAGCACGGTGAGCAGCACGCGGACGTCCTCGAAGTGGAGGCCCGTCGTCGGCTCGTCGAGGATGTAGAGTGTGCGTCCCGTATCGCGCTTCGACAATTCCGTCGCGAGCTTGATGCGCTGCGCCTCACCGCCCGAAAGGGTCGTCGCACTCTGGCCGAGGTGGATGTAGCCGAGGCCGACGTCGTTCATCGTCTCGAGCTTCTGGCGAACGCGCGGCTGGTTCTCGAAGAACGCCGCGGCGTCTTCCACCGTCAACGCGAGGACGTCCGCGATGCTCAAGCCGCGGAAGCGGACCTCGAGCGTCTCGCGATTGTAGCGCTTGCCCTTGCAGACCTCGCACGGCACGTAGACGTCGGGCAGGAAGTGCATCTCGATCTTCACGAGGCCGTCGCCCTGACAGGCCTCACAGCGTCCGCCCTTCACGTTGAACGAGAAACGTCCCGGACCGTACCCGCGAATCTTCGCCTCCGGCAACTCGGCGAAGAGCTCGCGAATTGGCGTGAAGAGCCCCGTGTACGTCGCGGGATTCGAGCGCGGCGTCCGGCCGATCGGACTCTGGTCGATGTCGATGACCTTGTCGATGTGCTCGAGGCCCGTGATGCGATCGTGCAGGCCGGGGATCACTCGCGCACGATAGAAATGCCGCGCGAGCGACTGGTGCAGGATGTCCTCGATCAGCGTGCTCTTGCCCGACCCGGACACGCCCGTCACCGCGACAAAGAGCCCCAGCGGGATTTCCGCCGTGACATTTTGGAGGTTGTGCTCGCGCGCATTCTGAATGCGGATCATGCGCTTGGTGTCGACGGGTCGCCGTTCTGCCGGCAGGGCAATCTCCAACTCGCCGCTGAGGTACTTCCCGGTGATCGATTGCGGATTGCGGATGATCTCGTCGACGGTTCCTTCGGCGATGACTTCTCCGCCGTGCTTTCCCGCGCCCGGACCCATGTCGATGACATGATCGGCGGCGCGCATCGTTTCCTCGTCGTGCTCGACGACGATGACGGTGTTGCCGAGGTCGCGGAGCTGCTCGAGCGTGCCGAGCAGGCGCGCGTTGTCGCGCTGGTGGAGTCCGATGGACGGCTCATCGAGGATGTAGAGCACGCCGACGAGGCGCGATCCGATCTGCGTTGCCAGGCGGATGCGCTGCGCTTCGCCACCAGAGAGTGATTCAGCCGAGCGACCGAGCGTGAGGTAGTCGAGCCCGACGTCGACGAGGAAGCGAAGGCGCTCGCGACATTCCTTCAGGATCGGACCAGCGATCTCGACGTCGACGCCGTTGGGGTTGGCCTCGCTCCTGAGCGGAATGTGCTCGAAGAATGCGAGCGCCTCGGTGATCGCGAAGTCCGTCACCGTCCCGATGCTGCGTCCGTCGATCGTGACGGCGAGCGACTCGGGCTTGAGGCGATGACCGGCGCAGGCCGTACACGGCACGGCGAGCATGTACGCCTCGAGGTCCATGCGCACCATGTCGGAGTCGCTCTCCTCGTAGCGACGCTCGACGTTGGAGACGATGCCTTCCCAGGTGGTGTCACCCTTCTTCTTCTTGCCCGCGGACCCGTCGCCGTGGAGCAGCGTATCGCGCACCGCAGCCGTCAGTTCACCCCACGGCGCGTTGAGGTCGAACTTGAATTGCCGCGCCAGCGTCGGCAACACCACTTTGCGCAGGTATCCGCTCGGCTCCCCCCATGGCAGCACGACGCCCTCGAGAATCGAGATGCGCGGGTCGCCGAGCACGAGTTCTTCACTCACGCGGCGACGCGTGCCGAGTCCGCCGCACTTGGTGCAGGCGCCGAAGGGCGAGTTGAATGAGAAGTGGCGCGGCTCGAGCTCCGGCATGGAGATGCCGCAGACGGGGCAACCGTATTTCTCCGAGAACGTCTCGAGCGTGCCAGTCTCTGAATTCACCACTTCGACGAGGCCTTCGGCGAGCTTGAGCGCGGTCTCGATCGAATCGGTCAGTCGTCCGCGATCATCGGCGCGAACGACGAGCCGGTCGACGACGACGGAGACGTCGTGGTTCTGCCGGCGGTTGAGCTTCGGCGGATCGGCGAGCTCGATGAGCGCACCGTCCACATAGGCACGGATGAAGCCCTGCTTGCGAACGGTCTCGAAGAGTTCGCGAAACTCTCCCTTGCGTCCCTGGATGAGGGGCGCGCGCACCTCGATCCTGGTTCCGTCGGGCCAGGCGAGCACCGACGCGGAGATCTGCGCCGGGCTCTGGCGCTGGACGGGTCGTCCGCAGGTCGGGCAGTGCGGCGTGCCCGCTCGGGCGTACAGGAGGCGGAGGTAGTCGTAGATCTCCGTCACCGTGCCGACGGTGGACCGCGGATTGTGGCCCGCCGTCTTCTGCTCGATGGAAATCGCCGGCGACAGGCCTTCGATCGCGTCAACGTCGGGCTTCTCCATGAGACCGAGAAACTGGCGCGCGTACGCGGAAAGGGACTCGACGTAGCGGCGCTGCCCTTCGGCGTAGATGGTGTCGAAGGCCAGGGAGGACTTTCCTGAGCCTGACAACCCCGTGATGACGGTGAGCCGGTCGCGGGGGATGGTTACGTCCACGTTGCGCAGGTTGTGCTCGCGTGCGCCGCGGACGATCAATGCGTCTTCTGCCATAGCCCGGTAAACTTCGCGCGAGGACCGGGGACAGACAAGGCGGACGCTACGTGCGACGACTGCGTCCGGCCCGTCCGAGTCGGCCGTCTGATTAGATTAAGCGGCGATGTTTCTCCGACCTGAACGCGACGCGTTCGCGAGCACCTTCACAGCGCCAACGCCGCGCATCTTCCTGCCTCATGCCGCACACTGACGCCATCGTCGTGATGACGACGCTGAGCTCCTCTGACGAGGCGGTCCGTCTCGTCCGCGCTCTGCTCGAGCGGCGCCTCATCGCGTGCGGCACCGTGCTGCCCGGAGGGCGTTCCCTCTACCGCTGGCAGGGCAAGATTTCCGATGAACAGGAAGTCGTGATCCTCTTGAAGACGCGCTCGGCTCGACTCGAAACGCTTCAGCTCGCGTTCGATGAGTTGCATCCGTACAAGGTGCCCGAGCTGCTTGCGCTGTCCGTCACCGCCGGAAATGCGAAATACCTGGACTGGATCAATGCCGAAACGACACTGGCCCTTGCTTGAGCCGAGTGATAGCCAGATGAAGCTTCCTCCAGCGACGGGCGACGCCGATCGCGGGGCACCGGCGTCTGATCCCGCGGCGGCGCCGCAGGTGAATCTCGATCTCGGTGACATGCGCACGGATAGCGCGGACGTCTCGCCCATTGAGCGAGACAACGATCGTGCGATCCTTCCGGAGACTGAAGAACGTCCGGTGCACACGGAGCCTGACGTAGTCGCGCAGGCAACCGAGATTGCCGCGCGCGGCGAGATGAGCGCGGCCCTCACGATGCTGCGCGCGCTGCTGTCACGCGAACCGGGTCACGCGCGCGCGCGCGCGGCGATGGCCGGTCTACTGGAGCGCCGCGGCGACGTCGAGGGCGCCCTCGGGGAGCTCGCGCGAGCACTCGAGGCGCACCCGGACGACGTCACGCTCCTGGTGGCGCGTGCGACGCTGCTGGCGTCGCGCGCGCGCTACGAGCAGGCGGAAGTCGATCTTCGCCGCGCCGCGAAGGCGAACGATCGCAGCGCCGAGGTGCAGGTGCAGCTCGGCATGCTCTTCTCCAAGCGTGCGCGTTGGCGCGAGGCGATCGAGCCGCTGCTGGCCGCCGTCGCGGCGGACCCCTCGCGCGGCGATGCGCACTACTACCTCGGCGAGGCCTACAATCACATCGACGACCTTCCGGCTGCGCTCGCGGCGTACGAGGCTGCGGCGACGCTGCAGGCAGGTCACATGCGCGCGCTGAAGGGGATCGGCATCGTGCTTGACCGGATGGGGCGGCCCGCCGAAGCGGCGGCCGCGTATCGGCGGGCGCGCGACTCGCACCAGCGATAGCGCCGATGGCCGGCCGGTACGGCACTCGCAGCCTGCTGGCGGCCGGCATCGTGGTGCTGTGGCTCGCTGGGATCGGGCTGCTTACCCAGCGTGAGCTCTTTCGTCCGCACACGGAACTGCTTGCAGAAGCGGGGCTGCGGGTCACGCCCGGCGCGACGTACTTCGCTGTGCTCCAGAAGGGCGAGCAGATCGGGTTTGCGTCGACGACGGTGGATACGGTGGACGGCGGCATCACGGTCGCCGACTATCTCGTCGCGGACCTGCCGGTTGGCGGCACGATGCACCGCGCGAGCGCACGAACCACGGTTCATCTGTCGCGCGCGCTTCGCGTCAGCACGTTCTCGCTCGACGTGAGCGCCGACCTCACGCCGATCACGGCGGAGGGTCGCGTCCTCGGCGACTCGCTCCTGCTGCTCGCGGTGAAGGGCGTCCCGGGTCAGCCCGCGGATACGCAGCGCATTCGGTTGTCGGGCCCGATTTTGCTACCGACGCTCGTGCCCCTGGCCATCGCGCTCGGCGAGCGACCCAAGGTTGGCAAGAGCTACACACTCCCGATCTTCGACCCGATCTCGATGGCGTCGAAGGATGTCCGCATTGGGGTGCAAGCGGAGAGCGTGTTCGTGCTGCAGGACAGCAGCGTGATCGATGCGGCCGGCCGCTGGCACGGCGCACTGCCTGATACGATTCGCGCGTGGCGACTCACGTCCGATGCGAGTTCGACTGGCGGCTTTGCCGGTTGGGTGGACGAGCAAGGGCGCGTGGTGGCCGCCACGCAGCTGCTCGGCCTCTCGCTCGAGCGCCGTCCGTACGAGGTGGCGTTCGAGAACTGGAAGACCGACGTCGCGAAGCGTGGATCGCAGGTGTCGGCGGATCGAGACATCTACGAGACGACCGCGATCAGTGCGAACAAGCGACTCCGGGAAAATCTTTCCGAGCTTCGGCTTCGCCTCACCGGCGTGGAGCTCGACGGCTTCGATGTAAAGGGATATCGGCAGCGGCTCCGCGGTGACACGCTGACGATCACGCGCGAAGCGCCGGAGGCCCTGAAGGCAGCGTATGCGCTGCCCGACGGAGCCAAGTCCACCGTGATGAGCGTGTTTCTCGATGCGGAACCGTTGGTGGAAGTCGAGAATCCCGAGATTCGCACACTCGCCCGGCGCCTTCGCGGCAGCGATACGGATCCACGCGTCGTCGCGCAGCGTATCAACACGTGGGTCTACGACTCGGTGCAGAAACAGATCACGGTCGGGTTGCCGAGCGCGCTGGCCACCCTGCATTCACGAAAGGGTGACTGCAACGAGAACACGCAGTTGTTCGTCGCGCTCGCGCGGGCAGCGGCCATCCCGGCGCGCGTGGCCGCCGGTCTCGCCTATCTCGACGGGAAGTTCTACTACCACGCGTGGCCAGAGATCTGGCTGGAACGCTGGGTGGCGGTCGATCCCACGTTCGGCCAGTTCCCCGCGGATGCGTCACACCTGCGCTTCACGATCGGTGGTCTCGCGAAACAGGCCGAGCTGCTTCGACTCATGGGCACGCTGAAGATCGACGTCCTGTCGTCGCGCTGAGCGCATCCGCACACACTTTCACCGTCCGACATGATCAGCCTGCGTCAGCTCTCGAAGCGATACGGCAGCTTCACCGCGGTCGACCAGATCGACCTCGAGGTTCCGAAAGGTGAGCTCTTCGGCTTCCTCGGGCCGAACGGCGCGGGCAAGACGACGACGCTCCGCATGATCGCGGGCATCCTGAAGCCGAGTGGCGGGTCGATCTCGATTGCGGGAGTGGACCTGGCGACGGATCCCATCGGCGCGAAGATGCGGCTCGGATTCATTCCGGACCGGCCGTTCATCTATGAGAAGCTCACCGGTTCGGAGTTCCTGAAGTTCGTCGCCGGATTGTTCGACCAGGAGGGACCGGAGGTCGAGCATCGCGCGCGCGAGTTGATGGCGCTGTTCGACCTCGAGGAGTGGGCCGACGAGCTCGTCGAGAGTTACAGCCACGGCATGCGGCAGAAGCTCATCATCTCGAGTGCCTTCGTGCATCGGCCTGACGTGATCGTCGTCGACGAGCCGATGGTCGGTCTCGACCCCAAGGCCGCGAAGATCCTGAAAGACTTGTTTCGCGAGTACACTCGGCGTGGCCACACGATCATGATGAGCACCCACACGCTGGAAGTTGCGGAGACGTTGTGCGATCGCGTGGCAATCATCGCCAAGGGGAAGATTCGTGCATGCGGCACGATGGCCGAGCTGCGTGCCGAGGCCGCGAGCACCGGCGATTCGCAGGGGTTGGAGCAGATTTTCCTGCGGCTCACCGGCGAGAACGCCGCGCGTGAGCTCGTCGAGGTCCTGAATGCCTGAGGCGGTGGTTCGGCCGGATCCGTCGATCGAGTTACTGCTTCTTCCGAAATGGCTCACCGCCCGCTCGCGCACCATGGCCAACGAGCGCGGCCGCGGCGCACGACTGTCGATGCTCGGCGGGATCGGACTGCTGTTCTGGGCGTTTGTCTTCGCCGTACTGTACAAGCTGCTCGTGTATTTCCGGAACGTGCCGGACCTCGGCCCATTCCTCGCGGGCAAGCTGCTTGGCCTGATCCTGATCGGGTTCTTTTCGATCCTGCTGCTGTCGAACATCATTACGTCGCTCTCGAGCTTCTTCCTGGCGAAGGATCTCGACCTGCTGGTGGCATCGCCGGTGGATTGGCTCACACTCTATGGCGCGAAGCTGCTGGAGACGGCGGTAGCGTCAAGCTGGATGGTGCTGTTGATGGCGGTGCCGATGTTCGCTGCGTTCGGATTTGCGTATCACGGTGGCTTCGTGTTTCCGCTGCTCGTGATCGCGGTGTTCGTCCCATTCCTCATCGTGCCGTCGGTGATCGGGAGCGCGATCACGCTCGTCCTGGTGAACGTGTTTCCGGCGCGCCGGACGAAGGACATCCTCAGCGTGATTGCGGTGCTCGCGGCTGGTGGCATCGTGCTGCTGTTCCGCATCGTGCGCCCGGAGCGGCTGGCGCGGCCGGAGGGGTTTCGGTCGCTCGTGGAGTTCGTGACGATCCTCCGCACGCCGACGTCGCCGTTCCTGCCGAGCGAGTGGGTACAGCGCGCGGTGCTCGGGTGGCTGGGCAATCGTCCGGATTGGCTCCCGGTGTATCTGCTGTGGAGCACGGCCGCAGCGGCGTTCGTGTTCGGCGCGCTGCTGCATCGTGTGCTGTACATGGATGGCTTCAGCAAGGCGCAGGAGAGCTCGCAGCGGTGGGCGCGCAACACGTGGTCGCGGCGGATGAGCCATCGCCTCTTGTCTCCGCTGGGCATCCTGCGCCGCGAATTGATGCTGAAGGAGCTGCGACTCTTCTTCCGCGATACGACGCAGTGGTCGCAGCTGATCCTGCTGGCGGTGCTCGTCGTGGTCTATGTGTTCAACATCAAGTACCTGCCACTGCGCGGCGAAGGCATCACCATGTTTCTGCGCAATGTGATTCCGTTCTTCAACATCCTGCTCGCGGGCTTCGTGCTCGCGTCGATCGCGGCGCGGTTCATCTTCCCGAGCGTGTCACTCGAGGGACGGACGCTCTGGCTGCTGAAGTCCAGTCCGATGCCGGTGAAGGACCTGCTCTGGGCGAAGTTCTGGGTTGGGACACTTCCGCTGCTGATCCTCGCACTCGGCATCATCGGCGTGACGAACGTGCTGCTGCAGGTGAGCGACTTCATGTTCACGGTATCGGTCATGACGATTGCGCTGATGACGCTGGCGCTGTGCGGGATGGCCCTCGGATTCGGGACGCTGTTTCCGCAGTTCGAGACGGAGAACGCCGCGCAGATTCCGACGTCATTCGGCGGGTTGCTCTATATGATCGCGTCGGTGGCACTGATTGCCGGCGTGATCGTGCTCGAGGCGCGGCCGGTGTACAGCTATCTCTCGGCGCAGTTTTACGGGACGCCGACATCGCCGGCGGAGATGGTGCTCGGCTTTGGGCTCGCTGCTGCACTGTGCGTGGCGGCAACGCTGGTGCCGATCGGGATTGCGAAGCGTCGGCTGGAGGCGGTGGAGCGTTAGGCGCTCTGTGGC
>JBKJUW010000060.1:0-14760 GCA_046589725.1 Gemmatimonadaceae bacterium
GCTCGGTGACGTAGGCATCCTCAACCTGCACCGGGCGTCCACGATCCGTGTTGTAGTAGTCCGTCTGCGCGTGCGCCGCACCAGGGACGATGAGTGCAAGCGCGATGGCCGATGACGCGGCCAGCACGGCGCGCGAAAGGGCGACAGTAGAAAGCGTTCGGCGTGTTGCCGTCGTGATCACGATAGGTATCCTCAGTGGTCTGCCTCGATGAGCACGGCCGTCGGGCGGCAGTGGCACGTGCAAGTCCGAGGCCGTCATTTATGCAGCGTAAAACCCCTGACCGGCGCGACCGTTCCCCCTGCGCACCGACTGCCCCGATCGGTTCGCCCTGCGCGCGCCGCCTGGCCGGTAGGCTATCGCCGGATCGCGGAGCGCGTATCAGCTGGTGGGCGCGGTGGTCGCGAGTTGCAACATCACCGCATGCGGGCACGGGCTTCCCGCGGCACGCGCGCCTGCGCCGAGGCAGAAGAGGTGCGAGACGGCGAACGTGTGGAGATGGTTGCAGTGGTCGCCATGCGCGGCGTGCCCGGATGACGGCGTTCCACCGCGCACGGCAGCGTTCCGCGACGCAAACAATCCCCCGTCGGCTTCGACCCCCGGTGGCAGCGGGTGCGCCATGATCAGTCCGGAAAGCGCGATCACCGTCAAGAGCGCGCCCGCTCCGGCGAGGGAGCCAGCCGTCACGTGTGTTCGGATGGGTACATCCTCACCCATCAGGCGGCGAACCCGTCGATCAATCAGTCCAAGGCTTTGAAAGCCAACAGCAAACGCCCCAAGCGACCCGTCGGCGGATGACTGCTCTCGGCTCCGTCCCGCAAAGGCGGTCGCGAGTACCACCAGCGTTTCCGCCAGCACAAGGGGCCGATCGCGCGCCGCGGCGTCGTCCGCCAGAATCTCCGCCTCGTCGGCCGCGTCCTCGGCAAGCCTCCGGAAAGTGGGGAGATAGAAGAGCGTGTGCGCGAGGAACCGGAGCACGGAAAGGCGAAGGGGATCGCGCCGCGCACGGTGCGCAGCCTCGTGCGTCAGGACCGCGGTCACCTGCTCTTCGTCCAGCACGTCAGCGATTTCAGCCGCCACATAAACGCGCGGATGCCACCATCCGGCGGTGAACGCGGGATTGGGGAGGCCGGACACGACAAGTACGTCGCCTTGTGCCAATCCGGCGCGCACCGCGGCGCGCGAGATGAGCGAATCGTCGGGCGCAACATGGCTGTCGAGCGCCCGAAGCGTTCTTCGTGCCGTGACGGCGGCCCGCACCCGGTCGAGGAGGGCATAGGCGAGCCCCATGGTGAGGACCATGTGAAATCCCAGATGGACCGGCGCCAGCAGTTCATGCGCTGCAATCAGGCAGATACCCACGATGTGATCGCGACCGATGAGGACTGGTACCGTTCCGGACAGCATGTGATGTCCGAACACGGGGCTCGTCCCGAGCACGATCAAGGTGCCAATGCCGAGGAGGATGGCGCGTCGTCGTTGCTGCTCGCGTGCGCGCAGTATCCGGCCAACGACGGTCCGTGTACCCGAAACGCTACTCATCCAGATCGCGCAGCTTCCGACGCACGAGCCGACCGAGCTCGGCAAGTTGCTCCGGCGCTGCCTCGGCCAGCACATCGACCAGTGACGACGCAACAGCGGCAGGCCCCAACCCTACGATGCGCTGGACGACATACCGGGATGCATATGCGGCAAATTCCTCGCGCGACATCGTCGCCGCATAGTGATACAGCTCGTCCTTCTTGTCGCGGCGGAGCAGTTTCTTCTCGACCAGGCGGTTCGCGACGGTGACACACGTGATGTACACGACATCGTGCGTACGGGCCACGCGTTCGTGAATACCGCGCGCCGTCATCGGACGCTTGACAGACCAGACCGCCTCGAGCACCCGGTGCTCGAGATCGCCGAGCATCATCCCGCTCCCGGCGGCTGACAGGCGCAACGTGTCCTGGAGACGAGGCGTGCTGCCAGTCTGCTTTTCTTCCGAGCGATCGCGCGGCGCCATTGGAGCTCACTGGATGAGTTGGATGTATGATACCGCGCAAATCCTTCGGCGTCGCTCCGCGCCTTCGCGGTGAAGTCACGTCAGTGCTCGGCAAACGGACAGGAGCGTCTCAGCGGCTGTGCTTGTACATCAGGTCGACCAGCTCGTCATACATCACTTCGGCATTCTCGGGGCCGGACTGGATTGCCGACGTCGCGCAGTGCCGGAGATGATTCCGCATGAGCTCGCGCCCCACCGAACGGAGCGCCTCGTGCACCGAGGAAATCTGCGTCATGATGTCGGCGCAGTAGCGATCCTCGTCCACCATCTTCTGCAATCCGCGCACCTGCCCCTCGATGCGACGCAGGCGCTTGATGTTGCGCGCCTTCGCATCGGGGTCGACCGCAACCGCCTTGCGGCCTTGCACGTCACCCGGCACCGCGCAACCACATTGGATCGTGTCAACGATAGGCAGTTTTTCGCGTGCGGCTTTCGACTTCGTCCCTTGCATCACTGACACTCCCGTGGTCGCTGCGCCCGGATCGACATTACCCACCGCCGCAGGCTCACGTGAACCTCGCGCGCCGCAGCCGAAGGCTGTTCGACACCACGCTCACCGAGCTGAATGCCATCGCCGCACTCGCCAGGATGGGGCTTAGCAACAAGCCGAACGTGGGATAGAGCGCTCCCGCCGCGATCGGAATGCCGACCACGTTGTACACGAAGGCCCAGAAGAGGTTCTGCTTCATCGTGCGCATCGTACGGCGTGAGAGCGCAATCGCCTGCGAGACGCCACGGAGATCGCCGCGCATCAGCGCGACGTCCGCAGCCTCGACCGCCACGTCCGTGCCGGTGCCGATCGCGATCCCGATGTCAGCCTGCACCAGCGCCGGACCATCATTGATCCCATCACCCACCATCGCCACCACACGCCCCTCTCCCTGCAGGCGCTTGATCTCCTCCACCTTTCCCTGAGGAAGCACACCGGCCACGACATGCTCCACGCCCGCCGCCCGCGCAATCGCTTCGGCCGTCTGCTGGTTGTCGCCCGTCAGCATGACGACATGCAATCCCATCTCGCGCATGCGCGCAATCGCCTCGCGCGACGTCTCCCGAACAGGATCGGCGACCGCGAGCACACCGGCAAGACTTCCATCCACCGCGACGAAGATCGCCGTCTTCGCCTCCGCTGACAATCGCTCCGCATCCGCTCTCAGCGGTGAGGTATCGACCTTCTGCTCCGTCATGAGCCGCTCGTTGCCGACGAACACGACATGGCCGTTGACGGTACCTGTTGCGCCACGACCCGTGAGCGACTCGAAATGTTCGGCCGAGGAAACGACGATGTCCTGCTCCTTTGCATGACGGACGACCGCATCAGCAAGCGGATGCTCACTCGAGCCCTCCACCGCCGCAATGAGCGCCAGCAGGTCGTTGGCCGAGCGTGATGATCCTGGAGCGCTCACGAGGTCGGTGACCGTCGGCTTGCCCTCCGTGATCGTTCCCGTCTTGTCGAGGACCACGGTGTCGATGTCCCCCGCTCGCTGCAGCGCCTCGCCCCCCTTGATGAGAATTCCCAGTTCGGCGCCGCGACCCGTTGCGACCATGACGGCGGTCGGCACCGCGAGCCCCATTGCGCATGGACACGCGATGATGAGCACCGCGACCGCGGTGGCGAAGCCGCGCACCGCAGCGACTCCGGCCAGGCCGCCGGTCGCGTGCACCGCAACGAACCAGACGACGAACGTGACGATCGCGATGCTCATGACGACGGGGACGAACACGGCACTCACGCGATCGGCGAGCGCCTGGATGGGCGCGCGCGAGCCCTGCGCATCGCGCATGAGCTTCACAATCTGCGAGAGCGTGCTGTCCGCGCCGAGTGTCGTCGCGCGGTACCGGAACGCGCCGGTGCCGTTGATCGTCCCGCCGATCACGCGGTCGCCTGTGGCCTTCTTCACCGGGAGCGATTCGCCCGTGAGCATCGACTCGTCCACGGCACTCGTACCGGAAACAACTTCGCCATCCACGGGCACGCGCTCGCCGGGCCTGACGACGACGACATCCTCCCCCTTTACCTCGTCGATGGGGATATCGACTTCCGCGGCGCCACGTACCACGCGCGCCGTCTTCGGTTGCAGGTGCGCCAGTGCGCGAAGGGCCGATGACGTCTGGCGCTTCGCGCGCGCCTCGAAGGCGTTGCCCGTGAGGATGAGCGCGATGATGATGATCACCGCTTCGTAGTAGACGTCGGGCTGGACTCCGCCGCGCAGGAAGAAGCCCGGTGCGACCGTTGCGATCACCGAGTAGATGAATGCGGCGCCGGTTCCCACGGCGACCAGCGTGTCCATGCTCGCGGAGTGGTGCAGGAACGCGGCCCACGCGCGGGTATAGAAGTGGCGGCCCGCCCACGTCATCACGCCGATCGTGAGGACCAGCAGGAACCAGACGATCGGGCCGCGCGTCATGCCACCCATGGTCGTCATCGAGACGAGCATCGCGATGGCGCCGGCGACGCCGCTGACGATCGCCTTGCGGCGCAGCTCCGAGAATTCCGCCGACGTGGCTTCGTCCCGCGCGGCCTGCTCGTCGAACGTGCTTTGCCCCACCACGGGAAGCTCGGCGCCGTAGCCTGTCGAGCGAATGGTCTCGACCAGGGCGTCCGCATCCACCGCGCCCGGGTCATAATCGATCGTCGCGTTGCCCATCATGAGGTTCACCGAGGCGTCGACGACGCCAGGCGTCTTGCTCAAGGTCCGCTGGATGCTTCCCTGGCAGGCGGCGCACGTCATGCCCGTGACGGGAATGACGATCTTCTCGGTCGCGGCCGTCGTCATTCCGCCACCAGCTTGCCGTGGAGCATCCCCATCCCGCAGGTGAACTCGTACGTCCCGGCCGAAGGTGGCGTGACTTCGAGCGTCGTCGTCTGGAATGCGGGGAGGAACTTTCGCACGCCGAACGAAGGAAAGACGACTTCTTCCGAGCAGCTCGAGGTCTCCTGCCGGTCGAAGATCAGGCGGACGGGCTTGCCAGCGGCCACGCGGACCGTGGCTGGCTCATATCCGCCAAGCACGGCAATGTGTACTTCCTGCATGCCGGCGCTCCCGGTAGTGGCAACTGCCGCGGCAACCCCGCGCTGCGCGAGAAAGAAGTACCAGTTCACCCAGGCGAGCGCGCCCAGTCCGGCGGCAACCACGATCCAGTCCGTACTACTCATATCAGGCTCCTTTCGTCGCCTCGGCCGCGTTGGCCGCGCGAGTTGCGTAGCCGGCCGCGCCAAGTGCGGCGGCTGCTTCCGTGACGACTCGGTCACGCGCGCCGTTGGCGACGGTGATCGTGGCGCTCCCCACGGCGACTTCAGCGCTCTCGATGCCTGACACGCCATCCAGGATCTTCCTGACGCGTGCGACGCAATGCCCGCAGCTCATCCCGCTAATCGCGAGATCGATTGTCTCGCCGAACGTCTCTGTATCTCGCATGTGCTTCTCCGGTGGTGGAGGGGAAGATACCCCCTGTGGGTATATTATAGATACCCCCTACCCCTATGTCAACCCTTCCCTATTCAATGGCGTCTACTTCTTCTTGCCTGCCCGCTGTGCGCGCGCCGCAGCGTTGGCCGCGACCGCGGCGCGAATGAGTTGCTTGAACGCGGCCTCGGGAATCTTGTCGCCTTCACGGAAGTCGATCGCACGGCGCGTGTTCCCTTCCAGGCTGGAATTGAAGAGCTGCTTCGGGTCCTTGATCGCAGCGCCGCGGGCGAAGGTGAGCTTCACCGCCTCCTTGTACGATTCCCCCGTGCAGACGATGCCGTCATGCGACCAGACCGGTATCCCCGGAGATTTGGGCTTCTCCCATTTCCACTCCTCCTCGATGTCGGCATCCGCATCGTGGATGAGTGCACGGACGTGCGCGAGCGTGGCGCCTCGCCAGCCGCCGAGGTCCTCTATCCGCTGCGTGATCTTCGCGCGCGCGGTATCGGCGTCGTCACCCATTCATGTCTTCGGCTTTGCCATCATCTGGCCGTGCATGCCCATCAATCTCGTCATGCGCGCATGATACGCGGGCATCGCGGCGTTCATCTGTGCACCACTCATCCCCGCCATGTGACTGAGGTCCCCGCGAATCGAGTCGGACGTGGCGCCCCAATTCATGTTCGGCGACATGGGCATGCCTTGTACATCGGCGCTCATTCTGGACAGCATGGCTCCAGCGGCCTGGCTGTGCGCTGGAAACGCCGCCGCGATCTGAGCCGCGCTCATCCTGTCCATCGTGTGGAGGCGCATCTCCATGGAGTCCGAGACACCGGCGCCATTCATGGCACCCATGCTCCCCATGCCGCCGGCGCCCCTCATCATGCTTCCGTCACCCTGCATGGGTCCTTCGAGGGACCCGGCTCTGGCGTTCGCAGCTGAGCTGTCGGCGCTCGTTTTTCCCCCCGCCGGCGTGCACGCGGATAGCGTGGCAACGAACGCGGCTGCCGATAACAAGGTCAACGTAGTAACTGTCTTCACGATACGACTCCTTCGAGGATGAGTGAGGCCTGGACAAGATGTTGGATGCGCGCCCGGCGAATCGACACGGACTCAGCGCCCCAATCGCGCGCTACTGCATGGGACCCATGCGTTGCGACGGCGATCAGCCGCAGCAGCATCCGCCCCCCGTCCCCGACTTGCCAGCCCCCACCGCCGCGCCTGCCATCGCCGGCGAGTCGACAGGCTGATAGCCTGCATCGGTCACTGCCTGGGCAATCGCCGCGGGAGTGATCTTGGACTCGTCGTACGTGACGGTCGCAGAGCCAACGGTGACCGCATCGACGCTCGTGCCCGGTAGGGCATCCAGCGCATTCCGCACATTGGTCACGCAGCCGCCGCAGCTCATGCCGGAGATGGCCATGGTCAATTCTTGCATCGGAACCTCGAAGAAATGCTCGTCGCCGAGAGTGGGCACCGTCTCGACGTTCGCGAGGGCCACCACGGATAGTCCGGACGGGGCAGAGGCAGCCAGGCCGAATCGAACCTGAATCCTTACAGCAGCTCTGCGCGCTCGTGTCCAATGCACATGCGGTGCACAATACGAGCCGCTCATGGGCACTCCCACACGTTCGAGGGAGCACGTCAGGAGCGCGAGAAAGTGCATTACTCTCCGCGTTCGCGAGTGCGAGACGTACGCCTTCGCGACGCCATTCGCGCGGTACTGCGCGCGGTTCACCAGAGGTCGCATCCCTGGCGCGCTGCGTCAGCCGTCGTCGTTCAGCTCTGCGAATGGGTCGTCGTGGCTGTGCCGATGATGAATGTCCGGATAGTGCGAATGTGAATGCACGAGCGGTGCATGCCGATGCGCGTGGGTATGCGGCTCACCAGGCGGATCACCGGGCGCGTGCTCGTGCTGGTGATGTGCATCGTGCACGTGCGCATGGCTGTGCTCCAGCTCCCCGTGCTCGTGCACGTGCGCGTGACGTTCCGTGAGGTGAAGCCAGAGGCCAGCCGCCATGCATGTGGCACCAAGTACGAATGCGATCGATGGATGCTCACGCCACACGATCAACGAAAGCGCCGCACCGACAAAGGGCGCGAGCGAGAAGTACGCGCCCGTCCGCGCGGTTCCGAGATGGCGCAATCCCAGCACGAACAGCACGAGGCTCACGCCGTATCCGAGAAATCCCAGCAGCATGGCGGCGCCAGCCTGAACGGCTCCAGACCATCGCGCGCCGAGCATCACGGCAATCGCCACGTTGACCGACCCGGCGACCAACCCCTTCAGCATCGCGATCTGCACCGGATCGCCGCCGGACACGCGCTGTGTGAGGTTATTGTCGATGCCCCAGCAGAGGCAGGCGGCAGCGATGGCCAGCGGACCCGCCATCCCGCCGAAGTCGGCTCGCCCCTCCCATGAGAGCGCCGCACCGCCGAGCACGATCAGCAGCATGCCAATCGCGATGCGTCGGTCGACGTTCTCGTGGAAGACCACCCATGCCAGGAGCGCGGTGAAGACGCCCTCGAGGTTCAGCAGCAGCGACGCGCTCGACGCCGGTGTCCGGCCGAGCCCCACCATCAGGAGGACCGGACCCACGATCCCGCCGAAAACGATTGCGGCGGCAAGCCAGGGAATGTCGCGCCTGCCGAGCGACGCTTCCTTCGGCTGATCACCGCGCGAGCGCACTGCGGCGACTATCGACAGCCCGAGTCCCGACCCCAGGTAGAGCAGGCCCGCGAGCAACTGCGGCGGCGCGTCTCGCAGGAGCAGCTTGGCCAGTGGAGCGCTCGCGCCGAACAGGATCGCCGCGAGGAGGGCGTACCAGACGCCCCCGCGGCCGCGCGTCTCCTGCTCTGATACGGAAGTCATGCGTGAGATCGGAAGAAGGGCGCGGTCATTGGCGAACGAAGGCTGGCTACACGCCTCCGTAGAAAGTACATTCCCGCCATGCGTCGCCTCGCAGTGGCTCGTTTCACGGTACTTTTCCTCGCTCTCGTTGCGGCGTCCGTCGACTCCGCCACGAAGGTGATGCATGGCGTCGCCCACGCCCGGGAGACGCACGAATCGGTCGCGCATGGCCTTGTGGCGCATCGCCACGGCCCCGCCGCCGACCCAGTCGAGCGCCTGCGCGCGGTCGAGGCCAGTGACGCCGATGGCGACCATGGCGCCCTGCACGCGGCGGTCGCACCGAGGGTCCTGACGGACATTCCGATGGTGACGTCGGCGATCGTGCCTACGCCGATTGCCGACGTCGGGACAGATAGTCACGCGCTGCCCCGCGCCAGCGCGCAAGCGGCTCCGCCATGGGTTCGCGCTCGAACTACCCAGCCTCGAGCACCGCCGCTCGGCTGATTTGCCGAGGTGCGTTCACGCGCCTCGCGACCACTCGTACAGCCACAACTCTCTGTCGCAGGTGGGCAAATCGCCCGCTGCGCGTGCCCTGTTCGTAATCTGCTTCGCGCAGGCAACGATCGGCACGGCGAGTTGTGCTTCCACTCGTGCCGAGCGCACCGAATCCCCGTTCAATGCTTTCAGTTCTCCTAGCGCGCCTGCGACACTCGGCATTCGGTCCTGATCGGCGCCGCGCATGCGCTCGGACGACGGCCGCGCTCCTCATCGCCGCACTGTGCGTTTCGCCGCGCAGCGCTGCCGCACAGGCCGCCGGCGCCGGCCGGCCCCTCACGCTCCACGAGGTGATCCGAACGGCCGTCGAGCGCAACCCGTTGATCGACGCCGCGCGGGCGCGCGTTCAGGCAGCGCACGGCTCCAGGCTCACCGCCCGCACGCTGCCGAATCCGATTCTCACCTATCAGATCGAGAACGCCGGGTTTCCGGGACGCGCGAGTCCGGCTGGCCAGACTCGAGAGACTTCGAGCTTCGCCACGTTACCGTTGGAATTCGTGTGGCAGCGCTCGCCTCGAGTGCGCAAGGCGGACGACAACGTGCGAGCCGCCGATGCGGAGCTCACCCTCGCGCGTCGCCAGGTCGCAGCGGACGCGGCGCGCGCGTTCTTTCGCGTCGCTCTCGCGCAGATCAACGTGAGGGCTTCGGCCGACATCCTGGAGGGATTGGACAGCCTCGTCCGATACAGCCGCGCGCGCGTGGGCGAGGGAGCCGCCGCCGAAGGCGACCTGATTCGACTTCAGGTGGAACGCGACCGGTCCGCAACCGATCGCGTCCTCCAGCACGTGGAGCTCGTACGCGCGCGCGGTGCGCTCGCTCCATTCCTGGACGATTCCACGCAGGGCGTTTTACGGGCGAGTCTCCTCGTCGTGGACGACAGCAGCGTGTTCGTGAGTGGTGTCCCGCTGGCGCCCGCGAGCACGTTCATCGCTCGCACGGCGCTTCGACCGGATGTGGTTGCGGCGCGGGCACGTGCCGCGGCAGCGGGTGCCGAATCCGCGCTTCAGCGAACGCTCGTCGTGCGACAACTTGGCGCGACGTTCGGTACGAAGAGCACCGGTGGCGCGTACTCGATGATCGCCGGCCTGAGCGTGCCCTTTCCCCTCTTCGATCAGAATAGGGGCGAGGTGCAGCGCGCGACCGGCGAGCGCGTGGCCGCCGAGCAGGAGTTGCTGTGGGTCGAGCGCCGGTCATCGGCCGACATAGCAGCGGCATACGACGTCGCGCGCCTGCTTGCGACGGAGCTCGGAGTGCTCGACGGGCAGTTCCTCGCCCGCGCGACCGAGGCGCGTCGTATCGCGGTGACCGCATACCAGGAAGGGGCGGTCCCACTGCTTCAGGTGATCGATGCCACGCGCACGTTGGCCGACGCTCGACTCACGTACTTTCGCGCACTGTTTGCGCGCCAGGGCAGCCTCCTCGATCTCTACGACGCCGCCGGCCTCGATCCGCTCGGCGCACTCACGTCGGCGACTTCACCGAATCCTGCGCCCGCGATGGAGCCGGCGGGCGCGCCACGTCCTCCCACAGGAAAGAATTGATGCGAAGCACGATGGGAACCATTGTCGCGGTGGCGACCCTCGCGAGCGCGCTCGTCACGAGCTGCGGAACGACGAACGAATCGACGGCCGGATCAGAAGGGGCCGACAGGGCCCCCGGTGTCGGAGATACTGCGACGCGGCGCGAGCTGACGCTGTCCGCCGACGCCATTCAACATGGTGCGGTGCGCTGGACCCCCGTCGCACAGCGGTCGCTTGGCAGCGCGATCGAAGTACCTGGCCAACTGGTGGCGGATGAAGACCGAACGGCCCGGCTCGGCGCACCCGCAGAGGCGCGCGTCCTTGCCGTACTCGTACAGGCAGGCGATCGCGTACGCGCAGGACAAGCACTCGTGACGCTGCAGAGCGGCGAGGCGACGACCGCGCGCGCGGACCACAACAAGGCGCTCGCGGATCTCAATGCGCGCAAGGCGTCGGCGACGTATGCGCGTGCTGCACACGAACGAGCGGACCGCCTTCTCGTCGCGAAAGCGATTCCGCGGCAGGAGGTCGAGCGAGCGGCGGCGGATGATGAGCTGGCGAGATCGGAAGTGATCCGCGCAGATGCCGAAGTCGCCCGCACCCGCACGGAGCTCGAGCAGCTGGGCGTCGGGCGCGATGGAAGCATGGTGATGCGGTCTCCAATCGGTGGTGTCGTCCTGAGTCGCGACGCCCGACCCGGGACGGTCGTTCAGTCCGGCGCACCGCTCGTCGCGGTGAGCGATCCGGGCACCCTCTGGCTCGATGTCTCGGTCAGCGATCGCGCGGCATCGGCGCTGCGAGCAGGAAGTCGCATTCGCTTTGCGGTCCCTGCCTACCCTGCGGATACATTTTTTGCGCGCATCGTGAGCGTTGGCGGCGCACTCGATTCGGCGACACGCACCATCCTGGTTCGCGGCGTCGTCGACAACATGCGTGGAAAGCTGCGCTCGCAGATGTTCGCCAGCGTCTGGCTCGAGGGTGGCAATGCGCAGCAGGGCCTTGCCGTGCCCGAAGGCGCGGTGATGCTGCTCGACGAGCGATCCGTCGTGTTCATCGCGCGCCCGGACAAGAATGGGGCGATGCACTTCGAGCGGCGCAACGTGACGACCGGTGGAACGTCGGGTGGCATGGTGCACATCCTCACCGGGCTCGCTGTGGGCGAGCTGGTCGTCACCGAGGGCGCGTTCGCCGTGAAATCGGAGTTTTCGCGGTCGAAGATGGCGGGAGGCTGAGCATGATCGAGCGATTGATTGCACTGAGCCTGCGGTATCGCCTCACGGTTATCGGCGCGACGCTCGTGCTCGTCGCCGCCGGGACGTGGGCGCTTGCGAACATCAATTTCGACGCCTTTCCGGACCTGACGCCGAATCAGGTGCAGGTCATCACGATCGCGCACGGCTTGTCGCCCAACGAGGTGGAGAACCTCGTGAGCTACCCCATGGAAACGGCAATGATGGGACTCCCGCGCACCGAGGGAGTGCGGTCCATCTCGAAGGCGGGCATCTCGGTTGTCACCGTGTCGTTCGGCGATGACGTGGACATGTACTTCGCGCGCGCGCAGGTGACGCAGCGCATGCAGGATGCGACGTCGAGCCTGCCGCCGGGCTACACGCCGACGCTGGGCCCGCCGGCCACGCCGATGGGCGAGATCTTCCAGTATCTCGTCGAATCGAATCAACTGTCACTCATGGAGCTGAAGAACATCCAGGAGTACACGATCAAGCCGATGCTCCGCACCATTCCCGGAGTGGCCGACGTGAACTCGTGGGGCGGCATGGTCCAGCAGTTTCACGTGCTCGCTGATCCGAGCAGGCTCGCCGGCTATGGCTTGACGCTGCACGATCTGGAAGCCGCGCTCGCCGCCAACAACGGGAACTTTGGCGCGGGCTACGTCGAGACCCAGGGCGAGCGGTTCACCGTGCGCGGCCTCGGATTGCTGGGCAACTCGCTCGACATCGGCAACGTCGTCGTGAGCACGCGCGGCGGTACGCCCGTCTACGTTCGCGATGTGGCAACGGTGGACGTGGGGCCCATGCCGCGAGAAGGCGCCGTGTCGCGGGACGGCAAGGGCGAAACGCTCTCCGGCATGGTCGTCATGCTCAAGGGTTCGAATGGAAAGGATGTGGTGACCCGAGTGGAGGAACGGCTCAAGGACGTGAAGCGGCTGCTTCCGAAGGGGGTGACGATTCGCCCGTTCTACAATCAGGGTGAGGTCGTGGACCGAACGACGCGCACCGTGTTCACGAACCTGCTTGAGGGTGGGTTGCTCGTGGCGCTGATCCTGTTCGTGTTCCTTCGCAACGTGCGCGCCTCACTCGTCGTGGCCTCCGTGATTCCGCTGGCGCTGCTCGCCGCGTTCTTCGTCATGCAGCGCTTCGGCATCTCGGCGAATCTCATGAGCCTCGGCGCCCTCGACTTCGGCCTTATCGTCGATGCGTCCGTGGTCATGGTCGAGAATTTCGTCCGTCGCCTCGGCCACACCTCCGAGACCGGCGACGAACCGCGTGTCGACATCATTCGTCGTGCCGCATTCGAGGTTGGCCGGCCCATCGTCTTCGGCGTCTGCATCATCATTGCGGTGTACGTGCCGATCTTCGCGCTCGAGGGGCTCGAGTCGCGGATGTTCACGCCGATGGCGTTCACTGTTTGCGTCGCGGTGTTCGGTTCGCTGATCCTGGCGCTCACGTATGTGCCGGTGCTTGCCTCGTACGCGCTCGCGCGGGTGGAGGAGAAGCCCGCGCGCTGGTTCGAGGCATTGCGCGATCGATACCGACGGCATCTTGCCTGGGCGCTCCACCATCGCGCGGTGGTCGTGGGCGGCGGGGTTGCCCTCCTTGTCCTGTCACTCGGCTCGCTGCCATTTCTTGGCACCGAATTCATGCCGAAGCTCGACGAAGGGTCGATGCTGATCGAGACACGCCGGCTTCCGAGCACGTCATTGCCGCAGGGGATGATCATAGCAAAGGAAGTCGAGCGAACACTCATGAAGTTTCCGGAAGTCAGGAGCATCGTGACGAAGATGGGGCGGCCCGAGCTGGCGACGGAGACGATGGGGCTCTATGCGGGCGACGTCTACGTGATCTTCGTTCCCCGCGACCAGTGGAAGAACAAGTCCGTCGATGCGCTGATCGTCCGAATGGACTCCGCGCTGAAGCAGATTCCCGGCATCGATTACAACTTCACGGCTCCCATGGCGATGCGTCTCGATGAGGCAATCTCCGGCGTACGCACGGAACTCGGGGTCAAGGTGTTCGGCGACAGCCTTCCGGTGCTCCAGCGCATCGCTGAGCAGGTGCGTGCGACGATGGACCGTATCCCTGGTGCGGCGGACGTTTCCGTCGACGTCAGTGCGGGTGCGATGCAGGTCGAGCTCGCGCTCGACCGTACGGCGCTCGCGCGCTACGGTCTCAACGTCGCCGACGTGCGCGAAGCCGTCCAGGCAGGCGTCGGCGGCGTGCAAGCCACGGAAGTCATCGATGGGCGCAAGCGCTTTCCCGTCGTCGTGCGGCTGGCCGAAGCGTACCGTGGCACCCCCGACGCGATCGGACGCCTGCTGCTTCACACGCCGACGGGCGGCATCGTGACGCTGTCACAAGTGGCGAAGGTGCACGTCGTCGAGGGGCCGGAGTTGATCAATCACGAGAACGGCGAGCGCGCGATCATCGTGCAGAGCAACGTGCGGGGTCGCGATCTCGGCAGCTTCGTCGCCGAGGTGCGGCGAGAAGTGGCCCGACAGATTTCCCTTCCCGAGGGATATCTCATCGCCTACAGCGGCCAATTCGAGAACCAGCAGCGCGCGATGAAGCGGCTCACCTTCATCGTGCCCGTCGTGCTCCTCCTCATCGTCGTGCTTCTCTACGCGAGCTTCGGCAACGTGCGCCAGTCACTGCTCGTGATGCTCAACGTGCCCTTCGCGCTCGTCGGCGGTATTGGGGCGCTCTGGCTGCGCGGATTGAACCTGAATCTGAGCGCGTCAGTGGGCTTCATTGCGCTGTTCGGCGTTGCGGTGCTCAACGGCGTCGTGTTGATCGCGTACATCAACCAGCTCCGCGCCGAGGGACGGTCGCTCCACGATGCGGTTCGGGAAGGTTCTGAAACCCGCCTTCGTCCCGTGCTGATGACGGCGCTGGTGGCGAGCTTCGGGTTCATTCCCATGGCGACGTCAACGAGTCCGGGTTCGGAAGTGCAGCGTCCGCTCGCCACCGTGGTGATCGGCGGCCTGCTCACATCCACGCTCCTCACGCTGGTCGTGCTTCCGGTCGTGTATGCGTGGCTTGAAGAGCGGTGGCCGCGGTGGGCGGGACGACTCGAGCGTTTGCGGAAGCGACGCCGTCCGCTTGCCGGAGCCGCACCGGAGCCCGCGGGCGCAGGCCACTCATGAC
>JBKJUW010000014.1:0-3441 GCA_046589725.1 Gemmatimonadaceae bacterium
CGCTCGGTGACCCGACTCAGGCGAGCGTCACCACCGTGAAGGCGGAGTCGCGCCGACTGATGCTCGAGCAGGTGTCCACCCGCGCCGGCGAGTTCGCAACCCGACGGTTCACCGTCAACGTGCGGACGCCGTACTTCGCCGACGGAGACTCGGTACGACGCAAGCCGCGCGAGTACGGCACCGCCACGTGGGACGATCGACTGACGCTCGAATTCAACGGGGTGCATCCGTCGGTCCGCGAGATCGACATCGCACCTGCGCGGAATCCGGTCACGGTATACCTCGCCGGCAACTCCACGGTCGTTGACCAGACGATCGAGCCGTGGGCCGCCTGGGGCCAGATGATCCCGCGCTTCTTCAAGCCCGGCGGCGTGGTGGTGGCGAATCACGCCGAATCGGGCGAGACACTCAAGGCGTTCCTAGGCGAACGACGCCTGCCGAAGCTGCTCAGCACGATGAAGAAGGGCGACTACTTCTTCATCGAGTTCGCGCACAATGACCAGAAGCCCGGTTCGTCCCACGTCGAGCCGTTCACGACGTACAAGGAGTACCTGAAGAGGTTCGCCGATGAGGCGCGGTCGCGCGGCGCGACACCCGTGCTTGTGACCTCGATGTTGCGCCGCAGCTTCGACTCCACCGGCCACATCATCAACACGCTCGGCGACTACCCCTCGGCCATGCGACAGCTCGCGGCCGAGGAGCACATCGCACTCATCGACCTCAACGCCATGAGTCGGACGTTCTATGAGGCGCTCGGGCCAGAGCAGTCGAAGAAGGCGTTCGTGCACTATCCGGCCGGCACGTATCCCGATCAGGCGGTCGAGCTGAAGGACGACACGCACTTCAACAACTATGGTGCGTACGAAATGGCGCGGATGATCGTGCAGGGGCTGAAGGAGTCCGGCCTTCCACTGGCGCGCGAGCTACAGGACGGGATTCCGACGTTCGATCCCGCGCATCCCGAACCGATCGAATCGTTCACTCTGCCCGCAAGCCCGGTCGCGGCGATCGTAAAGCCGGCGGGAAGCTGAGTGATTCGCAAGGCGTTTCGCATGCGCGTACTGGAGGGTCAGTGCGCGGAGTACGAGCGGCGGCACTCGCCGATCTGGCAGGATCTCGCCGAGGTGCTGAAGTCGCACGGCGCTCATCGATACTCCATCTATCTCGATGACAGCGACGGCAGCCTCTTTGGTCACGTCGAGATCGAGGATGAGGCGCGCTGGAATGCGATTGCAGATACGCCGGTGTGTCGCCGGTGGTGGACGCACATGAGCGACATCATGCCCGTGAATGCCGACGACAGCCCGCACAGCGTGGCATTGCGCGAGGTGTTTCACCTCGACTGAGGTGTTCGGGAAAGGTTTTCACAAACCGCGGAAGGGCATTTTCACCGCGGAGGTCACAGAGGGCGCAGAGGACTGCCGCTGGCGGCGCGATACTGACGGCCGGCGCACCTCCGTCAGCAAATTGAGCTTTGAAACTGATTGATTCTTGTACACAATTTGGAAAGCACAGGACTAGCTGCGGTGTGCAAAGGACGCTGTTTGAGCAGTCCTCTGCGCTCTCTGCACCCTCCGCGGTAACATCGCTGTTGCCATTTGCTAACCTCGCAGCATCCGTGAATAGGCCTTCCACACCAGACCGCGTTCAATAATGAGCACCCGCCAGATACCAATTTGCCTCGCTGTCCTCGCGGCATTCGCGACTCAGCTTGCCTGCGCCGCCAACCAGCCCGCGCCCAACACCACCGCTGCACCAGCGATCGCGCCGGCCCGACCGCTCGTCGCTCGTGCGCAGCCACCCATTCCACTCTGGGCGGACGGGGCGCCTGGTGCGCAAGGCACTGCGGACGTCGACCGTCCCATCATCACACCCTATCTCCCCCCCGAGGGTAAAGCGAACGGCACCGCCGTCGTCATATTCCCCGGCGGCGGCTATCAGCACCTTTCGATGGAGAAGGAAGGCAGCGACGTCGCCAACTGGCTCGCGGGCACCGGCGTCACCGCGTTCGTCGTCCGCTATCGGCTCGGACCGACGTACCACCACCCCGTGGAGCTCAGCGACGCACAGCGCGCGATCCGCATCGTGCGATCGCGCGCTGCCGAATGGGGCCTCGATCCACGCCGACTTGGCGTCATCGGTTTCTCGGCCGGCGGTCATCTCGCGTCGTCAGCCGGTACGCACTACGACGCAGGCAATGCGTCGAACAGCGATCCCATTGAGCGCGTGAGCTCGCGTCCTGACTTCATGCTGCTGCTCTATCCCGTCATCACGATGCGTGATTCCGTGCTCACGCATCGGGGATCGCGCGTAAACCTCCTTGGCAACGCGCCCGACGATGCGCTCGTGCGGCTGATGTCGAACGAGCTGCAGGTCACGCGCGATACGCCGCCGACGTTTCTCGTGCACAGTACCGACGACAAGACCGTCCCGGTCGAAAACTCGATCATGTTCTACCAGGCGCTCAAGGCGAACGGCGTCCCTGCCGAGATGCATATCTTCGAGTATGGTGGCCACGGTTTTGGTCTCGCGCCTCGCGACCCGACACTGGGCGCATGGACCACGCTTTGTGAGGCGTGGATCCGTAGGCATACGAAGCCCGCCCAGTGACGCACGCACGTTGCTGCCTGGCGATCTACGCCAGTCTCTTCGCGCTCTCATCAGCACGAGCGCAAGGCACCACGGCAGGTGCGAGCGTTCTTCCCCTGCAATACCAGCAGCTCGCGGCCGCCGTCATCACGGAGGCGGTGAACACCAACACCACCGCATCGACTGGCAGCACGACCGCACTCGCACGCAAGCTTCAGGCGCGCCTGATCGCGGCGGGCTATCTCGCGCGCGACATCCACATCGTGGGCGCGGACAGGAAGAACCAGAACCTCGTAGTTCGCCTTCGTGGCGCACCTACGGGGAAGAAGCCCATCCTGCTCGCGGCACATCTCGACGTCGTCGAGGCCAAGCGCGCCGACTGGACATACGATCCCTTCGTACTCCGGCGCGAGAATGGGTACTTCCTCGGCCGCGGTGCGGAGGACAACAAGGCTGGCGTCACCGTGCTCATCACCAACCTCATCCGATGGAAGCGTGAGCGCTGGACGCCCGACCGCGACATCATTGCGATGTTCACGGCGGATGAGGAAACGGATGCGACCAAGGGTGTGCAGTGGCTGCTCGCCCACGAGCGCGCGCTCATCGACGCCGAGTATGCGCTCAATACCGACGGTGGCGGTGTGGAGCTGGCCGGGGGTAAGCCGCGCGCATTCGCGCTGGACGCGAGCGAGAAGGTCTACGCCACCTTCCGACTGCAAGCGACCAATCCCGGTGGACACAGCTCGCGGCCGCGTCCCGACAACGCGATCTACGCGCTCGCGCATGCGCTGACGCGCCTCGAGGCGTACAAATTCGCACCGAAGCTCAACGAGGTGACGCGCGTGCAACTCG
>JBKJUW010000037.1:0-4629 GCA_046589725.1 Gemmatimonadaceae bacterium
GTGAGTGCGGCGATGCTGCTCGACATGGTGATGCTGTCGAGCGGAATGCGCGTCTCGTTCGGGTCGTTACTGCAGAAGCAGGGATTCCAGCTGCGCCTTGCCCCCAAGGGCACGCTGCCCTTCGACACCGAAGCCACGATCAAGGACGGGGATTCACTCGTCGCTGGCCTCCGCAGCCGCCCGGAGATACGCGCCGTGAGCCCGGTACTGGGCGGACAACTGCACCTCGTGTCGCCGAAGGGCGTGGTCGCATCCTCGGCACTCGGTGTGGTACCCGCGGTGGAGGGCGACTACGAACTCGTCGAGGGACGCCAACCCGCCGCGCCCGACGAGATGGTCGCCAACGACGCGGTTCTCGCCGCCACAGCACTGCACGTCGGCGACACGCTGCACGCGGGCGCGGGGTACGACTCACAATTGCGGGCACTCACCGGCGAGCGGCGGCTGCACATCGTGGGGCGTGTGCGCTTCGTCTACATGGCGCGCGAGCAAAAGGGCGCCGCGCTGCTCATCGAGACATTCCGCGCGATGCAAGGCCCGGACGCCGATGGACGCATCTCGCTCGCGATGGTGCGCCTCGCGGACGACGCGGACATCGACACGGCACGGGTAACCATAGAGCGCCTCTTTCCCCGCGTGAACGTGATCTCCATCGCGGAGGCGCTGAAGCAGGTCGACGAACGGCGGAGCTACTTCACGCAGCTCGCTGTCATCCTCGGCGCGGTGAGCCTCGTCGTGGGCTTTCTTCTCGTCACGACGCTCGTCACGGTTTCGGTCAACGAGCGCATCGGCGAGATCGCCGTGATGCGCGCCATCGGCGTGCGACGCTGGCGGATCGTCGCGCAAATCGTGCTCGAGGCCGCAGCGATGATGCTCGTGGCGTCTCCACTCGGACTCGCACTCGGACTCGTGACCGCGCGCTACCTCAACACGATCCTCGCGGACTTCCCCGGCATGCCAGAACGCATCGACTTCTTCCTCTTCCAGCCGAGTGCGGCGTGGACGTCGCTGGGCCTGCTCGCGCTGGCTGGCGTGCTCGCCGGCATCTATCCCTCATGGCGCAGCGCGTCACTTCCCATTGCGATGACGCTTCGCAAGGAGGCGGTGGGATGAGCGCCATCCTCGAGGTGCGCAATCTCGTGCGCGAATATCCGATGGGGTCCGAACGTGTCGCCGCGCTGCGGGGCGTATCGTTCGACGTCGAGGCCGCAGATTACGCCGCCATCGTCGGCCCATCGGGATGCGGCAAGAGCACGTTGCTCAACCTGCTCGGCGTGATCGACCGTCCGACATCGGGAACGGTGTCGATTGCCGGCGAGCGCGTGGACCAGCTTCCCGACGCGCGTGCCACCGAGTTTCGGCTGCGTCGCATCGGGTTCGTGTTCCAGCGGTTCTATCTCATGCAGGCGCTCACGGCGAGCGAGAACGTGGAGCTGCCGCTCTCCGAGGCAGGGATGAAGGGGCGCGAGCGCAAGGTAAGGGCTCGTGAGCTTCTCGACTACGTGGGTCTCGGCAAGCGCGAAGGACATCGACCGTCGCAGCTCTCCGGCGGAGAGCAGCAGCGCGTGGCGATTGCACGAGCACTGGCCAACTCGCCGAAGATCGTCCTCGCCGACGAGCCCACTGGTGAACTCGACGCACGCACCGGCGCCGAGATGATCGCGCTGTTCGAGCGGCTCAACGCCGATGGAACCACGATCGTGGTCGTGACGCACGACGAGGACCTCGCGAGCGCCGCACGGCGCGTGATCCACATGCGCGACGGCGAGATCGTGGGAGACGAGCGCGCGCGATGATTCGACTGTTGGCGACCCGCAACCTTACGCTGAACCCGTGGCGCACGCTGTTCCTGCTCTTCGGGTTCAGCATGGGGGTCGCGACGATGATCGTGCTGCTCTCGGTTGGCGAGGCGCTACTCGACCAGGCCAAGGACGAGAAGCTCGTCGGTGGGGGCTCGCTGACCGTGCTTCCCGAGGGTGTGGACGTCGAAGTGATGAAGACCGGCGGACTGGGAGGCATGTTCTTCTCGATCGATCACGCGCGCTTCATTCATCGCCAGTTGCTCGCCTCGCCGAGGCTCAAGGACGTGGTGAGCGCGGTCGCGCCGCAGATCGAAGGCAAGCTGGTGTACCTACGCACCGCGCAGGGAACCGAGTACGCCGTGCGCGCGAGCGGAGACATACCGTCCGCGACGAGCGCCGTGGGTGCCGCGCCGAACATCACGTCGGGTTCATTCGTCGACGATGACGCCGACCGCAGGTGGGTGGCGCCGACGCTCGTCGAGCTGCGCCACGAGATCGATCACTTCCATTTGCCGCCCGCGCAGGCCCAGGGAGATCCGAGCTGGGCGGAATGGCACTACTTCAACATCATCTCGCCGGACCGGCAGCAATGGGCATTCGTGTCGTTCATTCTCGCGGGCGACGTCGGGAGTTCCTCGGCACCATGGGGCGGACAGGTCCTCGTCACCCTGCATCGCCAGGGCGGGAAGACCCGCCGATTCACCTCCGCGGCGCGCGCGTTGAATGTCGCATTCAGCACCACCAACGCGGATCTCCGAATCGGATCGTCTCGCGTTGAGGTGATGCCGGACGGTTCCTACCGCCTGCACGCGGTCGCGCAGGAAGACCAGCGCGGTACGCCGCTGGCCATCGACCTCGATGTCACGCCGTCTCCCGGCGCCTATTTCCCGGGTGCGGCGCTCACGAGCGGCGTCGTGAGTGGATATGTGGTGCCTGCCCTGCGCGCATCGGCCACCGGAAAGCTCTGTGTAGGTGCAGACTGCACCACGTACGACGCAGTGCAGGCCTATCACGATCATAACTGGGGAGTTTGGAGAGGCGTAACGTGGGAATGGGGCGCGGCCCGCGCCGGCGCTTACACGCTGCTTTACGGCCGGGTCGAGCCGCCCGATAGTGTCGGCGCCGTACAGCCGCTCTTCGTGTACCTGGTGGACTCGGCGGGATTTCTCGCGGTTTTTCGTCCGCGTGCCATCGCCTACGTAGACGGACGCACCACGCGCGTGGGCTCGGGGGTCATTCGCACTCCGTCCGCGGCGGAGATGCTTGATGTGCGCGGCGCGGACACCCTGCGGATCTCTCTGGTGATCGAAGACGCGTCCGCCAGCGACACGCGTGGCAGCGGCGCCGAGCGCGGCGAAGGCCTGAGCGCTCGAGAGTTGCGGCGACCGTATTTCGTGCAGATGAAGGGGACCGCCACACTATCGGGGCGGATACGAGGAACCCCGCTCGCCGGAACGGGAGCGGGGTTCTTCGAGACCTACCGCTGAACTCAGTCGGACGGTCAGACAGTCAGACTGAACTCGGAGGTCAGTTGTCGAGACGACGCGGAGAATCGGTGGCGTCCTTCCCCGGGCGTGAAGCCGGATTGCCGTCCATGCGGTCCTTCATGTCGTCGACGACATTCGCGGCTTTGTTGCCCGCGCGCTCCGCGGTGTTGGCTGTCTTGCTGGCAGCGTTGCCGACGGCCGAGCGACTGCGATTGTACCCTTCGCCCGCGTAGGCGCTGACCGCGCTCCACTCACCGTACTTCTTGGCGTGGTCCGCTGTCCAGCCGCGCTTCATGTCAGTGGAAACGTCGTTCCAATTCTTGTTCGCGTAGTCCGGATTGTGTGCGGCCACGTGGCCGAAGTGATACGCGGGCTTGACGTCGTCGTACGAACGGTCAGCCATCTTGCTGGACGAGGACTCGTAGTGACCTCGATAGTACTCGTCGTCGTTCTTGGTGACGCTGCTTGCGGCTTCTGTCACGGCACGGCCGCTCCACCATCCACCCATCGCGCCGGCAATGCCGCCAATGATGGTTCCGATCGGGCCGACGGCCGATCCAATAGCTGCACCAGCGAGCACGCCGCCGATACCACCAACCGCTTCGCCCGCTTCATCAACGTGGCTGGGGTTGCTGTCGTGGGAGCCGAGTGCCTTGTCCTTTGCGCGCTCGATGCTTCCGTCCGTCGTGTTGCGATTGTCCATGAAGCCCTCCGGAATGTGAGTGATTATGTCCTGAGTGAAGGCAAAATCGGTACCGTCCTTCCGATGTGGACGAGTTCGCTCTGACGTTGTTTGGTCGCTTGACAAGCACCTTGCGCCCGAGCCGATTTTCCCCATGAGCGCGCGCATCAGGGTCGGCACGCAGGGGTGGAACTACGACGCCTGGCTAGGGCCGTTCTATCCGCACGGTACCGGGCCGGCAGACTACCTGACCGTCTACTCGCGTGCCTTCGACACGGTGGAGGTCGACTCGACCTTCTACGCGATTCCCCCGGCCAAAACGGTACGCGGCTGGTACGATCGAACACCCGACGGTTTCTGCTTCGCGCTCAAGCTCCCGCAGGAGATCACGCACGAGCGACGCCTGCGGAATGCCGGGGACATCGCTGATGAATTCTTCGACCGGGCGCGCGAGCTTGGTCCCAAGCTCGGTCCGGTGCTGATTCAACTGGGCCCCGACTTCGGCGTCGCGGAGCTGCCCGCACTCGCGGCCTTCCTGCCCACGCTGCCGCGCGACATCAAGTTCGCGGTCGAATTCCGCCAGCGCGGATGGATTACCGACGACGTGCTGGCCCTCCTCGCCGAGCACGCCGTCGCGCTCGCGCTCACCGACGCGCGA
>JBKJUW010000057.1:0-8026 GCA_046589725.1 Gemmatimonadaceae bacterium
ATCCGCGGCGGCGATAACCTCCGCGTCGCGCACCGAGCCGCCGGGCTGGACGATCGCCCGCACGCCGGCGCCGGCGGCCTGGTCGACACCGTCACGGAAGGGAAAGAACGCATCCGACCCCAGCGCAGCGCCCGCGGTCACGTGGCCCGCGGTCTCGGCCTTGTGCACCGCGAGGAAGGCCGCGTCCACGCGCGACATCTGGCCGGCGCCGATCCCGATCGTCGCGCCATCACGAGCGAGAACGATCGCATTGGATTTCACGCTCGCCACCGCACGCCATGCGAAGAGCAGGTCGGAAAGCTCCGCGGGCGTGGGCTGCCGCTTGCTCACCACATTCCAGCCCTGCTGGTTGAGCACCGACGTTGCGCGCTGTTGCACGAGCAGGCCGCCGCGCACGCGCTTGTAATCGAGCGCGTCGGCGGGCCACACCGCGCGACCCTCGAGGACGCGCAGGTTCTTCTTCCGACCCAGGGCTTCGATCGCCCCGTCGCTGAACGATGGCGCAACCACGCACTCGACGAACATGCTGGACACCGCTTCAGCGGTCTCGTCGTCGACGTTCCCGGTAAAGGAGATCACCGATCCGAACGCGGAGACCGGATCGCATGCCAGCGCCTTGCGATAGGCGTTCAGCAGGGTGTCGCCGGTTGCCAGTCCGCACGGCGTGGTGTGCTTGATGATGGCGCAACAGATCTCGTCCCCAAAAGGCTCGGACGCGTGCAGCGCGCCTTCGAGATCGAGGAGGTTATTGAACGACAGCTCCTTCCCACCGCGCTGCTTGAGCGCGCTCAGGCCCGCACCGGCGCGCTCGACATAGAAAGCTGCGGGCTGCTGCGGATTCTCACCGTATCGAAGCGTCTGCTGCTTCCGCAGTGGAAGACACAGGCGATCCGGGAACGCATCCTTCCGCTGGCGGACAAACCAGGCTGCGATGGCCGCATCGTAGGCCGCCGTGCGCTCGAACACTTTTGCGGCAAGGTCGCGGCGGAAGTCGATGTCGTCGGTCGTCGCGGTCAGAGCCGCAAGCACCGCCGTGTAATCGGCGGGGTCAACCACCGTCGTCACACTCGCGAAGTTCTTGGCGGCTGACCGCAGCATACTCGGCCCACCGATGTCGATCTGCTCGATGACATCCTCGGGAGCAACGCCCGCGCGCGCCGCGGTCTGCTCGAATGGATAGAGGTTCACGGCGACGAGGTCGATCGGGGCAATGCCATGCTCCGCGATTGCGGCCATGTGCTCTGGTCGATCGCGTCGCGCAAGCAGTCCGCCGTGTACGGCGGGGTGGAGTGTCTTCACACGTCCGTCGAGCATTTCGGGGAACTGGGTGACGTCGCTGACGTCGCGCACCTCGATGCCGGCTTCGCGGAGCGCGCGGGATGTGCCGCCGGTGGATAGCAACTCCCAGCCGAGTGTGCGGAGGCCGTTGGCGAAGTCGATGAGGCCGGTCTTGTCCGAGACAGAAAGCAGGGCGCGAGGCATTGAAGTGCTCAGGGCGAGATGTTGAACCAGTCGTCGACAACATGCGCGAGCTGGTCGTCGCGCAGTGCCGGATCGAACGTGGGAAGGATGAGCGAGTGGGGCACGGGACCCGCGGCAGCGCCCGCCTGAACGGCGCGCGGCAGCAGGAGATGTTCGGCACGGAGCACGCGCTGGGCGAGCGTGTGCTCGTCGTCGCCAGCGAGGACCGGCACGGGCCAGTGCGCGATGGTCGCGCCGTGGTCGTACTGATCGTCGACGAAGTGGACCGTCGGCCCGCTGTGCGAGGCGCTCGCCGCGAGGACGGCGCGATGCACGTGGCGTCCATACATGCCGGCGCCCCCGAACTGTGGCAGTGGCGCCGGGTGCACGTTCATCATGCGCCTGGCAAACGCCTGCGTGACGTCCGGTGGAATGTGCTGCAGGTAGCCCGCAAGTACGACCATGTCGATCGCATGCTGCTGGAGCAGCGGGAGCAGCGCTTCACCATTTCCGTCGCGCGTCGTCGCGATCGTCGCGACCGGAATGCCTGCGGCGTGTGCCCGCACGAGCGCGCCGGCCTCGCGCCTGTTCGAGGCGACAAGGACGATGTCCGCCGCGCGCCGGTCGCCGAGTGCGGCGAGGTAGTCGATGAGCGCCTGGAGGTTGCTTCCCCCTCCACTCGCCAGCACCGCGACGCGCGCACGCGTCACGTGCGCGCGGCGAGCAGGCGGGTGACGGCCTCGAGCAGCGTCGGAAACACCGGAGCCGCGATCGATTCGGCGTAACTCACGTCGACGTCGGCGGTGTTGGTGGAACGCACGAGGGCCGCGCGTCCATGAAACGTCTCAGCCGGTGCGAGGTCGCGCGCCTTGTCGCCGATGAAGAGGCACCGCGAAAGATCGAGGCGATGGGTCGCCGCCGCGCGCTGGTACATTCCCGTTGCCGGCTTGCGACAGGTGCACGGCAGGCCGAAGTCCGGATGATGCGGACAGCTGAACGTGTCGAGCAGCGTGGCTCCCTTGGCGGCGAGCAGCTCCGACAGTCGAAGACGCACCGCGCGATACTGCGATAGCGTCACCAGCCCGCGTGCGATGCCGGATTGATTGGTGATGACGACCGACGGATAGCCGTGCGTCGCCAGCAGCCGAATGGCGTCGGCGGCGCCGGGAAGCAGCGTGACGTCGGCTGGATCATTCGTGTACGTGCGATCCGGGATGATCGTGCCGTCCCGATCGAGCATGGCGGCCTTGTCGCCGATCATCGAGGACGTCATAGCGCCGGGGGGCGCGGAACGACGCGACGGACGACAGGCGCTGCGCGCGTCGAATCGCCCGGTGCCTTCGGCGGGGGCGGCTTCGGCGTGGAAAATCTTCGATCACTCGCGGTCACTCGCCCACTGAGGGCGCGGAGACCGGTCGTGCTCAGGCGGTATTCGCTACTCGGCTTCAATGGCGCGCCGAGCTTGATCACGACACTGTTGAACGGCGACGGCAGGGTGGGACGCGGTGGCGGCGGGGGCGGAGCCTTTGCGCCGGGGACCACCGCGGGCGGTTCCGCCGGCGGCGTAATGGGTGCCAGCGTCTTGCCCGCGAGTGAATCGGCGCGGCGCGCGGAATCCGCGGTCGTTCGAGCGCGCACGCTGTCGACCCGCCTCATCTCGAGAGGAGAGTACGCACCAACGATCGGGACGACGCTGCTGTCGCTGGCGAGCAGCCGGAACTGCGACGCCGCAATCGTCTGCGTCGGATCCAGCGGGCGGTCGAAGCTCACGGTCAGCGTCAACGAATCCGTCACCGACGGCACGGACATGCGCGCGGCAAGCGTGTCACGCTGCGCTGTCAGCAGTTCGATTCGTGTGGCGCCGGGCACGATCACGCGCACCGTGTCGTACGCCTCGTTCCGGTCGAGCGCGTGATTGTTGTTCGCGTCCACGATGCCGCGAACCAGGTACGAGCCCGGGTTCAGGGGACCGAGCGAGAACCGGCCGGTGCTGTCGGCGTAGGCGAGATAGCGGATGCTGTCGGGCGTGAGGGCCTCGACGTACGCCTTCACCGGCGTGCCTGCCGACCAGTCGAAGGCGATGCCATCGATGGAGAGCATGGGTATCGTCGGACCCGTGGAGAACGTGAGCTTCGCGCCGCGCTTCATCGCGTTGTTGCGCAGGTCCGAGAGGCCGGGAAGCATCGTGACGGTGTAGGCGGTGTTCGGACGAAAGCCCTGATGCGGACGCACGTCGATGCGGCTGCGGTGCCACTGCAGGTCCATCGCGCCATCGGACGGCGACACGAGAAAGAAGTTGTCCAGCGCCTGTGCGCCCTCCCCTCGATCGCTGATCGTCTCATCGAAGTAGAACTGCGCGAAGCGCTCGCCCACGTTCACGGCATTGGTATCCGGAGTGACGCGCACGAGCATGGGCGGCGACTTGTCCTCGGGCCCGCCGGGCGGCGGAGACGCGGACGCACACCCCAGGAAGGCGACACCAACCGCAAGGATCAGCGCGGGCCGCACATGTCCTCATAGCGTGAGCGCAGCGTGGTCGCTCGTGTCGTCCACTCATCGCGCTTCACGCGCTCGCCTTCGATCACCGACGCGGGAGCGCGGCTCACGAAGCCTGGATTGGCCAGTCGTGCCTCCAGCGCGACGAGCTGCTTCTCGAGGTTGGCCAGTTCGGTGCCGAGTCGCTCGCATTCCTTGCCGACATCGATCAGGCCCGCGAGCGGGATGATGAGCTCTGTTCCGTCGGTCAACACGACGTTCGTCGTTGCACCTGGCAGCGCAGTCTCGACGAAGGCGAGCTGCATGCGAGCGAGGCGCGCCACGAGGGCCGATTCCTGTTCGAGCATGTTGCGCACGGCGGGCGCCGCAATCACGAGTGCATCCACCATCTTGCCCGGCGCGAGCGCGTACTCCGAGCGCACTCGGCGCACCGCCTCGACGATTTCCTTGATAAGCTCGAAGCCAGCGGCCCGCGGATCGGCGTCGGCCATGCGGCGCTCCACCGGCCACGCCGACGTCGCGAGGAAGGTTCCGTCGACATGACCGGGCAACCGCTGCCACAGGGCCTCGGTGACGAATGGAACGATCGGGTGCAGCAGCCGCAGCGCCTCGTCGAACACATGCACGAGCACCGAACGCGCGACCTCGGCGTCGGCGCCCGGCGTGAGCAGCCGTCCCTTGCTGGCTTCGAGATACCAGTCGGCGAGCTCGTTCCACACGAAGCGGCGCGCTGATTCCGCCAGCTCGTTGAGGCGCAGGCCCGCGGTGCGCTCGTCGTCAGCCCACTTGTCATCTGACGGACGAACCGGTCCGATCGCGCGGTCGCACTCGCGAATGGCAACATCGAGACGCGAGAGAATCCAGGCATCGCTGCGGCTCAGCTCTTCCGACGCGAACTCTGCAAACGGCCGCACTACCTCATCGCCGACATTGCGCAGCAGGAAGCGACCGATATTCCAGAGCTTCGTGGCGAAGTTGCGCCCCGTCGCGAACGACTTGTCGAGATCGCCGGGATCAAGGAAGACATCGGCCCCCAGTCCCATTCCCGCAATGAGCGTGTATCGCAGTGCGTCCGCGCCGTAGAGATGCACGACGTCCATCGGGTCGATGCCGTTGCCGAGTGACTTCGACATTTTCCGGCCCTGCGTGTCGCGGGCGGTGCCGTGCAGGTACACCGAATGATACGGCGCGTCGCCCATGAACTCGTAGCCCATCACGATCATCCGCGCGACCCAGAAGAACAGGATCTCGGGCGCGGTGACCAGCACGTCGCTCGGATAGAAGGCGCGCAGATCGGTGGCCTGCTCGTTCGGCCAGCCGAGGGTGGACATCGGCCAGAGCGCGCTCGAGAACCAGGTGTCGAGCACGTCCTCGTCCTGCGTGACCTCGCCGCCGCAGGTGGGGCAGGTGACGAGGTCCTCGCGACTGGCGATGACATTGTCGGGCGCATCGCACGCGCGGCAGTACCAGACGGGAACGCGGTGTCCCCACCAGATCTGCCGCGAGATGTTCCAGTCGCGGATGTTCGTCATCCAGTGCTCGTACACGCCGACCCATTTCTCGGGCAGCAGGCGCACGCGCCCCGACCGCACGGCCTCGAGCGCCGGCGCGGCGAGCGGCGCCATGCGCACGAACCACTGGTCGCTGAGCCGAGGCTCGACGACCGTGTCGCAGCGATAGCAGTGCCGCACGTTGTGCTGGTGCACTTCCTTCTTCACCAGGCGGCCCGTGGTCTTCAACATCTCGACGACGCGGTCTCGCGCGTCAAATCGGTCGACGCCCTGCAGTGCTGCTGGTACGCGACCGCGCGCGTCGGACACGTCGTTCAGGACGCCGTGCTGGTCGATCACGACCGGCGCCGAGAGGTTGTGGCGACGGCCCACCTCAAAGTCGTTTGCGTCGTGCGCTGGCGTGATCTTCACGACGCCGGTGCCGAATGCGGGATCGGCGTAGTCGTCGGCGATGACGGGAATGGCGAGATCGAGGATCGGCAGGATGACGTTGCGCCCGATCAGGTCCGCATAGCGCTCATCGGACGGATTCACGGCAACCGCGACGTCGCCGAACATCGTCTCGGGACGCGTGGTGGCGACGGTCATGGTGCGCGACGCGTCGCCCTCGATGGGATACGCGATGTGGTAGAGGGCGCCGGTCGTCTCGTGCGGCTCTGCCTCCTCGTCTGAAAGTGACGTCAGGCATCGCGGACACCAGTGAATCACGCGGTGCCCGCGATAGATGAGCCCCTTTTCGTACAGCCGAACGAACGCTTCGCGCACGGCGATGCTCAGCTCGGGGCTGAACGTGTAGGCCGTGCGAGTCCAGTCGGCCGAGGCGCCGATGGCCTTGAGTTGCTGGAGAATGACGCCGCCGGTGCGTTCGACGAATTCCTTCGTGCGGTCGACGAACCGCTCGCGGCCGAGGTCGTTGCGCGATAGTCCTTCGGTGGCGAGCTGCTTCTCGACGACGTTCTGCGTGGCGATGCCGGCGTGGTCCATGCCGGGCACCCAGAGCGCCTCGAGCCCTTTCATGCGGGCCCAACGAATGAGCACGTCCTGGACGGCGTTGTTCAGGCCATGGCCGACGTGGAGAATGGCGGTGACATTCGGCGGCGGCATGAGGATGCCGTACGGGTCGCGGTCGCCACCGATGCGTGAGGAGCGCGAAGCGTCTGCCGTGAAGCAGCCGGCCTGCTGCCACTGCGCGTAGATGGCGGCCTCGGTGGCGGCGGGATCGTACAGCGCGGGGAAATCTGTTTCGGCGTCGGCGGTGGTCATGGACGGCGAAATTTAACGGAGAGAGGAAGGACGGGGGACCGGGCAGAGGCGAGAGACCGGCGAAAGGAGACGGGATGCGAAAGGAAAACAGGGCAAGAGGAACTGCCTCTCGCCCTGTTGCTGTGTCGAATTGTCCAATGTTCCCCGGGGCCGTTATGCCATTCCAGGTACCCGGTACACCGTACCAGGTACGCTCTTCCATCTGTTACATGGCCGCCGTGGGATCCGCAACGTGATCCGCCTTAGGTACGCCCCCCGGTGCGATCGGCGAGCCGCCGGTGCGATCTCCCTTGATCACCTTTTTCTCGCGAACGCGTCGCTCGGCGGAGATCGCATCGATCTCCTCGGCCGCCTGTAGAACCTCAGCGTCCGAATCCGTCCATTTCTCCGCCAGGGCCACCTTCGGATCGGCGTGACGGTCGATCTCGGCAGAGTTGCCCTGACGACGACGGCCGGTCCCGACGGTGTGTCCTTCCCAGTGCGCCTCCGTGTGGGCATCATCGCCCTCGGCGAACAGGCGCGCGTGATCGGCAACGCGCTCCTCCTCGTCGCCAATGGTGATGCGATTGAGCACCGTCTGCACGCCGGGAACGCCGCGCGCGATGGTTACCGCGTGCTCGGATTCCTCGTCCGTCGTCACCCACCCCGCCAACTCGATCGTGGTTTCGCCGATGCCGCCGATGTCGATGGCACGCTCCGCGAGAATCGGATCATTCCGGAATGCCTCGAGCACGTGCGCCTCGAGTCCGGACGCTTCCTCCTCCTCCTCCTCCTCGATCTCGTCGTCCTCGAACTCCTCGTCATAGTCGGCAAAGTCATCGGCCACGGACGGCGTCGCGGAGAGCGTGTCCGCCGCGGATTTCCCACGTTGCCGGAATTGGTCGGCGATGCCCTTGAAGCCCCCGACGCGTTGCGCCACGAGCATTCCGACGGCGAATCCGGCCAGCGCACCCAGGATGACCGGGGCGACCGTACCGGCGATGGAGGAGTCGTCCTCGTCTTGGAACCGCAGATATGACATGTGGGAAAGCCTGTGGCGAAGGGTCAGCCGCAAGGATAACTTGCAGGAGAAATATCTGCGAACGCGGTGCAAGAAGAAGGCCCGTTTGTCACACCCACTTTCCGGCCATGCGCCTCTCGCGAATTCTCCGCTCTGACGATGAGGGACGTGCCCGGGAGACGATCCCCATGCGCCGCATGGTGTTCTGGGCGGCCTTGTGGGTTGGTCTGCTCGTGGGCATCGCGCTGTACTTCAAGTACGCCCGGCTCCTCACGCCGCTGCTCGCCTGAGCGCG
>JBKJUW010000003.1:0-26606 GCA_046589725.1 Gemmatimonadaceae bacterium
TCCGCACGTTTACCGCTTTCGTACAGTTCTCGCAGCGCAAGGCAGAGAGCGTAGCTTGAGTGCTGCTTTCGCGGACTCCACGCCATTGATACAAGGCGCAACAGTTTTTCGAACTAAGCAGGTACCCGGGACGAGACTCGAACTCGTATAGCACTCTCGTGCCGGCGGATTTTGAGTCCGCTGTGTCTACCGATTCCACCACCCGGGCAGTTCACGAAAACGACGCCGTCGCCGCGCAATTCCTCATAGCCGCGGGATTGTCACGGTGCGGTGTCGAGTGTCGAACCTAACGAAGTCTCGTATGCGTTGCCACACACGATGATGGTAACGCGACAAACGCGTGCGGCCGGCTTGCGCGGCCGAGCCCATGCCGAGCTAAATGATGGCTATTTCCAAAGCACGGCGGTCAAATGAATGAGCGCATACAACCCTTTCGCAGTTTGAGCTACCGACTATCCGGTAAAACACATACTTCACTCGGAGTAGAGATACGTAAACAAATGCAGAACAAGAACTTAGGAATATGTAGCACCGCTGATCGCGGCATCCTCACTGACGATCACGTTTCGGTTCATTTCTGACTGCCGACATCGCGCGCAGTGGGCTTGCCTCCGTGAATGGCATGTCGGGCAAGCTTGCATTACTGACGGTGGCGCAGGTCCTCGACATTAGGGGGAATTCCGGTGCACAGCCGCCGGGACTGAGCATCTCCGACAGAACCAATGTCATGGATGTGACCATCAACGACTTCTAGGGTGACACGACCAATAATGGACATTCGCCAGCGAGCAGCGACTTGCCGGCCCCGCGGAGCGATCGGCGGCCTGTTCTGTGCACTCGACGCGGCCATGGCCAACCAGACTGCACGGGATTGTCCCCTCGCTGCGGCGCTCGCGACGCGGCTTCGAGAGTCTCGGCTTGAGCTCACCAGCCGTTGGCTGGAGCGAATCGTAGAACGCGTCTCCATCGATCCCAACCGTGTCTTTCCAACCGATGAGCTGCTGGACCATGTGCCCCTGCTCATTGACGGGATCGCCGCCTACCTCGAAAACCCCTCCGCCGAGATCAGCATCGACATGCCGGTGGTCGGGAAGGCAATGGAGCTTGGTGCCCTGCGCCACGCCCAGGGTTTCGACGCATACGAGATCCTGAAGGAGCACGAGATCCTTGGCGGCATACTCTTCAGCTATCTGGCGCAGGAAGCCGACACCATGCCGGAACCCTGCGCCAAGAGCGAATTGCTGGTCTGCGGACAGCGGCTCTTTCGCGCCATCACGATCATCCAGGAAACGACGACGACTCATTTCCTCCGACTCGCGGGCGACGAGGTACGCGAGCGCGAGGAACGGATTCGCACGTTCAATCGCGCTGTCTCACACGAGATCAAGAACAGGATCGGAACGATCGTTGGCGCAAGCGACATTCTCCACGAGCTGCCGGACATGCCAGCTGAGGAGCGCACGCGCTTCCTCGAGATCGTCAGGCGAAACGCCCGGCTCATGCAGTCTGCCGTGGCGAACATCCTTGCCGTGGGGCGCAGCGGCGCTGACGCGCGCCATCAGCGGAACATCAGCCTGCGGGCGGCGGCACAGGAGGCCATGCGCCAGGTGCGGGAGGCAGCGCAGGATGCCGGTGTCGACATACAGCTCGCGCCTGACATCATCGAGGTTGATGTGAATGCCGCCGCCGTCGAGCTCTGCCTGACCAACTACCTATCGAACTCGATCAAGTACGCCGATCCCTCGCGGAGTGACCGCATGGCTGTGATCACGGCGAGCCGTGAGCCCGGACCGCGGGGCGTACCGGAAATCGTGGTGAAGGTTCGCGACAATGGGCTGGGTGTGCCCGTTGAAAAACGCGATCACCTCTTCGAGCGCTTCTACCGCGCCCACGAAACCATCACTGAAGTGGAAGGCACCGGTCTTGGCCTGAGCATCGTCCGGGATACCGCGCGGTCGCAAGGCGGGCGCGCGTGGGCCGAGTTTCCCGATGGGGGATCGGAGTTCGCGTTCTCGCTGCCGGACCGCCGCACCGGCCAGGATAAACGGAGTGGCGAAGCTACCCCGGCCGAGACGCCCGTACCGACGGCCACCGCGCCCTGACAGCGGCGCGGACCTCGTTCAAGGTGTTGCGGGGAGGGCGTCGGTTGGCGCCTGCGCCCGGGCGCGATCGAACTCCTGCAGGCGCTTGCGCACCTGCTCCTGAAGCGCCGCGAACCGTGCGCGCTGCAGGGGAGACATGAACGCCGAAAACTCCTTCTGTTCCTCCGCCTGCAGATCCAGCCTGCGCTGCTGAACGGCGTGCAACTGCTCCAGCGCAGAGGCGATGGTCACTTGATTCGCGGTGGAGCCGGCGAGAATCTCGCGCCGCAGGGTGACGCGCTGCGCCTTTTCCTCGATCGCGATCTGCCTGCGCTCCCGATCAAACTGCTGGCTCGTCTGTTCCAGCCGAAGCATCTGCTCGTCAGTGAGGCCGATGCGCTGCTTCGTGACGCGCCACAGGGTCCGGCGAATCTGTTGCTGTAGCTGCTGCCGCTCCACCGGTGGCGCGTCTTGCCTCTGCTGCTGCTGCTGCGCAGCCCGCCGGTTCGCGCGAATCGTCGCGCGCGCGCCCGCCCCGCCCTGCGCGTGAGCGCTCTCGCCGAAGACGAGAAGCGTCATCCCGAGAACGAACATTCGCGTCGTCATGGCGCACCTGGAGCGCTCGGGCTGATCGGCGAGACAGGCGTACTTTCGACGTCGACCGACGTAATCGCATCAAGGGACTCGATGTCCTTGAGCAGCGATGCGAGCTCGCGATCGTCGAGATCGCCGAGCGTACCGCCCGCCGAGAGTTCGCGCGGGGCGGCAGCTACCGCCGCTTGCGTCGATTGCGTTGTGGCGAGCTTCGTGGCTGCGCCGACTGCGGAATCGATCCCGAGGGGAGCCATACGTACTGGCACGGCGCCACCCGTGGGTGGCGAGACGGCCGACGCGACCTGCGGTGTAGAGGAAGGGACCGCAGGGGTGGACGAGCGCACCGCGCCGGAGACTTCAACAGGCACGCCGCGCTGACGCACGGCTACCGCGGACGCACCCGCGACAATCAAAGTGATGGCCGCGGCTGCCCGCCATCCTACCCACGACCGACGCAACTGCGCGCGATAGGCCGGCAGTGCAGCGACGATGGACGCGACGTCCACCGTCGGCGTTCCGGTCGCGCTCCGCAGCCTGGCGAGCAGGGCCAGCTCGGTGGCGCAATCGGCGCACTCCGCGACGTGCGCCTCCACCGACACCCGCACCGCCGCGTCGAGACGATCGTGCAGCAAGTCCGGCAAAAGATCTCGAACGTTGGCGTTCGGACAATCATTCATCGAGAAACTCCCTTATGGCGCGCATCGCATTGTGATAGTGCACGCGCGCTGCTCCCTCAGTCGTGCCCGCCACGTCGGCGATTTCCTTGTACGATAGTCCCTCCGTGACGCGGAGCAGAAAGACCTCGCGCTGCGTCTTCGAAAGCCGCGCGATGGCTCCGCGCATCCGCGCTTGTGTCTCGGCCGCGACAACCGTGTCGAGCGAATCGTATTCGGTAACCGCATGACTGTCGTGCACCTCCACCTCCTCACCGCGCCTGCGCTCCGTTCGACGGAGATCCAGCAGCAGACGCCGCGCGATCGTGAACAACCACGTCCTCAGCGAACTGTCGCCACGAAACCCTTCCAGGGACCCAAAGGCACGGACGAACGTATCCTGCACGATGTCCTGGACATCGCCACGGGCGCCAACCGATCGGGCGAACCTGGCAACCGCTCCCGCATGTCGCTCGACAAGAAGCGAGGCGGCGCGCTCATCCCCGCCCTTCCATCGCGCGATGAGGTCCAGGTCTGTCCGGTCATCACCATCCCCCGCGTCGTCAGTCATCCTGTTTGGCAGTTGGACGCAGAAAGTAGCCCGGTGTTAAGGTCCGACAGCACGGGCGACGCCGCCGGCATAAGATACGACGCGCTGCCAGCCTCATACCCTTTGCCGCCTATCATGCCCAGTCCCCTACGGATCGCACACCGCGGCATGCCCGGCGCGGCCAAGGAGAATACCCTTCGCAGCTTCGAGCTGGCCCTCGAGTGCGGCGCTCAAGGCATTGAGCTGGACGTGCACTCCACCGCGGATGGTGTCATCGTCGTGCACCATGACCCCGCGCTCGCGGACGGCACGCCGATATGCGGGACCACCATGAGCCAACTCGCTCGACTGGCAACCGACCTTGCGACGCTTGATTCCGTTTGCGAGCTCGTGGCCGGGCGAGCCGAGCTTTTCGTGGAAATCAAGGGCGGCGGTATCGAGCGACTGGTTGAAGAACGATTGGTCCGCTATCCCGGCCCCCTCGCCCTCCATAGTTTCGATCACGAGCTGATTGCCCGACTCAGCCGCGGTGGGACCACCAGGCGGCTCGGCATCCTGATTGAGGACAACCCTTCCAACTACCTGGAGTCCATGGAACGCAGTGGTGCGCTGGATCTCTGGCCCCATCATCCGCTCGTCTCATCAGAGATGGTGGCATCCGTGCACGCCATTGGTGGGCGGGTGATACCATGGACCGTGAACGGCAGAGCGGATGTCGAGCGCATCCAGGCACTCGCGGTCGATGGCATCTGCACCGACGACGTTCGCTTGCTGAAGCCAGCATGACGAAAAGAGAGCCCGGCGCCTCGCGCCGAGCCCTCATGGCCCACCCTTACCAGCGAGACGGTCAGGGCGTCGGCGGCGGACTGGAATGCTGTCGAATTTCGGCCTCGAGGCGTGCAACCTCTGCCTCGGCCGAGGCGAGCATCGCAGCGAGAATGTTATAGCGTTCCGCGTCGAGCTCGCCACCGGCGGATTTGGCGCGGTAGACGGCGAAACCGAGTGATGCCGCTGCCGCTTCCGCGCGTTGCTTGGCGCGGTGCGATTCCAGCCGAAGCTTGCCCTCATCGAGGGCACCCTGCGCCGCCTGGCCGGCCTTGTCGAGCTCGCGCTTGAGTGAGTTCCAGATTGCCATGTCATCCTCCTGGTTGCAGCGTGCCGTACGTATACGACCGGCAAAGGTTGCGGCGTTTTACCACGAACAGACAAGGGCGCCCCGTGTAAAAGGGCGCCCTTTCAGACTTGCACTGCCGGCAGGACTAGGCTGCCGACGTGGCCGCACGCTCGGCGGGATACACGCTGACCTTCTGGCGCGTCTTGCTCTTGTGCTCGAACTTGACGACGCCGTCGATGAGCGAATAGATGGTGAAGTCCGTGCCGAGGCCGACGTTCTTGCCGGGGTGCCACACGGTGCCGCACTGGCGCAAGATGATGTTGCCGGCGATGACCTTCTCGCCGCCAAACTTCTTGATCCCGCGATACTTGGGGTTGCTGTCGCGGCCGTTACGCGACGAGCCGACGCCTTTCTTATGAGCCATGGTATCCTCGCGTCAGCCGAGTGTGATGTCGTTGATCTGGACTTCGGTGAAGCCCTGCCGATGTCCCTGCTTCTTCGCGTAGTTCTTCCGGCGCTTCATCTTGAAAACGATGATCTTGTCAGCCAGACCGTGCTTCAGGATCTCGCCGGTGACCTTGGCGCCCGACAGGAGCGGGATTCCGGTCTTCACGTTCTTGCCGTCGCTTCCCAGCAGGACGTCGTTGAACTCGATCGAGCCGCCGGCCTCACCGACGACCGAGGGAATGCGATATTTCTTGCCGGCCTCGACACGGAACTGCTTGCCGCCGGTGCGAATGATTGCGTAGGACATAAGTGTGGTTCGTGAGCGTGTGACGTAGAGCCTAAGAAGTTAAGCGGAGCGAGGTTAGGTGTCAACGGGAGCGCGCGGGGCGGCTCGGGTCGAGATTGTGACCGCAGGGGGACGCATCTGGTTTGGCAGCATGACTCCAACCGCAACCGCGCATGACGTCTCCCGCTCGAACAATAGCCGCCGTCCTCACCATTGCGCTCATGAGCGCGGGATGCGGGATAACCGGACCCGATTATTCCAGCGAGGTTACCGCTACGGCGACCGACGCGGGTGTCCGCGTGGCTAACCAGTCGAGCAACCCCATCCAGTTCATTATCGTCAGTGAGGCCATTCTCCCCCTCTGGGATCCGGCTCCGTGCATCAGCGGCACGAAGGTGCTCGCGGGAGAGACCAGGACCGTTGCGTGGTCGGCAGAGTATCAGAACGACCCCTCCGGAACGAGGTACCGGTTCATGTGGTGGAGTGACTCTGCATGCTCCTTCGGAACCGATGGCGAGCCGCGTGGGCGGATGACAATCGTTCGATGACGAAATCCAGACCATTCCAGCTCGTGCTCGGTTCACCCAGCCCTGCCGCTACGGTAGAAACGCGAAGCCTGCTCGTGCATGCGGCGAAGGGCGGTGACGTGCGCGCCTTTGCGACGCTCGTCGACACCTACTACGCGCGGTGCCTGAGATTCGCCCTGCACATGCTGGCCAACCGCGATGATGCCGAAGAAGCGGTGCAGGACGCATTCATTCGCGTCTATCATGCGCTGCCCAGGTACGAAGAGCGCGAGGCATTCGAGCCCTGGCTCTTCCGCATCCTTGCCAACCGCTGCCGCACCGCAGGTGGCCGCGCGCGTCGTCATGCGGACCTCCTAGAGTACGGCGACGTTCCCGAACGGCCAGGCATGCACGCCGAAGATGAGGCCTTCGCGTGGCGTGAGGCAATCCAGTTTGCCCTCGCAACGCTACCCCCAGACCAACGCGAGGCATTCCTCATGCGCCACGTAGAAGATCTGAGCTACGAAGACATGTCCACAGCGACCGGCGCTCGTGTGTCCGCCCTGAAGATGCGAGTGAAGCGCGCGTGCGACGCGCTGCGCAACCTGCTCTCCGAGAGCGACCGACGTGGGTGAGCGCGACGAAACATTGGACAGCGCGATCGAGTCGCTGCGCGAGCTGCCCCTGGTACGGCCGGAGGCTACGGCCCGACTGCTCATCGCCATTGCCGCCGAGCGTCAGCGTGGCCGTGACGCGGACATCGCTGCCACCCGTCGGCGCCCACGGCGCTGGGCATGGGCGGGTGTCGCGACGGTGGCCGCTGCTTCGATCGGCCTTCTCCTCGTGCTGTCCAGCGTGCGCCGCAACCGCGGCTCGCCGCGCACAACGACGGATCGCATGGTCGCCTCGCAGGTCGTGCCGGCGTCGCACGAGGCAAACGACGCCGAGGCGGCACGCGTCGTTGAACTCGTGTTCAGTGCGCCTGCTGCGCGTAGTGTGCGCATCGTGGGTGACTTCAACGGATGGAACGAGCGGCTGTCCCCGATGGTGCGGGACGACGCCAGCGGCCTGTGGAACGCACGCCTGCTGCTGCGTCCCGGACGCCACGTGTATGCCTTCGTGGTGAACGACACGCAGTGGGTACGCGATCCGCGAGCGCCTGCTGCCCGCGACACCGATTTTGGCCGAGCGGGCTCCGTGCTCCTCGTGGGGCGCCCGTGATGGCTTCGACACGTCGCGGCTGGTCAGGGGTGCAGGCCACTGCGCTGCTGGCCGTCCTCCTGTTGTCGCTTCCGGTCTCGATGCTACGCGCGCAGGAAATTGCATATGCGGCAAGCATTGCGGAGCTGGACAGCGTGACGCAGGCCGCGCTCTGGAAAGAGGTCGCGCAGGCGCGAGAGCGTGGCTTGCCCATCGAGCCACTCGTCGCAAAGGTGCGGGAGGGACGGCTGAAACGCGCGACGGGACCGCGCATTCGTGCAGCGGTCGAGCGACTCGGGGAACGCCTGCACGCCGCGCGTGATGCACTTGGTGCCGGTGCTTCCGCGGAAGAGCTCATCGCGGGAGCGGACGCACTCGCCGCGGGGGCCCAGCCGTCATCGCTGCGCGCGGTGCGTGCCGCCACCACTCAATCGGTCACCGCACCGATTGGGGCGCTGGCTCAACTCCTCGCGAGTGGCGTGACGGAGTCGAAGGCTGTGGAGATGGTCATCAGGCTGATGAAGCGGAACGCGTCGCCAGCCCTGCTCGTGGCGCTCGGAAATCAGGTGGAGACGGACGTGGCGACGGGCCTTTCGCCTGCGGCGTCGGCGGCGTTTCGCCTGCGTGCGCTCGAGGGTGAGCTGACGGGGACGGCCGCAGCACCCGCGGGTGCGTTCGTCAACATGAACTCGGCGGGCAAGCCGAACAGCGGATCGAGCACTGCGCCACAGCGGAAACCCTAGTGGCGCGCACGCTCCGCGTTGTCGGCGGGCTGCTGGTTGCGTTCGCAGGGGTGCCGACTCTGAGCGCACAATCGCGTGCTGTTGTAGACGTCGGCGTCACGTCCGCACGCTTTACGGCCGACAACGTCGTGCTCGTCGGCCCGCAGCTCCGGTTCGCGGCGACGGCCGTGCAGCGTCGGCTGTTCGAGTCGGTCGAACTGGGGGCGATGAGTTCGAGCGCCGCGGCCACTGGATTCGCCAGCGTGATGGCCGGAGCGCGCACCGTACGACCCGGCGTACTGCAGGGCGACATCACGGGGGAACTCGCAGCGGTTGGGACGACGACCACCGCGGCTCGAGCGATCACCGGCATTGTCAACGCTCGCAGCGTATACGACGCTGGCTCGACCGGTGCGTGGGTTCGCGCGAGTGGGCAGATCGCGTCCCGCGAAACCATGGTTTTTGTGGGTGGGAGCGTCGATGCCGCGTCGTGGTGGCGGCACTCGAAAAGCCAGCTGACGGCGATGCTGACACAGGAATGGACGCGTGCGTCGTTATACGCTGGACCGGGGCGTTCCCGCGCTCTCGGATCTGTCCCCGTGCAGTACCTCGAAGGAGGCATGACGCTCGACTCGGAGAATGATGTCGCCGTGTTCCGCGTTGGCGCGAGCACCCGACGCGATGCCGGCGCGTTCCACCTGTTCGAGCATTCATTCAGCGGAAGTGCCGCATACTGGACGGGCGAGACGACTGCGGTAGTACTCACGGCTGCTCGCCAGCTTCCCGATTACGTGCGCGGTGGGGATGCGGTCGAGGCCCTGACCATCGGCGTGCGATTCGGTCAGGCGTCGCCGGCCGCCGCGCGCATGGTGCAGCAGACCGCCATGGTGCAGTTCACCGGCTCGGCCGACACACGCACTGTGCGCGTCCACGTGCAGGATGCGCGAGCGGTGGAGATCATGGGAGACTTCACGAACTGGGAGCCACGCGAAATGACGCGAAACGGCCCGATGTTCGAGAGTACCATGCGCGTGACGAGCGGAACACATCGGCTGGTCATTCGTATCGACGGCGGCTCGTGGCGACCGCCAGCAAACACGCCCGCCGTGGATGATGATTTCGGCGGGCGCGTGGGACTGCTGGTGGTACCGTGAGTGACTGAAGGAGGATAGGAAGATACGAAGATAGGAGAGCTTCGTTTTCTATCATCCTATCATCCTGCGTCAGGCAACCGCGTACTGATGCGTCACGTCGCGCCCCGCGCTCTTCACCACGAGCTTGAACTCGTCAGGCTTGAGCAAGGGATCGTCGCGCATTTCAAGGGAGAAGCCCACCGACTTTTCCAGCTTCTTCATCATGTCCGACTCGTTCTCCATCGCGAACATCGCGACGTCCGGGTGCATCTTGACGAGGAGCGGGTCCTTCCGGCCCTCGATGCCCATGCGCTTCACGCTGCGCTCCATGCGACGCAGGATGGACTCGGCCGTGAAGATGCGACCGGTTCCGTTGCACGTCGAACAGGCTTCCGTCATGCTCTGGAGGTGACTCTGGCGAACGCGTTGCCTCGTCATCTCGATGAGGCCCAGGTCGGAGACCGCGAATGCCTTGGTCCGGGCGCGATCGCGGCCCAGGTGTTGGCGAAGCTCCTGGAGGACCTTGTCCCGATTGGTCCGCGTGTCCATGTCGATGAAATCACAGACGATGATGCCGCCGACATCGCGCAAGCGAAGCTGACGCGCAATCTCACGTGCGGCTTCCATGTTGGTTTTCAGGCTCGTCTTCTCCGGATCCTTCTTGCCGACGAAGCGACCGGAATTCACGTCGATCGAGATGAGCGCCTCGGTGGGCTCGATGATGAGGTAGCCACCGGAAGGCAGGTCACACCGACGCTTGAAGAGGTCGCGGATCTCGGTCTCGATCTCGGCTTTGTCGAAGAGCGGCGTCGTGTCCTCGTAGAGCAGAATGCGCTCAAGCAGTTCCGGCGCGATGCCCTTCAGGTATTCGACGATCTCGTTGTACACCTGCTTCGAGTCGACCGTGACCCGCTCGACCTTGTCACTGAAGATGTCGCGAATGAGGCCGCGCGTGAGCGAGGTCTCTCGATGCACGAGCGAGGGAGGCCGCACGAAGTGGGTCTTCTTCTTGATGCGCTTCCAGGCACTCATCAATGACTGAAGCTCGCGCTCGATCGTATCGGGCGTGACGTCCTCGCCGACGGTACGGACGATGACGCCGCCGGAATCATCGGGGAGCATGCCTTCCACGAGCGCGCGAAGGCGCTTCCGCTCCTCACGATCGCCAATCTTGCGGCTCACGCCGACTCGCGATGCGAACGGCATGAAGACGAGGAAGCGTCCGGCCATGGAGACCTGCGCCGTTACGCGTGGCCCCTTCGTGGAGATGGGCTCCTTGCTGACCTGCACGAGCAGTTCCTGGCCGCGCTTCAGGACATCCTGGATCTGCGGAATGTCGCGCTCGTTTCGCGCCGGCTCGTGGAAGGTCTCCTCGCCATCGTCCTCGTCGTCGTCGCCATCGCCGCTGTCGGGATAGACGAGATCGGACGAGTGGAGGAAGGCACTTTTTTCGGTACCGATATCGACAAAGGCCGCCTGGAGTCCGGGCAGCACCGCGTCGACCTTACCGAGATAAATGTCGCCGACCATCCGCCGTGCATCCGGACGATCGACCAGCAGCTCAACGAGTTCGTCGTCCTCGAGGATGGCAACCCGCGTTTCGCGCGAGGTCGAATTGATCAGAATCTCTCGTTTCATCTTGGACCGCGCGCGCATGTGCTGCCGGCGACTCGGCAGGTGCGGCAGGGTATGGAAGAGGATGGGCGGTCCGGTTGCGCAAAGCGCTGCGCCCGACGACCGAAACACGGTTCGACGCTGCGGATCGCTGCGTGATCGACCACGCACCATCCGGGCGGACCATGCAGCGGACCTTTCCAACGAGCCGCCTGACCGGCGGGAGGAGAAGGGCGAGCACGGGCGCCAATAGCCGGAGGAGCGTGCGATCTCCCGGGTGAGTCCGGGACCGCACAACGACTGCAACGAGCGCGCTCACCCGACCGACGACTGCCTCGGCCAGGGCTGCACGCGATGTGATCCGGCCGAGGCGCGAGTCGCCACGCGTCGCCGGATACGGGAGTACAAGAGTAGAGATCACTGCAGAATAGCTAACTTGCGCCGGGCAGAAGCGCAACGTGCGGCGCGCCAAGGCTTTAGTCGTTTAGCGGCGCCGGAACCCTCACATGCCCTAGCCCGCAATCTCCTTCAGCACGTGTCGAGCGATGACCATGCGCTGGATCTCGGAAGTACCCTCGCCGATCTCGCAGATTTTCGCATCACGCATCATGCGCTCGACCGGATAGTCCTTCGTGTAGCCGTAGCCGCCGAAGACCTGCACAGCCTTGGTGGTCGCGCGCATGGCGAGCTCGGAGCAGAAGAGCTTCGCCATCGCTGCCTCCTTGCTGAACGGCTTGCCGTGCTGGGACAGCCACGCCGCGTGGAACATGAGGTGCTTTCCGGCCTCGATCTCCGTCGCCATGTCGGCAAGCTGGAAGGAAATCCCCTGGAACTCCGCGATCGCCTTGCCGAATTGCTTCCGGACTGCCGCATACTTCACGGCTTCCTCGTAGGCGCCTTCGGCGATGCCGAGGGAAAGTGCCGCGATGCCGATCCGACCCGAGTCGAGGGTCCGCATGAAGTTGACGAAGCCCTGCCCTTCCTGCCCCACCAGGTTCTCCACGGGGACTTCGACGTCCTCGAAGATGAGCTCAGCGGTATCGGATGCGCGCCAGCCGAGCTTGTCCTCCTTCTTGCCTGATCGGAACCCTCTCATGGCTGGCAGCGACTCGTCGTGCCCGATACCAAGATCACAGATCTTGTCGAGGTCGGAGGTCGGCTTGGTAAGGATGAACGAGCTGATGCCCTTCGTACCCATTGTCGGGTCGGTCACCGCGGTGACGATGAAGATTTCGCCGACGCTGCCGTGGGTGATGAAGCGCTTGGTGCCGTTGACGACGTAGTGATCACCGCGCCTCACGGCCGTCGTGCGCGTGCCGCCCGCGTCCGAACCGGCGTCTGGCTCGGTGAGACCGAATCCGCCAAGCACCTTGCCGGTCGCGAGGAGCGGGACGTAGCGCGCCTTCTGCTCGGGGGTGCCGAAGTGCACGATGGGGGACGTCCCAAGTGTTGTATGCGCTGAGACCGTCAGGCCTGTGGACGCGTCAACCTTCGCGAGCTCCTGGATGGTGATCATGTAGCTGAGGAGGTCGAAACCAGCGCCGCCCATTTCCTCAGGCCACGGTACGCCGAGGAGCCCGAGCTCGCCCATGCGCTTGACGTTTTCCCAGGGGAAGATGGAATCCGCGTCGAACTTCGCGGCGACGGGCGCAACTTCGTCGCGCGCGAATGCGCGGACCATTTCGCGCACGGCGAGGTGTTGCTCGGAGAAATAGAGTGCGTCGTCCATTCAGTTCTCGGTCGTCAGGCAGCTTCGGTTTCATCGGCGGCTCGCAGGAGCGCGAGGAATTGCTCGCCGTACTTCTCGATCTTCATCGGACCCACGCCGTGGATTTCGCCGAGCGCGTAGTCTGACTTCGGACGTCGAACGGCCATCTCCGTCAGCGTGCGATCGCTGAATACCACGTACGCCGGCACCTTCTGCTCACGCGCGATGCTACTGCGCAACGCCCGCAATCGCTCGAGGAGGCGTGCGTCCGCCGGCGTCGCCCCAGCGTCTGCGCCTTCGTCGGACGCCTGCACCCGCACTATGCCGCGCACCCGCTTCTTCTCGCCCGGCTTTGGCTTCATCAGCGAGGATTGCTTCCCTGCAAAGGCACCATGCGTGCCGAGGCAGTTGTCGCAGCCTCCGCAGTCCTTCCCGGCGGCGGGGTCACCGAAATAGCGCAGCACGAATCCGCGGCGACAGCCGGAGGCATATGCGTAACCCTGCATCGAGTCGAGCTTCGCGAGCTCGTTCCTGCGACGCCGGTCCAGCGCATCCCAATTGATGGGATAGGCGGAAAGCGGCCTCCGCATGTCGGTAACGCGATCGCTGCCACCGAGTTTCTGCCACTCGAGAAATTGCCGGCCTTGCAGTTGGTCGAGCAAGCGCACTGCGCCGTAGGCACCGCCGAACGTGCGCGGAAGTGCGTCAAGGTCGACCTGCGCGCCATCTTGCAGCGTGTTGCCCGCGAGGCGCCAAAGGGCGCGCAGCAATTCCAGCTCGGGTGAGGAAGACGTTCCCATCTCTCGCTTAATGCGCTCCGTTGTCGCGAGCAGGCGAACCAGCACGCGATTCCCGGAATCGGCAGCGGTTGCAAGCGCGCCCGCCCTGGCCAGCACGCGCAGCGCCGCCTCCACTTCGCGATCGCTCACCTTCCCGGGCAGCGCCGCGGCGAGTGAGGCCGGCTCGAACTGCACGGCGCCGTTTCTGTCAGCGAGCTTGCGCACCTTCTCGAACACCTGTTCGATGACCTTCTGTTCGGGATGCGCGCCCTTGATGAAGAATTCGTGCGTGAAACGATCAGGGAATGCGTGGAGCAGGAAGACCTCGGACGGCTTGCCGTCACGGCCCGCGCGGCCGGCCTCCTGATAGTAGGCCTCGAGCGTCCCGGGCATCGAATGGTGCACAACCACGCGCACGTTGGCCTTGTCGATGCCCATGCCGAAGGCATTCGTGGCGACAATGGCGCGGACGTCTCCGTTCATGAACGCGGTCTGGACATCGTGCCGATGCGCATCATCGAGCCCCGCGTGATATGCGAGCGCGGAGATGCGCGCCTTCTCCAGCGTGACTGTCACCTTTTCGACGTTGCGACGGGTCGCGGCATAGACAATCGCCACGCCCTTGTGCTCGCGGAGCACGCCGATCAGCGCCGCATCCTTGTCCGCGTCGGACTTCGTGGGAATGACGTGGTATCGCAGGTTCGTCCGGTCGAAGCCCGTGATGATGGTTTCGGCGTTCTCCAGACGAAGCTGCCGGGCGATGTCGGTGCGGACGTGTGCCGTGGCCGTAGCGGTGAGTGCGACGGCCGGCGGCCATCCCAGTCGCTCACGCACCTGCGCGACGCGCAGGTAACTCGGGCGGAAGTCGTGTCCCCACTCGCTGATGCAGTGCGCCTCATCGATGGCCAGCAGCGAGACGCCAACATCCTTGAGGCGCTCAGCCGCGCTCCCAAAGTCGAATCGTTCGGGCGCGACGTACAGCATCTTGATCTCGCCGCTGACGACACGCGTCATGCGTTGCGCAACTTCAGCGGACGTGAGCGTGCTATTGAGGAACGTGGCCGGGATGCGACGCGCCGTGAGCGCGTCGACCTGGTCCTTCATCAGCGAAATGAGCGGGCTGACGACGACGGTGAGGCCCGGGAGGACCAGCGCCGGCACCTGGTAGCAGATGGACTTTCCGCCGCCCGTTGGCAGGACGACGAGTGTATCCCGACCAGCGAGGACCGAGGCGACCGCCAGTTCCTGTCCGGGGCGGAAATCCGGAAAGCCGAAACGGGCGCGCAGGACGTCGCGTGCGGCGTCGAGTGTGGGACGAGTCTGGTTCACACCCGAACTTGCCTCACTTCTGCGCGCACGGCGTCATCGAATCGTTGCGTCCGGAGCGTTTCGCCGCATCTCCGTGCGTACGAGCCTCGATAAGCGGCAAGAGCATCTACCACAGAGGTCGCAGAGGTCGCAGAGGAAAGCAAACGCAAAGAATTACACTGCTCTCGCAAAATGTCCGCGGGTAAAGCTCGTGCCGACTGCAGCGCGCACTGTATTCGGCGCGTGAGCGCTTCCGGTAGCCAACGCGTCCAACATCGCCCGATAGCCTGAAACGACCTGCGCGATGGGATCACCGACCACGTTGAACACGAGATGATAGTTCCGAAGGCCGCCGCGCCAAAGGCGCGGAAGGTACTCACCGCCCTCGACCGGACGTGAATGCAGCAGGCGATTACGGCACGACGAATCCGTGGCCACGGCAAAGCTGTAGCCTGCGGGGTCCGTGAGCTGCACGTTGGTGTGCTTCTGCACGCACAGGTCGCGGCAGGTCGTCGGCGTGCGGTCGAATGCGGCGCTCAGGACGCAATGCTCGATCGTCATGCCTTCCGGGCGTCCATAGAGGAAGACGTCGAAGTCCGCGCCTTCCCACGGTGCCGAGACAGCGAGCAGCTCGTCCGTGGTGAGCTCGAGCGAGAGCATGATGCGGTGCGCACCGAGCCGGAACAGCTCCGCAGCCGTATGCTGGTTGAAGCAGTTCACCGCGTAGTCCGCGATGACGTTGCGCCCCGACTTCGCCAACTCGGCGACGAGTCCGACATGTCCACTCACGATCGGCATGCCGAGGTCGAGCCACTTCTGCGTGGTGCGGCGCTCTTCGGGCCGGACGATGGTCGGTGTGCGGAGTCGAAGCGTGATGCCTTCCGCCCTCAGCTCTTCGGCCAACGCCTTCACGCGCGTAACGGGCGGCGTTGGATGGCGGAGGAACGGGTCGAGCACAATCGTGGTTGCGCCCGCAGCGGCGGCGATGCGCGCGTCGTCGAGATTGAAAACGGATGCGACAAGCTCGAACGGAACGGAGGTCGAACTGACCTGGGGCGCGAGTGCCGTGGGTTCAAGTCGCAGCGCGCGATCGATGACCTCGCGACGTTCGGCGACGGCGGCCAGGCGCGCCCAATCGCGTCGCTGCAGCAACTCGTCGACCGCGGCCTGCCTCAGATGATTCAGGGCGCTGACCGGAATGAACAGGCCGTCATCGAGCCCAATGGTATCGAGATCGCCGAGCGCGAACGGCGTTTCGCCGAGGCGACCGAACTGCTCGCGCAGCGACTGCGCATCGATCGCGCGTCGCGACGCCGGCGCGAGGTTCACCTCACTTCGAATAGTCACCTGCTCGCCATCAGCCGAGAAGACAGCCTTGAGCGACCCGCCGGAAGATCCGAAAACGCGGACGTCGACACGTGTCTTGCGCGCACGAAGCTCAGCGGGAAGCGACACGTAGCTCGCGCGCGCGCGCGCGACCAACGCGGCTTCGGAGGAACGCACGACTGTCGAGCCGTCAATGACTGCGATGCGCGACGGCAGGACAATCGCCTGGCGAATGCGGCCGGCACGCGTGGAGATGGTGCGGATTGCGTCCACCGTAAAGCCGACGGACGCGCCACCATGTGAATCAGGCGCCTCGAAACCGACGCCATCACCGACCTGCAGCGGAACGCTCACCTCGACGATGAGCTCACGACCTTCATGCGAAACCACGACGCCGAGCTCGCGTCCCCGATTGTCGGGATGGTTGCGCGTGATATAGTCGCGTCCGGCGCGGCCTCCGTACATGCCGCCGGTGAACCCGCGACTGTAAATCTGCGCGAGTGGCTCGACGTCAGCGGGAGGGGGTGGCGTGCGTTCGCCATCAGCGAGCCGGTCGAGGAACGCGCGATAGCCGTGCGTCACCGTGGCGACGTACTCCGGGCGCTTCTTTCGTCCCTCGACCTTGAGGCAGGCGACACCAGCGTCGGCGATGTCCGCGAGATGGTCCGTCGCTGCGAGATCTTTCGCCGAGATGAGAAACCCGCGGTCGAGCTCGGCGCCAGAGGTCACGTCGTCTAGCACATAGTCCTTGCGACAGGACTGCGCGCACGAGCCGCGATTCGCGCTGCGCTCGGAGATCATCCCGGACATGTAGCACTGGCCACTGTACGAGATGCACAGGGCGCCGTGAATGAACGTCTCGAGGCCGAGCTCCGGGACGGCGGACTTGATGGCGCGGATGTCGGCGAGCGTGTTCTCGCGCGCCAGCACCACGCGCTCGATGCCGAGCTCGCGCATGACGCGCGCGCCGCTCACGTCGTGCACGGTCATCTGCGTGGAACCGTGGATCTCGAAACCTGGATAAATGGCCTGGATAAGCCGAACGAGGCCAATGTCCTGCACAATGGCGGCGTCGACGCCGCGGTCGATGGCGTCTCCGAGGAAGACGAGCGCGTCGGCGAGCTCGCTGGGCTTGAGTAGGATGTTGAGCGTCAGATAGATGCGGCGGCCACGCTCGTGCGCGAGCCGGCACGCCTCGGCGACCTCGTCCAGTGTGAGCTGCGCGCCTTCGTCGCGGGCGTTGAAGCGGTCTGCGCCGAGATAGACGGAATCGGCCCCGTTCGCGAGGGCGGCGCGGACTGCTTCCAGCGAACCGGCGGGGGCAAGGAGCTCGGGTACGGCCTGACGCATCATAAGTGATGCAATATAACGCGATCCACGCTACGAACCGTCCATCACCTTCACAAGCCGCAACGGGGGAATGTGCGCGGCACCATCGCGAAGGCCGCCCAAAGTTGATCCTCAGGCAAACGACTTACGCGTGCGCGCGCTCCAGTACCTCGCACACAGAGCTGCGGGCAGATGCCAGACGCTGACACACAGGCGTCAAGCACGAAGGCAGCTGCGTTACGGCGGGGTGGCCGTGACCCTAACGACGTAAACTAGGGGGAAAAAATCAGACACGCTGGTTCCCACCAGGACCCTGTATGTGCCGAGCGTCAAAGCGGTGGCGTCAAACACCAAGTCCATCTGATTTCCGGTTGTTGGGTTTGGCGAGATCCGCGCGATGCCGGGCAACTCGGGCCCGCTCGGCAAGAACGAAGGTCCGGTGGCTGGATAGGTCGACGTATAGAGCGTGACCGGGTCGGGAAACTTGGTTCGAACGATGACCACAGTCCCTGCCGCTTGCTGCCCCTGCACGACACTGCCGACCCCGTTTACCACGCTACCGATCTGCTTTCCAGAGGCGATGCTGAAGCTCGGGTCCCACACAATGTTCGCGGCGAGGGCGACACTCGCGTCACGCGCCCCTGGAGCGCTGGCGCGTACGGAGAACGGCAGCGTCTTGTCGATCTTGTCGGCATCGTAGACGTAGATAACCAGCCTCGTTACCGTCTGGGTATCCATGAGGGTCGATGGGGTCAGGCTAGCGGTGGGACCGTCGGAACTCAGTGTCACGGTGCCTGCAAACCCGTCGCGTTCCAGGTGCAGGTAGGTGGCGCCAGAATTGTATCCGTAACAGAAGCTCGCCGAATGGCCGGTACAACCCTTCCGCACGGTGAGCGTGGTGCTGTCGGCCGTGAGTTTCAACTGCGGACTCCCCACCTGCGGACTGCCCAAATCCGAACTGCAGGCGTTTGTCGAGCATGTGAGGGCAAGAGCGCAGTTAACCACAATGCGAAGCGACATGCCGTGGTGCATAAGATGTTGGCGAAGCGAGCGCAAGGGTTGTCTATATTCGTCTTGATACACTTCGATCGTGACTATTGCTCGGATTACGGAGCGGCCGTCACCGTGATTGAATAGCGCAGATGGCTACAGAACCGTTCGTTCACGGCTTTCAATACAAACGCTTAGCCCCCGGCGCGGCGACAGTGCCGTCGAAGACGACGTCGATGAAGTCACCGACGGTTGGATCGGGCGAGAGCAGCATGAGGTTCTGCTGGCTTGGTGTTACGTAGATTAAAACTGGATCAGGATACTTGGTACGGCTTACATTGATCCACGACCTGATCCGCTTACCTGCTTCACGGTGGAAGGAATGCTGCCTCAGAGGCGATCTAGAATGTGGGGTCCCACTGAGAGGAGTCCGAGTGCTTTCACAATGCTGCAACCGTCCCCTTGATTGTTGGGCAGGAAATCAACCCGCAAGTCTCAATTCCCATTGATGGACTGTGAGGACGGTTAACTCCTTTCTTAAGGCGTGGGCGCTGACGTGAGAGTGACGACGATGACTGGTCCGGCAGCGCGATTGTGGAAGAATTGCGCCGCATTGCCGATATCGAGATACCGAATCTCGGCGATCGTTTGTGTCGGGATGTTGATGAGCGTGTTGATCGAGGAGAGCTGCCCGCCGTTCACCGACACTGCAATCGGATGAATGGTGGCAGCGGCGCCGGCCGTCTTGTCGATGAGGTACGCGGGGCGAAGCCGCTGGATCGCGAGGTACGCCGTGGTGCCGAGCTGCGATTCTTCGGCCAGCTCATCCCGAGTGATAACATCGTAGACGTGAGGAGTATGCTGCGAGTCCGCCGGCATCGGTGCGTCTGAGGGTGGCGCCTGATGACAGGCGGAGAGCGCGAGGGCGGCGATCATGCAGGCCGCGCGGCGCATGCGGCTCACGGCGCGTCGTCGTCGAACCAGCGCCGCGGCGCGAATCGCAGCATGAGCGCGACGGCGAGGATGGCAATACCGCCAAAACGAACGGCGGGCAGCTCGAAGCGCTGACCGTATCCCCAGACGGCGATACCCAAAAGCGTGACGATGATGCGGGCGAGCAGGTATCTGGTCATGGCTGTGGTTTGCGCTGGTTCACGCGACGCACGGTCGCCTTGAATTCATCGGTACCACGCGCCTCGACGCTGGTAACGACGCCCGCCGCGATTCCATCCTCGAACGAAAGCGCGTCGAGCTTGTAGAACAGCCACTTCGTCAGAGCCAGCGATGTGGCTGGCGCAAGGCTGATCTGCTCGAGCGTTGCATTGATGTCATCGTCGAAGGTCGCCGCCGGGACGACACGGCTCACGAGGCCGACGCGTTCCGCCTCTTCCGCGTTGATCACGCGGCCGGTGAGCACGAGGTCGGCGGCGTGCTTCTCCCCGACCGAACGGCGGAGCATCGTCATCTCCATCGCCGATACGAATCCAGCGCGCACACCCGGATAACCAAACTCGGCAGATTCATGCGCCAGAACCAGGTCGCACGCCGTGGCGATTCCCACTCCCGTGGCAAGGGCCCGACCCCGTACGCTGCAGACCACAGGCTTCATCAACGCGCGCACCGCAAGGAGCACGCGCCCTACCGCCTCGGCGTCGGCACGGTTTGCATCGGCGCCGGCATCGAGTGACCGCTCGAGCTCGTCCATGTCCGCGCCGATGCAGAAGTCATCGCCCTCACCACCGAGATGCAGCACCCGACAGAGTGGGTCCGCCTCGAATTGCGCGAGCGCGCTGAACAGCTCGTCCGCCATCTGGCGATCGATCGCGTTGCCTCGATCCGGCCGCGCGAGGATGACCCGCCCGACAGGCCCGTCGCGCAGCAGGCGGATGCGACTCACGCGTGCGGTGCCGGCGGAAGGCCGAGCAACGCGGCGGTCGCGTCTGGGACGTCGAGCACCATGCGGAGCAGCGACGTCGAGAACACCTTGCCCTGCGCGTCCGTCTTGAGCGACAACGTGCCGCCGCCGTCGAGCGCGCCGTGCAGCAGGAAGTTCAGCGCATTGAGGTTGGGCAACTCGAAGCGCTCGACGTCGCCGGTGATGATGCCGCCGTAATGCTTGCGCACGCGGTCGAGCGTGAGCTGCTCCGCGATGAGCGGATACCACTCCGGCTTCAGTGCGATGACGCCGACGTTCGCGGTGTCGCCCTTGTCGCCCGAGCGGGCGTGCGCGATGTCCAGCAGGCGGACTTTCATGAGAGCACCTCGACGTTCGTCTGCACGACGGTCTTGTCGACCAGTGCGGGCCAGTAGGCGACGATCTCCTCGACTTTGGGACGTCCACCGGCAAACCCGGTCACGCTAGGAGGACCGTTCAACACCAGCGGCGCGATCTCGCGCGTGAAGCGTTCGACGGTCTTGCGGTCGGGCGATCGTACGCCGACACGCAGCTGCACCTCGGGCGCTTCACCGGCCTGTGTGGCGAGCGGACCGTGCGTCGACGACACGCCAACGAACTCGGTGAGTAACGAGTCGAACGTCAGGCCCATGTTGTCGAGACGCTCACGCAGGACGCGGTCGGCGAGCTGCGCCTTCTCGAGCGCATCGGGCCAGGAATAGACGAGCGTGCCGACCGCCTTGTAGCCAGCGCGGTATGCGATCGAGACCTTGAGCTTGTCCGTCGCGGGACGACCCTTGATGCCGAACACCCTCACGCGGTTCTCTCCATCCGCAGCGAGGTGGATCGTCGTGAAGTCGGCGACGACGTCGGGCGTGATGTAGCTATTGGGGTCACCCATCTCGTAGACGCACTGTTCGCTCACAGAAGGCACGTTGATGCGGCCGCCGGTATTCGGGTGCTTCACGACCGTGAACGTCCCATCGGCTTTCGCCTCGACGATCGGATAGCCGATGTTCGCCAGGTCGGGAATGTTGCGCCAATCGTAGAGGCAGTTGCCACCTGAGCACTGCGCACCGCACTCGATGATGTGTCCGGCGATAATGCCGGCGGCGAGCTTGTCCCACTCCTCGGCGCCCCAGCCAAACTCGTGGCGGAGCGGCGCCATCGTAAGCGCAGTATCCGTCGAGCGGCCCGTGACAACGACGTTCGCCCCGCGCGCGAGCGCCTCGACGATCGGCGTGGAGCCGATGTACGCATTCGCCGACAGGACGCGGTCGCGCACGGTGCTGAGTGGCTCGCCTGATTCCATGTGCGTGAGCGCATGTCCGCTCGCGAGCAGCTCGTCGAGACGGGGCAGCAAGTCATCGCCCGTGACGACGCCGATCTTCAGCTTGCCGGCCGCGCCCCTGGCGCGTGCGACCTCGAGCACCGCCTGCGCACACGCGACGGGATTCACGCCGCCTGCATTGGCGATCACCTTCACCCCGCGGTCGGTCACCGCGGGGAGCACGCTTTCCATGGCGCCGACGAAGTCGCGGGCGTAGCCCATCGTCGGGTCGCGCTCCTTCTGCTTCTGGAGAATCGACATCGTGACTTCGGCGAGATAGTCGAGCATGAGGTAGTCGACCGGACCACCCTCGACCTGACGGCGCGGCGCGTCGAGCCAATCACCCCAGAAGCCCTGCCCCGAGGCCACACGTACGATTCTCTCCGGTGTTGCACTCATGCGTCGGGAAGGAAAGGGAGAACGAAAGGACCGAGATGCGGACCGGGGTTCGAGCGCGCGGCACGCAGCGCAAGCGCGAGCACGTCGCGCGTGTCCTCGGGAAAGATCACTGCGTCGACGTAGCCGCGCGCGGCGGCATAGCGTGCGTCGAGTTGCTCATCGTAGTCGGCGCGCATCTCGTCCACTGACCCCTGCGTCTCGGCGTCGAGCGGACGCTTTTCGGCCGCCGCTTTCGCCATTGCCGGACCGTGCACCGCCTGCACCGCCGCTTCCCCCTCCATCACGGCCATGCGGCCGGTGGGCCAGGAGAAGATGAAGTCCGGATCGAAGCCCTGTCCCGCCATGGCGTAGTAGCCCGCGCCCGACGCGTGGTTCACGGTGAGCACCAGCTTCGGCACACGCGCCGTCGCCATTGCTTCCACGAACCGCGCGCCGGAGCGAATGACGCCCTCATGCTCCGACTCGGGGCCGACCATGAACCCCGACACATCCTGGACGAAGAGCAGCGGGATGCCCTGCCGGTCGCAGCGCTCGATGAAGAACGCGACCTTTTCCGCGCTCTCGGCATAGACGATCCCCCCGAAGCGCGGCTTCTCGCCTGCGCGTCCCTTGATGAGGCCACGCTGGTTCGCGATGATGCCGACCGCGACACCGTTGATGCGCGCGTCGCCGCAGATCATCTCGCGTGCGAGATCACTCTGGAATTCGGAAAGCTCCCCGCCGTCGACGATCACGCTGAGGATGCGGTGCATGTCGTAGGACATGCGATGGTCCGTCGGCAACAGGTCGTACAGTGCTTCGGCTGGTGCGCCGCCCTCGGCAGGCTCGATGTGCTCGATGGCATTAGCCGATGGCAGTTGCCCCACCAGGTCGCGCAGCTTGTGCAGGCACTCGTCGTCGTTCTCGGCGGCATAGTGCGCGACTCCGCTGATCTGCGTGTGCGTCACCGCCCCGCCGAGTGTCTCGCCGTCGATGGTCTGGCCCGTGGCGCCCTTCACGAGGTTCGGTCCCCCCAGGCCCATGAATGAGGAGCCCTTCACCATCACGATGAGGTCCGACAGCGCGGGGAGATACGCTCCGCCCGCAATGCACTGCCCCATTACCGCCGCGAGCTGCGGGATGCGCAGGTACCGCCGCATGATGGAGTTGTAATAGAAGATGCGGCTCGCGCCGTACTGGCCGGGAAACACCCCGCCCTGATACGGCAGGTTCACGCCAGCGGAGTCGACGAGGTAGATGATCGGGATGCGACACCGCATCGCGATTTCCTGTGCGCGGAGGATCTTCTTTATGGTCTCCGGCCACCAGGAGCCCGCCTTCACCGTGGCATCATTGGCGACGACGACCACTGGACGCCCGTGGACAATTCCGACGCCGGTGACGACTCCCGCAGCGGGCGCGGCACCGTCGTACTGGTCATAGGCGATCAGCAGGCCGACCTCGACAAAGCGCGCGCCGGCATCGCAAAGCTTCGCCACGCGCTCGCGCGCCGTGAGCTTACCCTGCTGGTGCTGTCTCTCGATCTTGTCGGGCCCGCCACCAAGCCGGAGTCGATCCTCGAGCGCGCGGAGCTCGTTGCTCAGCTCGCGGAGCCGTGACGTCACGATGATCTCAGGCTTCCTGCGCGGAGCGTTCCGTGAACCAGTCGCGGATGTAGGCGACGAGGTCCGACGTCGGCGTGCCCGGCCCGAAAAGCTTTCCGGTGCCGAGCGCGTGCAGCGCATCCATGTCTTCCTTCGGAATGATCCCGCCACCGGTGATGAGGATATCCTCGCGCCCTTCCGCCCTCAGCAGGTCCAGAACGCGCGGAAAGAGCGTCATATGAGCGCCGCTGAGGATCGAGAGTCCGACGACGTCGACGTCTTCCTGGATGGCGGCGGTCGCGATCATCTCGGGCGTCTGGTGGAGTCCGGTGTAGATGACCTCCATGCCGGCATCGCGCAGCGAAGCGGCGACCACCTTCGCGCCGCGATCATGGCCGTCGAGGCCCGGCTTGGCGACAAGAACTCGGATGGGGCGCATCGTGGAAGCTTAGCGGGTGGGCGAATGTGGCGGCAACTCGGTTGCGGTCACGGCAGCGCTGACTTTCGTCACCCGGGCGCGGAACTGACGCCGAGCACACGCAGCTGCTCCGTGCACTCGACAACGCCAAGCGAATCTCCGATTCGCTCGCGAATCGTCCGCGCCGCTTGCAGCAGCGCACTCGCCTCGTGTGGACGACCATCCCGTCGCGCAATCTCCGCCTGCGTGACGAGCGATTCCGCCACACCGTAGTGATCGTCGATCTGTCGTCGTAGCTCCAGACTCTCCCCTGCGTGCGCATGCGCATTCACGAGGTTGCCTTCGAGCAAGTCTGCGCGGGCGGTCAGCCAGAGTGCGTGCGCAGTGCTCCACCGGTCGCCGATGCGCCGGAGCCCTGGCAGCGACCGCGCAAGCAGCGCCCGTGCCACCGCAACGTTGCCTTCTCGTAAGGACAACTCGGCCATCACATCCAGTGCGAAGGCCTCGAGCCGCTCGTCGCCGAGCGAGCGTAGCGTCGTCTGCGCTTTGGTCAGCAGCGCCCGGGCTTCGTCGATCTGGTTGGTGCGCGAAAAGGTCCAGGCAATGGCCATGCGCATGAATGCGACGCCGCGCTCGTCGGCCTGACGCTCACGCAGCGCAAGCGAGGCCCGGTACGACATGAGCGCCGCCTCGAGATGGCCCTCGCAATGATTCACGAAGCCGAGATTGCCGTGCGCGAGCGCTTCGATGCGTTCATCCCCGATCTCCCGGCTCAGCGCGAGGGACGCGTCGGAGTATCGCCGCGCTTCGGGGTACGCGGATCGTCGCCAATCGAGCCAGCCGAGGTCGGCGAGGGCGCGGGCCTCGCCGCGACGGTCTCCTTGTCGCTGACGAATGCTCAGTACTTCCTCGAAGAAGCGACTGGCCGACGTGACATCTCCGCTGTTCTGCGCGAGCTGGCCCGCGCCAAGCATTGCGTCGGCGCGCAGTGATTCGGCGTCGGGCGGTGCTTCGAGCGCCAGGGCACGCGCCACGACATCCTTGCCCTCGGCGAGGCCGCGGCCCACGAGGAAATAGCGCCACAGCGCGGCGGCGAAGGCCAGTGCCGAGCGCGCGTCGCCCGAGGCAATGGCGCGATTGAAGGCGGTCAGGAGGTTCGGATGTTCCGCGGCGAGCGCGGCGAGCGCATCGCGCTGGGCGGCGCCGGTGAGTTGCGGGGCGAGCGCGCTCGCGAACGACAATGCCCACGCGACGTGCCGATCGGCGACGCGGCGCGACAGGTCGTCGGGGGCGGCACGCAACTGCTCCAGCGCGAACTCGCGCACGGTCTCGAGGATGCGCAGTCGCGGCTCGGCACCGCTGCGCGGGAAGTCCTCGCGGACGAGCAGGCTGGTGTCGAGCAGCATCTCGACGCCGTCGATGGTGCTGATGTGGAGCGTGGCGTCGGCACACACCTGCTCGACGGCCGCCACCGTGCAGCCGCCCGCGAACACGGCCATCCGCGTGAACAGGTCTTGCTGATCGCGGTCCAGCAGGCCGTAGCTCCAGGCGATGGCTGCGCGCATGGTCTGGTGCCGCGCGGGCATGTCGCGCGCGCCGCCTGAGAGCAGCTCGAAGCCCTTCTCCAGCCGCCCAAGAATGTTTGCCGGTGTCATCAGGCGGCAGCGCGCCGCGGCGAGCTCGATGGCCAGCGGCAACCCGTCGAGCCGCGCGCAGATGGCGGCGACGGTCTCGATCGATGCGGCATTGAACTCGACACTCGGCTGCGCCTCCCGCGCGCGTCGCACGAACAGCTCAACAGCGGGCGCGAGTGCGTCGGTCGCGTCGTCGTCGGATCGCACGGCGAGCGGCGCGACGAAGAACTCGTGCTCGCCGCGCACGCCGAGTCGAATGCGACTGGTGGCGAGCACGGAAAGTCGCGGACATGCGGCGACCAGTCGCACGACGGTTGGCGCAGCGCTCACGACCTGCTCGAAATTGTCGAGCACGATCAGTATCCTCGCGTCGCCGATGTGCGATGTAAGCGCCGAGAACACGGTCACGCCTTCGACAGCGCGCACTTCGAGGACATCAGCAATCCCGGCCTCCACTTCCCCGGCATCGCTGATCGCCGAGAGATCCACGAAGTAGACCGCCGCGAAGTGCACCTGGCACGCGTTCGCGGTCGCGAGTGCCAGTCGCGTCTTGCCCGTGCCGCCGGCGCCGGTGAACGTGAGCATGCGCACCCCGCCGTTCTCGAGCAGCGACGCGGCGGCAGCCGTCTCACGCACGCGGCCAACGAGCTCACCGAGTGGTGCAGGCAAGCGGGAGGGCGCGTGGCGTGGCGCGTCGGTAAGCAGGCGCATCAGCTCCGCAGCGGACGACAGCCGCGCGGCGGGATCGTCGGCGAGCAGGCGATGGGTCACGTCGTCGATCCAAGCGGGTAGCTCGGGGCGTACGGTGCGGAGGCGAGGCGGTGGTTGGGTGAAGCGCTTGGCAATCAGCTCGCGGGCGTTGGCAGCGATCCACGGGGGACGCCCGGCAAGCATCTCGAACAGGACGCAGCCGAGGCTGAACAGGTCGCTCGCGGGGCCGAGCTGCTCCGCACCCGTCGCCTGCTCGGGACTCATGTACGCGGGCGTGCCCACGGCGAGTCCCTCCTG
>JBKJUW010000070.1:0-21150 GCA_046589725.1 Gemmatimonadaceae bacterium
GGCGACCTGGAACAGCGCCGACAAGGTCATCGCTGGAGAACGGTTGACCGCCGGCGATGGAGCGCTCCTGTTTCACACGGCAGACCTCCTGGGCCTCGGCGCCATGGCCGACGCGGCCAATCGGGCGCGGAACGGCGACCAGGTCACCTTCGCGGCCAACCAGCACATCAACCCCACCAACGTCTGCATCCTGCGCAAGACGTGCGTGTTCTGCTCCTATGCGCGCCTGCCAAAGGAGGCCGGCGCGTATCGCTACACCATGGACCAGGTGTGGGAAGAAGCGGCGCGCGTCGACGGCGGCATCACTCGCGAGTTCCACATCGTCGGCGGTCTCGACATGCAGGCCGGCTTTGCGTACTACGACGAGATGTTCCGCGGGCTCAAGGCGCGACATCCGCAGGTGCACATCAAGGCGCTGACGGCGGTCGAGATCGCGCACATCGCGCGCATCGACAAGATGTCAGTGCGCGACGTGCTGATCGGATTGCGCGAGGCGGGCCTCGACACGATGCCCGGCGGCGGCGCCGAAGTGTTCAGCCCGGGCGTTCGCGCCACGATCGCCGAGAAGAAGTTGTCCGGCACGGAGTACATCGACGTGCATCGCACAGCGCATGACCTGGGCATTCGCACGAACTGCACGATGCTCTACGGCCACGTCGAAACGTACGACGACCGCATGCACCATCTTGGCATGCTGCGCGACCTGCAGGACGAGACGGGCGGCTTCCTCGCGTACATCCCGCTGGCGTATCACCCCGACAACAACGAGCTCGGCGTCGAGCTGGGCCGCACGGGCACCGCGACGACCGGCTTCGACGACCTGAAGAACCTCGCCGTCGGTCGCCTGTTCCTCGACAACTTCACGCACGTGAAGTCGCACTGGATCATGGTGACGCCGCAGATCTCGCAGATGTCGCTGCACTTCGGTGTGAACGACCTCGAGGGCACGGTCGTGCGTGAGAAGATCTACCACGAGGCGGGCGCGCACACCTCGCAGGCCATGTCGCTCGACGAGATCCTCCGCATCATTCGCGGAGCAGGGAAGACCCCGGCGGAGCGGGACTCCTTCTACAACGTCCTCCGCGTTTTCGACGAACCACCGCACCCGCGGGCGCAGGCGGCCTAGCGCATGCGCGTCGGCAGGATTCCGTACATCAACTGCTATCCGGTCTACGGCGCGATCGACCGGAAACTGGTCAGCCTCGACGCGCAACTCGTCGATGGCATACCGTCGGCGTTGAATGCCGCCATGAGCCTGGGCTCGCTCGACGTCAGCGTGATATCCGCCGTTGAATACGCCCGGGATGCGGCTCGCTACCTTCTCCTCCCCGACCTCGCCATCTCCTGCGACGGGCCGGTGCGCAGCGTCATGCTGTTCGCGCGGCGTCCGGCAGAAGCGCTGGGTGGAGGGCGCGTGCTGGTGAGTCGCAGCTCCATGACGAGCGTCGAGCTGCTTCGCCTCATGTTCCAGCAGGTATGGCACGCGCTGCCCGCTTTCGTTCCCGCGGACGCGGAGATTTCCGACCTGCAGCGCAGCGGCGCGGAGGCGCACGACGCGCGCCTCATCATCGGCGATGCCGCGCTCATGCTGACATCGGGCGCCAGCGCGCTCGCCGGTGACTATCCGTATGTGTACGACCTGGGCTCGGTCTGGAAGGAGTGGACAGGCCTTCCCTTCGTGTTCGCCGTGTGGGTCGCGCAGCGCAGCACGCCGGTCGCTGGCGCTCTCGCCGTGCATGCCCAGCTCATCGCGTCGCGGAACTGGGGGCTCGACCATCTTGTCGCGCTCGCGACGCAGGCCGCCGAGGCGACGGGCGTCTCCAGGGCCGCCGCGCTACAGTATCTTTCGGGCCTCGACTACGGGCTCCGCTACGAGCATCTGGCGGGGCTGACCACGTTCTTTGGCAAGCTCGCCGCCAGCGGGCGCGTGCCGAACGGATCTCTCGCCTTTCTCCCGGCTGCCTGATGCCGATCACGCGCGACCTCCTCGATTTCTACACCAACGCGCCGCTCCTCGAGCTCGGCGCCGAGGCCGACCGTGTGCGGCAGCAGCTCCATCCGCATAACACCGTCACGTACATCGTCGATCGGAACATCAACTATACCAACGTCTGTGTGGCGGACTGCGGATTTTGCGCGTTCTACCGCCGGCCCAAGGATGCGGAAGGCTGGACGCTGTCGTATGAACAGATCGGCGCCAAGATCGACGAAGCCAAGGCGCTCGGGGGCGTCCAGATCCTGATGCAGGGAGGCCATAATCCGTACATCCCGTTCGAGTGGTATCTCGACCTGCTGCGCTACATCAAGACGTATCACCCAATCCACGTACACGGCTTCAGCCCGAGCGAGGTGGACTTCTGGGCCAAGCTGTACCGCATGGATGCGCGCGAGGTCATTCGGGAGCTGCAGAAGGCCGGGCTCAATTCCATCCCCGGCGGCGGCGGCGAAATCCTCGTGCAGCGCGTGCGCGACGAAGTCGCGAAAAAGAAGGCGAGTGCCGACCGGTGGCTGGAGATCATGGAAATTGCGCACCAGGAAGGCATGAAGACTTCCGTCACCATGATGTACGGCATCGGCGAGACGCTCGCGGAGCGCCTCGAGCACCTGGAGCGTGTGCGCGAGGTTCAGTCGCGCACCGGGGGATTCACCGCCTTCATCTGCTGGCCGCTCCAACCGGAGAATACGCCACGGATGTCCCATATGCAGAAGACGGACGCCGTCGAGTATCTCCGCACCGTGGCGATCTCGCGCATCGCGCTCCAGAACGTGCCCAACATCCAGTCCAGCTGGGTGACGATGGGCATGAAGGTCGGGCAGACCGCACTCCGGTTCGGCTGCAACGATTTCGGCTCGTTGATGATCGAGGAGAATGTCGTGTCGGCCGCCAATACGACACACCGCACCTCGATCGAGGAGATGGAGCGGCTCATTCGTGACGCCGGATTCCATGCGGCGCGGCGTCGTCAGGACTACTCGATCATCGCGCCGGAAGAAGCGGTCGCCGCGGCGTGACTGGCGGCTCCGTCGCTAGCCGCAGCGGCATCGGGTACGATTCCCACCGTTTCGCACCAGGCGGTCCACTGATCCTCGGCGGCGTCGCCATTCCGAGCGACGTCCATCTCCATGGCCATTCGGACGGCGACGCTATCGCCCACGCCGTCACTGACGCGATCCTGGGCGCCGCGGCGCTCGGCGACATCGGTGCCATGTTCTCGGACACGGACCCGGCCAACGCCGGCCGCGATTCCATCGAAATGCTGAAGCTCTCGATTGAGCGACTGCATGACGCCGGCTGGCGCGTCCATCAGCTGGACGTTGTCGTGATCGCGGAAACGCCGAAGATCGCCCCGCATCGCGACGCCATGCGCGAGAACATCGCTCGCGCCACCGCGGTGCGTCCCCTCGACGTCAGCATCAAGGGCAAGACCAACGAAGGCATGGGATTCGTCGGCCGCGGTGAGGGAATCGCCTGCATTGCGACGGCGACGGTAGTCGCCCGATAGTCCATGGACGGACGCGACGCGCGCTCACGCTCCTTTCTCTTGCCGCGCTTTGCCGACTACATCGCGCTCGAGCAGGGTCTCTCGCCGCGAACGATCGAGGCATACCAGCGGGATCTCTCGCGATTCGCCGAGTACGGTGCGCTGAAGGGCGCCGCCGCGCCCGCTGATATCACTGCGACGATGCTGCGTGAGTTCGTGTATCACCTGAAGGACCTTGGACTCTCCCCGGCGTCGATCCGGCGCAGTGTTTCCGCACTGCGGACCTACTTTCGCTTCCTCATCGGTGACGGCATCGTTTCCGCGGATCCAAGCGAACGTCTGGAGACACCGAAGCGATGGAGGACGCTGCCCGAGGTGCTGACGGTTGACGAGGTGCAGCGACTCCTGGCGTCACCCACGCTCGACGACGCGCTGGTCTTCCGGGATCGCGCGCTTCTGGAGCTCGCGTACGGAGCAGGGCTCCGGGTATCGGAGTGGATCACCCTGGGCGTTCGCGACCTCATGCTCGACGACGGGGTGATCCGGGTGTTCGGCAAGGGTAGCAAGGAGCGCCTCGTTCCCATCGGACGGGCTGCCATTGCTGCTGCGGCAGTCTACCTGCGTGAGCTGCGCCCACGGCTCGAGAAGGGTGAGGGGAAGGGAATTCTCTTCCTCAATGCCCGGGGGCGGCCCCTGTCACGCATGGGTGCGTGGAAGATCCTGCGCGGCCACGTCGAGCGTGCGGCGATCGCCAAGCACGTCTCGCCGCATACGCTGCGGCACTCGTTCGCCACGCACCTGCTCGAGGGGGGCGCGGACCTGCGCGCCGTGCAGGAGATGCTCGGCCACGTGGACATTGCGACGACACAGATCTACACCCACGTGGACAGGGAGTACCTGCGTCAGGTGCATCGGAGTTATCATCCGAGAGGGTGAACTCAGGATTATAGGACGATAGGAGGATAGGACACCTTCCTGTCCTCCTGCTGACCTACCTTCCTATCTTCCTATCGTCCTCTCTTCCCGCCCGATGCTTCTCGTCATCGACAACTACGATTCGTTCACCTATAACCTCGTGCAGTACCTCGGTGAGCTGGGCGCCGAGGTCGTGGTCCGGAGGAACGATGCGGTGACCCTCGAGCAGATCGAGAACATGTCGCCAGCAGCCTTGGTGCTATCGCCAGGACCGTGCGCGCCAGCGCAGGCAGGGATCACCGTGGCGGCGATTCGGTCGTTCGGCCACAAGATCCCCACTCTTGGCGTCTGCCTTGGGCATCAGGCCATCGGCGAAGCGTACGGGGGCCAAGTGGTGCGAGCGGCCCGGGCCGTGCATGGGAAGACGTCGCGTATCACGCATGACGCATCCGGTATCTTCGCAGGGCTGCCGACGCCGCTGGTCGTGGGCCGGTATCATTCGCTGGTTGTGGAACGATCGACACTGCCGGCCAGCCTGGCCGTACTGGCTTCGTCGCAGGAGGATCCTGACGAAATTCATGCGCTGCGTCACGTCACCCACCCTGTGTGGGGCGTGCAGTTTCACCCCGAATCCGTGCTGACTCCCGATGGCAAGCACTTGCTGCGCAACTTCCTGGGCCTGATCGCCTCATGAGGCGGACCGCACTGACGCTACTTCTTTGCGCGCCGGCGCTCGCCGGCGCGCAGGACGTGGTGGTCCGCACGGGCGCTGGACACAATTCGGCGGAATTCATTCGCGAGGCAATGGCGCAGCGCCACGTCATTATCCGTGGATCGGGCAAGCTGGAGCTTCCGCGTGACAGCACCATCACGTCGACGTTGATCGTCATCGGCCGCCCCACGTATCTCGCGAGTGCCGTACAGGGAAATGTCGTCGTCATTGGGGGCGACCTCTTCCTGCGGCCGGGTGTCGACGTGGCGGGACATGCCGTCGCCATCGGGGGCACCGTCGCGCCAACCGCGCTGGGACGCGTGGGCGGACGCATCGAGAGTTACCGCGACGACATCTATGACGTCACGCAGGGCTCCGACAGCGTCCTGCTCGACTTGCGCGCCGCCGAAATGCCGCACGATCCCGTGCCGCTCGTTCAGACCGCCGGCATCTACGGGGTACTGATCCCCTCGTACGATCGCGTTGATGGGTTGTCACTGCCGTTTGGCGCACTCGTCACCGTTCCCGGTGGGACGGTGGCATTGGAGCCAGCCGTTACGTATCGGAGCCGGCTGGGTGCGTGGGATCCGTCGGTGACCGCGACGGTGAATGAGGGTGGGGACATTCACTTTGCCGGAAGGGCAGGGTATTTCACGCGCACGAACGACGCGTGGAACTACACGGACCTCGTCAACTCGGTCACCTCGTTCTTCGGGGGGCTCGACACGCGAAACTACTTCCGGTCGAAAACCGGCGAGGGTCGCTTCTTCGCGGCCGTCGTGCGCCCGGGCCTGAGCATCGAGCCGTTCATTGGCGCACGCTACGAGAGCGTCAGCCCGATAACGGCCGCCGCCAACGTGTTCAGTGTGCGAGGGAAAAAGTCGGACGAACGTTTCGCGCGTATCAATCCGCTGGTGGATGCCGGTACGATCGGATCTGGGCTTCTCGGCGCCCAGCTGTACGATACGCTCGGCGTGGTCACCAGCCGACTGCACGCGGAGGTGGAGAAGAGCTTTACGACCGTGAGCGGCACTGGCGGCTTTACCCAGCTCACGCTCGACGGACGCGTCGGCTTTCCCACATTCGGCACGCAGAGCCTTCGTATCCGCGCGCATGCCGTCGGAACCGTCGGGGATAGTGTCGCTCGTGCGCGGTATGCCTATCTCGGCGGCAGTGGGACGCTTCCGGTTCTCGAGTTGCTCGAGTTGGGCGGAACCGAGCTGCTGTTCATCGAGAGCCGCTACATGATTCCGCTGCCAGGAGTTGCGTTGCCGCTCGTCGGCTCGCCGACACTTACCCTGCGCCACATCATGGGATCGGCTGGCGTGGACTCCCTGCCACGTCTGGAGCAGGAAGTCGGTGTCGGCATTGGACTCAGCGCGCTGCGTCTCGATTTCACGAAAGCCGTGAACGGCCGCAGGGGACACAAGTTCAGCATCGGGATCTCGCTCGGGTCGTAACTGCGCTGGCGCTCAGCCTCACGGGCTGGTAACTTAGTTGGCGTGAAAGTTGCAGCCGGCGCCCGCCTCGCGTGAAGACGCTAGCCATCATCCCAGCCCGCCTGGGTGCCGCGCGCCTTCCCCGCAAACCGCTACGCCTCCTTGCCGGCGTCCCCGTGATTCTCCGGGTACTGGAGCGGGTCCGGGCGCTCAACGCCGCCGATCACGTCGTCGTGGCCACCGACAGCGACGAAATCGCCACCGTGATTGCGGCTGCAGGGGGAGAAGCCATCCTGACGTCCGCCGATCACCCATCGGGCACGGATCGGGTCGCCGAGGTGGCGCGACGGAGGGAGTTCTGTGGGTACGACGCTATCGTGAACGTTCAGGGCGACGAACCGTTCGTGTCTTCGGCGGCGGTGCGTGGCGCGCTCGCGCAGGTGACACGGAGCGGTCTGCCGCTGGGAACCGCGGCCGTCGTAGCGTCTTCCGCGGTGCTGCCCTCGCCTGATGTCGTGAAGGTCGTGACCGACGACGCCGGCGCCGCGATGTACTTTTCGCGCGCGCCCATTCCGTTCCTCCGCGACGAGGCGGATGTCGCAGAACGGGACGCGCGTGTGCTCCATCATGTTGGCGTGTATGCGTACACTCCTGAGTCCCTCGAGCGGTGGGTTGCGCTCCCCCCGCATCCGCTCGAGCGCATCGAGCGCCTGGAACAGTTGCGACCGCTCGCCGCAGGCATGCGCATGGGCGTGGCGATCATTCCGGGCCCGCTTCGACCTGGCATCGACACTGAAGCCGATCTGGAACGCGCGAACCGAGAGTGGCAGACCTTTACCGTGACGGGCGATTGATGCAGACCAACACCAGGCAGCACCCGACCAAGTTCATCTTTGTAACGGGCGGCGTCGTGTCGTCCCTGGGCAAGGGCATAGCGGCCGCGTCTCTGGGCCGACTGCTTGTGGAGCGTGGCCTCCGCGTGACGATGATGAAGTTCGATCCGTACCTCAACGTCGATCCCGGCACCATGTCGCCGTTCCAGCATGGTGAGGTGTTCGTCACGGACGACGGTGCCGAGACGGACCTCGATCTCGGGCACTACGAGCGGTTCATCGACCGGTCGCTGTCGCAGGCGAACAACGTGACAACGGGGCGCATCTACCTGAACGTCATCACGAAGGAGCGCCGCGGCGAGTACCTCGGCTCCACGGTGCAGGTGATCCCGCACATCACCGACGAGATCAAGAGCGCGATGCGCCGCGTCGCGCCCGAGAACGACATCGTGATCGTCGAGATCGGTGGAACGGTTGGCGACATCGAGTCGCAGCCGTTCCTCGAGGCGATCAGGCAGTTTCGGCACGACGTCGGGCGCGAGAATGCCATCTTCGTTCACCTCACGCTGATTCCCTACATCGCGGCCGCGGGCGAGCTCAAGACGAAGCCGACGCAGCACTCCGTGCGCGAGCTGATGCAGCTCGGCATTCAGCCGGACATCCTCATCGTGCGCACCGACCGGGCCCTCTCCGACGACATCAAGCGGAAGATCGCGCTCTTCTGCAATGTGGAGTTTGGCGCGGTGATCGAGTCGCCCGACGTGAATTCGATTTACCAGATCCCGCTGAAGTTCAAGGAGCAGGGATTCGACGACAAGGTCCTGCAGAAGTTCGGACTCGAGCGCGCGGCGCCCGACTTGGCCGCGTGGAAGGAGATGGTGCAGCGCATCGTCGCGCCGCACGAGCGCGTACGGATCGCCGTGGTCGGCAAGTACACGGACTTCGTCGACAGCTACAAGAGCGTCCAGGAATCGCTCATCCACGGCGGTATCGCGAATGATGTCGGCGTCGACATCTCCTGGGTGTCGAGCGACAGCTTCACCGACGGTGCCACGGCACGGCAGATCCTCGGTGAGCATGATGCATTGCTCGTCCCCGGAGGATTCGGCGTGCGCGGCGTGGATGGCATGGTCGAGGCCATTCGCGCGGCGCGAGAGAACGGTGTACCGTTTTTCGGCATCTGCCTGGGCATGCAGACGGCCATTATCGAATTCGCGCGCAACGTCTGCGGACTCGACGACAGCCATTCCTCGGAGTTCGCACCGGAGTGCGACAACGCCGTGATCGCGCTCATGGAGTCGCAGCAGCACGTCACGGACATGGGCGGCACCATGCGGCTCGGCGCCTATCCATGCCGCCTTGCCCGCGGCTCGCGCGCGGCGGATGTGTATGGCGTCGCTGAGGTGAGCGAGCGTCACCGGCATCGGTACGAGGTGGCGAACCAGTATCGCGAGATGTTCGTCGAGCACGGCCTCCGCCTGAGTGGGTTGTCGCCGGACGGACAACTGGTCGAGATCGTCGAGTTCCCCGCGCATCCCTGGTTCATCGGCTGCCAGTTCCATCCGGAGCTTCAGTCGCGTCCCACCCGTCCGCACCCGCTGTTCGCGGGCTTCGTTGCGGCGGCTGCGGGGGCGAAGCGCCGAAAGGGCCTTTCACAGGCATCAACGGCTGCAACGGCCGCGCGCACATGAGTGCAGTGCGCTTCAAGCGCGACGCCCTTTTCCTCATCGCCGGTCCGTGCGTGCTCGAGGACGATGCATTGAACCTTCGCGTGGGCGAGCACCTCGCGAGATTGGCGGAGCGCGTTCCGGGGGGGATCATCTTCAAGGCGAGCTTCGACAAGGCGAACCGTTCGAACGCCGGCGCGTTTCGCGGTCCCGGGCTCGACGAGGGTCTCGCCGCGCTCGACCGCGTACGGACAGCGACCGGACTGCCCATTCTCACCGACGTGCACCTGCCCGACCAGTGCGCTGCAGCGGGCGCCGTAGCGGACGTGCTGCAGATCCCCGCATTCCTTTCGAGGCAAACCGACTTGCTGCTCGCGGCTGGCGCCGCGGGCAAGGCGGTGAACGTGAAGAAGGGCCAGTGGATGCACCCCGAGGCGATGGGTGGTGCCATTGCGAAGGTACGCCAGGGCTTCGGCGAGGCCGGCCACGCCGGCGTAGCGGAAGTCGCGGCCACTGAGCGAGGGACGTTCTTCGGATACGGCGATCTCGTCGTCGATTTTCGGGCGACGCCGCGCATGCGCGCGGCATGCGACGCTCCGGTCATCTTCGATGCGACGCATAGCGTCCAGCAACCCGGTCGCGGCGAGGGCGGAACGAGCGGCGGTGCGAGGGAATTCATTCCCGTGCTGACGCTCGCGGCCTGCGCCGCCGGCGTGGACGGCCTCTTCATGGAGACGCACCCCGATCCCGCGCACGCCCCGAGTGACGGGCCGAACATGATGCCGCTCGACAAACTGGACGACCTGATTCTTCGGGCAGTCGATGTCTGGGAGTGCGCGCGACGATGATCGATACGGCCCTTGCCCACTCGATTCGCTTCGTCGTGCTCGACGTCGACGGCGTGCTCACCGACGGCGGGATTTATCTCGGCGCCGTCGACGGCAAGCCGATGGAGTTCAAGCGATACGACATTCAGGATGGACTGGGTATCTATCTCCTGCAGAAGGCGGGGATTCGCGTCGGCATCATCACGGGCCGCGTATCGGAGAGTGTTCGCCTTCGGGCAGCCGAACTGGGAATCGAAGACCTCGCGCAGGATCCGAATGCCCAAAAGCTGCCGGCACTTCTGTCCATGCTCGATCGCCACGGCATCGCACCCTCCGAGACGGCATTCATCGGCGATGATTTTCCTGACCTGGCGGTGCTGCGACTCGTCGGGCTGCCGGTTGCCGTGGGCAACGCCGTGCCGGAGATCGCGAGCGCGTGCACCCTGCAGCTCGGTCGGCCTGGCGGCCGAGGCGCGGTGCGGGAATTCGCCGAAATGTTGTTGAAGGCGCGGAACGAGTGGGACAGCGTGACGGAACGTTACGTGGGCGAGCGTTCGTTGCCAATCTCTCGCCGGTCGCCGTGAACGCCCAGGAGATCATCGATCGCGGACGTCGGGTCCTTCGCCTCGAGCGCGACGCGCTTGCGACCGTGGAGTCGCGTCTCGACGAGCGGTTTGCTGAAGCGGTCGTCATGATTGCGTCGTGTCCGGGGCGGGTAATCGTCACGGGAGTGGGCAAGTCCGGTCTCATCGGCCGCAAGATCGCGGCAACGCTGACGTCCACCGGAACGCCGTCCATTTTTCTGCACCCCATGGACAGTGTGCACGGTGATCTCGGCATTGTCGGAACGGGCGATGTCGCCATTCTGCTCTCGAAATCCGGGGAGTCGGATGAGCTGCTCGCCCTGCTCGAACATCTGCAGGGGCTCGGGGTACGCTCGATCGGTATCGTCGGGCAGGCGGACTCGGCGCTCGCACGCCTGTGCACCGTGACGCTCGACGCGTGGGTGAGGGAAGAGGCATGCCCGCACGATCTGGCGCCAACGACAAGTACGACCGCTGCCCTCGCCCTCGGTGATGCGTTGGCCGTCGGCGTGCTCGAGGAAAAGGGATTCAGGCGGGAGGATTTTGCTCGCCTGCATCCGGGCGGCGCGCTGGGGCGACGGCTCATCACCCTCGTCGATGAGGTGATGGTCCGCACGCCGCTTCCCATTCTGGCGCCCGGCAGTACGCTGCGGCAGGCGGTCGTCGTGCTTGCGGAGCAGCGCGGGATCGTTCTCGTCGCAGTTGAAAACGGCGTGCTGCAGGGAGTACTCACTTCTGGAGATCTTACGCGATTCATGGAACACGAAGGGGACGTCCTCGCGCATGCAGTGGAGCGCATCATGACCGCAGCGCCGCGCGTCGCGCACGTCGGGGAGCTCGCGAGCGCGGTGGCGTTCCGCATGGAGACCTACGGAGTGATGGCGATGCCGGTTCTGGACGGCGACGGACACATCATGGGCGTGGCGCACCTGCATGACCTGATGCGGGCACGCATTGCATGAATGCCCGTCGCTTGCTCGTCGTGGTGCTTGCGTGTGCCCTTAGCGCATGCCAGACCAAGGGCGCGGCCCCTCCGGTCGAGGCGCGGGCTACGCTCGCGGACAGTGCGGAGCAGATGCTCGTCACGACCCGGTCGCTGCTCGTCGACCGCGGTGTGCAGCGGGGAGAGATGTTCGCGGATACCGTGTACGTGTTCGATGACAATACTCGCTTCGAGATGCGGAAGGTTCGGGTGACGTTCAACACCGCGACGGGCGCCAAGGACGGCGTGATGAGTGCCAACCGGGGCGTCTACAATGCGCGGAGTGGAATCCTCGAGGGCTTCGGCAACGTCGTGGTGGTGAGCAACGACGGAAAGCGGTTGACGTCCCCACAGCTGCGCTATGCCAAGGCGATAAACGAAGTGTCCAGTGACACGTCGTTCACACTGGTGCGGCCCGGCCAGACGGTGTCGGGCGTAGGCTTCAAGTCGGATCCGCAGCTCACGCGCTTCACCATCAGGAAGGGCGCCAGAGGGACGGGAACGTTCGTCCTCCCCGGCACATGAGAAAGCTCGCGATCATGCTGGCCCTTTCACTGGCAGCCCCCCGCACCGCGCAAGCGCAGGCTGTCGCGGCGCCGAAGGGCCGATGCCAGTTCACGTTCGACAACACGCCCACGACGTCGCTATCAACCAACCAGCTTCCGAGTAAGCAATACAACTCTTTTCTTGGTCAAGGCGTCGTGGCGCGGTGCGCCTCGCAGGGCATCGTGCTGAAGTCGGACAGCCTCGAGGTGTACGGCGACGAAGGTCGCTACTACTTTATCGGGCACGTGGACTACCGCGAGCCGCGCCTCAAGCTCAAGTCCGACCAGCTGACGTACTTTCAGCGCGACGAGCGTATCCTCGCCGTCAGCAACGTGGACGCCCAGCTCCCGAGCGGATCCTCCTTGAAGGGGCCGTCGCTCGAATTCTTCCGTCCCATCCCGAAAATTCGCCCGCAGCAGCAGGGCGTGGCCACCGGCCGGCCCACCATGTCGATCATCGACAAGGATGCGCAGGGAAAGCCGCAGCCGCCGGTCTTGCTCACGGGCAACAGCATCTGGTTGAAGGGCGACAGCATCATTGCGTCGGCCGGGGACGTAGTCATCGTGCGTCCGGAGCTGACGGCAACCGGTGATTCTCTTTATCTCGACTCAGGGCCTGGTCTCCTCCGACTGATGCGAAATCCAAAGGTCGTCGGAACGAAAGGGCGGCCGTTCACCCTCATTGGCGAGACCATCGACCTCCTGACACGCCGGAAGAAGCTCGAGCGCGTCCTTGCCAAGAACAATGGCATGGCGGTCAGCGAAGATCTCAACCTCAAGTCCGACACAATCGACCTGCGTGTCGCCGACGACCTCCTCCAGCGTGCCATCGTGTGGGGAAAGAGCCGCGCATTCGCTACGTCGCCGACCCAGACCATCTCCGCCGACTCGATCGACGTGCTCATGCCCGCTCAGCGTATCCGCGAGATGCACGCGGTGCGTGGCGCTTCGGCGCTTGGGCTTCCGGACACCACCAGGTTTCACCTCGCCGCGGACGACCGGTACGATCGCCTGACCGGCGACACCATCGTCGCGCAGTTCGACTCGGTGCCCGCGAAGGACACCGTCAGCAAGCCGCGCATCCGGGAGCTCGTCGCGATCAACAATGCCACGTCGTACCAGCACTTGGCACCGCAGGATACGTCGCTTCGACTGCCGGCCATCAACTACGTCTGCGGCAAGCGCATCACGGTGAGCTTCGATTCCGCGAAGGTGAGCAAAGTGAAGGTTGAAGACTCCGATCCGCCGTGCGGCGGAGCGTACGCGGAGCCGCAACCTGATTCCGCGCGGAAGAAGGCCGGTACGGCGCTCCCTGCTGCCCTCCCGTCGGCGGGAAAGCCGACTGCTCCAGCTCCAGGCAATTCGCCTCCGCCGAACTCACCGCCCTCTGCATCTCCTGCCCCTGTGCGGAAGCCGGAATGACTGAACCCATGGGACCGCAGCAGGTACATGTGCTCGTCGAACGACTCGCGCGCGGCGACCGGTCCACGGCGTTGGCCTTGCGGGCACTCATCGGCGCCGCCGACGACGAGGGCCGTGCGACGATCGACCGCGTCGCCGTGCTCTATCGTCAGGACCACCTGTCCGCGCAGCGCGCCGCTGGACGCGATGCGGAGCGTGAGGCCGGTGAATTGAGCATGGACCAGGTCCGGTCGCATCTGGTCACGTCCGTGCTGCCGCGCCTCGCGTCAGAGCACGTGGTCGAGCTGCCGACAACGGGACTGCTCGATCCCGCCGCCCGCGTCCAAATCTCGCCGGCACTTTGGGTGGAGGTGCGCACCGCGCGCGCCCAGGTGGAGGAAGCACTGCGCCAGACGGGTGAGCACGCGGTTGTGCGTGAGGCGCGCTCCGCGGCGGCGCCAGCCGCGGCGCTTGCATCACCCGGCAGCGTACTCGAGGCGACCGGTCTTTCCAAGGTGTACCGTCGACGCAGGGTGGTCAATGACGTGGCCCTGCGCTTGCAACAGGGCGAGATTGTCGGACTGCTGGGCCCGAATGGCGCAGGGAAGACCACGACCTTCTACATGATCGTGGGACTCATCCAGCCGCTCTCGGGACGCATCATGCTGGACGGTGTGGACATCACCGCCATGCCCATGTATCAGCGGTCGCGAAAGGGGATCGGCTACCTCTCCCAGGAGCCGTCCATCTTCCGCAAGCTGTCCGTCGAGGACAACATCGTTGCCATTCTCGAGACGTTGCCACTCTCGCGGGAGCAGCGTGCCGCGCGCCTCGAGCTCCTGCTGGACGAGTTGAGCATCAAGCACCTGCGACACAGCAAGGCGTATCAGCTCTCCGGAGGAGAGCGGCGACGCCTCGAGATCACGCGCGCACTCGTGACGGAGCCGAAGTTCATGATGCTGGATGAGCCGTTTGCCGGCGTCGACCCAATTGCCGTGCATGACATCCAGACTATCGTCGCCAACTTGCGCACCCGCGGAATCGGCGTATTGATCAGCGATCACAATGTGGAGCAGACTCTGGATATCGTGGACCGCGCATACATCATGTTCGACGGACAGGTACAGGTCTCCGGCACGGTGCGCGAGCTCGTGTTCGACGACATCGTAGCCGAGCGATATCTTGGCCCGACCCTCTCGGCGCGCCTGCGCGCCCGGTTCGAGCGAGAGATGCAGGGAGACACGGAATGAGACCCGGACTTGGACAGCACACCCAGCTCAAGCAGGAACTGAAGATCAATCCACGCCTGTACCAGGCGATGGATCTGCTCTACATGCCCCTGCTCGACCTCCAGAACCACCTGAAGCAGGAGCTCCTCAACAATCCGTTCCTCGACATGATCGAGCCGGATGAAGAGGACGAGGAGGACGGCACCGAACCGGTCGAGGAGGAGAACCCGGAGACCGAGGCGGAGAAGGAAGAAAAGGGCGAGATCGATTGGGAGGAGATCCTCCTCGATGGTTTCGATGCGGGCGGTCGCCGCGAGGAGCACGAGGAGCGGGAGTACTATGAGCCGGTCACCGTCGACACGCGGGACCTTGCCGACCACCTCCGCGACCAGGTGTCGCTGCTGGACTTGAACGGCCGGCAGATGTACCTCGCCGATGAGTTCATCGGGAACATCAACGAGGACGGATACCTCGCCTGTGGCCTCGAGAAGATCGTCGAGGGTGTGAACGAGAGCGTGCAGAAGGTCGTCGAGGAGCTGGAGCAGGAGGTCGAGGACCTGCGCCTGTATGCCATGGTCGAGGCGGAGGAAATGCTCGTCATCGTGCAGAGCCTCGATCCTCCGGGCGTCGGGGCGCGCGACCTGCGCGAGTGCCTCATGTTGCAGCTGCGCGAAGCGGGGCTCGAACATTCCGTCCCATTCCGCCTCGTGCGCGACTGCTTCGACGAGCTGATCGCCCACCGCTGGAGCGAGATCTCCAAGCGGTTCGGCATCAGCCCGAGCGACGTGCAGAAGGCGGCCGACGAGATTGCGAAGCTCGACCCCAAGCCGGGCCTCGTCTACAGCGATGCCAGCGACAACTACATCATCCCGGACCTGATCGTCGACAAGATCGACGGGAAGTACTTTGTCTTCCTCAACGACGCGAACCTTCCGCGCCTGAAGCTGAGCAAGGCGTATCAGGAGATCGCGCGCGACAAGAAGAAGTTCGATGGGGAGAACAAGGAGTTCATCTCGAACAAGCTGAACTCCGCCAACTGGATGATCCAGGCCATCGAGCAGCGCCGCCAGACGATGCTCAAGGTGATGAACTACATCGTGGAGCGGCAGCGCGAGTTCTTCGAGAAAGGCGTACAATTCCTCAAGCCGCTCACCCTTCGCGAAGTCGCCGAGGTGATCAGCATGCACGAGAGCACGGTGAGCCGGGTGACGAACGAGAAGTTCGTCCAGACACCGCGCGGCGTGCTGCCGCTCAAGTTCTTCTTCTCATCGGGCCTGTCGACCACGGCGGGCGAGGATGTGTCCGCGCGTGGCATCAAGGCGCAGATCCAGAAGCTCGTGGCGGAGGAAAACGCCAAGCATCCGCTGACCGATCAAGCGATCGTGAACATCCTGAAGGAGACCGGCGTGCAGATCGCGCGACGCACCGTCGCCAAGTACCGCGACCAGCTCGGCGTTCTCTCGGCACGCATGCGAAAGCGGGTATGATGACGGACGAACGCGCGCGGGTGTCAACGCCGTTCGTCGCTCCGTCCTCTCGGAAGGTGGATGTCTCCGTGCTCGTGCCGGCCAAGGATGAAGCGGAGAACCTGCCGCTCTTCATGGAGCTCGCGGCGGAAGCCTTCGCGGCCCATCCGGACACCTCCTTCGAGGTCGTCGTCATAGACGACGGCTCGGTGGACGACAGCTGGCGCGTGCTGGCGGAGCTTCAATCGCGATATGCATTCCTGCACGCGGTGCGGCACCGGGTAAAGCGGGGGATCGCGGACGCCCTGCGCACCGGCTACCTCAACTCGGCCGGCGACGTCCTGGTCTTCTATCCGGCCGACCTCCAGTTCAAACCGGAAGACATCCCACGCCTGGTCCGTCCCATTCTCGACGGGAACGCCGATATGGTGACCGGGTTCAAGGAGGGGAAGTACGAGAAGGCATTCGTCTCGAACATCTACAACGGTTTGAGCCGGGCCCTTTTCAATATCCCCGTCAAGGATCTCAACTCCGTGAAGGCATACCGGCGCGAGGTGATGGATGCGCTGCCGGTGCGCCCCGACTGGCACCGCTACATGATCGTGATTGCCGCCGCCGAAGGATTCACCGTCACGGAGATTCCGGTTCCGCTGTACCCGCGGAACGCCGGCCGTTCGAAGTTTGGGCTGTCGCGCATTCCGATCGGCGTGCTGGACATGCTTTCCGTCTGGTTCGACCTGAACTTCGGCAAGAAGCCGCTGCTCCTCTTCGGCATGCTGGGGTTCGCCCTCTTCACCATCGGATTGCTGGCAGGACTGGTCGCCCTGCTTGCCCTTGCCGTTGACGGCGTGGGCTACCGATGGATCTGGACGCTCATCACAACCTGCCTGATTCTCGGCAGCGTGCTGTTCGCCACCGGTATTCTCGGCGAGCAGATTGCCGGCCAGCGTGCGGAACTGCGCGAGCTCCGTCGGCGCCTCGATGAGCTGGACTCCACGCGCACCTGACGAATGAACGTCTTGTTCCTGACGCATAATTTTCCGCGCGACGACGGCGACCCGGCTGGTGCGTTCATCCTTCGTCTGGCGCGCGCCCTCGGTGGAGAAGGGGTGCGCGTGCGCGTGGTCGCCCCGGGCGCGAAAGGCCTCGCCGCCCATGAGCGCATGGGTGATGTGCAAGTCGATCGTTTTCGCTACGCACCGCGCCGCTTCGAGACGCTCGCGTACGGGGGCAACATGGCGGAGCAGGTGCGCGATACCTGGAGTGCGCGCTTTACCCTGGTGGGGTTTCTGGGCGCGGAGTTTCAGGCCGGCGTGCAGGCGAAGCGGGACTTCCAGCCGGATGTGGTGCATGCGCACTGGTGGTTTCCCAATGGGCTCGCTGCCGCATGGGTCGCGAGGATGGGCGGCGTTCCGCTGGTGACCACGCTGCACGGAACTGACGTCCGGATGGCGCGCAACATCGCCGTTTCCCGTCCCGCATTTCGTCACGTGATGCAGCAGTCGAGCGCGGTCACGGCCGTGTCGCGATGGCTCGCGGCCGAAGCGCAGTCGATCGTCAGCATTCGCCCGCCCATCGTGGCACCGATGCCCGTTGCCACGGAACTGTTCGAGCCCGGCTCGCGCGGCGCGCGTACGCGCCGGCTGTTGTTCGTGGGACGTTTGACGCCGCAGAAGGGAGTCGATCTCCTCATCAGCGCGCTCGCGCTGCTGCCGGTCGACATGGGCCTCGACATCGTTGGTGACGGTCCCGATCGCGCCGCCCTGGAAGCGCGCGCCGACGACCTGGGCATGAGTGCGCGAGTGACCTTCCATGGCGCGGTCAAGCAGTTCGCGCTTGCGTCGTTCTACAAACGTGCCTCCGCGCTCATCGTCCCCTCGTCGGAGGAGGGACTCGGCCTCGTTGCCGTGGAGGCTCAGCTCTGCGAGACCCCCGTCATCGCCTTTGAATCCGGCGGGCTGCCCGACGTCGTTCAGCACAATCGCACCGGCTTCCTCGTGCGGGAGCGATCCGCGCAGGCACTCGCTGGGGCGGTGCGCGAGGTGCTCGACCGGGCGGATAGTGGCGCCGCGCTGGGTGAGGCGGGACGCCTGCACGCGCTCGCGACGTTCGCCCCGGAGTCCGTGGCCCGTCGATACGCCGATGTCTACCGGTCGGTTGTTGGAACCAGCGCGACGTAGGTCGCTGCTTCGCGTCGGCGGCTGGGTCCTCGCCGCCTTCGTTCTGGCCCGAGTGAGCCTCAGCCTCGCCCACGGCCTGGTTGAGTTGCGTGACCAGCCGCTCCGGGGACATCCGCAATGGAGCCTCGTCGTCCTCTCCGGTCTCGTTTTTCTCGTTGCCCACGGCGTGCTCATTGTCACGTGGCGCGTCGTCCTCTCCTGCTGGAACGCGCATCTCCCATTCTGGAGTGCGGCGCGCGTGTGGAGCGTGTCGAACCTGGGTCGTTATGTCCCGGGAAAGATCTGGCAGATCGGCGCAATGGGTGCCATGGCGCGCGAGCTCGATGTTTCACCGATCGCAGCGTCGGGCTCGGCTATCCTGGGCACGCTCGTCAATATCGCCGCTGGATTTGTCGTCGCACTGATCAGCGGACGCGATCTATTGCTCGCCCAGTTACCGGAACCGATGCGGCCCATCGCCGTCGGGTTGATCCTCACCGCGGCCGGCTCACTCCTCCTGCTGCCCGTCTTGATGCCACGAGTGACACAGGTCATTGGCAGGGTGACGGGACGGCCCCTGCAGGCAACCCTCCCGCTTCGCGCCGTCGTCTACTCGTTGTGCGGCAACGTCGTGGCCTGGCTCATTTATGGCGCGGCGTTCGAGCTTTTTGTGGCCGGCGTGCTCGGACGCGCGACGGGCGGCTATCTCACATACCTCGCAGCCTACACGAGCTCGTATCTCATCGGTTACATTTTTCTCTTCGCGCCGGCCGGTGTAGGCTTCCGCGAGACGGCCATGCTCGAGCTTCTTCAATTCGCCGGATTGGCGTCGCACCCTGAGGCGGCACTGGTCACGTTGACATCGCGGATCTGGCTGACGCTGCTCGAGGTCGTGCCCGCCTTGATATTCTGGACACATCACCGGATACGCGGACGCGTGACGACTACCCACCGATCGGATGCCTCGAGCTGAGACGACTTCCGCGGTCCCTGATGTGCCGGGGCCGCGCTTCGCGATGGCCTGGGCGGCGCTCTTTTTCGCCGTCGCAACGCTTGCCCTGGCGTATCCGGCCCTGAGCGGGCAGTTCCTCGTCAACCCGCATAGCGACCAATACATCGCGGGGTTTGCCTTCCGCGACTTCGCTGTGCAGTCGATCCGCAGCGGGTTGGGCATTCCGCACTGGAATCCGTACCTCTACGGCGGACTGCCGTACGTCGCGGCCATGCACGGCGACATCTTTTATCCGTCGCAATTGTTGCGTCTGCTGCTGGGCACCGACGTGGGAATGACGTGGGGCTTCGTCATCCATACGTTCCTCGCCGGCCTGTTCACGTACGGATTCCTGCGCGCGTGGGGGCTTGGTTTTGCGCCGGCCCTCGTGGGCGGCATGGCATACCTCCTCAGTGGACCGATCGCGTCGTATCCATCACCGGGCCACGACGGCAAGCTGTTCGTGAGTGCGCTGCTCCCACTGTCCCTGTGGATGCTCGTCCGCGGCATGCGCGATGGAAAGAACTGGGCCTGGGGGGCGTTTGCGTTCGTGATTGGCCTGGCCACGCTCGCGCCGCATCCGCAGCTCATGCAGTACCATCTGTTGACCGCTGGCGCGTTCGCCCTTTTTCTCGCCTTCACGGCGGACGCCGCTGGCAGGAAACTCGATCGCCGCCCCGCCGTGCGGCGCCTCGCACTCGCGATGGCCGCCGTACTGATCGGCATGGCGATGGGCGCGATCCAGTTCGCGCCGCTTCGCGAGTATGTGGCATGGTCACCGCGCGCCGGCGGTCGCGACTACGCCTATGCGACGTCGTTTTCGTTCCCCATCGTGGAACTCTTCAATCTCTACCTCCCGCAGTTCACGGGAATGATCGACACGGTCTACTATGGGCCGAACAACATTCATCTGCACTCCGAGTACATCGGCGGCGCGGTGCTTCTCCTCGCGACGCTGGCATTCGGCGTCACCACGAGGGTCGCCTTTCGCCGATTCTGGGTCGGCACCCTTGTTGTCTCGCTCCTCTGGATGCTCGGGGGGAGCACGCCGTTCTTCCGCATCGTCTACGAGCTCGTTCCCGGCACCAAGTTTTTTCGGGCGCCAAGCACCATCATCTACGTATTCGCATTCTCCCTGAGCGTCCTTGCCGCACTTGGTGCGGAGAAGGTGCTCGCGCGTCGCGCCAGCAAGCGAATGGTGCTTGGGTGGCTCGCGTTCGGCACGGCGGTCGCGCTTCTCGCGACCACAGGCGGCATTGCGAAGGCGTCGTCGGTTCTGGCCGAGAGTTTCGCGCAGTCGTATGTCACGAACCGTGGCATCGACCCAGCGGCCGTTCCGCAGATCGTGGAGCAGGTGATGTCGATGAACCGCGGTGCGATTCTGCTCGGCGCGTGGCGCAGCCTGCTCTTCACGGCACTCGCCGGTCTGGCCATCCTGGGCTACATGCGGGGCACGATTACCGCGCGCGTGCTGACGATGGTGTTGCCCGCGATCATTGCGGTTGATCTCTGGAGCATCGAGCGAAAGTATTGGCTGTTCACGCCGCCGGCGCGGGTGCAGTTCGCGAGCGATCCGGTTATCCAATTCCTCAAGAGTGCAAAGGAGCCTGGCCGCGTGCTCGTCCGCGCGCCGGCGGCCGACAGCGTGAGCGACTCGGATCCCTACTTCGGCCGGGACCAGCAGGGAAAGGGCACCGGCTTCATGGTGCACGGCATTCGCACGGTGACCGGCTACCATGGCAACGAGCTGGGCCGCTACGACCAACTCGCCCTGGACGAGTTAGGTCGAAATCTCCCCGTTCAGATGTCGCCGGCATTCTGGCGACATGAGAACGTTCGCTATCTCTATACTAATCTTGCGCTGCCCGACACCCAGCTGAAGCTGGTCGCGGGTCCCGTGAAGAATTCCGCCGGGTCA
>JBKJUW010000058.1:0-7370 GCA_046589725.1 Gemmatimonadaceae bacterium
CGGATGTTGGTTGCGGTGACCTGCAACACATACGGGCCTGTCGCGAGATCCGTGACGTCGAGCAGACCCACCCACAGGTACGCGTTGCCGAGCGCGCCCACACGCGCAAACTTGAGCGCGAGCGTTTTCGACGATCCCGGCAGCGTCGCGACCACACTCGTGATTGGATAGAGTGAGTTCACGCCCGCGTCGATGCGCAGCGTGTCGCCGACAAGCTGGTTCGCTACAGGCTCGGCGAAATTGACGACGATGCTGGCGTCCAGGTCGTCCGCCACGCGAATGGTCGCCGCGCCGTGTTGCCCTTCGCTGAACGCCTCGACGATAACGGCCCCCGGTGACAGTGCGTTCACGAGGCCCGTACCGGAGACGGTCGCCGCGTTTACGCCGGCGATGCCGGTCACCGACCACGTCACCTCGCGACCGGTCAGGACATTCCCCGCAGCATCCTTCATTGTTGCCGCGAGCTGTAGACTGTCGCCAACAATCAGATTTCCCACCGGTGGGCTCACCGTCAGCGTCGCCACCTGATCCATCGAGGCTGTCACCGTGAGGACGATCGCCGCGCTCACGCCCTCACTTGCAGCGGTGACGGTGACGGCACCGGCCGCGAGCGCGGTCAGCACACCGGTCGACGTGACGGTTGCCTTCGTCGCATCCGACGTACTCCAGTCGATCATGCGCCCAGGAAGCGGCCTCCCCTTGAAATCGACGGCACTGGCGGTGAGTTGCAAGGTCGCACCAGAGGCAAGCCTGGGCGCATCAGGCGTTATCGCTACGCGGGCGATCGCGGCCGGAACGATGATCACCGACCCTTCACCCTTCTTTCCGTCAACCGTGGCCACCAGCGTAGTCCTGCCGGGTGCTATTGCGCTGACGACGCCAGTGGCGCTGATGGTCGCCACGCCCGGAGCTGTCGTGCTCCACATGGGCGTCCCGATGCGGATGGCTGCGCGATTCTGGTCGAGCCCCTCGACGCTGACGGTCGCGGTGTCCCCCACCGCAAGCGTGTCGCGCGAGAACGACAGCCTCACCTCGGCGAGCACCGGCGCCGAGTTGACCGGGTCCGTCACGCCGTTGGCTGCGCCGCCTCCGCAGCCGGACGCGACGAGAGTGAGCATCGCGAACAGAGCGATGACTGGTGATCGCGTATCGCGCACGCGCCGGACCGAGCGAAAGCAACTACTGACCATCGCAAGTCCACCTTGGCCGGCCGCAATGTGAATACGCGAATCGTTCCGGGCGAATACTTCCGGCCGGATGGAGTATGCCACCGTGCCCGCAGTCCAAGCAAGCAGGAGCGCCATTGCCACGGCGCCGTCGTCGAGCGACGTTCCTCGCGACCACGCACCCATCACCCGCTCTGGGACTTCCTCGTCATGCCCCGCACTCTTCGCGCTGCCGTCTTCCCCGTGGCGCTGCTGCTGCTCATTCCCGCTGCCGCGCCGCACGACGATCTTCCCCTGCGAGGCTTCACGACGGCCAGCGCGAAGATCGAGCGCGAATGGGAAGCGAAGTTTCGTGCCATTCCCGAACCGGCACGCATGCGCGAGGCCATGCGCCGTCTCACCCTCCGGCCGCATCACCTGGGGTCGGCGTACGGCAAGGACAACGCGGAGTGGCTGCGCGCGCAATACGCCTCGTACGGATTTGACGCGACGATCGAGCGGTTCGACGTGCTCTTTCCTACGCCGGTCGCGCGTGTGCTCGAGTTGGTGGCACCAACCCGATTCACGGCGAGGCTCGAGGAGCCGACGCTCGCGGAAGATCCCACCAGCAATCAGCGCAGCGAACAGCTGCCCACCTACAACGCCTATTCGGCCGACGGTGACGTAACGGCACCGCTGGTATACGTGAACCAAGGCATTCCGGCTGACTACGACGTGCTCGAGCGCCATGGCGTGTCGGTGAAGGGCGCGATCGTGATTGCGCGCTACGGTGGCTCCTGGCGCGGCATCAAGCCGAAGGTGGCGTACGAGCACGGTGCGGTTGGCGCGCTGATCTACTCGGACCCGCGCGACGACGGCTTCGCGGCGGGCGAGACGTACCCGGCGGGCCCGTTCAGGCCGAAGGACGGCGTGCAGCGCGGCAGTGTGCTCGACATGCCGACGTATCCCGGTGATCCGCTCACGCCCGATGTTGGCGCCACGCCCGGTGCGAAGCGATTGGACCGCAAGGACGCAGTCACGGTCATGAAGATTCCGGTGCTGCCCATTTCCTACGCGGACGCGCAGCCGCTCCTCGCTGCGCTCACCGGTCCGCTGGCGCCTGCGGCATGGCGAGGTGGGTTGCCCATCACGTATCGGCTGGGGCCGGGTGCCGCGCGCGTGCACCTGAAGCTGTCGTTCGACTGGACACTCACGCCGCTGTACAACGTCATCGCGAAGCTCCCTGGCTCCACCTATCCGGACGAATGGGTGCTCCGCGGCAACCATCACGACGGCTGGGTCAATGGTGCGGAAGATCCCATCTCGGGTCAGGTGGCTGAGATGGAGGAGGCGCGCGCGCTGGGTGAACTCGTGAAGCAGGGTTGGAGGCCCAAGCGCACCATCGTGTATGCGGCGTGGGACGGCGAAGAGCCGGGTCTCCTCGGCTCCACCGAGTGGGTGGAGCAGCATCAGGACGAATTGCGGAAGAAAGGCGTGTTCTACCTGAATACGGATGGCAATGGCCGAGGCATGTTCAATGTGGAGGGTTCGCATTCGCTCGAGCGATTTGCCAACGAGGTGGCCCGCGACATCACCGATCCAGAAACGAACGCGTCGGTGGGCGCGCGCGCGCGGGCATCACGCGTCGTCGGTGGCAACAAGGAAGCGCGCACGCGCAGTGACCTTCGCATCGGAGCACTGGGCTCCGGCTCCGACTTCACGCCATTCCTTCAGCACGTTGGCGTGCCGACGCTCAACGTCGGGTTCGGCGGGGAGGATGACGGCGGCATCTACCACTCCATCTACGACAGTTTCTACTGGTACACGCACTTCAGCGATACGTCGTTCGTCTATGGGCGCGCGCTCGCACAGGCCGCGGGCACGATGATCATGCGCGTGGCCGACGCGGACGTCCTTCCCGAGGAATTCGGCAACCTGTCGGAAACGGCGCGCGGATACATCGTCGAGCTCAAGGCGCTGCGCGAGAGCACGGCGAAGGACATCGAGGAACTCAGTCGGCAGCTCGCCGAAGGCGCGTTTGCCATGGTGAACGACCCGCGTCGCCCCACCGTGGCACCCAAGGGCAGCGCGCCTGCGCCCGTGCTCAACTTCTCGCCGCTGGACAATGCGTCCATCGCGCTCGACAGCGCGGCGGCAAAGTTCGAGAAGGCGTACACGGCGCTCGCCGGCGGCAGTGCGTCGGCCGCCTCGTTGGCACAGGTGAACGCGCTCCTCCGGCAGAGCGACCAGGTGTTGTTGCTGCCGGAAGGATTACCCAAGCGGCCGTGGTATCGGCATTCGCTCTATGCGCCTGGCTTCTACACGGGCTACGGAGTGAAAACCATGCCCGGTGTGCGGGAAGCAATCGAGCAGAAGGAATGGGCATTGGCGGATGCGGAGATCATCCGTATTGCGGCGGCGCTGAAGCGCGAGTCGGAACTCGTCGTGCGAGCGGCTGGACTACTGGACCAGGCAGTTTCGACGAGGCCAATTCCGTAGGGACGTGCGGGCGCGCAGTGCGTTCATCTGCGATTCAGTAGGACTTCGTCCAGATCGCGATGACCGCGCAGGCATCCTCGAGGAACTCGCCCGGAATGCGCGAGCTGCCGGAATAGACCTCGATGGCCTGAACCTGGGAGGGGCTCACCATTTTCAGCACCTCGCGTTGTTCGGCCGCGATGGCATCCTCGTCCCTCAAGATCGTGAGTCGGCCCGTCATGCGCAGGCCGTCGATCCAGATCTGTACCTTCCCTCCTCTAGCTGAAAACGCCAGCTGACCCGCTTCGTTGCATCTGGCGAACTTGATGCCTGAGCGGCTGACACGCGCCGTCGGCACGTGGTCCAGCAGCGATTGGACGTCCGTCGGATTCAGGAGGTCGATGTCCTCTCTCGTGAAGAACTTGCCGGTCGCAGTGGACATTCGTCGATAAACGTCCTGGAAGCGCGGTGGGACCTTTCTGACCTGTCCCTCGATGCGGACCTCGGTCAACGTGGCCGTAAGACGAACGAGCGAGATATCTCGGCGTTCTGCCTCGCCGTCCTTGAGCACCACCGGCATGCTTACTGATTCGTACCCGATTCGCCGCACGCGAAGCTCGTGCGGTCCCGGCGGCAATTGAGCGAACCGGTAGAATCCCGTCTGGGTCGTCGTGCCGCGCACCGAAAGACCCACGACTTCAACGACCGTCCCCGGTAGTACGACGGTGTCTCCGGCCAGGAGCACGTGACCCCACAGTTCGGCGCCAACAGTCCTCTGCTGTCCATGCAGGGCCGTCGCGAGTACGAGTGCGGCTCCCCAGGCGACGGCGACCGGCCGCAGCGCACGCATCCTACTTCCGCTTGTTCACTGTGGTTACCTCGATGACGCCGCTTTCGTGACCGGGACCGTGCATCTGCACGGCGCGATTCTGGTCGAGGTATTTGAGCACTACGATCTTGGCAACCGGCACCGTGGCCAGCGACTCCAGCTCCGGCTGCCGGATGTCGTCGATGTACACGATCACGTCCTGCCTGCCGCCTCCAGAAGTGGTCATGTTCGACGATGCCACGCGGCCCGCTGGCGGGGAGAGCCACTGAGGGCGGAGGATTCTCACCGCCTCGCGCGCCGTGAACAGGCTCGAGCCACCCTGTTCAATGTCGGCCCGTGTGAGGGTGGTGGTATCGCTGCGGCTGGTCGACTGCGCAGTGGCGCAACTGACGAGGAACGCGGCGACAAGCAGGACGGGCGCCAGACGAAAGGTCGGCTGCGGCATGGCACTCCTTGCGCGGTGGGTGTTCGGCGATTGGACGTCACACTCAGTATGCGATCGCTTCGCCACCGCTGCAACCACGTCGATGCATTCCCGGGGCGCGTTCGCGAAGTCATGGTTCACGCTCATACACTACCCGACCGCCGAGGACGGTCAGCACCACCTTCGTGCCCAGGATGCGATCGGGTGGCACCGTGAGCAGGTCATTGGATAGGAGCACGACATCCGCCACCCTGCCTCGCTCGATGGTGCCCTTCCTGCCTTCTTCCCGCGTCAGGTACGCGCCGCCGCCCGTGTATGCGCGCAGGGCGCGCGACATCGAGATCCGTTCCTCCGCACCGTAGACGGCCCCGCTCTTTCCCTTTCGCGTAACCGCCGCGTAGAGGCCCACCATGGGACCAATCGGCAGGACGTCGCTCGACAACGCCACCCTGATGCCACGATTCATCGGCGTCGCGACGGGATTGTTGTGCGCCAGTCGTGCGCCATCCAGCGTCTGGCCATACCGCGGCTCGAGCGTATATGTGAAGTTGGGCTGCTGTGCGATGAGGATGGAATCCTTCACCATCGTCACGAGTGTCGAGTCCGGCGGCAGCATGGAGAAGTGATTCAGGTAGTGGCGGTGGTCGGCGCGCGGCGACTCCCGCAACACTCGGTCGAACACGTTCACCGCGAGCGCAATGGCGCCATCACCAATCGTGTGGAAGCCCATCTGCCATCCCATCGCGTGCGCGACTTTCGCAATCTGGTACAACGAATCAGGTGATTGATTCAGCGTCCCCCGAAAGCCCGGCAGACCCTTGTACGGGGCCAGCGTGTAGGCACTCGGCCCAGTGAACCCTCCGTCCACGAACACCTTGAGTGCGCCAACGCGGAGCCATTCGTCGCCGTCGCCGGAACGCTTGCCAAAGGCGCGCAGTGCGGCTTCGTCCGTCCAGTGAATCTGGACCGCGGCCCTCGGTAATTCACCGCGATGTTCGCGATACACACGCTCCCATTCCGGCCATTCGCTCGCCGACGCATCCGCCATGATGATGCTGGTGATACCCAACGCGAGTTGGTCGCGGAGCATCCGCACGAAGCTCGGCCGCAATTCCTCCGCACCCGACTCTGGAACCAGCCGCATCACGAGGTCGGTGCGTTCGCGGATGATACCGGTGGGCTCGCCATTCGCATCCTGCTCGATCATCCCCGCCGAGGGCTGAGGGGTATCGCGCGTAATGCCCGCCAGCGAGAGCGCCCTCGAGCTCGCGACCGAGCTGTGACCACCAGCCCGTGTGAGAAGGACAGGGTTGATCGGAGCGGCGGCATCGAGATCTCCCCGCACGGGGACTCTATGCTCGGCGAGATCATCCTCGGCCCACCCATAGCCGGTGATCCACTCATTCGGGCCAAGCTCTGCGGCCTTCGCACGTACCTTGTCCTTCATCTCGCGAATCGATCGTACGGAGCGCAGGTCCACGTAGCGCCGAGCATCGCCTGCGATATGCGTGTGCGCGTCGTTGAACCCCGGCATGAGCATGCGACCGCGCAGGTCGATCGTTCGCCTTGCCGCGTACCGCGCGACGATGGCCTCGCTGCCAACGGCGATGATCACCCCGTCCTTTATGACCACCGCGGAGGTAATGCGATCATCGGCGTCGAGAGTGACGACCTTGCCGTTGTGGAGGATGAGGTCGGCCGCCACCTGTTGTTGGAGCGCTGCCGCAGCGGGTGCGGCCACGAGGTGGCTGGCCGTGACGACACCGGCGAGGAGGCGGAGGAGCCGTGGCATGTAAGGTTCGCTGGCAAGGTGGATCGAGTCCGGCCTGGTGCGGCGCGCCATGCCGAACGGCGATGTGGGTGCGTCGTGCACGAACTTGAACACCCACACGTGCGAGCGAAAGAGTGAGCCCAGGATGGCAAGCGATCACGTTACGCGTAGATTGGGCGATGCTCCGCGACGCGCCGTCGGACCCAGGGCGCTCGCGCCTTCTGCAACGACTCATACGAACGGTGCTCCTGTGTGGCGCTCCGTGTGTGTCCGCTGCGCAAGCGGTCACTCCGACCGTCACCGCATTCGACAGCGCCAAGGCCGAGGCGCTGCTGCATGCGCGCGTGCCCTGCCTGGGCTGTCATGTCATCGGGGGAACTGGCGGACGCAGCGCGCCGGACCTGACACGCGTAGCGTCGCGACGCTCCGCGACGTACATCCGTGCGATCGTGACGAATCCGGGCAGCGTGGTGCCGGGAACGACGATGCCGCGCATTCCGATGCCCGCGTCGGTGCGCGAACTGATCATCGCGTATCTCTCGGCGGGAGCGGCACCAGGGACACCTGCCCCGACCTCGCCGCGTGCGATAGACAGCCTGACGCACACCGGGGCGAGCCTCTATGCGCGCAACTGTGCCGCCTGCCATGGTGAGCGCGGCAAGGGCGATGGACCGAATGCGCGCTACCTCCCCGTTCGCCCTGCGGTGCATGCCGATGCTGCCG
>JBKJUW010000140.1:0-13553 GCA_046589725.1 Gemmatimonadaceae bacterium
CCTACAGCGCCGATGGTACTCCGTCCGAGAGGACGCGGGAGAGTAGGCCATCGCCGGCACCTTGTAGAAACGCCCTCGAGCGCTCCGCGCTCGGGGGCGTTTCGTTTGACAGTCGGACGGTCAGACCGTCGGACAGTAGAGCCGTCAGCACACCCAGACCCAGATCCAAATCGACGGCCACCCGCAATTCGCAACCCGCGAACCCAACCCCGATCCCCGAACCCCAACCCCGGCCCCAACGACAACCCCAACGCCAACGACAACCAAGTGGCACTCCGGGTAACGCCGCAGGTGAGCCGGAGCGAGTCTTGCCTCCCAGCCACTCATGCAGATCCCGAAATCAGCCATCGCTGTAGCCGCAGGCAGCGTCGCCGCCACTGCCGCCCTTGTGCGACGCGAACACGCCGGACGCCTCAGCGCGGAGCGCTTCGCCGCGGCGGCGCTCGAGACGTTGCTCAACGCCATCGACGCAAACGATTCGGAGACCGGCGCCCACGTGCGTCGCGTCGCGAACTACTCGCTCATTCTCGCGCACGCGGCCGGTCTCGATGAGGGCGACTCACGCAGCGTCGAACGGGTCGCGTTGTTCCACGACATCGGCAAGATCCACGAGGCGCTGTTCGACATCATTCACGACGATCGCGAGCTCACGGACGCCGAGCGTCGCGCTGTCCTCACGCATCCGCAGCGGGGGGCCGACGTGCTCGCCCCACTGAACGGCTTTTACCCCGAGCTCGCGCTCGGCGTGCTCCACCACCACGAACGCTGGAATGGCGCGGGCTACCCCCGTCAACTCAAGGGCAGACGCATTCCGCTCACGTCGCGCTTTGTCGCCATCGCGGACACCTTCGACGCAATCACCTTCCACCGCCGTTACAGCCGCGGCAGATCCGTGGAGATCGCCCGCGACATCATCCTGGATGGCCGCGAGACGTTGTTCGATCCGGAGCTCGTCGACCTGTTCGCGCTCCCACCGGTGTTCGACCGCATTGTCAGGACGGAACGTGAGGTCAGCATGTGGAAGGTGCCGGTCCACCAGCGCCGAACCGGCACCGAGGAGCTTGACGTTCCGAATATCAGCTTTCGCTGGCGTCCAGGGCGGCACGGAGGTCGTGGGCAGCCCGCGTCGGATCGGCCGAGGAAAACAGAGCGCTGATGATGGCGACTCCGGTCGCTCCAGCGCTGATGACCGAGGCGGCGTTCGCCGTCGAGATACCGCCGATCGCCACGGCGGGAACACCGCACCGGCGAGCGATCTCCGCGAAGCGCGCAAGGCCGATGGCGCCACCCGCACCCGTGTCGTGGGGCGCAGCGAAAACGGGCCCGATCCCGACGTAGTCTGCGCCGACTGCTCGCTCGCTCTCGGATTCATCCCCGACCGAAGCGCCGATGATGAAGCCGGGAGGAACGACGCGCCGGAGTGCCGCCGGCGTTATACCGTCGACGTTCACATGAACGCCGCGAGCCCCGGCCGCCAGCGCGACGTCCGCTCGCTCGTTCACGATAAGCGGCACGTTCGGCAACGCAGCACGCAGCGCACGCGCCGCCTCGACGAGCGTACGGGGCGTTTCGTCCGGAAGACGCAGTTGCAGCATTGTGGCACCGCCATCAATCGCCTGTCGCGCGCGTGCGACGAGACCCGGAATTCCATCGCGGAACGAATCGGTGATGGCCACGAGACGAAGGATCGTCGGGTCGAACGGCGGTCGCGATTCCACTACCGCTTCTTCGGTGTTTCGCGGACCGGCAATGCCAGCGGCGACGATACCGCACCGGGCAACACATTTGCCGGCGCCACGCGTGAGGCATCATGACGGACCGCAGCAAGCGAATCCCATTCTTGCCGCGCACGCTTCACGGCGGCAGCATGCGAGGTGAAGTCCGTCGTGAACTCGTGGTGGCCGTCCGGGTGCGCGACGAAGTAAAGATACGGAACGTTGGCGGGATTGAGTGCCGCAACGATGGATGGACGGCCCGGCGACGCAATCGGTCCTGGCGGCAGGCCCTTGTTGCGATACGTGTTGTAGGGCGAGTCGATCTCGAGGTCCTTGTAAAGCACGCGTGACACGTGGTGACCGATCGCGTACTGCACGGTGGGATCGGCCTGGAGGCGCATGCCGGCCCTGATCCGGTTGAGGTACACCGCGGCGATCACGGGTCGCTCCTCCGGAAGACGCGCCTCCTTCTCCACGATCGCGGCAAGCGCCATGACGTCGTTACGGCTCATCGCGCGCGCCTGCAGTTGTTGCTCCCACTCCGGCTGCCACACCTGGCGGAATCGATCCACCATGAGCTTCACTGCGGCGCGTGGCGTCGTGCCGTCGGGGAATACGTACGTGTCAGGGAAGAGGTACCCTTCGAGCGTTTCCGTGGGAATGTCGAGCGCGTGCAACAGCGCGGTGTCGCGAACGGCAGCGCGCACCGAGTCGACCGGCGTGCCAAGGACGCGCGCCAGCTGGGGAACGATCTGTTCGAGCGACCAGCCCTCGGGAATGGTGATGCGTTGCTCGACACTCTTGCCGCCCTGCAGCACGTCGAGCACCTCGCCCCACGAGAGCTTCGGGCTGATGACGTACGTGCCTGCCCGCAGCGATCGGTCTTGCCGGCGGAGCATGCCGTACACACGGAATGCCGTAGCGTTTCGGATGACGTGCGCCTTCTCGAGCGACTCCGCGGCGATGCGCAGATTCGCGCCGCGTGGAATGACGACCTTCACGTTGCCGGGGTTCACGTCACGACAGGACGTCAGCGCGGCGATGGCCACAACGGCAGCAAGCCGGCTGGCCACGCGATTACAACGGATCAGCATCGGTTCCTTCGAGTGGATCGACAGCGGAAAGCACGTGCATGCGCATGGCCTGCTGGAGGAGTACGGTGGCCGCAAGCGCGTCGACGTGCGCCTTCCGCTCGCGCGCCTTCCCACCCATCGCGTGCACCGCGCGGAGCGCGATGGCGGTCGTGAATCGCTCGTCCACCAACGCCACCGGCAGTGACGTCCGGCGTGCAAGCTCGTGCGCAACCCGACGACACTCCAGCGACCGTGGTGTATCGTCTCCCTCGCCATCGAGCGGAAGTCCCATCACGATGCCGAGCGCCTCCAATGCAATGGCTCGCCGCACGAGCTCGGCGACTGGCGCGCGCTTTCCGGCGCGTCGTTCGATAGCCCCGGCAGGCGACGCAATGGTCCCGGTGGGATCGCTGATCGCGAGCCCGATGCGGCGCTCGCCCCAGTCGATCGCCATCCAGCGTCCGCGATCGGCAGGCATCATCGACGGGCTGCTCACCCCTCGCGCATCTGTACGAAGAATTCCTTGTTGTTCTTCGAGCGCGACATCTGCTTGAGCAGGAACTCGATGGATTCCGCTTCTGGCATGTGCGCGAGGAACGTACGCAGCAGCGTGACGCGATTGAGCTCTTCCGAGGTGAAGAGCAGCTCTTCCTTTCGCGTGCCGGAGCGATTGATGTCGATGGCGGGATAGATCCGCCGCTCGGCGATCTCGCGCGCGAGGACGAGCTCCATGTTGCCGGTGCCCTTGAACTCCTCGAAGATCATCTCGTCGGCGCGCGAGCCGGTTTCAATGAGCGCGGTGGCGATGATGGTGAGCGACCCACCGTCCGCAACATTGCGAGCCGCGCCGAAGAACTTCTTCGGCTTCTCCATGGCCTTCGCGTCCAGGCCGCCCGACATGATCTTTCCGCCGCTGGGAATGACCGCATTGTGCGCGCGCGCGAGCCGGGTGATGGAGTCGAGCAGGATGACGACGTCACGCCCGGACTCAACCAGGCGCTTCGCCTTCTCGATGACCATCTCGGCCACTTGAACGTGTCTTGTCGCCTCCTCGTCGAATGTGGAGCTGATGACCTCGCCCTTGACGTGCTTCTGCATGTCGGTGACTTCTTCGGGTCGCTCATCGATCAACAGGACGATGAGGACGACTTCCGGATAGTTCTCGGCGATGGCGTTCGCGAGCTTCTGGAGGAGAATCGTCTTGCCGGCGCGGGGCGGCGCAACGATGAGGCCGCGCTGTCCCTTCCCGATGGGTGCGATGAGATCCATCACTCGCATGCTGAGATCGCCCTCCGCGGTCTCGAGACGCAGGCGGCCGTCGGGATAGCGCGGGCGCAGGTTCTCGAATTCGATGCGGGTCTTTGCCGCATCGGGAGCTCCCCCATTGACCGACTCGACCTTCAGCAGGGCGAGGTACCGCTCCCATTCCTTGGGCGGGCGCACGTGCCCACCGACGGTATCGCCGGTACGAAGGTCGAACCGCTTGATCTGTGAGGGCGAGACGTAGATGTCATCGGGGCTGTAGAGGTAGTTCCAGTCCTGGCTGCGGAGGAAACCATAGCCTTCCGGAAGCACCTCGAGCACTCCCTCGCCGACGAGCGTCTCGCCGTTCTCCAGCAGTTTCTGCTCGATGCGGAAGGTGAGGGCCTGTCTGTCGAGCGCGTCGCGCCCCCCGAGTTCCAGCGTGCTGGAGAGCACGTTGAGCTCGGGGAGTGACTTCCGCTTGAGCTCAGCGATGTTCACTGGGACGTCTGTAGCGGAGGGAGGTCGGGTTGTTCACGACGTGAGGCGCAGGAAGAGCTGGCACGGATGCAGGCGGGAAAGTCAGAAGACGATGTAGCGAAAAGGATGCTTCTTGATGTCGGCGAAAAGGAGAGACATTTGGTGCTGCGCCTCGATCACCGCGTTTCCAATCGCGCTGTCGTGCAACACCCGGCCAGCGGTGCCGCGTGATTCATCGAGCTGAGCGCGGATGTGCGCGAGGTCGTCCTGCAGGTGGGCGATTTCGGGCATGAGCGTACTGTCCTTTCGAAAGCGGCCGAGCGAGGTACCTGGCGAGGTGAGGAGCGCCTTGACCGAATCCACGCGAGCGAGTGTGGAGTGCACGCGCAACGTGAGATCGCCGTTGAGGAGGTGGCTGGCGGTTCCGGGCCCGCTAAGCTTTGAAAACAGCTGGCCCGCGAGTGCGCCGGTGCGCGAGAGGGCGGGCATGCCGGGGCCCCCGGGGGTATTCATGAACGCGCCAACCGCTCCCTTGGTCGACGACAGCTGCGCCGCGAGCACCTTGACGTTGCCGATGATCGCCGGGAATTCCCGTGAGGCAACGCTGAACTCGGCCGTGGCGTGCTCGGCGTCGGGCTGCGGGTGAGTGGTGACGGTATCGCCGGGCTGGATCGCGCCCGCGTGCATTGTGCCGGGCGAGAAATACACAACGGGCGGGCCGATGACCGATCCGCCGGCCCGGATCTGCGCGACCGCATCGCGATGGATCGAGGCGCGGTACTTCTCGAGCACGGCCATGCGAATCTCGATTCTCGCCGACGTGTCCGCCCGTTGCGGGTCACGAAACGAGATGCCGAGGACCTTGCCGATCTTCTGTCCGCTCAGCCATACCTCGGAGCCTACGAGGAGCCCACGCGCCTCACCGACGTGCGCGTAGAGCAGCATGGTATCGCCATGCAGGTTGCCCAGTCGGGAGAACATCAGGGTGGCGACAGCAGCGACGGCGATCGCGATGACCGCGATCAAACCACCACGCACGTCTAACCATGAGAGCCGGCGCGCCATCGGGCGTATTGTAGGATTGGGCGGTGGCAGGGAGAGTAGCTCCCGAGGGAGCAAGTGCCGGACCAGCAGGACGCCGATCCGGGGCGGGGGCGCTCATCCGCCCGATGCCGCCCCACCAATCGCACTTGGGTGGGGGGTCTGGTCGATGCGCGCGGCGGGAGTCGAACCCACGACCTCTTCCTTCGGAGGGAAGCGCTCTATCCAGCTGAGCTACGCACGCAGTGGGGCAACAGGCACCCCGTCGCGCTACCAGCACGCGAGCCATGAAATTACACCATCGCCGGGGCGCTCACAAGCAATTTCCCCTGCAGACGCGGGACCCGGCATCGCTCCCGACGCCGAATGTGACGAATTGAGCACTCGGCGTAGTTGTTGAGGACAGATATGACAGATCGCGCGATAATCCAACGAGTGCTGGCCGGCGACACCGAGGCCTTTGGCCTTCTCGTGGACCGGCACCACGACCGGTGCGCACGAATAGCCTACCGAATTCTCGGCAATCGAGAGGATGCGGAGGAGGCTGTACAGGACGCGTTCCTGCGGGCGTACCGCGCCCTGTCCCGATACGAGGACCGCGAGCGATTCGTCGCGTGGGTAACGCGCATCCTGGTGAACCAGTGCAGGACGCTTCGGGCGAAGACCGCGCGCCGCGAAGCGGTGTTCAGTGACGACGCCGATCCGGATTACGCCGTGCGTTTCGATGGCGCGGCCACGTCCACGGAAAGCTGGCCCGATCTCGACCGCGCGTTGGCCCTGCTGCCGCCGGAGCAGCGCGAGGCCGTCGTGCTTCGCTATGCGGACGATCTCACGTACGAGGAAATGGCGCGCGTAACCGGTACCGGTGAATCCGCGCTCAAGATGCGGGTCCAGCGCGCGTTCGTGCGGTTGCGCGCGATACTCCAGGAGGTTTCAAATGTCTGACGTCGAGCTCGAGCAGCGCCTGCGGCGCGCACTGAGCGCGCGCGTGCAAACGTCGCCAGGTGCAAAGGCCGCCATCATGACGCGGGTGCGGCACGCGGCGCGTGAGGAACAGCGCCGCCGCATGATTCCACCTTCGTTCGCACGCGCCGCCCGTCATTCCATCATTGGCATGGCGTTCGCCGCGGGCATCGGCTCGATAACGGCGCTGTCGACGCTGAGGCCGATCAGGGCGATGCCTCACGAGGGAAATACCGTGATGAGTGTGGTGATCGGCGATTCCGTTGTCGACCGTGTGCGTGACACGCTGCGTCTCGTTCGCCTGATGTTCGACGATCCCGCGGCTCGGCGCGTAGCACTGGTTGGCGACTTCAATGCCTGGCAGGCAGACGCTACCCCGATGCGCCGGGATTCGCTGAGCGGCCGATGGGAAACGCACGTGGCACTTCCGGATGGAGCGCACCGCTACGCCATCGTCGTCGACAATACGCGATGGGTCGGCGACTACAACTCCCGCCCGGCCGGCGCGGCCGGCCACATCTACTCCCTCCTGCACGTCGTTCGCGCGTCCAACTGACGCGGGCGCTGCAACCACACCACCACGAAAGGATGTCTCGGTGCGAATTCACCACGTCGCGCCGGTTCGGCTCGCGCACCTCGTGCGCGGAGCCGCGGCCGCCGCCTTGCTCATCGGATACGTCGACCTCCTGCGTGGCGGGACGACGATCGCGCCACTATTGCTCGTACTGGGCTACCTCGCGCTCGTTCCGGCCGTGATCCTCACATGGCGATGAAGGAGCGCAGCGCGGAGAGGGATGTGACGACACCATCCTACGGGTTTGCCGCGATCGTGGGCATCGCGGTGCTCGGCCTGTACCTCGTGACGCTCGCGCCCACCACAGCCATGTGGGACGCCAGCGAATACATCACGGCGGCTTACACGCTCGGCATTCCGCATCCTCCCGGCAACCCGCTCTTTGTGCTGCTCGGCCGAGTGGCATCGCTGGTACCGCTGGGTTCCGTTGCGCTCCGCATCAATGCACTCGCCGCCGCGTGCAGCGCGATCTCGGCCGCATTCTGGTTCCTGGTCGCCGAGCGGGTGCTGGCCGCGTGGTCGCCAGAGCGGTGGGCACGCATCGTTGCCGCGGCGGCTGCCTCGCTGCTGGGCGCCACTGCGTTCACCGTGTGGAACCAGAGTGTGGTCAACGAGAAGGTCTATACAGTCTCGCTTGCCTTCTTCGCGGTCGTCTCGTGGCTCATGGTCCGGTGGTGCGACGAGCCTGAAGGTCGCTCTGCCGACAAGCTCCTGGTGGTGATGGCGTACCTCATTGGCCTTGGCTACACCAATCATCCGGCGGGGCTGCTCGTCGGGCCGGCGGTTGCGGTCGCCATCCTCGTGCGCAAGCCGAAGACGCTACTGCGCTGGAGGCTCGTGCTCGCCGGAATCACCGCGTTGATGGTCGGGCTCACCCCTTTCGCGGTAGAGCCGATCCGCGCTGCGTGGCATCCGGTCATGAATGAGGGAGAGCCGACCGGGTGCACGAAGGAGATTGGGATCTCGTGCACCTTCTCGAAGACGACCGCCGTGCGGTTGATGGCGAACATCAATCGCGACCAGTATGGCAAACCAGACCTTTCGCTCCGGCAGGCGCCCTTCGGTGCGCAGATGGGAATGTGGTGGCTGTACTTCAAGTGGCAGTGGCTCCGCGACGCGCGCGGCACTCAGCCCGTCATGCAGAACGTCCTTGCTGTTGCCTTCCTGCTGCTCGGCATGCTGGGCGGCGTTGCACACTGGCGACTGGAGCGCGCGTCATTCTGGTTCTTCGGCCCGCTCGTGCTCACTGTGACGTTCGCACTCGTGTACTACATGAACTTCCGGTACGGCGCCTCCCAGTCTCCGGAGCTCACCGATGTTGCGCGCGAGGTTCGCGACCGCGACTACTTCTACCTCTGGAGCTTCTCGACCTGGAGTGTGTGGGCCGCACTGGGGCTCGCGTCGCTCTGGCGCGCGCTCGCCACGCGGATGAGCGTCGCGGGTAGCGCGCGCTGGCTCGCGACCAGCCCCGTGCTGCTGCTGGCCTTCGTGCCGCTCGTGGGAAACTGGCGCGATGCGTCGCGCTCCGGCGAGACCGCCACACGAGAATGGGCGCACGACCTCCTCAACTCGGTCGAACCCTATGGCATCCTCGTCACGATGGGAGACAACGACACGTTCCCGTTGTGGTACGCGCAGGAGGTGGAGGGCATACGCGCCGACGTGACCGTTGCGGTCACGTCGCTTCTCAACACCGATTGGTATCCGCGCAGCCTGCAGCATCGTGCCCTCGCGCCGTACGACGCCGTGCGCGGACCGGACCCCTACCGCACGATGCCGGCACACCGGCCGACGCGCCCACTGTTCGCGCTGACGGACGCGGAGCTCGACGCCATACCCGAGTACATCGACGTCCGCGAGCCGCAAGTGTTCCAGGCAGGAACGCTGAGGGCCATCGTCGATCCACGCCAGCTCGACGTTGGAGTACCGACACGCGGCGATCTCATGGTGTTGCGCCTCATCCGGGACAATCTGGGCGACCGCCCGATTCATATCGCACGAACGTCAGGCAGCTACGTGCAGGCGCTCGGCCTCGCTCCCTACGCCGTGATGCAGGGCCTCGCCTTCAAGATCGCCGCAACACCGGTCGCGTCGTCGGTAGACCTCCTTCCGTCAACGGGGGGCGTTCATATAGACGTGAGCCGAACGCGCGCGTTGTGGAAGGGTTTCGGAGCGCCCGCAGCGATGATTCGTCGCGGTGATTGGGTGGACAGGCCATCGGTGGGCATTCCCTTCGTCTACGTCTCGACGGCACTGATGCTTTCGGACGCGGTGCTGACACAGGGCGATAGCGCCGAGGCGCTGCGACTGCGCAAGACAGCCGTCGAAGTTGCGGAGGCAACGCGGCTGCTCGACCTGCTGATGCCTGAAGCGGCGGCGCGCCCGCCCGCAGCAGCGCCGCCGACTGACGGCCCGCGAGCGACCATTCTCCGCGCCAAGCCAGACTAGACTCGGCGTCGGGTAGCCGGACCTCTCGCAAGGTCACATCTTTGCACATGCACCGCGTCGATCCCGCCGGAAGCGAACTCGATGAGCACGTGAGGCGATGCCGCGCCTGCTGACCTTCGGCGGGCTGAGCCTCGTCGAAGGGGGCGCTCCCGTAACCGGCGCGGCTTCGCAGCGAAGCAGGCTGGCGCTGCTGGCGGTGCTGGCGTCGTCGGGCTCGGCGGGAATTTCCCGTGACAAGCTGCTCGCGCTGCTCTGGCCCGAGAGCGACGAAGAGCGCGCCCGTCACGCGCTGAAGCAGGGTGTGTATGCGCTGCGGCGCGATCTCGGAAACGAGAATGCGATTGCTGGCACGGCGACGCTGACACTGGATCCGTCCATCGTGCCAAGCGACGTGCGCGAGTTCGACGAGGCGCTTGCCCGCGGGGACGATGCGGGCGCGGTCGCACTCTACGCAGGGCCCTTTCTCGACGGCGTCTTCATCAAGTCCGCGGCGGAGTTCGACCAGTGGGCGGCGACTGAGCGCAGTCGTCTGGAGCGCGCACACCTGGATTCAGTAGGCCGGCTGGCGCGCGCCGCGGAGGAGTCGGGAGACCTGACGGCCGCAGCGCACTGGTGGCGACGCGCGGCCGCCGCTGAGCCGCTGAGTGGTCGCGTGGCACTCTCGCTCATGCGGGTGCTTGCCGAGTGTGGCGATGTGAGCGCGGCGATGCAGCATGCGCGCGTTCACGACGCCGTAGTGAAGGGCGAACTCGATTCGCCGGCGGACGACGCCGTGCTCGCCTTTGCTGAGGAGCTCAGGCGCGGCGAATACGTTCCGCGGGCGCGAGCGCCACGAACTCTTGCGGCGACGCAACCCGCCATTGAGGCGCCGGTGCCCGCGGAAGCTTCTTCGCCACCAGCGGAGGTGCCGGCGAGCGGCTACCCGACAGAGACAGCATCGACGCCGAGGCGTGAATCCTCTCCATGGAGGAGACGCGCGATTGCCGTTGCGCTGGTAGCGGTGGGCGCCATTGCCGGAAGGATGCTGCTCCCGGCATTCCGGGCCGGCGCGGGGTCTGCGGGCCGGGCTCCCGGCAGTTCGAGTCGAAGGATCGTCGTTGCCACATTTGAGAACCGAACTGGCGACGCGCACCTCGACCCATTGGGGGAGCTAGCGGCAGACTGGCTCGCGCGCACGATGCTCGAGGCAGGCTTCGAGGTGGTGGACGCGCGCACGTCCGCCACGATCAACCGGATGTTGGCGAGCATCGGGCCCGCGGGCACCGCGCACGATCGCGCCGCCGCGCTGGCGAAGCGAACGAACGCGGCCACGGTCGTGACGGGGAGCTACTACCGCGTGCGGGATTCGCTGCAGTTCGAGGCGAACATCATGGATCCGGAGCGTGGCGTCATTCTTCACGCGGTCGGGCCATTGCGCGGCCTGGCGGACGATGCGCCGTCGCTGATTGGTACGCTGTCGAATCGCGTGACCGCCACCCTCGCGGCGTCGACCGACACCACGGCCGGTGCGGGCACAGCCGCGCTCGCGGAGCCGCCATCCGTGGAGGCGTTCGAGCATACGTCGCGCGCATGGGAGATGTTCTTCGCGCGTCCTGCGGACACTACCGCCGTGTTCGCGGAGCTGGCACTGGCGTCGCGCATCGACTCGGCCTACGCGGCGCCGCTGCTCATGCGAGCGTACATCCTCGACGTGAAGGAACAGTGGACCGGCCTGGCCAAGACGGTGGCGCTCCTCGAACCGAAACGCAGCCGGATGGGGCGCTCGGAGCGCGAGGCGCTCGCGCTCTTCGAGTCCGACCTTCGTGGCGATCTTCTGGGGCGACTCCGTGCCTCGCGCGAGCTCGTGCGCCTGAGTCCAGGCTCCGCCGACATGGCGTTGCTGCTCGCGGTTTCCGCGACCTACCTCAACCGCCCGAACGAAGCGCACGCCGCGCTCGTTGGCGCGAATCCCGACCGCGGCATCAACACCGTATCGCCGATGTACTGGGCGTGGCGCGCAGCCGGCGAGCACCTGCTCGGCCTCTACGGCGACGAGCTCTCGTCCGGGCAGCAGGAAAGGCGCAGGTTTCCCACGAGCACCACGAGCGCGATGGCACTTGCGCGGTCGTATGCCGCCGAGGGCAAGGTCGCGGGCCTCGATTCCGTACTGGCGCGTGCTGGCCTGACCGCCCGCACGCCGCGTCGTGATGCACGATTGCTCGCGCTGCTTGCCGCGCGTGAACTTCGGGCCCACGGCCACAGCGCCGCGTCGCTCGCGCTCTTCGTTAGGGTCGCAGGCCTTCCGCTGCCTGCCGCACCGACTCGCGACGATCGACTGACACAGGCGTTCGCCCTGTATGAAGCGGGACAACTGGCGGACTCCCGCAAGGCCTACGGCGCCCTCGTGACGGCCATCCCCGACATCGAGGTCGTCGGGCGGCTGGGAACAATTGCCGCACGGATGGGGGACACGACTGCCGCCGCGGCAGCGGAGCGTCGTCTCGCTGAATGGCCGTCAGCGTTCGCGTATGGTTTGCCCTCATACTGGCGCGCTCGCATCCTCGCACTGAGCGGTCGTGGACCGGAGGCCATTGCGATGATCCACGGTGCGGTTGCTGCGGGATACCGGCCGTACGACCTCGGTATGATCAGCCTTCACGACGACGGCGATTTTGCAGCTCTCTGGAATGACCCCGCTTTCAAGGAGCTTCTCCGCCCTCGCACGGGTCCTGCGATCATCCCCTGATCATGCACGACCGTGGCTGACCCGCCGGTGACCGGTTGCTGACCCCACTGGCGCACGTTTGATTCGCAGGATTCACCCACACCACGTGTCGCCATGCGTCCAGTCGTCATCGCCTCGCTTGTCCTTGCGGGAGCCCATGCGCTTGCCGCGCAGCAACCTGCCGTGCCGCCGACGGGTCACAGCCTGGCTGGATTGCCGTCGCTGAACTTCGATGCGGATGAAGGATTCGGTTACGGCGCCCTCATCCAGTACTACGACTATGGCTACGAAGGCGTGCGGCCCTATCGCTACGCTGTTCAGCCGGCGGTGTTCTTCACGACGCGCGGACGCCGCGACGTCACGCTCTTTCTCGACGCACCGCACCTGCTTCCGGGCGACTGGCGCATGGGCGCGCAACTCGCGCGCGAGCAGCAGATAACCGCGCCGTACTATGGTATCGGCAACAACTCGCAGAGCCTCGCGAGTGCAACGGCCGGCGCGAATCCGTACTACTATCGCTTTGGGCGGACCGTCCTTCGCGCCAACGCCGACTTCCAGCACAGCCTCGGCATTCCCGCCCTGCGCGTGCTGCTCGGCGTCGCCACACGAAACGCGGACGTAAAGACCGTTCCCTACGACTCCGGCACCACGCTTCTTCGGCAGCAGACGGGGCTGAACAAGCTCCCAGCGGTGAACGCGCGACTCGCGCGCGTCGGGCTCGTCTGGGACACGCGCGATCAGGAGATCGGCCCACAGCGCGGCAACTGGTCGGAGTTGCTCGTGCAGCGCGCGGGTCGCGTGGCGGGCGGCGACCAGGTGTTCACCCGCATTACGGGAACGGTGCGCCAGTACATCCCCGTGACGTCATCGCTCATACTGGCGGAACGCGTCGTCCTGCAGACGGTTCGCGGCGATCCCGCGATCTCGGAGATCTTCGTCGTGCAGAGCTCCTTCCGGGACGACGAAATCCTGGGTGGCGCGACATCGATCCGCGGTATCCCGAAGAATCGGTACGTGGGGAAGGGCGTGGCGTTCGCGAACTCGGAGCTGCGGTGGTCGGCGGCGTCGTTCGCCATGGCAGGCAGACCGACGCGTCTCATCCTGAGTGCATTTGCCGATGCCGGCCGGGTCTTCAACGACGGACTCATTCTTTCGAGCGCCGCCGAGGACCTGCACGTCGGGTATGGGGGCGGCGCGCGGCTCGCGGTGGGGCCGAGCTTCATTATCGCGGCGGATGTCGGTCACTCGTCGCAGTCGACGGCGGCGATCTACCTGGGGCTGGGCTACCTGTTTTAAGGGAGGCGCGCTTCGCT
>JBKJUW010000076.1:0-71275 GCA_046589725.1 Gemmatimonadaceae bacterium
TGCCCTTCGCAATGAGCGGTGCGGGTACGCAGGATACTGCAGTTCGAACCGACTTGGTTCATACCGCGCTATGAACGCGCGGTCAATTCAGTCGGCGCAAGGCTGCTTAGAATTTCATAAGCTTTCGACGCGTATTGCGTCTCGCTGCGTCCCCGCCAATTTGAACCTCGTATTGGCTCCTTAGTGCGTTTTGCTGTCCTAAGTTTTCGTGACGCACTGCGTCCCGATTCCGATGACACATTCTCCGGGGGCTGCTCGCACGCAGTAGAGACCGACGGCTTTTGCTTTCCGCACGCGAACGCATGCGGGACAGTAGAAGGAGCCCCAGACCATTGAGAGTTATGCTACGCCTTTCGCGCTCCTTTGCTCGCCTCAGCATGATTGCGGTTGTTGTAACTGCACTCGCCTGTGAACGAACTGCTCCTGTCATACTCGTAGCACCCGCAACGCATGCCGCCACGCGCAGCTTTGCACCGACGCCTCCTGTTGTCGATTCAGCCATGGGCGCCCTATCAGCATATGCACAGTACGTTGTCGCAGGCTTGCGCGATTCGGCCGCACGAATGGCGGTTTGGAGAGCGCTGAAGGCGCCCACAACACCACGTGAGGGACTCGACCTTCAGGCATGTGGCACTCACCCCGCTGTTGATGCGCTCTTCGCGGCGTCTGAGCGGCAGGGCCACGGACAGGCGCAAAGTATTTGCGTCGCGCTGAAAGGAATGCGCGGGGCTATTCTTTATATGGACGCAGAGAGACTAAAGCAGTGGGATGGGACAAGTATTCCGCTGGTCACTGCAATCGCTGACCCGAATGGACACATGCCATCGCAGCTCACTGCGTATCGCTCGACCCGGCGAACGGTGGTGATAGCAAGCGATGGAAGCACATTGGGTCCAGTGCTCGTTGTATTGCCTTACAAACACCCGAGTCGAAGAATATCGAACAAGGCTGAAGAACGGATCGGTGGTATAGCGTTGCCAACGCAGGCGTCCGCAGGCAGCGTCGCTCCGCGATTGCCAGCATCGGCAGGCGTTCCATGATCGGCGTGCATCCAGTGTCGTTATTGCAAACGCATCGTAGAACACGTCGTTCACTCGGTGCGTCTCTTCACCCTGCTGGGAGGATTGACATATGACCGTTGCACAACGGCGGAATACCATCGTCCTAGCGTTGCGCGGCCTCTTGCTGATCGGCATCATCGTTGGTGCCCCCGCGTCGATACGCGGGCAGACGATCCCATCTGGATTGCGCTCTGCGGTTTACTACCACGCGCCATTTCTGCTTACAGAGGTAAAGAGATTCAGCAGTCACGCTCCACGCCGCGTGGATCATATACTTGCTACTGATTTCGATGGCAATCGGTTTGGACCCGACAACCCTGGCAACGGGGAAGTCATGTTGGTGAACAATCCCGTTGCCAGTGTGTATTTCGCTGCCGCCGAAACTGGCATTACCTCCGATGTGGGATACTACTTTGTCACTTATGCATGGTATCATGCGAGCGACGAGGGATTCCATACGCACTATTTGGGTAAAGCTATAGATGATGACGGGCACGATCATGACATGGAAGGCGCTTTCTTCGTCATCAAGAAATCGCCCTACCTTCCCTACGGCGGACTGATCACAGTGGCCACTCAGGCTCATGGCGCGCTAATACCGTATAGGAACGCCAATCCGATTGTAGATGCCGGAATTCCCGCCGGCACGGATACTTATGCAGGGTTTACGGAGTTTTGGACGGACCCTGCCCTTGGTGGCCAACGGTCGGTTGTAGCTATTCGTGGCGCCGATCACGGCAGCTACATGGCTCAAGACTGCGGACACTATCCGATGCTAGACGGTGGCTACGGAATGCGTCGAGGTTCGTTTGAGGAACTGGGTGGATGGTACGCATGCTACCACGACGATAGCGATTTTCTACTCTATCGCCCGGCGCTCGAGTGGCAGACCTCGTTCACATCACTGGGAATGAACGAGCGAACCGGCGTTGCCACGTATCAACTTTTGGAACTCGCCAACACTACGCTGTGGGAAGATCGCGCTATCTACAATCAGATGCTGGGCGGTCATTGGCTGAACCTGCCTAATGGCGCTGGCTATTCAGCATCCTCGTTCCATGCGTATAACTTGGTTGAGGATGCGCAACCGCTATGGAATTGGCCGGGAGGCACGGGAGAATGCCGTGTCGCTAGGTGTTATTACAGCTTCGGGCATGATGGTACCCCAGACTTCGACTCGCCGAAAGACTGGCCGACGAGCCAACCTGGAACCCTCATCACTATGCCAGCAACAGAAGCTTTGCTGCGTTTTCCAGCTCTCCCGCAGCTGAATCAGAGGCAGTGCTATAACCCGTACGTTTCCCCACGACCTGACTGCAGCACGGCTCCTCCAGCTCCTCCGCTACAGTTGAGCATCATGGGACCGAACTACGTTACGCAGGGGTTCAGCAACGCATGGCAGGCATCCGTGTCTGGGGGCACTGCACCGTATACGTACAGTTGGTCGGGGGCGCTATCGGGTTCATCGCAGACGTTAGTCGGGAGCATCTACGATATACCCTCTGACGACCTGTTTCTTACCGTGACAGACGCTCAAGGCCGGGTTATATACGGTAGCGTTTCCATCACCGTTTGCGCGACGCAGACACCATGTTAGCCCGCCCGGCGCCGGGTAGGCACCAAGTGTTATGGTTGGCCAAGTTCATGCGGCGCGACTGGACGGCTTGCCATCGTACGCACGCCTTCTTCCGTCACATGATCGGTAAGAGATGCCTTCAAGCTTGGCTGGTGGTCGCGATGCTTTGCATCTGGACCGGAGTCGGAAGGGCGCAGATCGCGGCGGACGCTCGAGTCGGAGCGGATAGCCGACTACGGGTGGTGACACATTCAGGACAGGTCCAGGAAGCATTGTTCGTGAGTGAGTCTCGCGACAACCTGGTTGTTCGCTACGAGTGTAATCCTCGCTGCCCTGAGCCAGCCGCGTTTCCGTGGGCCAACTTGGAACGCGTAGAGCTATTTGCGCTGCAAGGGCATTCTTTGCAACGCGCCTTCTTTCACGCGCTCGTTGGGGGTGTTGCGGCCGCCGCACTCATGGTTGGCGTCTCCCAACTTGCCTCGTCTAGAAGGTCCACGGGCTCGGATTATTCGGGGCAGCTTGGCGCCGCGGTGGCTACCCCCTACGTCGTCGCGGTGGGTCTTGGAGCCGGCTACCTCCACGGATGGGCTCAGCGCGACGGCTGGTGGGAGCGTGTCTGGCCCGCTCCAGAGACTGCCAAGTAGTTCAGCGGAAAAGGAATGCAGCGCGATGGGTCGTCTCGCGACACCTTCTCAGCGGGCTCCGACCTGACTTTGCGCAACGCGTCTGCCGAGACGTCATGCCGTACTCTTTGCACCTTCGTTAACCTGGTTGTGGCACCCACTTGGGAGTGTCCGAAAGTCAGTTGATATTCAGGCGGTGACCTCAGGGAATCGAGTCACGCTGCCGCGATCGTCGATGGGGTGATCTTCGTCGTCAAAGCGCGTTCCAGCAAGGGCAAGTGCGCATAGCCCTTGACGCGTCGGAATTGCTTTTCCACCGCGAGCAGCGCCGCCGCACACCAGCGGAGCTTTTGATCGCTCGTCCGCCAACGATCGACGCGCTCGGTCTTCGCCTCTACGCGCGCCATCACGCTCTCGAGCAGGTTGGTGGTCTTGAAGCTCGTGCCGAGCTCCGCGAACACGGCGAGTCGCTGGAGCGTCAGCGTCTCATCGAGCCCTTCCTCTAAGCTCCGGGCCGCCGACTCATTGATGACCCGCAGGTCCGCCATCAACCGCTGCAGGGCCCGTTTCGCATCGGCGTAGGTCCCGTGGGCGTATGCGGCCTGGAGCTTTCGCCGCCACACGGGCTGTTCCGTCTTCGTGAGGTAGCTCAGCACATTCTCGCGCTTGTGCCACTGGCACCGCTGGACGGGTACCTCGTCGCCGAAGACCTCGCGCACGGCGGCACGGAGGCCTTTGGCCCCGTCCAGAATCACCAGCAATCCCTTGGGCGTCGTAAAGCCGCGCTCGATCAGCTCGCGCAGGAACGCGGCGCACACGCGCTTGTTCTCCGTCGCCGTCTGCACCATTCCCAGTATCCGCTTCTCGCCCGTCCGCGTGACGCCGAGCGCGATCACGATCCCGTCAGGCGGCGAAGCGCTTGCCGTCGAGGACGAGCACCAACCACTCGCGATCGTCGAGCCGGCGCTCGAGGAGGTGACGCAGCTCGCGCGCACTCGCGCGGATGAAGCGACCCGACACGCTGGACTTCGCGAGGCCGAACGCCGTGGGCACGACTTCGGCGGCCGCCTCGTACGCGCGGCAGGAGAGGCCGCCGAGCACGCGGCGAAAGAGCCCGACGTCCAACGCGCGCGGCGTTTGGAAGTGCTCGTAGGTCGTCAGCGGGAGGTCATGGCCCGCAGCGCGATCGCGGACGCGCGGCACTTGAATCGGCAGCTTCTGATCGGCGAGAAAGATCGAGCCCGCCTGCGCGCCCCACCGCACGCGCTCGGGGTGCGCATCGCCGTGCGAATAGCGCGGCCCCGCCAGCATGGTGACTTCCTGCTGCAGAGCCTGCTCGACCGCCTTGAGGCCCAACGGAATGAGCGCTTGAATCATCGCCAACATCGCCGTGCCGTCGTCCAGCGGCATGGCCAGCTGCGTGGCAACCGGCGTCGGGGCGACGACGGATGACTGGCTCTTCCGAGCCTCGGGTCGTACTCTTGGCATGGGTGGTGTCCTCGGGTGATGAGCGGAAATCCTTGGCCGGATCAACGCTCGAATATCGAGGCACCACCTGTTTTTTCAACTAGATCTCGGACACACCCGGCGCTCTTCGAGAGGCCATCGTCAAGCAAATGCTGTAGGAGCACGAAAGTATCCCATCCGTACACGGGGCCTCATCTCTGAGCGGGAGGGAGGCCGAATGTGCCAACAGGGCCGGACGGATGCCCACTGCAGAGCTCAGAGCATCCGCCGGCAGGCGGGGACTCTAAGTGTGCAATTTTCGCCGGTGATTCTGAGCAATTTCACTCCGGTGCTAACAGGGAGGATGGGAGCATGCGGTATGGGTGGCGCGCTGACGGTCGAAAGCACGCTTAGGGTCAATACTGTTCAGTTTACGAAAAAGGTGCTAGATTGCCGTTCGACGCCACCGTGAGGTTGCATGGCTCGGACTGCTGCGGAGTTGCCCGCTGGGATTCGGCTGACGGATCATATGAGCTTGGGCGTGTTGACGGCCCAGTTCCCGATGGAGGTTGTGGAGCAGGTGCTGTTCGAGACGGAGCGGTTCAGCCAGCGGGAGCGGGATCTGCCGGCGCATGTGATGGTGTACTACGTCATCGCCCTCGCGCTGTACGCCGATGTGTCGACGCGGGAAGTGCTGCGGTGTTTGACCGAGGGCGCCCGGTGGCTGGGCGATCCCACGGCGACCACGATGCCGAGCAAGTCGGGGATCTCGCAAGCGCGGACGCGGCTGGGCGCGGCGCCACTGGAAGCGTTGTATCGCGCGGTGGTCGCGCCGGTGGCGACGGCGGGCACGCCGGGCGCGTGGTATCGGAGCTGGCGCGTGATGAGTCTCGATGGCACGACGCTCGATGTCGGGGACACCGTGGCCAATGCGCGCGCCTTCGGGCGGCCCGCCAGTGCGCGGGGCGTGAATGCAACGGGCGCCTTTCCGCAGCTCCGGATCGTGGGCCTGCTCGAGAACGGGACGCACGCGATTTGCGCGGCGCAACTCGGCGCGTACCGCACCAGCGAAGTCACGCTGGCCGCGAACGTGGTGCCGCAGCTCACAGGGGAGATGCTCTGTCTCGCGGATCGCGGCCTGCTCGGCTTTGATCTCTGGCGCCAGGCGGCCGCCACGGGCGCGGCGCTGCTGTGGCGCGCCGGGGCCACGTTCACGCTGCCCCTGCGGGAGCGGTTCCCCGATGGCTCCTATCGCAGTGAGCTGCGCTGGAACTACTTCTGCACGAGCCCGGATCGCACCGCGATTCCCGTGCGGGTGATTGAGTACACGCTCCCCGACGTGCCGGCGGCCGAGGCGACGTATCGCCTCGTCACGACCGTCCTGGAGCCCGGTCGCGCCCCGGCCGAGGAACTCGCCGCGCTCTACCATGAACGGTGGGAGATGGAGACGGCGTTCGACGAATTCAAGACGCACCTCCGCGGTGGCCAGCGCGTGCTCCGCAGCAAGACGCCCGACTTGGTGCGGCAAGAAGCCTGGGGCTTTCTGCTCGCCCACTTTGCGATTCGCGCCCTCATGCACGAGGCGGCGCTGGGGGCGCTCCCGCGGGCGCGCGATCCGGACACGCTGTCCTTCACGCACACGCTCCGCGTCACCCGCCGCACGCTGCCCCATGTGGCAGCCATTCCCCCCTCAGGACCAGCCGCGCCAGCAGCGGGCACGGCAACTCGTCCTCGACGAACTGCGCGCCGAGCAGGTGAGCACGAGCCGCGGACGCGTCGTCCCCCGCGGGGTCAAGCGCAAGATGAGTAACTTTCCCCTCCGTCCCCGCCGTCGGCTCCCAACCCGCCGGCGCACCTTCCGGGTCCACATCGTGCGGCGTCGCCGTCACACGCCCGCATGGGATGATCCACATAAAGCCACAAACTGAACAGTATTGCGCTTAGGGTAGGCAGCGTTTTTATGCTCGCGCTTCCGTGCGTTTCACATCCCCACGGCTGACCTTCCCGGTCGGCTGCGCGTTTCGCGCTGCGATCTCGCTACGAAGCATTGTGCGCCTCGGCGGCAGCCGTCGATACCATTCGTCGCACCATTTCGAATGAATGGCTGGAACGTTAAGACGATCTCAAGGGCGTCAACCGATGGCGCGCATTTCGCGCTGCAACGCGATGGTGGTGCGTGACCGGACGCTGATGATGCCAGTCACCGAACCCGCGTCATACGTGCATGCGCCGGTTTGCGATCCGCGTCCGCCTCGAGTCACTCGAGCTCGCACGACGAAAGCGCCCGGATTGCCGCGGCGAACTACCACTCCAATCACTTGGGGAGGAAGCGCCCTGCTGTGCGTCACAGATGCGCCCGCTCGTAACAACTATGGCTTCCAGATACTCACAGATAGCGCCACGCGAAAAGGCTAAACTGTGTGTATACCTAAAGATAGCAGCTCTAGAGTGGTAAGGCGGGAGACTGCAAATCTCCTATTCGTCGGTTTGATTCCGACCGGCGCCTCTTTGGTCAATCGCTGCTGGACCGTGTGTACAGAGTTGAAAAAGGGCTCCCGTGAGGGGCCCTTTTTCGTGTCAGCTCGGGAAGGGATAGCCCAGACACCATGCGTGCGGATGATCGGCGTTCATGCACCCCCGCTCGCGCAGGATACACAATATCGTCATTATACACTGTATCGCTGCGACCAGCCGAACGCGATCCCGCTCACCTCGCGCAGGGGCATCACATGAAAGCACCAGTCGAGAAACCCAACCCGGACGACCAGCTCATCTGGGAGCGTCCAGAGCCTCCGCGCCGGCGGGCACCAAGTGCGTTGAGCCGGGAGCGGATCGTGGGTGCGGCCATCGCGATCGCGGACAGCGACGGGATCGCCGCTGTCTCATTCCGAAGCGTCGGGGCCGCACTCGACGCCGGGCCGATGCGGTTGTACGGCTATCTCTCGACGAAGGAGGAGCTGCTCGAGCTGATGATCGACGGGGTCTACGGCGAGATCGCCACCGACGTGGCCAAGGACAAGAAGTGGCGTGGCGCTCTTCGGAAGGCGGCGCATCGTATGCGGCGCGCCACGCGCAAGCACCCGTGGTTCATCGAACTCCTCGGTAGCCGACCCCACCACGGACCCAATGCCCTGGCACACCGGGAGTCCGCGTTCGCCGTGTTGACGCGATCACGGGGCTTCGAGGACATTGATGTCGCGACGCAGGCGCTGCGCGTCGTCAACGCGTACGTCGTCGGGGCAATTCAGTGCGAGGCGAGCGAGCTGCTGCGAAAGACCGTAGGCGGCGTGAGCGAGAGGAACTGGCATGCCGCAACAGCGTCTTATCTGCAAGGGATGCTGGACACCGGACGCTATCCGAATCTGTCCAGGGTCGTTCACAATGCCGCGCACCTGTCGAGCGAGGCGGTGTTTGATGAAGGACTGGAGTATGTACTGGACGGGATAGCCGGACGGCTCACCCGTTGAACGGGCACTCGGCCTTCGAGGTGGCGAAGCGCGAGACGCACCTTCACTTTTGGCTTCATCGAATCGTCGTGCACCCCGCGTAGTCCCGCACCCAAGGAGCGTCATGCCACCGAGTCGTCGCGACTTCCTCCAGACGAGCGCCCTCGCGGCGGCTGGCCTTTGGGTGCCGAAGATTCCGGGAGGATTAGCGCGGAGCGGCGCCTCCGCCGACTTCCAGCCGAACTTCGCGTCGCTGTCGCAGTACCAGACGCCCGAGTGGTTTCGCGACGCGAAATTCGGCATGTGGGCGCATTGGGGACCACAATGCGTGCCCGAACAGGGCGATTGGTATGCGCGCCGAATGTATCAGGAAGGCGATCGCGACTACGTGGCTCACGCCGCCCGGTATGGGCATCCGTCCCGCTTGGGATTCAAGGACGTCATCCACCAATGGCGCGCCGAAGAGTGGCGGCCCGATGACCTCGTCGCGCTCTACAAGCAGGCCGGCGCACAATACTTCATGGCGCTGGCGAACCACCACGACAACCTGGACCTCTGGAACTCCACGCACCAACCGTGGAACTCCACGCGCGTGGGCCCCAAGAAGGACCTCATCGGCGGATGGGCGAAGGCGACTCGACGCGCCGGCATGCGCTTCGGCGTCTCGGTGCACGCGGCGCACGCATGGAGCTGGTACGAGGTGTCCCAGGGCGCGGACAAGGAAGGCCCGCTGGCCGGCGTTTCCTACGACGGCAAGCTCACGCGCGCGCAGGGGAAGGGCACGTGGTGGGACGGCCTCGATCCGCAGGACCTGTACGCGCAGCAGCACACGCCAGGCAAGGGACTCGTGTGGGACTGGAACGCGTCGCGCGGCAGCAGTGTGCCCGACGCGGCGTACTGCGAGCGCTTCTACGCACGCACCATGGACCTGATCGAGCAGCACGACCCCGACCTCGTCTACTTCGACGACACCGTGTTGCCGTTGCATCCGATCAGCGACGTCGGGCTCCGCATCGCGGCGAACTTCTACAACCGCAGCATGAAGCGAAACGGCGGCAGGCTCGAGGCCGTTCTCACCGGCAAGGTGCTCAACGAGGAGCAGCGGAAGGCCATGGTATGGGACATTGAGCGCGGCGCTGCCACCGACATCGTGCCGCTCCCGTGGCAGACGGATACGTGCATCGGCGACTGGCACTACTCGCGGCCGCTGTTCGCGCGCCATGGCTACAAGACGGCGGCGACCGTCGCGCAGATGCTCGTCGACATCGTGAGCAAGAACGGCAACCTGATGCTCAACATCCCGCTGCCCGGCTCGGGCACGCCGGATGACGATGAGCTCTCGTTCATCGCGGACTTCGGACGGTGGATGCGCACGAACGGTGGAGCGATCTACGGCAGCCGGCCCTGGATCGTGTACGGGGAGGGCCCCTCAACCCAGGGACAGGCGCCGCTGCGCGAGCAGGGGTTCAACGAGGGACGTAACAGGCCCTACACCGCGGAGGACATCCGCTTCGTCCAGAAAGGCGGTAAGGTGTACGCGTTCGCGCTCGCGTGGCCGGAGAGCGGCAAGCTGACGATCAAGTCGCTCGCAGCCGGCACGACGAAGACGCCCGGTCAGGTCGAGCGTGTGGAGTTGGTCGGCGCACCCGGCGTGCTTGAACACACGCGCACCGCAGATGGCCTCGAGATCACGCTGCCGCAGCGGCGTCGTGGTGACTACGTGTACGCGTTCGAGATTTCCGGCGCAGGGCTCACGCAGGGCTGATTCGCGGACTCGCACGCACCTGGTTCGTCGTGCCACCGGGCGCACTGGCATGCATCGTCAAGCCATGCGCCCTCAGCGCGCAGACCCGATGTCCTTGTGCGCTCGCGGAAGCGTCACGGTGAAGACGCTGCCCAGGCCCGGCGTGCTCGCGACGGTGAGGTCTCCACCCATGCCTCGGGCAAGTTCGCGGCTGATCGCCAAGCCGAGCCCGACTCCGTCGTGCGGGCGGGTTAACTCGTCCACTTGCACGAAAGGCTCGAAGATCGCCTTCAGCTGCTCCGGTGCGATCCCCACCCCTGTGTCGGTCACCGAGATGGCGACCGTTCCCTCGTTCTCCACGCAGCCGACCCGCAACTCGCCGCCCGCGTCGGTGAACTTCACCGCGTTGGACAGCAGGTTCACGAGGACCTGTTGCAGCTTCTCCCGATCGGCCCGCACGGCGAGGTGTGGAGCGAAGGCACTCAGCACATACGTCAACCCACGCGCGCGCACCTGCGGCACGATCAGGGATTAGGCCGCAGCGAGCGCCGTTGTCACGAGCACGTCTACGACGTCGTAAACAAGGACTCCTGCGTCGACGCGTGTGTAGTTGAGAACCTGGTTGATGATGCCCAGGAGGTGTCGCTGGCTCTGCTGGATGCGTTCGAGATCCTTGAGCTGAAGCTCGGTAACGGGGCCATGGATCCCGAGCGCCATCAACTCTGCGTAGCCGCCGATGGCGTTGAGGGCGTACGAAGCTCGTGACTCATCACGCCCAGGAAATGTCCCTTCGCCTGGTTCGCGGCCTCTGCCGCTGAGAGCAGACGCTCACGCTCTGCGCGGTTCGCGTGCGCGGTCGTCACGTCGCGATGATGCCGACAATCTGTGACGGGGAGCCCTTCTGGTCCGCGAGCACGCGGGCGCGGGACTCGACGTGGTGCACACTTCCGTCGGGATGGATGACGCGATAGGCGAGGTCGAACGCCGCCCCGCTGCTGAACCCGGCGAGTGACAGTTCCTGGGTACGCGCGACATCATCCGGATGAATGGCGGCACTCTGTGCCTCAGCAACGTTCCCCAGCCGGCCAGGCGGAAGGCCGACGATCTCGGCGCCTCGCGCGTCGAGGTCTCCCACGCCGGTCGCCACGTCCCACGTCCACGCTCCGAGCTCCGAGCTCCGAGCTCACCCATCTCCAGGGCCAGGCGGAGACGCGCTTCGCTGGTGAGCAGCGCGACCTCATCGCTCGCTACTGTCACGCGGCCTGGGATGTTCAGCGTGAAGCAGTCGTCCACGGACGTGGATCACACGGCCCGGCATGCTGAAGATGACCCTCACCCTGGGGTTGGCAATAGGAGTGGTTCATGCTGCCGACCGCCGTACATTCCGTTCGAACTTGTTCCAGCCCTTCTCCTTTCGTAGAAACTCCCAGCTTCCGCGCAGGCCGGCGTACAGGAGAATCGGCCGGTACAGCAACAAGTCGACCGGGCCGAGGACCAGCATGCGGATCACGTCGCGGATTCCATAATCTCTGAACGCCGCGTCGTGCAGCGACACAACGAACGTGGTCGGAATGGCGGTTGCAAACGCCATCATCCCGATGAAGGCGAGATAGGCCGGCCATCCGAGCTGGCCCACCGCGATGGCGAGAACGAGCGCCAGGATGGACAGGACCTGGAACACCGGCGCGAGGCACTCGAACAACAGGAAGTACGGCATGCCGACCAACCCGACCGATCCATAGCGCCGGCGTCCGAACATGCCGCGGTAGTGCCAGATCGTCTCGAGCGTCACGCGCTGCCACCGGGCGCGCTGGCTGACCAGACTGCGAATGCTCGTCGGTCCTTCCGTCAGCGCAACCATGTTCGGCAGCGAGATGATCCGGTACGGACGCTTCGCATTCAGGAATCGCTCGTGGATGCGAAAGGTCATCTCGATGTCCTCGCACGTGAACGCGGTCGAGAAGCCGCCCAGCTCCAGGATCACGTCGCGACGCCACAGTCCGAACCCGCCCGGGACATTGAGCATGCAATCGAGCCGGGTCCACGCGGCGCGATACGCGACGAACGTCCGCATCATGTCGAGATGCTGAAAGTCCGCGAGCAGGTGCCGATTGATTTTCGGAGCGGACTGCGTCCCGCCGTACGCCGCCTCCGGTGCGATGCTGATGCCGAACAGACTTCCCGCGGCCACAATGCGCGCCGGGTCCTTGACGACGGGCGCCATGGCCCGCAGCAGCGCATCGGGGGCGAACATGGTGTCGCCGTCCACGCAGCAGAGGTACCGGTATCGGGCGAAGTTCACGCCGCAATTCAGCGCGTCCGCCTTCCCACCGTTCTCCTTGGACAGGACGGTGAGGCGCGGATCGGAGCGGCTGCGGTATACGGTGCGTATCGGCTTCGCCTCGAGCGTGTCGCGGAAGAAGACTTGCCTCGGCTCGAGGTCGAACGCGGCGTCGAGCGCCGCTACGGTTCCGTCAGTCGATCCATCGTCGACGAGGATCACCTCCAGCTGGGGGTATGACTGGGCGAGGAGCGATCGGACCGCCGGCACGACCATGCCTTCTTCGTTGAACGCCGCCGCGATCACGCTCACGGGAATCGTGTAGCGAGAATCGAGCACCGACTCGTAGTCTTCGACGTCGCCTTGCCGACGACGGAAATGGCTTTCGCGCATCGCGATGACGAGCATTCCGGCCACGTACACGGCAAATGCGGAGGTATAGGTGACGGTGATGATGAGGGCAGCCTCGAGGAGCCCCTCCACCGTGAATGACCCGACGATCATGGGGCGGCACCGACGATCCGCAGATGCGTCAACAGGGCCCCGGACACCCTCGGGCCCGACCGCGCGTCCGCCGCGTCGACCATCGCCTGCCCGCCAGCGTGGAGCGCCCGCGCCAGCATGTCGAGCAGGTCGGCGTCCGGTTTGGAGCCACTCTCGATCACCGCGATCGCGCGGTCGAGCAGCCCAAGGTTCTGCAGCACTTCGGCAGCGCCGTTGCGCGCGAACGCGTCGGCCGACTGGAGCTGGGCCGCTGCCTCACGCCATGTCATCGGTCCGAGGTCGACCAACGATTCTTTCGCGGCGAGTCGGACCTCCCATACGGCATCCGCCAGCGATGGTGCGATCGACGCCGCGAAGGTCTGGCGCCGCGAGGTGTCGCTCTCGCGCATGCCATACCGCGCCAACGATCGGAGGGCGGTCGATCGGACGTACGGCACCGGATCGCCGACACCGCGCTGTACGGTGGGGATTACGGCCGCGCTCCTCATGGCCCCGAGCGTCGCCAGCGCCGCCTTCCGAACTTGCGAATCCGTATCGTCGACGAGCAGCGCGATCTCGCCCGCGAGTCCATCAACCTCCGGATACCGGCTCAACAACGAGGCCGCCCAGTATCGTGTGCCATTCTTCGGATCCGACAGCAGCGGACGGAGGAGAGCATGGATGGGAATCGGAAACTGATCGAGGTGCGTCGCGATTCGCGAGGGCGTAAGCGACCCGCCCCGCAATGCAGAAACGAGGATGACCGCGGCACGATCGTCGCCGAGACGATGCAGGATGACCGCCGCCGCCCCGGCGACATCGGGATCGGGGTCGAAGAGCGCGCGTTCGAGCAGGTCATGGGAACCGGCGGCGCGAATGTGCCCGAGCGCGAACAGTGCGGAGATGCGGCGCCATTTGCGACGGCCGCGCTGGCCCCGCGCGTCGAGGATCATCTGCGGCAATCCCCAACGTTCGATCGCGTAGGCGGCGCAGACCTCAGTGACCGCCACCGGAAACACCGTGCTGGCTACCATGCGGTAGACCGCGCGTCGCGACAGGCGGGACAAGATCTGGCGAATGGCGGGAGACCGATCCAGTGGCGCCAACGCCGCAACTGCCGGATCGGCCAGTGATCGCGCGATGCCGATGAGCCGGCGATTTCGACGATCGTACAGCATGCGGTTGACCACGACGAACGCCGACACACCACTCCACACGGCGAACATCGCCGCGAACCCGATGAAAAATGGTACCGCGGACATCACACCACCGAGAGCGCGGCCGCTTCGATGGCAGTCGGGAATTCGGCGCTGGCGAGGGCGGACTGGATGACCGACTCGAGAATCTCGTCGATTGTCGTTGTCGGTTCGTAGCCGATGAGCGCCCGTATCTTCGATGTGTCGGGCACGCGGCGCGGCATGTCCTCGAATCCGGGCTCGTAGGCCTCGTTGTACGGTACGACACTAATCCTGGAGCTCGATTCGGTGAGCGTCTTGATGCGCTTTGCCAGGTCGAGAATCGAAATCTCGTCGGTGGAACCGATGTTGTAGATCTCGCCCGCCGTCTCCGGAAGATCCATCAGCTTCACGAGCGCGCCGACGACATCCTTCACGAAGCCGAAGCAACGCGTCTGGGTGCCGTTGCCGAACACCGTGAGCGGTTGATTCGTGAGCGCCTGCCGCACGAGCGTCGGAACGACCATCCCGTAGTGGCCCGACTGCCGCGGTCCGACCGTGTTGAACAGCCGCACGATCGTGATCGGCAGTTGTCGTTCGAGAAAGAAGGCGCGCGCGAGAAACTCATCCATCGCCTTTGCGCACGCGTAGCTCCAGCGGCCTTTCGTGGTCGCGCCGAGGACGAGACGTCCATCCTCGCGAAAGGGAATGTCGGGACTCAACCCGTACACTTCGGACGTGGACGTGAACAAAACGCGCTTCCCTTTTTTCGCCGCGGCCTCGAGTACGATTTCCGTCGACTGGAGGTTGTTCTCGATCGTCTTGACCGGACTCTCGACGATCAGCCGAACGCCGACGGCGGCTGCGAGGTGCTGGACGACGTCCACCCGATCGACCAGTTCGGCGGTGACCGCCGTATTCTGCACGCGGTCGATCGTGTAGTGGAAACCGGGCCGATCTTTCAGGGCCTCGATGTTGTAGATGCTGCCGGTCGACAGGTCGTCGAGGACGTGAACCTCGTCGCCGCGCGCCAGATAGGCGTCCGCGAGGTGGGACCCGATGAATCCAGCGCCACCGGTAATCAATACGCGCATTGTTCAGTTGACTTCGATGAGTGAACGCGACACGAATCAGGCCGCGCCAGCAATGTATGCAAGATTCGCGGCGTTCGTCGCCCACTCTTTGGTGAGTTGGTGCACAGCGCGCGCATCGCCCACAAGGCCCTCCGATATCGCGTGGAGCCCATGGTGCGCGTACACTACGAAAGCCGACGATCAGAGGGGGAACGTCTCATCAGACAGTTGCAGCAGTACAGTATCCGCTCAGCGCTGGCGAGCTCGTGCGCAGCACTGACAGGAGCGGTCGAAATGACCCCACGCAACGCCCTCCTCTCCCGACTCATCTTCGGAGCATTCATCCTCGCAAGCCCGGCGACGACCGCCGGCGCGCAGGCGATCGTCGCACCGTGGGGAAACGTCGAAGGGATTCGACTCGACGGCCAGGTCTTTCCGTTCGAGACGAGCCTCTGCACGACCAATGACTCGGGACGCATCACGGCGCGAACGGCGAAAGAGCGTCAGCAGCCGCGCCTGTCGCGCGACGGTAACCGCCGCACAGTGACCACACGACTCGGCGCTTTCTCGATCGCGGAAATGATCGAGGATCGTGCTGGTGGCGTGGCCACGATCGACGTCCGCGTTACCGCGGACAGCGCGACCAGCACGCGAGGGTTCGTGTGCCTGGACGTGCCGCGCGGATCGTTCCCCTCCATTCGCGTGACACTACAGAGGGTCGTGTTCGAGAATCCGGCCTCGCTGGCGAGGATCACGATCGAGGCGACCATGCCGCTCGACATCGTGCAGGCGCCGGGGCGCCGCGATGGTGCGGACATGCATCGGCTCATGATTCCCGTATTGGCGGGTAAGTCAGAGCCAGGCCGAACGTCGCAACTGACGCTCGCGATCACGGTGTCGGGTCCCATCGACCACCGTCCGGTCACACTCGCGATCGACGCGTCGAAACCGGGGCGTATGTTCGACGGGCTGGGTGGCAACTTCCGCATCCAGAATCCGCGCGTCGATCCCGCGGTCATCGCGTACAACCTCGCCAACCTGCGCGTCGCGTGGGCACGCGTCGAGCTACCATGGCGAACCTGGGACAACGATACACTCGTCGACCCCGCGGCACGGGACACAGCGCAGTTGGACCCGAAGGTCAGGGCCGCGATGGAGATGGCACGCACCGCGGCGGCTCACAGCGCGCCGGTCATTCTCAGTGCATGGTTTCCACCACAGTGGGCAGTGATCGGTACGCTGCCGCGTGGCGGTCGAGCCCCCGACGGCACATGGGGCAGCCAGCTCGATCCGGCGCGGACGGAACGGATCTACGCATCGCTCACCTCGTACCTGCTCTACCTCAAGCGCCACTATGGGGTGGAGGCCGCCATGTTCTCCTTCAATGAGTCCGACCTCGGTATCGACGTACGCCAGACGGCGCAGGAGCACGCCGACCTGATCAAGGGGCTTGGCGCATACATGCGCGGCAAGGGCCTGAAGACCACCATGCTGCTCGGCGACGTCTCAGACGCAACGCCGACATGGTTCATCAAGGCGGCAATGGAAGATCCCGCGACGCGGCCGTACATCGGAGCCGTCTCGTATCACTCGTGGCGCGGGTGGAGCGACTCGCTGCTCACGTTCTGGAGCGACGCCGCCAAGCGTCTCGGTGTGCCGCTGCTCGTGGGCGAGGGCAGCACCGATGCAGGCGCGCACCGCTACCCGGCGATCTTCCTCGAGCCGGAGTTCGCGCTGATGGAGATCGAGCTCTACGTGCGCATGCTCGCACTGTCCGAGCCGAAATCAATACTCCAGTGGCAGCTCACGTCCGACTACTCGCTGCTCGCCGGCGGCGGCGTCTATGGAGACACCACCGCGCTCAGGCCCACGCAGCGCTTCTGGAACCTCAAGCAGCTTGCATCGACCCCCCAGCGTGTGCATCATCTGCCTGTGCGCTGCAATCGCCCCATCAGTTGTGCGGCGCTCGGGAACGCGGTCGAGGGGAGCCTTGCCCTGCACGTCGTGAACAACGGCGCCTCCCGACCCGCGACGATCACGGGCATTCCCGAGGGCGTGAAGTCGTTGCGCGTCTGGGTCACGGACGCGGAGCGGGCGATGAAGGAAGGAACCGTGATAGCGGTGGCGCGCGGACGCGCGCAACTGATCCTCGATGCAGCCAGCTACGTGACGCTGATCGGGATGCAATGAATCATTCGAGGTCCCGAGATGCTTCCACCGTTCGCTCGCCTCTTCGTTTCCTCCGCGGGCCTCCTTGCGCTCGCCGCCGGCCTGCAGCCGGCACCAGGCACACCGCGGCCAACGGCACACGCGCTCGATTCGCTCGACGTCATCCCCGGGTTGGCCGCAACGCTGGTGGCAGAGGCGCCGATGTTGACCAATCCCACGAACATCGACATCGATGCGCGTGGCCGCATCTGGGTCATCGAGGGATTCAACTACCGCAAGTTCAAGCCGAAGCCGCTTCGGCCCGCGGGTGATCGCATCGTCATCCTCGAGGACACGACCGGCGACGGCGTGGCTGACAAGTCCACCGTCTTCTACCAGGGCCCCGATATCGACGCCGCGATGGGCATCGCGGTGCTCGGCAACAAGGTCATCGTCTCCGCCTATCGCAACATCTTCGTGTTCACCGACACGGACGGCGACGACAAGGCGGACAAGAAGGAGGTGCTCTTCACCTCGATCGGGCAGGACCACGATCATTCGGTGCACGCGTTCGTCTTCGGCCCCGACGGCCGCCTCTATTTCAACGGCGGCAATGAAACGGGCGCCCTCATGGATGCGAGCGGTAACGTCCTCGTCGACCTCGCCGGCAATCGCATCGAGCAGAAGAACGCTCCCTATCAGGAGGGCATGGCCTTCCGTCTCGAGCCCGACGGAAGCCGCGTCGAGGTGCTCGGCTACAACTTCCGCAATCCATACGAGCTCGCCGTCGACCCGTACGGAACGGTGTGGCAGACCGACAATGACGACGACGGCAACCGCTCCACGCGCCTCAACTACGTGATGGAGGGAGGCAATTTCGGCTATCGCGACGAGATGACGGGCGCCGGCTGGCGCACTCCGCGCATTGGCATGAGCGCCGAGATCCCTCGTCAGCATTGGCACTCGGACGATCCGGGCTCGGTGCCGAATGTGCGCATCAATGGTGCGGGCTCACCATCGGGTCTCACCGTCTATGAGGGTTCGCTGCTCCCCGAACGCTTTCGTGGCATGCTGTTGCATGCCGAACCGGGCACGGGAGAGGTGCGCGCGTATCCCGTGCGCGCCGACGGAGCAGGGTACGCATCCGAGGTCGGCGTGCCGATCGTCAGCTCATCGCGCGATCGGATGTTTCGTCCGGTGGACGTCGCGACCGCGCCCGACGGATCCATCGTGATCGCGGACTGGTACGACGCGGGCGTTGGCGGCCACAACATGTCGGACCAGACCCAGGGCCGCATTTTCCGTATCGCGCCGCCGGGCGTGCGCTACACGGTTCCCCCAATGAACCTCACGACACCAGCGGGCGCCGCGCGTGCGCTCGCGAGCCCGAACCTCGCGACACGATACCTCGCCTACCAGCGGCTGCATGAGATGGGAGCCAGCGCGGAGGACATACTCGCGGGTATGTACCGTGGAGCAGACCAGGGAGATCGTGCGCGAGCGCTGTGGCTGCTCGCGCGCATTCCCGGCCACGGCATGCGCCACATTGGTCTGGCGGCCCGCGACTCCAATCCTGACATCCGCATCGTGGCGCTGCGCGCGACGCGTCGCATCGGGGCCGACGTCATTCCCATTGCGGAGCAGCTCGCGCACGATCCATCGCCCGCGGTCCGGCGCGAGGTGGCGTTGTCGCTCCGGCACAATATGAGTCCACGTGCGGCGTCGCTCTGGGCCGATCTGGCCGGCCAGTATGATGGCCGCGACCGGTGGTATCTGGAGGCGTTGGGCATCGCTGCCGATCGGCAGTGGGACCGCTTCTTCGGCGCGTGGCTCGACAAGACCCCGGATCCGCTGGCCACGGCCGCCGCGCGCGACATCGTCTGGCGCTCGCGTTCTCCCCGCGCGTTGCCGCTGCTCGAGCGACTCGCGAGCGACAATGCCGTTCCGGCGAACGACCGCCTGCGCTACTTCCGCGCGCTCGAGTTTCACGATGCATCGGGGCGCCAGTCGGCGCTACTCGCGATTCTCGGGAACCTGCCGGAAAGCTCCACCGATCTCATTCCGGCCATCCTCGCGCGGCTCGACGCAAAATCGACAAGGAGCAATGCTGTCGTACAGTCCGCGCTCGCACGCACGCTTGCATCGGCGCGGGGAACGACACAATTCGTTCAGCTCGTCGAGCGGTACGACGTGCGCGATCAGCTGGACGAGCTCATACGCGTCGCCCTCGCGAAGCCGAGCGAGACGGCGGGCGCGGAATCCGCGCGGCTCGCGCTCGCGTGGGGTGGCGCTCCCCGGTTTGCGGCGCTCATCGGCGGCCGAGACGAGAGCGTGTCTCGACGCGCCCTCACAGTGCTCGGCCGCAACTTCACGCCCGCGGTGGATTCCATCGTCGTCGCGGTCGTGATGGACCGGCGCCGGACGGTTGGGCTGCGACAGTGGGCAGTGCAGGCGATGGGCAACGGACCGGCGGGGACGCAGCGACTGCTGCGAATTGTTCAGTCGAACGGTCTCCCAGCGGACCTGAAGCCCGCGGCGGCCAGCGTGCTGTTCTCGTCGAACGCCGCGGTCCGCGATTCCGCCGCGAAGTATCTCACGCCGCCGTCGGCCACCACGCTCGACGGCAAGACGCTTCCTTCGCTCATGACACTCGTCGCGCGAACTGGCGACCCCGCCGACGGGCGTGTCGTCTTTCAGCGCACGTGTACGTCATGCCATGTCGCCCAGGGCACTGGAATCGACTTTGGGCCCGGACTCACCGAGATCGGCGACAAACTGCCCAAGGCGGGCCTGTACATGGCCATTCTCGATCCGAGCGCGGGAGTGGCGTTCGGCTACGAGGGTTACGAAGTGGGTACGCGCGACGGCCAGCAGCTCGCGGGATATATCGCCAGCGAGACGGACAATGAGCTCGTGCTGAAGATGGTCGGCGGGATCGAACGTCGTGTTCCGAAGCGCAGTGTCGTGGAGCGCAAGCGGATGGATGGCTCACTGATGCCGAAGGGACTCGAGCGCGCGCTTACCGAGGCGCAGTTGGTGAATCTCGTCGAGTATCTCTCCACACTGCGTCGGGCGCGGTGACGCGACGCGCGTCGAGCACTCCTCCGCTCGGCGCTGCCGCATGGACCTGGTGTCTTCCTGAACGTGAGGCTGTTCATGCTGAGCGCCGAGAGGATGCTGGCGTAGAGCAAGAACGCACGTGCATGCCCTTCAGTTGCTCGGAGCGACAATTGCCGCCCTTCGCGCAGCGAAGGACTGCGCTTTCGCACGGTTCTTTTACAATTTCACGTTCTGGTGAATGGAATTCCTCGCAGATCCCCAAGTCTGGATCGCATTCGGCACACTGCTCCTCCTCGAGATCGTCCTCGGCGTGGACAACGTCGTGTTCATCTCGATCCTCGCCGGCAAGCTGCCCACGGCCGACCAGAAGCGGGCGCGCACCATCGGGCTGAGCCTCGCCCTGATCACGCGCATCCTGCTCCTGATGTCGCTCGCCTGGATCGTGAAGCTGACCAATCCGCTGTTCAACATCATCGGGCAGGGCGTATCGGGGCGCGACTTGATCCTTATCATCGGCGGGCTGTTCCTGATCGGGAAGAGCACGCACGAGATGCACGGGCACCTTGAGGGGGAGGAAGGAGAGGTCTCCGGCCGCACCCACCCGAGCTTCGCCTCCGTGATCGTGCAGATCCTGCTGCTCGACATCGTATTCTCGCTCGACTCGGTCATCACGGCGGTCGGCATGGTCGACCAGATACAGGTAATGATCGCGGCGGTGGTCGTCGCGCTGATCGTCATGCTGTTGTTTGCCGGCGCAATCAGCGGCTTCGTGGATCGGCATCCCACGGTCAAGATGCTCGCGCTCGCGTTCCTGCTGCTGATCGGCACGACGCTGATCGCCGAGGGTTTCGGACAGCACATCTCGAAGGGATACATCTATTCGGCGATGGCGTTCTCGCTCTTCGTCGAGGGGCTCAACCTGCGTGTGCGCAAGAAGTCCACATCGCCGGTGCACTTGCATCAGCCGATCTCGGACAAGGGTGAGTCGGCGCCTTAGCGAACGACACGACCGGTCCGGATGCACGCTTTGCCTGCATTCGAACGTTCTCCCTTCTCGGGCTGGGACGCCCGCTGCCTCGCAGCATGCGGTGGTCGCCGCCGCGCTCACCGACGATTCGCCCCCCGCCCCTCCCTCCTCCCGAATTGCGGCTCAGGGCATCAGTGCGGCGTCGAACTTCGGGGTGACACCAAGGTTCCAGAACAGGAACGAATAGAGGTCGGCGGTCTGCTCGAGCGCCTTCGTCGTGCTGCTCGCGCCATGCCCCGACTTCGTGTCGATGCGAATGAGGATCGGTGCATCGCCGCCCTGACCGGCCTGCAGCGCGGCCGCGTACTTGAACGAATGCGCCGGCACGACGCGGTCATCGTGATCGGCGGTCGTGATGAGCGTGGCCGGATACTTCGCGCCCACCTTCACGTTGTGCACCGGAGAGTATGCACGCAGCGCCTTGAACTCCGCTGCGTTCGATTCACTCGACCCGTAATCAGGAATCCACGCGGAACCGATGGTGAACTTGTGGAAGCGCAGCATGTCCATGACGCCGGCCTGCTGGATGACGGCGGAAAAGAGTTCGGGGCGCTGATTGGCCACCGCGCCGACGAGCAGTCCGCCATTCGACACGCCATGAATACCGAGCTTCTCCGGTGTCGTGTACTTGTTCGCGATGAGCCATTCCGCGGCACCGATGAAGTCGTCGAAGACATTCTGCTTCTTCAGCTTCGTGCCGGCCTCGTGCCACTTCTCGCCGTACTCGCTGCCGCCGCGCATGTTCGCCGACGCGTAGACGACGCCCTGCTCGAGCAGCGCGAGTCGCAACGCACTGAACGACGGAGTGGTCGCAATGTTGAAGCCGCCATAACCGTAGAGCAGGGTCGGATTATGTCCGTCGAGCTTGAGGCCCTTGCGGTAGGTGAGGAACATCGGGACGCGGGTGCCGTCCTTCGACTTGAAGAAGACCTCCTTCGTCTCGAATGAACCGGCCTTGAATCCGGGAATCGCGGGCGCGCGAAAGAGCGTCGACACGCCGCGCGCAATGTCGTACTTGAAGATCGACGGCGGCGTATTGAAGGAGTTGTAGGTATAGAAGATGACGCGATCGTCGTGGTTGCCGTCGAACCCACCGGCGCTGCCGAGTCCGGGCAGCTTGATCTCGCGCTCGAGCCTGCCCTTCATGTCGTAGACGTACGCGCGCGTCGTCACGTCCTTCGTGTACGTGACGAACAGCTTTCCGCCGGCCGTTCCGCTACTCTGGATCGGCTCGGCATTCTCCGCGAGTACGGTCTTCCACGCACTCGGCTGCACTGGATTCCAGAGGGCGATAGTGCCGTTTGGCGCGCGATGGTCCGTCTCGACGAGAAATGAGTCGCCGACGTTCTCGACTACGCGGTAGTGGTCATCCGTGATCTCGGGAACAATGGGCTTCCATTCTGTCGTTCCCGCCGCGCGGTAGGAAAGGCTGTTCCCCTTTCGGGCGCCGTTCTCGGAGATGGTGAGGATCGCGAAGCGTTCGTCCTCTGTCGTGCTCACGCCGGGGAAATACTTCGGATGCGCAGCGTTGGAGTACACGAGCTGATCCTGGTCCTGCGTGGTGCCCACGCGATGGAAGTAGATCGCGCGGCCTTCATTGGCGTTGACGAGTGCCTTGGCGGAGTCGGGGGCAGGGTAGCGGCCGTAGTAGAATCCGTCGCCCTGCCATGATGCGCCGGTGAACTTCGCCCACCGGATGACCTCGGGCAGCGTCCTGCGCGTGGCGACCTCCATGACGTGGAACTCGTTCCAGTCCGATCCGCCCGTGGAGATGCCGTATGCGGCGTACTTGCCGTCCTTCGACAACGAGAAGCCGGCGAGCCGCGAGGTGCCGTCGGTCGAGAAGCTGTTGGGATCGATGAGCACGGAGGGCGTGCCGTCGAGCCCGTTCTGGATGTAGAGAACGGACTGGTTCTGGAGACCGTCGTTCTTCGAGTAGATGTAGTGCTCACCCTTCCGGTAGGGTGCGCCGTATTTGGCGTAGTTGTACAGCTTCTCGAGGCGCGCCTTCACAGACGCGCGGTACGGAATCTTCTCGAGATAGCCGAAGGTCAGGTTGTTCTGCGCCTCGACCCATTCAGCCGTTTCGGGCGCGCTCTCGTTCTCGAGCCATCGATACGGATCGGCGACCTTCGTGCCGAAGTAGGTGTCGACCTGGTCGCCGGTTCGCGTGACGGGATAGCTGGGGCGCTGGGCGTCGCAGACACTGCCAGCGCTGAGCAGGACAACGACGAGGGCGGCGGCGAGAGATCTGCGATCGTGGACGTTCGTCATGTCGATTGTCTCGAGGCGAGGATGCTGCGAAGAGGGCAGCGTTTACGGCAGTCAGGAACAGGAGAGAAAGGGTGATTCACTGGAGCAGGCTTGATTCCTCGAGGGTCATGACACGCGTCCGACCCGCCTCGCACGTCGAGGCAAGTAGAATTTATCCGCTGGAGCAGACGCGAAGGAAGGTTCGCGCCGTATCCCAGTGGAGTCGGACGCGGTAGCTTCGGGCATGCCGACCATTGCCGTCATCGGACCGGGCGCGATTGGTGGAATTCTCGCGGCCTGGCTCGCGCAGGATTCCGCGAATGACGTCACCGTCTGCGTGCGCACGCCATTCGATCATCTCGAGGTCGAGACGCCCACGGGCATCATCACCGCTCGTCCACGCGTGCTCACGGCGACTGTCGATGCGACGCCGGTGGACTGGGTGCTCATCACCACCAAGGCGTACGACGCGGCGTCGACGGCGGAATGGCTGCCAGCCCTTCGCGGGGAAAATACTCGCGTGGCGGTGCTGCAGAACGGCGTCGAGCACGTCGCGCGGTTCAGCCCGTACGTCCCGATCGAGCAACTGGTACCAGCCGTGATCGACTGTCCGGCTGAACGCACCGCACCAGGACGGATGCGGCAGCGCGGCCCATCGTGGATCGTCGTTCCCGACTCGGAAAACGGGCGCGCGTTCGTTCCGCTGTTCGCGGCGTCGAACTTCGACGTCCGCACGGACGACTTCACCACGCGCGCATGGGCGAAGCTCAGCATCAACGCTCCTGGCGCGATCTCGGCGATCCTGATGAAGCCGACGGGCGTGATTCAGGTCGAACCCATTCCCGAGCTTACGCGTGGTATCGTTCGCGAGTGCATCGCGGTTGGGCGCGCGGAAGGTGCGATGCTCGACGATGCGATTGTGGAGGCAGTGGTCGAGGGCGCGCGCAAGGCGGCACCGGATGGCCTGAATTCGCTGATCGCCGATCGCATGGCGGGTCGACAAATGGAAATCGACGCGCGCAATGGAGCGATCGTGCGGCTTGGAAAGAAGCACGGGATTCCGACGCCGCTGAACGAGATGGCTGTCGCGCTGCTCACAGCGGCGCAGGACGCACGAACCTACTAGCCGCGGAGAAATACCATGAGTCGGCTCGCCCGTTATGCTACCAGCTCGGTGATGGTCCTGTTCGCCGCCTGTCGTGGCGGAAGCCCGCCCGCCGGCGCGCCCGCGGCGACATCGAGCACGATGTCGTTGACGAGTGACGCGAGCGCAGCGTCGGCGGTCGCTGCGCGCACATTCGTGGCAATGCTGCCCGATTCCACGCGATCGTCAGCGTTGCGCTCCTTCGACGACGCCGATCGCACGCGATGGTTCTTCATCCCGACCGAGCTGATTCCGAATGGCCGAATGGGACTGGTCGTGAGTCGCATGGCGCCGCGCGAGCGTGACGCCGCCTTCAGCCTGCTCCACACAGCGCTCAGCAACGACGGCTATCGCACGGCTCGAGCGATCATGGCCAATGAGGCCGTAATGGGCAAAATGGAATCAACGATGCCGGGGACGCACCTGATCCGCGATCCCGAGCGCTACTTCGTCACGGTGTTCGACACCGCTGCCGGCGGCGAGCCGTGGGGGTGGCGTATGGAGGGACATCATCTCTCCGTGAACGTCACGGGCATTGGTGCAGCAGGGCCGTACGTCGTCGCGCCCCTGTTCATGGGTGCCAACCCGCACCGCATTCCGTCGGGACCGAACGCCGGCGCGCGGATGCTGGCGGCCGAGGAGGATGTGGCGAGGACACTGCTTGGGTCGTTCAGTGCGGAACAGCGCGCGCGGGCGATCGTCTCGGACACGACCTACGGCGAGATGCGGACGCGAAACGATCCGAAGGCGCGTGCGCTGCCGAGGGAGGGCATCGCGGCCGCTGACATGACGGAGGCGCAGCGGGCGACGCTGCGTCAGCTCCTCACTGTGTATTCGAATCGCATGTCGCCGGCGAGCGCGCGTGCGCAGTGGCAGCGCATCGAGGAAGCCGGCTTCGGGAAGCTGCACTTCGTCTGGGCGGGCAGCCCGGTGGTGGGCAAGGCGCACTACTACAGGATCCACGGGCCCACGGTGCTCGTGGAGTACGACAACTCGCAGAACAACGCGAATCATTCACACACGGTGTGGCGCGACCTCGAGCATGACTTCGGGGGCGACATGCTGCGCGCGCACTACGAGAAACATCGGCACTCGGCGCGCTGATGCGATGCTTTCGAGCGGTCTAAAACAGCAACTGCGATTTACCGCAGAGGACGCAGAGGACGCGGAGGACTGCTCAGTTCGACGATTGTCACGCTGTTCCGATTTCCTCTGAGTGCTCTGCGTCCTCCGCGGTAAAAGCGCTTTGCTGTTTTTCTTGGGCTCTGGTGCTTCTTGCTGAATTTGTGGACGGAGGCGCAAACACCGCGGGGTGGGAGATTCTACCGCACCACCGCGAACTGGCTGAACGCCGACCTGCGCCGTATTCTCGGCGCACTCATCCCTTCTGCCGAAAGGCGACCTGGAGAATGCACAAATCAGCCGTTGCCGGTGCCGCGTTCGTCGTCGCCGCCCTTGCCTCGCCGGTCACTGCCCAGCAGCCACAGGCCGCGGGCACTCCTGCGGTACCCGCTGCGGGCAACCCGCAGATCGCGCTGCCCTATGCTGCGCCGAGCACCACGCCGGTCTCGAAGTGGACACCACCACCAGCAGCGGGGCGTCAGCTCACGCTGAACGACCTCCTCACCTGGAAGAGCGTGCGTTCGCCGCAGCTGTCCAATGATGGCAAGTGGATCGCCTACATCCTCGCGCCCAACGAGGGCGACGCGGAGGTCGTCGCGCGCGGGACCGCGGCTGATGCGAAGGAGATGCGCTTCTCCATCGGCGATGCGACTCCGGTGGCGGCCGGCGCGCGCGCGGTCGGTGCGGCCGTCCCGCAGAATATCGCGATCTCTGGCAACAGCCGATGGGTCGCCTTCATCGTGAACCCCAGCGCGGCGGCGGCGGACCGCGTCGGCCGAGGTGGCCGCGGTGCGGGTGCCGCACCCCCGGCGGCGACAGCAACTCCGGCAAAGCTTGCGATCGTCGACCTCACGAATGGAACGAAGCGCGAGTTCGAGCGCGTGCGGAGCTTTCGTTTCGCTGGAGACAAATCGGACTGGATTGCCATTCATCATTCGGCTGCTGGCGGTGCGGCCGCCGTGCCTGCACCCGCACCCGGCGCGGCTCCTGCGACGCCAGTGGGCACGACGATGGAGCTGGTGCCGCTGACTGGCGGGACAGTTATTCCCGTGGGCGACGTCGCCGAATTCGCCTTCGATGATTCTGGTGACTGGATCGCGTACGCCACGAGCGTGGCGGGGCAGATCGGCAACAGCGTCCAGGTGCGCCAGCTATCGACCGGTGTCTCGCGACCGCTGGATGTCTCGAAGTCGGCCTATCGTCGCATCGTGTGGGGTGACAGCAGCGACGCGCTTGCGGTCGTCCGTGTGGTCACTGATTCCATCGCCGATGAGGATGCGACGGTGCTCGCGTGGCGTCACGTGTCGACCCCGTCGGCGCTTGTGGAGATCAACGCGAAGACCGGTGGCGTGTCCACTGCGCTCGTGGTGAGCTCCGATCGCGCGCCCGAGTGGGGCGACAGGGACCGGCTGCTCTACTTCGGTCTCCGCGAGCCGAGGCCGCCGCGCACGCCCGCAACGGGTGCGCCGTTCACCGCTCCTCCGCCCGGTGGTGTTGCACCCGGCGCAGGCAACACCGGACAAGTCGCTGCCGCGCCGCAGACCAGTGCCGATGTGCCCTCGATCATCCTCTGGCACTGGAAGGACGAGCGCATGCAAAGCCAGCAGCAGGTGCAGGAGCCGCTGGACCGCGCCTTCTCATTTGCAGCCTCCTATGACTTTGGAACAGGCCGCGCCGCGCGACTCACCGATGAAAAGATGCGCGGCATCGTCATGGGCCCGAAGGACAGCTGGGGCATTGGAAGCGATGTTTCTACATATGAGCGCGACCAGGGCATCAAGGGCTTCTCGTATCACGACATGTATGCCGTGAATCTCTCAACAGGCGAGCGGAAGCTCATTTCGCGAAAGGCAGCGGGCGGTGGAGCGGGCGTGGGACGTGGTGGTCCGGCGTCCGCGTTCTCGCCGGACAACGCGAAATACGCCTACTACAACGCCGACGGCGAGTGGAAGGTCTACGAGTTCGCGAGCGGCATCGAGAAGACAATCACGACGGGTGTTCCCACGAAGTTCTGGGACACGGAAGACGATCACAATCAGGCGAAGCCCGCGATCAATGGTGCGTTCGTCGGCTGGTCGAAGGACGGGCAGAGCGTATTCATTCGCGACAAATGGGATCTGTGGCGCCTGCCGGTAAAGGGCGGCACCGCCCTGAACGTCACAGGCAATGGGGAGAAGGACCAGATCCGTTACCAGCAGCGTATCGTGTTCGACCCACGCGCGCGCGACGGCATTGACGTCAACAAGCCGATGTACATGGAGACGTACGGTGAGTGGACGAAGAAGGAAGGGCTTTCCCAGGTCGATCTCTCCAAGGGCGGCGCGCAGGTCATCACGTGGGAAGACGCGAAGGTCGATTACCGCCGGGCGCGCGATGCGAACGTTTGGGTCTATCAGCGACAGACGGTCGCGAAGTATCCCGACCTCTATGCCGCGGACGACGGCCTCCGCAACGAGCGCCGGCTCAGCGATGCGAACCCACAGCAGAAGGACGTGGCGTGGTCAGCGGGCGCAGTGCTCATCGACTACACGTGCGACAACGGGCTGGGGAAGCATCAGGCGGCCCTCTTCCTTCCCGCAGGGTACGAGAAAGGAAAGGCGTACCCGACGCTCACCTACATCTATGAGAAGCTGTCGCAGGGGCTGAACGTCTATCCCGAGCCAAACGCGACGCGATACTCCAACCCCGCCGTGTTCACGTCACGCGGCTACGCGTTCCTCCAGCCGGACATCGCCTACAAGCTCGACGACCCCGGGCGCTCGGCGCTCTGGTGCGTCGTGCCGGCAGTGAAGGCCGCGATCGCCGCGGGCTATGTCGATCCGGAGCGTGTCGGTCTTCAGGGACACAGCTGGGGCGGATACCAGTCCACGTTCATCACGACGCAGACGAACATCTTCAAGACGGCCGTCGCCGGTGCGCCGCTCACGGACATGGTGTCGATGGCGGGCTCGGTCTACTGGAACACCGGCACGTCGGACAACTCGATCTTCATCGCGAGCCAGGGCCGTTTTACCGGCGGACCGAACGACGTACCCGAAGCGTACGTGCGCAATTCACCGCAGCAGTTCGCGCAGAATCTCTCGATTCCCTTCATGCTCCTGTCCAACGATCGCGACGGCGCGGTCGATTTCAACCAGGGCATCACGTATTACAACCATCTGCGAAATCTCGGCAAGGATGTCGTGCTTCTCGAGTACGTGGGGGAGAACCATGGACTCGCGCGTCCCGCGAACCAGAAGGATTACGCGCTGCGCATGACCGAATGGTTCGACACGTTCCTGCGTGACCAACCGGCGCCGGATTGGCTCAAGGACGGGGTGCCGAGGCTGAAGATGGAGGAGCATCTCAAGGGGCGTCGTGCGCTGGTGGATTCCAAGGCGCCGCCGCGATCATCTCCGCTGGTGCCGTAGTTGTCACTTTCCCCAGTTTTGCGCTTTGGCGGCAGGGCATTCACTCCGCCGGCGGGACTTCGCTGCGCCTCGGCTCGCGGAACGCGAGCCGAGGCGCTTGGCTCAGACGCCGGCTCCGTGAACGCCCTGCCGCCTCTTCCTCCAACTGCAACTGCAACTGCAACCGCAGCAAAAGCGAGTGGCCGCGAGCGGCCTCTCTCCCTCCCTGACAAGAAGGCGATCCGCATTTTCGTTCGCGCAATCATCGGCTTCTCGCTTACTGCCTGCGTTGCCCATCAGCCTGCGGTATCGAGCGCGCGGCCGGTCCAGGGTACTGCCGCGACGAGTATCGAGTTGCGCGGCGGCCAGTGGCTGGGCGCAGACGGGTTTGCTGCACGGACGATGTTCATCGTCGACGGACGACTTCGCTCGCAGCGCCCCGCGCGCGTCGACTCCACGATCGATATTGGCGGCAACTATGTGGTGCCGCCGTTCGGTGAGGCGCACAATCACAACATCGACTACTCGACTCCGCGCGGCACCGACTCGCTCATCCAGCGATATCGGCGCGATGGAGTGTTCTACGCGAAGAATCCCGGTAATCTCCCGCGCGGACGAGATTCGCTCGCGGGGCGCGTGAACGTGCCCTCGGGAATTGACGCCATCTTCGCCAACGGCCTTCTCACCGCGACCGGCGGTCATCCAACCGGATTGTACCTGCGCAACCTTTCGCGCGGCTCGATGATGGCAAGCGACGGCGACGGAGGCTTTCTCTGGATCATCGACAGCCTGCCAGACCTGGCCGCGAAGTGGCCCAGGATCCTCGCGGGGCGTCCGGACTTCATCAAGGTGGTGTTGATCCATTCCGAGGATTTCGCGAAGCGGCGCAACGACACGACATTCTTCAACTGGCGCGGCCTTGACCCCACGCTCATCCCGGCAATTGCGGCCCGTGCGCACGCCGCCGGGTTACGGGTGTCGGCGCACGTCGAGACGGCGGTGGACTTCCACAATGCGTTGATGGGCGGGGTTGACGAGATCAACCACATTCCCGGTTTCCGGGGCGACGAGAAGGCAACCTTTCCCGACCTCACGGCGTATTTCGTTGCGGACTCCGACGCAGCGCTTGCGTCAAGGCGCGGCGTCAGGGTGATCACGACCCTCAGCGGGTTTGCCGGCGTCGATCCGAAGGGTGCGGACAGCGCCACCAGGCAACGGGCCGATAGTCTCGCTCGGCGCAACCTGCGGACGTTGGTCGCGGCTCGGGTCCATCTGGCGGTTGGCAGCGACACCTATCGCGACGACTCCGCCAACGAGATACGCTATCTCGCGACGCTCGGCGTCTTCGACAGCATGTCCTTGCTGCGCCTCTGGAGTGAAGCCACGCCACGCGCGATCTTTCCAGACCGCCGCGTGGGGTGCCTCGACGATGGATGTGAGGCGAGCTTCCTTGTGCTCACCACGAACCCGAGTGTCGACATCAATGCGGTTCGCGATATCCGGCTTCGGGTGAAGGACGGGCAGGTGTTCTGAGCCCGTCCGCGCTCTTCTTGAGCTGCGCGGAGCGGACGGCTTTTTGCGTACATGGGAGCGCATGTTCCTGACTATCGCTATCGTCCTGCTGGTCCTGTGGATACTCGCCGTGTTCGTTCTGCACGTGGTGGGATTCTTCATCCATGTGCTCCTGCTCCTTGTTGCGGGAGCAATCATCTGGCACTTCATTAAGAGTCGGACGGGCGTGCGAAACAACGTCTAGCGGCGCTTCGCAGCGGCGGGTCGTAGTGGAGGCCGCGAGTCCAGGCCCGAACTCCAGCGCATAGCAGAGCGAGCGCGGCGCCATGGGCCGATGGGAGAGCCTCCGTCGCATCAGCCCCGGTAAATTGACTCATGTCCGCTGACTCGCTGACGATCAAGACCGCGCGCCTGACGCTGCGACCACACTCGCTCGCCGACCAAGCGGAGTGTGCCGCGATGTGGGGCGATCCAGCGGTGACGCGATTCATCGGCGGCCGTCCGGCGTCTCCGGAGGACGTCTGGAATCGCCTGTTGCGCTACGGAGGTCTCTGGTCGCTGCTTGGCTACGGCTACTGGGCAATTCGCGAACGCACCACCGGACGCTTCGTCGGCGAGGTCGGCTTCGCGGATTTTCATCGCGACATCACGCCATCACTCGACGGCGCTATGGAAATGGGCTGGGTCCTTGCACCGTGGGCGCATGGTCAAGGGTTCGCCACCGAAGCCGTCAACGCAGCACTTGCGTGGCGCTCCGCTCGCCCCGGGAGCGAATCCCGCATGCCACCGCGAGTCGTCTGCATTATCTCACCCGAAAATACCGCGTCGATGAAGGTTGCGGAGAAGTGCGGCTTTCGAGCGATCGTGCAGACGACCTACAAGGAGCACGCGACAATCGTATATGAGCGTCGTGACGAGTCCATCGGATGAAACGCGTTGCCGCGCTGTATGACATTCACGCCAACTCGGCGGCGTTCGAGGCAGCCCTCGGGGAAGCGGCTGCTGCAGGAGTCGATTGCACCGTATTTGGCGGTGATCTCGCGCTCGGGCCATTCCCTCGCGAGCTCCTGGATGCGGTGATGTCGCTCGGGTCGGACGCGTACTTCATCCGCGGCAACTGCGACCGGCTCGTCGTCGACGCGCTAGACGGGCGCGATATCTCGAAACTTCCCTTACACGTGCGGCACCTCGTGGAATGGACAGCCGGCCAACTCGGCAGCGAACACCGTGACTTTCTTGCCGCGTTGCCGCAATCGTTGACGCTGAGTGTCGAGGGAATCGGCGACGTACTCTTCTGTCACGCGACACCGCGGAGCGACGATGAGATCTTCACGGTACGTACGGCTGACGATCGCGTCCGGCCGATGATTGAGGGCGTGAAGCAGAAGATCATCGTGTGCGGTCATACTCACATGCAGTTCGATCGCACGGTGGATGACGTGCGCATCCTGAACGCGGGCAGTGTGGGCATGGCGTACGGTCATGTCGGTGCGCATTGGCTGATCATCGGGCCCGACGTGCAGTTCCGGAACACCGCGTATGACCTCAGTGCGACGGCCGAAAGCATTCGCGCATCCAGTTATCCGGACGCAGTCGAATTTGCCGAGCGGAATGTGCGGAATCCGATGTCGGAGTCGGAGGCATTGCAGATCCTCGATCCGGCCACCTGTCAGGTCGCGCTTGCAGGTTCTGAACGCACCTTCTTCCGAACGCCTCGCACGCCCTTCAATCTGACGCCCAGTGGATCCCGCTCGATCTCGCATCGCAGAGCAGCACCCGAAGCTATATGTGGCCGCGCATGCAATTGCCGGCGCGCTCTTCACGGCGCTGCTCCTGTGGGGCTTTGCGTCGATTGCCGATGCGGTGGGCGACAACGGACGCTTCGCGGCCGCCGACGCCGGACTCACCCACTGGATCCAGGCGCACGACACCGAGTGGGGCGAGACGTTCTTTTACGTCGTGAGCCTGTTCGGCGCGCCCGTACTCGTTGGTATCATCGCGATCACTGCCATCGCGTTTGCGCGTATGCGTGACTGGCGGCAGGCGGGGGCACTTCTACTCGCGACCGCTGCCGGAGCGGGGCTGAACACGCTGCTGAAGCAGGGCTTTCATCGCGGACGTCCAGAGTACGCGACGGAGTTCATTGACCACGTCAGCTGGAGCTTTCCCAGTGGGCACGCGATGGAATCGCTGGTGGGTTACGGGATGCTGCTGTTCCTTCTGCTGCCCAAGGTGCGAACGCAGTCGTCGCGTCGCCTCGTGCTTGCCGGAGGCATCGTCCTCGTCTTCCTGATCGGACTCAGCCGCGTCTACCTCGGCGTCCACTACCTGACAGATGTCGTCGCGGGGTGGCTTGCCGGTGGCGCCTGGCTCTTTGTGTGTATCACGGCATATCATTTCGCCGAGCGACAGCGCGGGCTCCCGTCGTCGTGACTGGACGCGCGTGAGGCTCGCCGGCGCGGAAGCCGGCGAGCCTCACGCTGTACCGCGACGCTGGCGAATTACGGCTTGTGCTGCGCGGCCGCCTTCGCGGCCATGGCATCCGCCTTCGCTTCGGCCTTCTCGTCCTTTGGCGTCTCGTGCTGGTTACTCACGAGCGTGCTCGTCATCGCGTCGATGTTCACCTCGTCGATGCCCGACTTGCCCGGAACCTTCATGTCGAAGCTGTAGATGAGCTTCCCGCCCTCGCGCTCGATCTCGCCCGACTCGATCTTGCCGTTGGGGACCGTCTTCAGCGCCAGCGCGCGCGCGTCCGTCATCGTCATTTTCGCCTCCTTCTGCAACTGCGCCTGCGTTTCGACCTTCTTGTGGGCGGCGGCCTTATGTGTTGCCTGTGCGCCCGCCGATGCGGTGAGGGCAACGAGTGCCAGGGCAACGAGGCTGAGTTTCTGCATGAGTGAAGCTCCTGTCAGCGTGATTGGTGTGGAATTACACGCGGTCATTCCGCGGCACTGTCGAACACGTTCTACGCTCATTCCTACACGAGCGGTCACCAAGTGTCCCACCAATGTTGATTAAGATACGGTGAAGAACTTTTCTTACAGCAGCATTACAGGTCCGCCATTGTGGACGACAACGGCGTCGTAGCGGATGACGGAAGCCGCACCTCGAATATTGTTTCCCCCGGTACGGACGACACGAGCGTGAGGAGGCCGCCGTGTGCTTCCGCCACCCACCGCGCGATGGACAAGCCGAGTCCCGCACCACCAGTTTCGGAAGTCGAATCGCGTGCGTGTGACTCGTCGGCGCGGAAGAACCGATCGAACACACGTGGCTGCGCGCTTGGCGGGATGCCGGCGCCATGATCCGTCACGCGCAACAGGTGCTGCGTGGGCGTCCCGATCAACCGGACGTCGATGATGGCGCCGTTGGAGGAGTGCTTGATCGCGTTGTCGAGCAGATTGACGACGAGGCGCCTGAGCAGTTCCTCGTCGCCGTCGAAGGCGTGGTCATCACCGTGGCCCGCTTCGGCAGAGGCGCGCGGCTCGACCGAACAGCGAAGCGTGACCTCACGGGCAAGGGCGATCGACCGCATGACGTGCACGCAATCGCCCACCAACTCGTCGAGGTAGAGGGCGCGAACCCTGAGGCGCTGCTGGCCCGAGTCCGCTCGGGCGAGGAGGAAAAGATCTCCGACAATTCGCGAGAGGCGCCTCCCCTCGGAGCGAATGACCTCGAGGGCGTCGCGATATTCCTCGGGCGAGCGCGACGCGCGCGACAATGCGATGTCCGCTTCCCCGCGCATGATCGACACCGGCGTGCGCAACTCGTGAGACGCATCGGCCATGAACTGACGCTGCTGCTCGAACGAGGCATCAAGGCGTGCCAGCAACTCATTGAAGACACCGGCGAGCTGTCCCAGCTCATCGCGCGGATTGCCCGTCGGAAGCCGCTCGTGCAGGCTCGTGGCGCTGATCGCCGCCGCACGAGTCGTCATCGCGGAAACGGGCGCGAGGCTTCGGCGCGCGAGCGCGTAGCCGCCCATCCAGGCGAGCAACAAGCCCAACGGAATGGCGAGGAGAAACCCCGCGCGCGTGTCCTCGAGCAATTCCTGCTGATCCGCGAGTGACCGCACGCCGACGAGCGTGAAGCGATGATCCGGCGCGGAAACTGGAAGGATGAACAGGCGTTGCGAGCTGTCGCTGCCTCCCAGCGTCAGGAACCGCTCGCCGCCGTCATGCGCGTTCGCGATGCCGATGCGCACCAGCGCGCTGTCGCGCACGAGGGGAGCGTGCCCGGCGCGCCGCCCATGCGCGGTGAGGCGCACCGGACTTCGAGCAATGACGTTACCCGCCGTATCGACGACGAGAAATGAGGCGTCGCGTAGCCGGAACTCGCCAAGCGACTGCTGGAGCGCGGAATCGAGGGGCGCCTCGGCCAGCTCGGCGAGCACGCTCGCGCGAAACGCGTTGGTGGACTCCTCGAGGAAGCGGTCGTCCCGACGCCCGACCACGCGTTCGAGCCACACGTCCGACGCGGCGGCAAACCCGATGAGCAGCACGGCGAGCACGCCGGTGTGCCAGAAGGCGAGTCGGCTGCGGACGCTGTCGAGCACCTGGGCTTTACCTCACTCCGGCTGATCGGTCGACAACAGGTAGCCAGCGCCGCGACGCGTGTGAATGAGCGGCGTGCGGCCATCGTCGAGCTTCCGTCGCAGGCGGTTGATGCAGACGTCGATGGTATTCGACGCCGGATCGTGGTTCTCGTCCCAGACGTGGTCGCTGATCTCCGCGCGCCCGACGACCCGCCCGGCATTGCGCGCGAGGTACTCGAGCAGCGTGTACTCCTTCGTCGTCAGCGGCAGGAGTGCGCCGCCGCGCCGCGCCGTCTGGCCGCGCGTGTCGACCACGAGGTCGTCCACGACGATCACCGGATCGCGCACCTCACTCGCACGACGAAGCAGCGCCCGCAGCCGCGCCAAGAGCTCCGCGAACTCGAATGGCTTCGGGAGGTAGTCGTCCGCCCCAGCGTCGAGCCCCTCGATGGTGTCTTCCAGCGCGTCGCGCGCGGTGAGCATCAGCACGGGGGCCTTGAACCCGCGACGCCGAAGCTCCCGGCACACGGCGAACCCATCGCGCTTCGGCATCATGACGTCGAGCAGCACGACGTCATAGTCGTACAGCGCCGACTGCATCACCGCCTTGTCGCCATCGTCCACGACGTCCACGGCGTATGCGTGCTCTCGCAGCCCCTTTGAGAGCATGGCACTGAGATACGGGTCGTCTTCAGCCAGGAGCAGTCGCATCAGCCTGACAACGGTTTACAGAACGCGCAGGCGATCGAGCGCATGATCAGGTACATGGAGGCTGCACTGCGTTGGTGGGTTGCGGACCGCGCGAGGGCGGCGGTCCGGTCAAACTAGGCTGCGTGCCTGACAGGCCGATGACAGCAACTACCCGCGGAGCGCCATTGCCGCGCAACGAGCATACGGCGTCAGGGGTTCCACGGCCACTGGTCGGGTGCCGTGGGACGACGTCGCGAATGCGACTCTCACGGCCTTATCTGTTGGCGTTTCCATCGAGAGCCCGTTGATTGCGCCTCATGAAAGCGCCTGATGTGGTCGTCGAGACCCTGCGAGGTCGAATTCTGCGGGGCCTCCGCGCGGGCACCCTGAACGTGGGCGCACGACTGCCGAGCGCCCGTGAGCTCTTCCACGAGTTTCGCGTCGAGCACCGTCGCATCCTTGCCGCGTACCGTGTTCTCGCCAACGAGGGTCTCGTGGAGATCCGTGAGCGCGGCGGCGTCTATGTCGCACGGCGCGACGGGCACGGTGACAGGCACCCCGTTCAGGCGACATGGATCGTGGACGTGCTCGCCGACGCGTACATGCGCGAGATCCCGATGACCGAGTTGGGCGAGGTGTTGCGACGCAGCACGGAAACGCTTCGGCTGCGCGCGGTGGTAGTGTCGTCCAGTGAAGAGCAGATGCAAGGGATCGTGGAGGAGTTGACTGCCGACTTCGGGTTGCTCGCCGACGGCGTGCATACACGGGACGCACGCGTCGGTTCGCCTGCGATGTCGACGCTGCGCCGCGCAGATCTCCTGATCGCGCCTGCGGCGCATGCGGCGGAGGTGTCGAAGCTCGCGGCCGACCTGCAGAAGCTCTGGTTCGCGATCGATCTGCGCCCCGAGTTCGTCGCAGGCGAATGGGCCATGCTCCTGCGACAAGAGGTCTGGGCCATCGTCGGAAGCCGCGAATTCGGGGCACTGCTCGCGCAGGCATTCGCACACGTGAAGGGTGGGGAGAACCTTCACATTCTCGTGCATGGGCACGATGATCTTTCGGCAATTCCACCTGGGGCGGCGGTCTATGTCACGCATCGCGTGAAGGAAGCGTTGGCCGACACGGTGTTGAATGGCATCCAGCTCCCGGCTAATCGCGTGATCGCGATGCACTCCACGCGGCAGATCGTGGACTTCATCGTCCATGCGAACATGCGCGTCACGGAGGCGCTGCGCGGATTACCGCGCGACTGACGAGCTCTGCCTTCCCCAGAAGTAAGGCGCACGAATTGCCGTGATGCACCGCTGTCCGCCAGTCCAATCATCACGCTCCTACACAGGCAAGTCGTGGCCACCACCGCGTCCCTTGACCTCGGGTCGGAACAGCTCTCGCTGATCTCGAAGGCATTCGCACCCGCTCTGCAGCAGAACGACCTGTACGACCTCCTGAACTACCTGAATCGTCGCACCGCGCATCGCTTCACCGGCGTGTATCGTTTCGAGCCCGGCTGGGTGATTTCCGTCGCGCTGTTCGATCGAGAGTCGCCCGGGATGCGCCTTGGTGCCGATGTGAGGATGAAGGAGTCGTACTGCTGGCTCACCGGGCTCGGCGGCACGTATGAGATCGAGGACGCCTGCAGCGACGAGCGGCTTGACGGCCACCCGGCCCGGGACGCAGTGCGCTCCTACGCGGGCGTGTTGCTCCGCGACCGTCAGGCATTGCCGTGGGGGACGCTGTGCCACTTCGATTTCGCGCCTCATCCCTTCGATGACCACGCCCGCGCCGGCCTGGAGCTGTTCCGGCCGCTCATCGAGGAGATGTTCATCCGCGAACGCGCGTCCCGGTGGGACCCAGACGCGCCGTCAGATCGTCGAATTGCCGTTGCTTGAGCAGCGGACTCGGCACTGTCCACGAGTCCGTCTCTTGCATTAGTGGGAGGTATTCACCCTCGCAGGAGACGTTTTTCATGACGAAGAACTTTGTTCGTTTCAGCGCCGTTGCGGCGCTCGCTCTCATCGTCGCGGTGCCGGCGCGCGCCCAGGATGCCGCCCATAAGCCGGGTGGCCTCAACAAGGTTGCTCATGATGTGAGCAGCACCGTCAAGAAGGCCGGCCGCGATACAAAGGCCGAGGTGCATCGTGACGCCAGCAAGACGCATAACGCGCTGACGGACGCGGGCAACAACACGAAGGCGGAGCTCAAGCGGACCACCGGCATTCACGGGTCGCACAATGCGCATCCGGGCGGCCTCAACAAGGTGGCGCACGACATCAGCAACGCATCGAAGAGGGCGGGCAGCGACGCGAAGGCAGAGAAGAACCGCGTCAAGAGCAACGCCCACGCCGCGGCCACGGAAGCCGGTAAGGAAACGAAGGAGACCATCAAGAAGCCGTAGGATTCCGCCTTCCTACCGCTGTCGAACCAATGCGGCTGGCGCTCACGCGCCAGCCGCATTTGCGTGTGTGCCCCTCGCCGCGATCTGCAACAATCCGTTGCGAAACGCGAAAACACACAAATGCACAAACGGAATTCCTGTCTCCTTGGCGACGGCAATTTGTCCGGAATGCGCTGTATCCCGCGACACTCTGACCTGAAATCGCAAAAACCCCAAGGTGGCACCGCACGTGCTCAAGGGCCGAGTACGCCAGACCATTGAAAACCTCTCCCGGTCTGCCTTTCCGCACCTCTCATCTAAGCAATCAAATGCTCATAGCGCGACGTGGTGCCATGACAATCGCCAGCTTGCTGGTGATGGCCGCATGCTCCGGCGAATCGACGTCTCCCTCGCAGGCTGCCGCGGCATCCGACAAGCTCCTGGGCGGAGTACTCGGTGGCGCAACAGGAACCGCAAAGACCGTCCTCACGCAGGCCACCGGCCTCACCCGAGCGACTCCCCTCGCGACGGACATCACCGTCACACAAGTCATTGGAAGCGCCGGCGGAGTGCTGAGCATTCCCCAGGCTGGCGTTACGGTCATCGTCCCGGTCGGCGCCGTCAGCGCGCAGACGCAGTTCACGATGACGGCCCGAGCGGGCTCGCTGGTGGCCTACGACTTTGCCCCGCACGGAGTCACCTTCGCCAAGCCCCTGGTTCTTACCCAGTCGCTCACGGGCACCAGTGCGACCCTGCTGAACAAGTCACTGCTGGAGCTCGGCTACTACGCCGACGCCAGCCAGCTCACCGCCTCGGGCGGAGTCGTTGCGGAGCTCGCCTCTGGCATCGTCGACCTCCTCGGCTGGACGTTCACGGCGAACATCAAGCACTTCTCCGGATACATGGTCAGCTGCGGCCGCGAATGATGTGACGGGATCGGCGAAGTAAGCGTCAATTCACGCGATAACGATGCGCGGGGTGTTCGTCGATTGCGACGAATCCCCGCGCTTCATCGTGGACGCGACATTTGCGCGCCTCTCCACCGCCGTCAGGCTCCTCCTCCCGATGAACGTACGGCCAACGCTGGCGCTCTTTCGAGTCATTCCGGCGCACGGAGCGCCGGTGGAATTCGAGATGGACGCGATCCTCGCTCATGGCCAGCTGCTGGAGCGCCAGGGGAAGCGGGATGAGGCACGCGCGCTCTATACCGCGACGCTCCTCGAGCCATTCGCGAGCGTGCCAACCCATGCCGCGCAACTGCATCGCTTGATCGCACGCGCCCTCATGGCCGATGGAGACTTCCCCGCGGCCGAGGCGCGCGCAGCGAAAGCCCTCGAGGTGTCGGAACAGGCGGGAGATGCATCGGGCAAGGCAAGAGCCGTGAATACCCTTGCCGCAATTCACTGGTCACAGGGCTCGCACGACGAGGCGCAACGCCTGTACATCGAGGCGCGAAATATTGCGCTCGAGATCGGCGATGCGCCCGTTGCCATGATGACGGCATCGAACCTCGGCATCATTGCCAGCGTGCGCGGTGACGACCCGGATGCCCTGCGATTTTATGAATCCGCGCTGAGCGACGCCCGCGGCGCGGGGCTCGTCGACGAGGCGTTGAACACGCTCGTGAACCTGGGCATGCTGCACACGCACATGAACCGGCTCGCCGAGGCCGACCGCGCCTTCGCGGAGGCGAAGGAGACATGCACGTCCGTCGGCGACCTCAGTCGCCTCATTCGCATCGAGCTGTACATCGCCAGGCTTCGCATCAAGCAGGGTGAACAGCACGCTGCGCGGACAGCCTGGGAGCGCGCAACCGAACTCGCAGCGCAGACCGGCGACACGGCCGCCTCTGGCGATGCGGAGCAGATTGCCGGCCTGATCGCGCGCGCGGACGGCGAGGTTATTAAGTCGGAGACCCACTTTCTCCGGGCAGAGTCCATCGGCTTGGAGCGACGCGATCTCATTCTCCAGGCGGAAACAGCAAAGGAGCTCGCCGACCTGTATCGGTGGAACGGTCGGAACAAGGACACCCTCCAGCGGCTCAACCAGGCGCATCGTCTCTTCCTGCAGCTTCAGGCGCGCCGCGAGCTCGCAGACGTCGATCGCCGCACCGCGCTCCTCGAGGCCGACTTCCTCGACGTTGCCCGCAAGTGGGGAGAGTCCATCGAGGCGAAGGACATCTACACGCAGGGCCACTGTGTTCGCGTCGCGGATCTCTCCGGCGCCATCTGGTCGCGCGTCGGCGGCGGGGACCTCATGTCCCTCTTCTGGTTCCGCATCGGCGCCCTGCTGCACGACGTCGGCAAGCTCATGGTGCCCGCCGAAGTCCTCAACAAGGTTGGAAAGCTCACCAACGACGAGTGGCAGTTGATGAAGCGGCATCCATCGGCGGGCGTTGAGCTGCTGGCCGACGTGGAATTTCCGTGGGACGTCCGCCCGATCGTCGAGAGCCACCACGAGCGATGGGATGGCAAGGGGTATCCGCACGGACTCGCGGGCGAACAGATTCCGCTCACCGCGCGCGTCCTCTGCATCGCCGACGTCTACGACGCCCTCACCTCGAAGCGCAGTTACAAGCAGGCCTTCAGCCACGACGAAGCGATGGAGATCATGCGGGGCGACGTCGGCACGCAGTTCGATCCCGACCTCTTTGGCACGTTCGAGGACATCGTCCGTCGCGGAACGTGGCCGCTCAAACGGCTCAGCGGACCCCAGCGCGTGATCGGCAGCGCGTGAAACGCTGGCGCCAGCGCCTCGAGGAGCCGGCCTGCTGGATGTGAAAAAGCGGAACTGCTGATTTACCACAGAGGTCGCGGAGGACGCGGAGAACCACGCCACAACGCATCGGTGCTCGTTCTCAAAACGCGTCGTGCGTCCCATGGAGTTTTGTTCTCTGGTTTCCTCCGCGTCCTCTGCGTTCTCCGCGGTAAAATCGCAGTTACGGAGCTCCGCCTTGCTCGAGGATCCCGTCGCAAGAGCGCCTGCCAGTGGTCAGAAGTCCCACATCCGCGTGAGGAAAGCGCCAAACGCTCCAGTCCGCACGGTCGGATGCGTGATACCCAGCTCTGTCGGTGCGCGCAGCAGGAACCACGGCTCAAGGCCGACATCGAGACGGTAGGTCGAGCCGAACTTCTGTGACATGCGAATGCCCGGGATGCCGGTCGTGAAGCGAAGCTCGCCGCCGATGTAGCGATCGGTCGTGACGTAGCGACCTCCCTCGATCAGCGCACCGCGAACGCCGCCGGTCTTGCCGAACACCAGCTCCGTGGGCACATCCGCGGGCGACACGCTGAACGCATCGAGACCGAATTCCTTCGTCGCACCGGTGCCGATGTCATGAAGCACGACGCCGAGCGCGGTCGCGCCCTGTTGCCGATGCGCGAGCGCGCCGGTTTCACCCGACAACTGCCCGCTCCAGCTCTCACTCCCCGAGAGCGATGACCCCGACTGCTGCATCAACGACGTCGAGAGATGACCCATCGTGAGGTAACTGTTCAGCTCACGACCGCGGATCGGAAACAGCGAACCGGCCTCCAGCCCAACCGCCGGCGCCTTCGACGTCCCGCCGGTGAGGAACTGCACGGGCAAAAACCCTCGACCCGACTCCCATACCATCCGCTCGCCCACCTGTTGCACGATGCCCGGCGCAGCGGTGTGCGGCGTGAACGTCAGCGCGCCGCGCGCGGGGACGAACGCGAGGGTGCGGAAGAAAGCCACGCCATCCCCGATGCGCACGAATCCCGCCAACCACTGGTCGCTCGTGCGCTGGTCGATGTGCGCGCGTACGACTTCTCCATCGCCGGTGAAGAACTCGGTGTTGGCATCGGGCCGCTGACGATAGTAGGTCCCACGATCGACCACGAGCGACAGGTCCGCGATCACCGCCACGCGTCGCGGGTGCGCGAGCGCCTTGACTACCCGCTCCGCATCACCCGGCTTTGCGCTCGTGTCGAACACGGCGAAGGTCGCGAGATCGCCCGGCGCCTTCACTCGCAACAGATCCTTGCGGAAGGACTTGAGCGCGAGGTATCCGCCCAGCATCTCCGCGCGTCCCGTCACACGCAGCGCATCGAGCGGCCCCAGGGCGACGACATTCGCGTCAACATCCAGAAGACCGAGCGTGGAGTCGAGAACGCGCACGTCGCGCGCCGTCGCCACCATGTTCACGAACGGATGCGAACGATCCGCGATGTTGACCGACCCACTCACGCGCAGCGGGCCGCGCGCGCGCGCGACCAGCGAATCGAGTACGAGCGAATCGCCGGCGAGCCGCAAGTTCGCAACGCCATCCCGGAGTCGCGTACCGGTGGACACGACCAACACGCCGCCGTCGCGCAGCGCCGCGCGTCCGCTGTACAAGGGCGCAGCCCACGTGCCGCGCACATGCGCGTCGGCCACCAGTGAACCGCGGATGTCCTCGTACGAGCGCGAGCTGAGTGGCAGGGCCGCTAGCGCGAGACTGTCGAACACGACGTCGGCAAGGAGGGCGCCGGGCAACTTTCGCGAGCCACTCACCGACGTCAACGCGAGATCATACGGCAGCATCGCCGAGCCGAGGAGCACGCGCTTCCCCGTGCTGTCCCGTGCAATCGCATCGAGCCCAAGCCGACGGGCCGCATACCGTAGGTCGACGTCCGCATCCGGCGCGCGCGTTCCCTTGTAGTCGGCCTCGCGCAGCGTCGCTCGGCCGACGATCGCCGGATCAGCGCGCGTGCCAGTCACGTGAGCCGATGCACCCACGACACCGTCCGCATCCGCATTGCGCTGCAACGCCCGCAACACCGTCGACACACGCACCGCCTCGGCCGCAACATCGAGGCGTAGCGCCCCTTCCTTTGGCACGACGCCATTGGCGAAGAGCCGTCCGCCAGCAGAGCTTCGAAGATCCGCCGAATCAACCGCGATGTCACCATGAGCCAACCGCACTGAAGCCGGATGCGCGAGCCGCCATACCAGCGCGTCGAACGTCATGCGGAGCGAATCGAGATGCACATCGTGTGTACCCTTCGTCGGCTGTGCATAGCTGCCGATACCAGCGTAGGAGACGAGCGAATCCTGCCGAACGCGAAGCGCGGCCGCGATACGCCCATCTTGCCGTTGGCCATCGGCATGCACCTGCTCGAATGCCAACCCGCTTGCCTCCACCGAATCAGCGTCGAGGCGGAAGCTCAACGGCCTCGTGTCGTCGCGCAGGTTCGGCGTGCTGACGTCGCCGCTGAGACGACGCACGGCATTCCCGCGGACGACGAGATCCGATCCGCGCACCGACGCGTCGACGCCGAGCTCCTTCACGTTACCGGTGAGGAAGCCGCGAGCCGCGATCGAACCAGCGAGCGAGTCGCGCCGAATGCGAGGCAGGCTGTCCATCAGGAGCGACACACCCTCCGGGAGACCGAGCGAGAGTCGTTCGATGCGAACGGCGTCGGCACGACGCAACGAGTCGGCGCGCGCCGCCGCCAGTTGCGCCGACTGGCGTCCGGCCGCCGCACGCTGGAGCGTCGAATCTGTCGTGCCGATGTAGGGACGCAGCGACTGCAGTGAATCCATCATGAGCGTGAACGCGAGCTTGCCATGCGCGGCGCTCGTCAGGCCGAATGTGCCTTCGGCCTGTGCCCGAAGACCTCGCTCGATTGCGCTGAGCGTATCCAGGCGAATCAGGCCGCCCGACACCGCGCCACGGGCAAGTATCCGCTCCACGGCGAAGGTGTCGTACCGCGAGCGTATCAGGGTCGCTGAGAACGTGGCGTTCGCCGTCGCGGGCTTGGTTCCCACCCCGTGCGCCGAGATGGTGCCGGTGAGCAGCGTGTTCGGCGCCTTGCGCGAGAATGCATGCGCATTCAGCGCGTCGAGCGCCACCGACACGTCGTATCGAGTGCGCGATCCTGCGAGCGCCACCGTGCCGCGGCCATCAATGCTTCCGCCACTCTGTGAATGCAGGGCACCCGAGAGGCGCAGCTCCTTCGTGGTTCCCTCCGCGTGCACCTTGCCAGTGATGCTCCCGCGAAGCTGCGCCGAGGGGACGAACTTTCCAACCGTGACGAGAGACAGCGGTTCGAGTGTCGCATTGGCGACAATGCGCTTGCCGCTCACCTGGTAGCGCCCAGTGCCGACCACTCGCGACCGGGCATCGCGCTCCACATGTGTGAGGTCGCCGGCGATTGCCCACCCGTCGCGCTGGGCACCATTCACCGTTGCGTTGCCACGCAGCGTTCCACCGAGTGGAATCTTGAGCCCGGCGCCACTCAGTGTCGCCAACTGCAACGGGAGCATCTGCACCCTGAGGTCTCGGGCGTTCACGCCGCCCTTCAAACCAACGGCACCCTTCGCGATCACGTGACTCAATCCCGCTGCCGCGTCGGCGAAGCGAACATCGGCATCGACGTTCATCGCATCGGTCGCGCCGCTCACCACGACGTGTCCGTCGATCGTGCCTGCGCGCGTGAGCTTGAGCGACGGCACCAGGTCGTGAATCGTTGCCGTACGCAGATGCGACACCTTCAGGTCGGCACCGCGAACCACGAGCTCGGAGTGCTTGCCCGTCGTGATGCGTGCGACCGTGGCGTTTCCCACCAGCGACGCATCGATGTACTTGATATCCGCATCGGTGATCGCGAACTCCGCCGTGTCGCCGACGAAGTGCATTCGGTAACGAAGCTTCCCACCCCCGTTGCCGACCAGCCTCGGATCGAGCCAGCGAAGGTCCGCGACCGCAACCGGAGCACCGGTGAGGTCGAGCAGGAATCCGGCGTGATGGAAGCCGATGGTGCCGTCCCCACTCACGTTCGAGTTCGGGAGGCGCATATGCGCGCCGCGCCACCAGAGCGAATCCTTGTTCCCGTACAGGGTCCCCACGAGCGACCGGACGTCGATTGCCGGTGGCCGGTACGGCTCGGCGATCATCGACAGTGCACCAATCTGCACCGCCAATGGTTTCGAGCCGCTCGCGAGCGAGACCACCGGGAGGCGCGCGTTGATCTCGCGATAGTCGAGCACGCGCTGATAACCGTTTGGGGCACGGACGGTTCGCTTGCGCGCAAACGGATCGAGTGCCTTCGCGATGGCCACGTCGCGCGCGGCGGGACTGAGGGTCGAGTCGGGCAGCCACGGGCGGCGATAGAGGAATCGCCCGCGGTGGATGGTGATATCGCTCAGCTGCGGAGGAACGCCATGCGCCGACGTATCCTTGGGCGTGGTACTGGGCTTCATCAAAGACTGGAAGTTCCAGCGCATTCCCGGACGCTTGTCGAGCACGACCACCGGCGTATCGAGCACGATCGATTCAATGACTACCTGCCGGCGCAGCGCGGCCATGAAACCATACCGGATCTTCACGGCGCGTGCGGTAAACACGGGATGCTTGAGGCTGTCCAGCACCTGGACGTTCGTCAGCGTTGCACCGGAGAACAGGTTGCCACGCAGCCGATCGATCGCGAGCTCGCCTGTGAGGCGTTTGTTCGCCTGCGAAACGGCGATGCGCCGCACGCGCTCATTGCCCCACGGCGTCGTCGCGAGAACGAGGACGATCAGCGCCCCCAACACAATCGGCACGACGACGAAGGCCAGCACTCCGCGAACCACGGCCCGCGTGCGCGAGCTGTCGGACGACGGGGGGCGGGATGTCGTCTCCGTCATCAAAACGCCTGCCCCATCGCGAAGTGGACGACGAGCCGCCGTGCAATCGAGTGAAGGGTCCCGGTCGACGGATCGATCGGTGAGTAGCGCTTCTCATTCGCCAGACGAACGATGCGATCGCCTCCAGACGGATCCGTCACCGCCACGACGACCGGCAACATCTCCGCCCCGGTCGGACGCAATCCGATGTCGAGCCGAACCACGCCCAGTGGCGACCGGACGCGGAAGCCGGCACCGGGCGTGATCGCGCCCTTGCCATGCGCAATCGACGAAAGCCCGCTCGTGCCGACGTACGCGCCGTCGAGGAACACGACGGCACCGAGCATCTTGAGCAACGGTAGCCGAAGCTCCAAACTGCCCTCGATCAAGCTGCTGCCTCCAACGGGACGTGAGAAGAGCTCACTGTTCGGCACCGCACTGGCGTCGCACGTCCCGGACGCAATCGTGGTATCCGTGCAGCCCCCCGCCAGCAGTGACGCGCGTCTCGCCTGGACCACGGTGGGCCCAAGCTCATTTTCCGCGAAGCCACGAACGGACTGCATGCCACCGGCGTAAAACCGCGCCCGTGGATGAAGAATGCCGTCGCCCGTTCCACCAACGCCCAGGCTGGTGCGATCGCTCGCGAGCGGGCGCACGAAGCCGGCGCGGCCGTGCAATGCGAGGACCTTCCTCGGCTGCTCGATGTCCGCGACGATCTTGGTGGCGCCAAAGGCGTGGTACAGCGAACCGTCCGTCGAGATGCGATTGTGCGCGAAGGTGGATCCGGTCGCGCCCGACGCATGCTCCGCATCGATCACAGCGGTGTAGCCCTTCGTTGGTGACTCGAGGTCGTCGGCGCGATCGATCCACGCACTCGCACCCACCGGGGCGAGCCGCTGACGCTTCATCAGCGCCCCACGCGTATCGGTATCGCAGATGCCGTAGCCCGCGCAGAAGTAAACCGCCGTCCCTTCGACGCGCGTCGTTTCCATGCGATAGTTGAGGCCAACGGGGAAGCGCACCGCCAACTCGCGCACCACGCCGATCGTGGCACCTGCGTCCTCGTCGATCACCACATTCGCGACGGAGCGGCGTCCCGCGAAGGCGCTGACGGCCGCGGACGTTCGCGCACCCGCGATCCACGGCTGCGTGAGCGTTGCGCTCGCCTGATATGTCGGACGGAGGAAGCCCTGCGGATCACCGGTGACTTCGCTCGGCAGTCCACGACGGAAGATCGCATTCCCACTGAGCTGTTCGCCGAGCAGGTTGCCAGCGATTGCGCGCACGGAAAGCCAACGTCCAGCGCCGAGGTTGTTCAATCGAAGTTCGGCCGCCGCTTCACCGTACTCGATCGTGTTGAACCCGGCCGTGAGCGCCAGGTGATGTGGTGGCTTTTCGGCAACCGCGATCGTGAGCGTCTTGATACTGTCGCCGCCCGCAGGGGTGATGACGACCGCGCGCGCGATTGCGGGAGACTGAAAGAGGCGGCGCTGGCTCTCCAGCACGGCGTCGCGCGTGTAGAGAGTTCCCGGTTGCAACAGAAGACCACGCCGGAGCGCCGATGACGCGAGGTAGTCGTTGCCCTCGAATTCCACAGAGCCCACGCGGGTGATCCAGCGCGGGTCGATGTCGATGCGCACCGGTACCATGTGCGACGCATCCGGTCGCGGAACCGAGGTGTCGATGCGGACGTCGGCGTAGCCCCTGTTCCAGACCGCGGCGCGCAGGCGCGTGAGCGTGGTGTCGAGTGCGATGATGCTCAGCGGTTCTCCTTCCGCGAGCGTCACGGCCTCGTCCAGCTCGGCGGGACTCAGCACCGTCGCGCGCTGGATCACCTGCAGGGAACTGATGCGCGTGGCCTCGCCTTCGACGATGCGAAACTCCACGGCGAAGCCGCGCTTCTGCGGCGTGACAACGGTGTCGACCTGTGCCTCGCGATAGCCGCGCTGCCAGTAGTAGACACGGAGCGCGGTGATGTCCACACCGAGTGCAGCTGACGTCGTCCGGCGTCGGTCGACGACGACCTGCGACATCGTGACTTTGCAGACCGGAATGAGAAACGGCAGCCGGCAAGGTGACGGACGCGTGAACACCACTCGCTTGAGGTCATCCGTGGCGACATTCTTCGCGCCGGCAAACGTCACCGTGGTGACCGTGATCGAGTCGTGTAGCCCGCGAGCCGGTGCTGCGGCCTGCGCGTGAGCGAGACCGCTGTCGAGCACAAGGAAAGACGCCGCGAGTAGCAGGCGGTGAAGCGATTCGCGCATTGGTGCAGTAAGGAGTTCAATCCGGCGGGTCGAACTCCCTGAATGAGCGAAAACCGGGCCGCGCGTACAAAGTGAGTGGCCTCAATCACTTGCGGCGGACGGAACAAGCGCTCCCGCAGGGCGCTGTGGCGGCTCCGCAGCCCCTGATGTAAGCCTTCGGGACCGGCGAGCATTGTTTGAAGGAACCCTCATCCGGCCGCATGCACATCAGACCGCAAGGCGTGCCCCACCTGTCAGACACAGTCGCACGAGCCCGCACGGGGTCGCCCGACGCACTTGGCCGTCTCTTCGCCGAGCATGCCGACGGTCTCCTTCGGCTCGCCGTCCGGCTCACCGCGTCGAGCGCAGATGCCGAGGACATCGTGCAGGACGTGTTCGTCGGGTTGCCGGAGGCGCTGCGGCACTACGAGGAACGCGGCTCCTTTGATGCCTGGTTGAAGCGCATCACCGTTCGCTGCGCCTTCATGCGCATGCGGAGCGCCGGGAGGCGCGTGCACACGTCGCTCGACGAGGCACCGCAGCTGCGCGCGAGTACACCGGACCTCGATGCGCGCATGTCGATCGACCGCGCGCTCGAACAACTGACGCCCACCCTCCGCTCGGTCTTCGTCCTCCACGAGGTCGAAGGCTACTCGCACACCGAAATCGGATCGCTGCTCGGCATACGGCCGGGTACCTCCGAGGTTCGCCTCTTTCGCGCCCGCACCTTTCTGCGTGCCTTGCTGGACGACCGCTCATGAAGATGCCATCCCTCCCGGGAGTCCACCCACGCAACGCCACGTTGAACCGGTATGCAGATCGAACGCTCGATCCGCAGAGCACGAGGCGCGTGGGGACGCACCTGATCGGTTGTCGTCGTTGCCGTGAGGTGGTGGATGGGATCAATGAACTCGGGACACGTGTGCGTGCCGAGGGGACGCCGGCTGCCTCGATCGAGATGTTCGACCGCATTCTGACGCGGCGACAGGCGGGCGACCGGGTCATTCTCCCCAGTCCGGATGTGTCGCCGCCGCGGTTCATTTCGTTGACGCGAATCGCCATCGCCGCGGGAGTTCTCGTCATGGTTGCAGCCTCCGCCCTGCTGTTGAACCGAAACGCCACCGCGGCCACGGGCGATGGAGACCTGTCCTTCCTTCCCGCACATCCGCGAGCAGGCACCACGATCGACGCGACGTATCGTCCGTCGCAACGGTTCGCGAAGGACACGCTGTTGATGCTGCGCGCGCGCTTCGTATCGACACCGCGGGATGTGCCCGCAGGGGTCGCAGCGGTGCAGCCGATGATCGCGCGACTTCCGATGCGGCGCGGACAGGATGAAACATTCCGACTCCGCTTTGCGTTCCCGGAAAATGCGGTCTATGCGGCGTTCGCGATCGAGGACGACAGCGCCACACGCATTGATGCGCACCGCGGCAAGCGCTGGGAGCTGTTTGCGTACGATGCCAGCGACCGCCCGCGCTACGATGCCCTCCTTTCCGCCACAAGGGAGCGCGCCGGATGGGACGCGCGCCACGACGCGGCGCGGATGCTCGTGGCGGAATATCCCGACAGCGTGGACGCGTGGGGCGCGCTCGGCTTCACCGAAAACGTCGTGCACTCCGCGTCCGACGCGAAGGCCATCGCCACGACTCGCTCGGCGTTCGAACGGTTCGATGCCGCCGCGCGCGGGAATGGGGACCTGTCACCCGCGGCGATGTCGCAGGTGTATGCCCTCGCGCTCACGGTGCACGACTCCACGCGACTCGTGTACTGGCGCGACCGCATTCTCCGCGAGGCGCCGCGCACCCGCACGGCGACCCTGATCCTCGCCGTCCGTGCCATCGAGCGGCGCCGGCCCGATCCGGACGCGCTCCGGAATGCGCTATCCGATCTCGATCGCCTCTGGAATGACGTCGGGGCAATAGATCCCTCGTTTACCACCTTCGGGCTGCAATCGGCTATCGCTGCGGGAAACCCCGCGGCGATCTCACGCTGGGGCGGCCGCTACCGCCGCATCACGCACGACGCGCCGAGCTCGAGGGCCTGGGTGGGCAGCGAGCTGACGAAGTACCCGCAGTCGCGGGCCGAGGGGCTCACGCTACTGCGCTCGATCCTGGTGCCGTTCGACATCGTGAGCGATCCGCTGCGTGGCCTTGGTCAGACCGCGCCCTCCCGACAGCGCCAGGTCGACGGACTGCGGGCAGAGACACTGCAAGGCATCGGCGAGGCCCTGCTCGCGGACCACAAAATACCAGCGGCTCTCGACTCGCTGCGGCTGGCGGCTGGCGTGTCGTGGAATCTCCAACGTTTCCGGGGCCTGGCGTCCGCCGCGCTTGCCGTTGGTGACACGGACGAGGCGACCCGCAGTCTGGCGCTCGTCGCCGCCGATCCCTCCACGCCACCGGCCTTTGCGGATTCGGCCCGCACGATGCTCGGCCGCGCTGTCTCCGACGCAGCGTGGTCACAGCAGGTCGCGGCGGCGACCACGACGATGTACGCGCGCGTGCTCGCACGTTCCACGCACCGGCCGTTGCGTGGCGACCGCGTCCGGCTCCTTACGCCGGGAGGCGAACGACGGACCTTCGCCCAACTGGCCGATGGACACATCACCGTCGTCGCGTTCGGCGCCGACCTGCAGCACAACGGCTCGCCCGTCGACCTGCACGCGATGCAGCGACTCTCGTCGAAGCTTGCCGACGACGACGCGCGACTGGTCGTCATCGCACTGCATCCGCGCACGGAACGCATGCCCGACGCGATTCGCCAGCGTCGGTTGACATTCGACGTCTACTTCGACGAATACCACGACGCTGATCGCGCGTTCGACGCGTACGGCTTCCCGATCTACTGCGTGGTTGACGCGCACGGCACGATCCGTTTCACGTATAGCGACGTGAATCAGCTGCGGACCCAGGTGCGCGCGCTCGCGCAGGAATGGCAGATCGCGCAGGCACAGCGGTGACGTCAACCGTGACCTCACGGGCATGGCTGCGCATCGCACTGGTCTTGCCGGCGGCGGCGTTTGCGCAGGGGCACACCGACATCATCCGGGGCACTGTCCGCGGCGACAGCGGCCGCATCATCGCTGCTGCAACCATCATCGCGACTCGCGCGCCTGACCGCGCTGTCTTCCAGGCGACATCAGACGCCGCAGGCACCTTTCGCCTCCTGATCGTGAATGGGTCGGGCGACTACCTGGTCTACGTCTCCGCAACGGGCTGGAAGCCACTCCGCAAGCGCGTGACGCGCGCGACGTCCTCGCCCCTCGATACCGTCTTCGTGGTCGACGCGGTGCTCTCGACCGTAGACGCACAGCAGCTCGCGGCGGTACGTGTCGAGGCCACGAAGCCGAAGCCGGTCCGCAATCCCGATCCGGGTACGCAGACTGGCGCGAGTGAGGCGATCGTCGACTACTTCACCGGCGCTGTGCCGCCGGAGCTCGCCGGCGACATCGCCGCACTCTCAGCGACCATCCCCGGCATCTCGCCCGTGAACGGCGGTATCTCCGTGCTCGGACTCGATCCCTCCCAGAGCAACGTCACGCTCAATGGCATGGCGTTCGGCGCGGGCTCCATTCCACGCGCGGCGCGCACCAGTACTCGCGTCTCCTCCACGACGTACGATCCCGCGCGCGGGTGGTTCGGCGGAGCGAACTCCAACGTCGAGTTGAGCGGAGGCAGCGTATATACCCTCCGCGATGCGACGCTCTCTCTCGACGCGCCCGCCCTCCAGTACACCGATCCGATCTCGGCGCAGCTCGGTCAGCGCTTCACCAACGTCGACGCGAGTATCGGCGGCGTCGGCCCGCTCGGCAATCGCGATCTCTACTTCTACAGTTACGGGCTGCAGGGCAGCCGGCGCAGTGGCGACGCAGTCTCGCTGCTCTCGGCGGGCGCCGACGTGTTGCGACATGCCGGCGTCGCCCCGGATTCCGTCGTCCGACTGCGACAACTCGCCAGCAGCTTCGGCATTCCCGTCTCGCTTGCATCGGTGCCGAGTACCCTGACGACCGAACGGCTGTCCTTCATCGCCCGCTTCGACCGCAACCAGATTGACGTCCGCACCTTTCAGCCGGCCAGGCGCGCGAGCGCGATCACCTTCTTCGGCAACTGGACCGGAACATCACCGGTTTCGCTGAGTGCGACGTCGCTGCCCAGTCGCGCTTCGAGCATTGGGAGCGGAGTGGCGGGCACGCAGGCGCTGTTCTCCACGTACTACGGCAACGACTACCTTGCCACGCTTCGCAGCTCGTTCTCCTACGCCATCGCTCGCGCCGCACCGTACCTCGCGCTGCCCGCCGCGAGCGTGCTCGTCTCGTCCACGCTAGGCGACAACCAGAGCGGTATCGCTGCACTCGGTTTCGCCGGCGGGGCGCGCGAACGCGATGCACGAGAGTGGACCTGGGAATCGATTGCGGAAACGCAACTCTATGCGACGGGCCATGAGGCACACCGCATCGTAGTGACGGGAGATCTGCGCCTCGATGGATACGCGGACGCGAATGCCACGAGTGACCCGGGTATGTTCAGGTACAACTCGCTCGCCGCACTCGCCGCGAATCAACCGGCGTCGTACACCCGCGCGCTCGCCACGCCGGCGCGACGGGGAGGCGAGTGGAATTCATTCGTCGCGCTCGGCGACCTGTGGAAAGTCTCGCCGACGCTGCGTGTGCAGTACGGAGCACGCATCGAGGCGAATGCGTTCACGTCCACTGCGCCGCGCAATGCGCTCGTCGACGCGCGCTTCGGAGTGCGTAGCGATGCCGTTCCGAACAGCCTGCATGCAAGCCCGCGACTGGGCTTCACCTGGATTCGCCGAGGGGCGGGCAATATGGGCGCGCTCGCCGTGAACAAGCTCGGCGCATTCAACATGGGTCCGACGACCTATCTCCGCGGCGGAATCGGGGAGTTCCGCTCGCTGCTCTCGCCCACGTTGTTGTCGGACGCATCCGTCATGACGGGGCTGCCTGGCGCGACGCGCAGCATCTCGTGCATCGGGAGCGCCGTCCCTGCTCCCGACTGGACGGCGTATCTCGCGAATCCTTCGAGCGTACCCAGGTCGTGTGCCGACGGCAACAGTGGCGCGCTTTCCGACACCGCGCCGCCGGTCCGTCTCGTGGATCGGAGCTACGCGCCGCCGCGGAGCTGGCGCGCAAACCTCTCGTATGCATCGCAGTATCGCCGACTCACGTACTCGATTGACGGCACCTACTCCCTGAACCTCGACCAGCCCGGCCTCGCAGATCTGAACTTTCGCAACAGGTCGTTCTTCACCTCAGCCGACGAGGGACGGACGGTCTTCGTGCCCGCAGCGGACATCGTCGCGGGCACCGGCGCGCTCTCGCCAACGAGTGCACGCCTCTCTCCGGCATTCGGCCGGGTGCTTCAGGATCGCTCTGACCTTCGTTCGGAGAGCCGGCAGCTCATTGTCACCGTGGCACCCGATCTCTTCAGCGTGAGCAACTGGTGGCTGTCGACCTCGTACGTGCTCGCATCCACGCGCGCGCTGCAGCGCGGCTTTGACGCGACGACATTCGGATCACCAGTCGAAACATCGTGGGACCGCGGGCAACTCGACGCGCGTCACCAGTTCGTGCTGCGCGGTGGATTCTCCGCACCGGGCATCACGGTCACCGCCTTTGCGCGCACGATGTCCGGAATTCCGTTCACGCCCATTGTGGCAAGCGATGTAAATGGAGACGGTTTCGCCAACGACCGCGCCTTCGTGTTCGCATCGCCAACTACGGATGCGCTGATTGCATCGTCGTCGTCCACCGTGCGCGATTGCCTTGTACGCCAACGCAATGTGCCGGCTGCACGCAACAGTTGCGAAGGTCCATGGACGACATCCGTCAACACGCAGCTCACGATCGAAGGAGGGCACTTCCACCTTGGACCACGCCTCCGCGCCATTCACGTCAACCTTTCGAATCCGCTCGGCGGCCTGGATCAACTCCTTCACGGCAGCAACGCAGTTCGCGGTTGGGGGACACAGTCCGTGCCGGATCCGGTGCTGTACCACGTTCGCGGCTTCGATGCATCGGCCCGACGCTTCCAGTTTGAGGTGAACCCGCGCTTCGGCGTCACGGACCCCGCGAGAACGACGCTGCTCGCACCCTTCCGTGCGACGATCGACGTTTCATTCAACCTCACGCCCGACGTCGCGCAGCAGCAGCTCGAGCGCTACCTCGGACCCGGCCGACGGGGGCGTCCCGGTCCGCGACTGTCGGTAGACGATCTTGTCCGCCGGTACGCGCGCAACGTCGGCGATCCCTACCAGGCGATCATCACCGAAGCGGATTCTCTGCTGCTTTCGCGCGAACAGGTCGAGGCGCTGCGGACGGCCGACGTCAGCTATCGCGCGCAGATCGATTCCCTCTGGCTTTCGCTCGCGACCAACTTTGCGGAGCTCGGCGACCACTACGACGTGGCGACTGCAGTCGGGCGTCAGGAGGCTGCGCTCGCGCAGGGCCGAGAGATCACACGAGTACACATTCGTGCGACACTCGGCAGCATACTGACACCCGTTCAGCTTCAGCTGATGCCCTATGCCCGAACCTATCGGTCCGAGGCGGCGGTGGTGCCGGGCGGACGAACGCTGTCACCCTGATTGGGGAACGCAAGCAGCGGAGAAACCAGACCACTCGCGGCTCTAATTTTCAATGAAAGAATGGTTCTTCCGGGAATTTAGGGAAAGGCGCGTGACAAGAGTGGTTGGGCATCGCATGCTTGAGCGACAGGAGGTGCGCGATGACCAACGATTCGGTAGCAGCACTACTGCGGGCGCTGGGCGACTGGGAGGGGTTTGAGGTTGCAGCCGTCCGCACGGAGCTCGACCCCAAGCCGGACGCGGTAGGCCTGCCGGCGCCGCGGTTGATTCTCCAGCTCAAGGCCTGCACGGACCATCCGACACGCTGTCGCCGGTGCGGCGAGATCGTGTGCGCGGTGCATGATGTGGGCATGCGCCGTGTGCGGGATCTGCCGGTCGGCGAGTTCGATACCTGGCTGGAAGTCCCGCGGGTCCGGCTTGAGTGTCCGCGCTGTGGTCCCACGGTGGCGGACATCCCCTGGCTGGATCGGTATCAGCGCATGACCCGGCGCCTCGCCGAGAAGATCGCCGGCTTGGCGCAGGTGCTCGCGATCAAACACGTGGCGGCGTATTTCCGCGTCGGGTGGGACACGGTCAAGCAGATCGACCAACGCGCGCTCCTGCGCCGCCTTGGGCCGATGGAGGACGGGCTGGACGACGTGCGCGTGATCAGCATTGACGAATTCGCCATCGAGCGCGGGCACCAGTATGCGACGGCCGTGCTGGATCCGACGCGCAAGAAGGTGCTCTGGATTGCGCGTGGGCGCGATCAGGGGGCCCTGGCGGGCTTCTTTGCCGCGCTCGGGCCGGCGCGCTGTGCGCAACTCGAAGCGGCCAGTCTCGATATGTGGGCGCCGTACCGGGCGGAGGTCCTCGCGCACTGCCCGCACGCGCAGATCGTCTATGATCTCTTTCATGTCGTGGCGAAATACGGGCACGAGGTCATCGCCCGCGTGCGCGTGGATGAAACGAATCGCTTGGCCGCAGCGGCGGGGCCTGGTCCCGTCCGCACCCAGCGTCGCGTGATCAAGGGCACGCGTTGGCTCCTCCTGCGCAACCGGAAGAACCTCCGCACGCGAGCAGAACGCGTGCAGTTGCGCGAGCTCCTGCGCGCCAACCGCGCGCTCTTCATCGTGTACGTGCTGAAGGATGACCTCAAACGCCTCTGGCATTTCCGCTACCCCGCGGCGGCCCAGCGCTTCTGGCGTGCGTGGCGCCGCCGCGCTCGGGCGAGTCGCATTCCCGCGCTGCGCCGCTTCACGGAGATGATGGAGCGCCATCTCGATGGCATTCTCAGTCACTGTCGCTATCCCCTCTCGACCGCCTTGAACGAGGGCGTGAACAACAAGATCAAAGTCATCAAGCGGATGGCCTACGGCTTTCGCGACGACACCTACTTCTTTCTGAAAATTCGCGCCGCATTTCCCGGAATTCCCGGATGAACCGAATAAAACACTTCGGTCAATTTCTTTAACTTGTTTCGCGGCGCGGTTCGCGTGCCCTTAAGGAACTACGCAGTCGCCTTCAACCAAGCAGCGGCAACAGCTCAGCCGGCGCCCGCACCAGGATCGGCGCGCCCTTGAAATCCTTCGCGTTGCGGGACACCAGGTAGTCAGCGCCAACGTGCAACGCTGCCACCACCTGCACGGCATCCTCGAAATCCTTGAGCCCGAGCGCGAGTGCTCGTCGAAAATCCGCGGACACGACCGGCACCACTTCACAAATGTCGAGCAGGTCCGCAACGGCGGTGATCGCAGCGGTCCTGCCACTCGCGCGCTCGGTGATGTAGTGGACAGTTGTCACCGCATCGCCCGCAATGAAACCTCGCGCACCACCGCGCGCGATCGCGTCGAGTAGCTCCGCAGACTCACTGGCCCACGGCGGGCGCGCCAGAACCACGTCGAGCACGACGTTGATGTCCACGAGCAGCGTCAGAATCACGCGAGGCGCGTCCGTACTTCTCGATGAGGTGTGCCCGATACTCGTCGACGTCAATTCGTCGATTCGCTCCGTTTGTCCCCGTGCCGAGCAATCGTCTCACCGCGGGAGAGAGGGAGTTCGCCCGCTCCAGCGGCAACGTCCTCAAGAAGTCGCTCACCAGCGTTGACAGGTTCGTCCCGTGTCGGCGCCCATACTCCTCAGCGCGCGCCACGAGCTCCGGGTCGAGGTAAAGGTTCTTCGCGCCTCGGGCCATCAATTCCCTCCGTGTATGCGCATATACGACAAAAAGATATGCGCATAGCCGCCGCGCCAGCTCCCAGTCAGGGATGCTGAAGAGGCCCATTGCCGACTACCGTCAGACAGTCTGACTGTCTGACGGTAGTAAGTCAGCGAGTAGTGAGTACCCGGTAGAGTCTAGTAGCGATAATGGTCCGGCTTGTACGGACCATCAACAGGCACGCCGATGTACGCCGCCTGGTCCGGCGACAGCTTCGTCAGTTTCACGCCGAGCTTGTCGAGGTGCAGGCGCGCCACCTTCTCGTCGAGATGCTTCGGCAGCGTATAGACCTTGTTCTCCAGGTTCTGCGCATTCGCGTGCAGCTCGAGCTGCGCCATCACCTGGTTCGTGAACGACGCCGACATCACGAAGCTCGGGTGTCCGGTCGCGCAACCGAGGTTCAGCAGGCGGCCTTCGGCAAGAATCATCACTGAGTGTCCGTCAGGGAACACAAACTCGTCATACTGCGGCTTGATGTTGATGCGCGTGATGCCCTTCTTCTTCAGGCCGGCCATGTCGATCTCGTTGTCGAAGTGGCCGATGTTCCCGACGATCGCCTTGTCCTTCATCTTCGCCATATGCTCGACGGTGATGATGTCCTTGTTGCCCGTCGCCGTGATGAAGATGTCAGCGCTGCTGATTACCTCGTCGAGCGTCGTCACCTGGTAGCCTTCCATCGCCGCCTGCAATGCGCAGATGGGATCGATCTCGGTGATGATGACGCGCGCGCCCTGGCCGCGAAGTGACTGCGCGCAACCCTTGCCGACATCACCGTAGCCGAAGATCACCGCCACCTTGCCGGCGAGCATCACGTCGCTCGCGCGCAGGATGCCATCGGTCAGCGAGTGACGGCAACCGTAGAGGTTGTCGAACTTCGACTTCGTGACCGCATCGTTGACGTTGATCGCCGGGAACTTGAGCGTGCCCGCGTTCATCATCTCGTAGAGGCGGTGCACACCGGTCGTCGTCTCCTCGGACACGCCACGCACATCAGCCGCCACCTTCGTCCACCGACCCGGGTTCTTGTCCTGCTCGGCGCGAATGAGCTCGAGGATGACGCCCCACTCCTCGCTGTCCGTTGCTTCGTTGAACGCCGGCACCACGCCAGTCACCTCATACTCGGCGCCCTTGTGCACGAGCATCGTCGCGTCGCCACCATCGTCGAGGATGAGGTTTGGGCCGGTGCCGTCGGGCCACATGAGCGCCTGTTCGGTGCACCACCAGTACTCCTCGAGCGTCTCACCCTTCCACGCAAACACGGCGATCCCCTTTGGGTTGTCGACCGTGCCATCCTTGCCCACCGCGACCGCGGCCGCGGCATGATCCTGGGTGCTGAAGATGTTGCAGCTCACCCAGCGCACGTCGGCGCCGAGCTCGGTGAGCGTCTCGATGAGGACGGCCGTCTGCACGGTCATGTGCAGCGAGCCCATGATCTTCGCCCCCTTCAGCGGATTCTTCCCCTTGTACTCGGCGCGCAGCGCCATGAGGCCGGGCATTTCCTGCTCGGCGAGGCGAAGTTCCTTGCGGCCGAACTCGGCGAGCGAGAGGTCGGCGACCTTGAAGGCCGGCCTGTCGAGCGCGGAATGTGTTGTTGGAGCTTGCGTGGTTGCCATGGTTGAAATCCCTCTGTTGAAGTCGAACGGTGATGCGTGAGTCTGACAGTCGGACTGTCTGACGGTGAACAGGAATGCGGAACTACGGTTTAGAGCGAACCGCCCTGGCGGTGAAAAGGCTGGGTCCCTTAGCGGCGGCATCAGGTGGCAGCGGGATCAGGCGAACGTGTTCAAAGCCGGCGTCGGCGAACCAGACCGTGAGTTGCTCACTGGAAAAGCCGAGCCACAGGTGACCCATCGCGGCGCGATAGTCCTCGCGCTCGTGGGGCAGCATGTCGACGACGAGCAACGGCGCGCCCGGCTTCAGCACACGCGCCGCCTCGGAAAGCACGAGCATCGGGTCGACGACGAAGTGCAGCACCAGGGAAAGCACCGCGGCGTCGAGCGAGGCGTCGTCGATCGGAAGATCCTCGAGTCGACCGCCTCGGAGGTCGACATTGTGGTATCCCGCGAGGCGCTTGCGAGCGGCGCCAAGCATCGCACTCGACTCGTCGACTGAAATCACCTGCGCCACGAAGGGCGCGAGTGCGGCGGTCGTCTGGCCGGTGCCGCATCCAAGGTCGGCAACCGTCCACGCTGGATCGAGGAGCGCGGCAAGCGGCGTGAGGTCCGCGGTCGCGCCGTACAGCTCCGCGCGCACCTTGTCCCACTGCCCGGCGCGCGTGGAGAAGAATGACTGCGACGTCGTGCGCCGCTCGTGCAGCACACGCTCCGCGCGCGTGAGATCCTGCCGCGCGGACGGCGTGGCGCCTACCTGCTCGCGCACGAGATGCCACAGCCGCCGCGCACTGGGATCGAGCGCCGAGCCTGGCATGGTGTAGCGTCGGCTCGTCCCCTCGGCGCGGGCGGTGACCCACGACTCGTCGGCGAGCGTCTTGAGGTGCCGGCTGACGGTGCTCTGTGGAAGCTGGAGTGCCGAGCAGAGCTCGCCGACGGTGAGCTCGTGGCGGTCGAGCAGCAGGAGCAGCCGACTCCTGGTGGGGTCGGCCAGCGCCGCAAGGCGATCGAAGATGGGGCGGGCTTGAATCATCCGTATATCCGGATGAAAGGTTACACACTGGAAGCTCTGCGTCAAGAGGGCGGCCACCGTCGCGGCTACTGCGGCGGCGGCTTGACCATCGCGACCACATCTGGCATGATGGTCGTCCGCAAGCACCTGTCGTCCAACTCCGGTCCCCCAATGCATCGAACAGCGTCTGGCGTGGTCTGGTGTTTGTTGGCCGCCTTCACCCTGCCGTCCTGCGGCAGCGCGTCGGAGGCGACCACCACGACGCCCGTGTCGACCCTTGCATCCGTGAGTGTGGCTCTGGCGCCATCGACCATCCAGGTTGGGCAGACAGCAACGGCAACCGCTGCGGGAGCGGACCAGAACGCCAAGCCGCTGGCGCTCAGCAGCGTGTCGTGGTCCTCGGCATCACCATCCATTGCCACGGTCAGTTCCGGCGGCGCTGTCACCGCGGTTGCCGCCGGGCAGACCGTGATCACCGCGTCGGCGGGGGGGAAGCAAGGCAGCGCGACGCTCGTCGTGCAGCCGCTCAGTACTGCGGCCACCGACTATGCAATCGCGGGCGCACAGTTCACGCAGGGGGTGCAGGTCGCGGACGGCTCCATTCCCATGGCGCTCTCGGGCAACGCCGCCGCGGTGAACGTCCTGGTGCGGACATCAGCTTCGCGCGTCACCTCGATGCAGGTCGTCCTCAGGATCTTCGACGCCGCAGGCGCGCTCGTCCGGAGCGACACCGCCGTCACGACCGGCACGCTTGGCCCCAATCCGACATACGATGCGCCCACGGTGCAGTTCCTCGTGCCCGCAACGGTGCTCAAGCCGGGCCTCAGGTGGCAGGTCGTCCGCGACCCGAAGGGTGTCGTTCCCGATGATTCGGCGGCCACCGATGCCTTTCCGCGCACAGGACCAACGACGCTGGCAGTCGTTGACGTGCCGGCGCTCACCATCCGCTTCGTGCCGATCACGCTCGCGGCGCATGGCAACGCAACCGGCGCCATCACGACGGCCACCATCCCGCAGTACCTGCGCACCTTGAAGAGCGTGCACCCGCTCGGCGTCGTGAACGCGCATGTGGGCACGCCGCTCGTTACGAACGCGAACTTCGGGACCGCACCCACCGGAGGGGCAGCCGCCTTCTGGCAGCAGGTCATCTCCGAGCTCGACCTCGCGCGAATTGCCGATCCCATTGAGCCGGACGCGAACTGGCATGGGGTGATCGTGCCGCCCAGCGGTTTCAACTACACGACCTTCGGTGGCTTCTCCTATATACCAACCAGTGCCGGCAACACCGGCGCGGGCACCCGGACGTCGGCCTCGGTCCAGATCAACTGGTTCTTCAACCCCACACAGGCGCGCGATCTCGTCGCGCACGAAGCCGGGCACACGTTCGGGCGCTTGCACGCGCCGTGCGGCTCTGCGGGCTCTCCACTCGATCCGACCTTCCCGACGATCGGGGGAACGCTGGAGCAGTCAGGCCACGACGTCTTCGGGTGGGCCAGCGGATTGGCGGCCTCGGCACTCACAATTTCCGCGAGCACGGGGGACGTCATGGGCTACTGCAACCCGGCCTGGGCCAGTGCCTACACGTACAAGGCGGTGCTGGCATTCCGCGGCGCCGCCGTGCTGGCGTATCGTACACCGGACCCGATCACGCGCGTCCTCGTCGTGCGAGGAAGCATCACGAACGGAAAGGACATCGCGCTGGAGCCGGCATTCACACTCGATGCACGACCCACCCCGCCGTCGAGCGCCGGAGAGTACGTGCTCGAAGGGTTGGACAATCGTGGGCAGGTCCTGTTCTCGACGCCCTTCACGCCCTTCGTCCTCGACCACGCACCGGAACTGCGGCCATTCATGGTGGCGTTGCCGAGCAGTGCTACCCTCGAGTCGACGCTCGCCTCGCTCGTCGTCCGCGGTCCCGCGGGCACACGGCGTCTCGAGAGTACCGGAACTGCGCTCGGCGAGCTTTCCTCCGGCATCGAGCGTGGAGCGGACGGAACCCTCACGGCGACGTGTGATGGCCGCACGAGCCGAGGCATCGTCGTCCTGCGTGCGGATGGATCGGTGGTGGGATCCGCGCCGGCCGCTACCATGCGACTCTTCGCTCCGGCGGGCTCGTCACTCTCGGTTGTTTGCAGTGACGGCGTAAGGACGATGCGCAGCAAGATCGTCGCGCCGCAATGACGCGACCCCATCAACCACCACCTCTTCACCCAGCCAAGCATGCGACGCCTACTCTCGCTCTTCGCCCTCGCCGCCGCACCGGCTCTCTCCGCGCAGCAGGATTTTTCGCAGGTCAAGATCTCCGTCGTGCCCATCGTGCCGGGTGTCTACATGCTTCAGGGATCGGGTGGCAACATCGGACTCTCCGTCGGCAAGGACAACGCGTTCGTCATCGACGATGAGTATGCCCCGCTCACCGATCGCATCAAGGCGGCCATCGCGACGGTCACGCCCAACCCCGTGCGATTCGTGGTGAACACCCACTGGCACGGCGACCACACCGGAGGCAACGAGAACATGGCGACGGGCGGAGCGATCCTGGTGGCGCAGGAGAACGTGCGCCACCGCATGAGCACTGCGCAGTTCAACACGCTGTTCAACAGCACCACGCCGCCCTCGCCGGCCGCCGCACTGCCCGTCATCACCTTCGCCGATGGCATCAGCTTCTACGTCAACGGTGATAGCGTGCAAGTCACGCACGTGAAGAACGCACACACCGACGGCGACGTACTCGTCATGTTCCGCGGAGCCAACGTCATCCACATGGGCGATACGTACTTCAACGGCATCTATCCATACATCGACGTCTCGAGCGGCGGCTCGCTCAACGGCATCATCGGCGCGGCAGATCGCGCCCTCGCCATGACCAACGACGCCACCAAGATCATTCCCGGCCACGGCCCGCTCGGCGACCGCGCATCGCTGATGGAGTATCGCAAGGTGATGGTGGCGGTGCGCCAACGCGTCGGTGCGCTCATCGCGAAGAAGCGCACGCTTCCGCAGATCATCGCCGCAAAGCCGCTCGCCGACTTCGACGCCACCTGGGGTACCGGGTTCATGAAGCCCGATCAGTTCCTCACGATCGTGTACGCGAGTCTCACGAAGGGCGTCGCTCCGCAGACGGGTTCCGCACATCATCCGAAGTAGGGCAGGAAAATGACTGAACGAGACGTAAGCCGACGCGCGTTCGTCGGCTCAGCTGCGGCGCTCGTCGCCAGTGCAGCGCTCCCGCACGAGGGGGCTGCATCAGAGCGCCGAGGCAACCCTGTGCCACGCATCGACGACGGCTCGATCGTCGAGCTGTCCGTTGCGCAGTTATCGGCGGGGATGATGAGCGGCGAGTACACCGCGCGTTCGATCACCGAGAAGTACCTCGGACGTATCGCGGAGCTCGACCGTCAGGGCCCGATGATGCGTCACGTCATCGAGACGAATCCCGATGCGCTCACCATAGCGGACTCGCTCGACGCGGACCGTCGCGCTGGTCGAATCCGCGGACCGATGCACGGGATCCCGGTCCTCGTCAAGGACAACATCGACTCCGCGGACCGCATGTCGACCACCGCCGGGTCACGTGCGCTCGAGGGACACACGCCGGTGCGCGACGCGCACGTCGTCGCGCATCTGCGTGCAGCGGGTGCCATCGTCCTCGGCAAGACAAACCTGAGTGAGTGGGCAAACTTCCGGTCCACTCATTCATCGAGCGGGTGGTCGGGCAGGGGTGGGCAGGCGCGAAATCCCTACGCGCTCGACAGGACGCCGTCTGGCTCGAGCTCCGGATCGGCCGGTGCGGTGGCGTCCAGCTACTGCGCGGTCGCCATCGGCACGGAGACGGACGGTTCGATCACGTCACCAGCCGCGGCATGTTCACTCGTCGGCCTCAAGCCCACGATCGGGCTCGTGAGCCGCGCCGGCATCATTCCCATCGCACACACGCAGGACACGGCGGGTCCAATGGCGAGAACCGTCACCGATGCCGCCATGCTGCTGTCTGTACTGGCGGGGAGGGACGCGCGCGACGTCGCGACAAATCGAGCACCGGCGCTCAATGCCGACAGCTACATGCGGGCTCTCGATGCCGGCGGGTTGAAGGGTGCACGCATCGGCGTCGCGCGCGAGAAGTACACGGGCTACAGCACCCACGCCGACGCACACTTCGAGACCGCGCTTCGAGCGATGAAGGATGCCGGTGCCGTGATCGTCGATCCCGCCAACATCGTGACGGCCGGCAAGTTCGACGGGGCCGAGTACGAAGTGTTGCTCTTCGAGTTCAAGGCCGATCTTCAAGCCTATCTCGCGACGCTGCCCGCGGGCGCGCGCGCTCGCACACTCGAAGACCTCATCGCGTTCAACCGAGCGCACGCGAGCGAGGAAATGCCGTACTTCGGCCAGGAGATCTTCGAGCAGGCGGCGAAGAAGGGGCCGTTGACGTCGCCCGCTTACAGGAAGGCGCTCGCGAAGTGCGGTCGCCTCGCGCGCGTGCAGGGCCTGGACGCCACGTTCACGAAATTCAAGCTCGACGCCATCGTTGCACCAACGCAGGGCCCTCCCGCGCTCATCGACCTGGTGAACGGAGATCCCTCCGGCGCGAGCAGTACGTCGCCAAGTGCGGTAGCCGGCTATCCGGCGATCACGGTGCCGATGGGGTATGCGTTCGGTCTGCCGCTCGGTATCACGTTCATGGGCAAGGCCTGGAGCGAGGCCACATTGCTCAAGCTGGCGTTTGCCTTCGAGCAGGCGACGAAGGTGCGGGTGCCTCCTCGTTTCCTGCCCACCGCGGCGCTGTCGTAAGGCGTCGCACGTTGTCGAGACTGTCGTGCCGTGCAAACTCCAGAAAAAGATTCAACGCGGATGAGGCGGATTTGAGGCGGATTTGACTCGGATTTGACGCGGATACCAAAAGCAAAAAGCATTGCTGTTTGTCAATCCGCGTTCATCCGCTCAATCCGCGTCATCCGCGCTCCCCCTTAAGTCTGTGGGGCCTTTCAGGTGTGCACTTCCGTCACGGCCCACTCGACGATCAATACGTTGAGTTAGCGGACCGGTATGAATCGCGCCGCAGGACTCAGGTTGCCAACCCGGTCAACGCCCGACACACGAACGTCGAGCGGCACTGATGCACCGCGCGCGGCGATCAGCGCGCCGCGATAGCCACCGGGAAGAATTTCCGTCGTCCACCCCGACGTGCCACGAATCTGGATCACCCACAGCGACGGTATCGTGGCGCTCGCCGGCCGAAAGTCGACGAAGCGGTCACCGCTCGACTGGTCCAGCCGCGCCGCAATCATTGGCGCGGGAAGACTCGATCCACTCAACCAGGTTGACGCCGGCGGCAGCGCGGCGACCGCATACGCCTCGTGACGAAGGCGGCCGTCAAGATTGTCGGGATCCTGCATGAACACCTTGGCGCTGAAATGCACGTTGCCGGTGGCACCCGGCTGTGCGCGCGTCAGCCGGATCTGTTCCATGATCTCGTCGGTGCGCCACGCCGCCGAGTTGGTGAACGCCACCTTGCCCGTGTAGTTGCCAGGCCAGAGATGGCGTCCCTTCAGGTTCTGCTGCGCCCACCATTCGAGCAGCAGGTCATAGCGCTGCTGCGGCTTGTCAACCGACCAGTAGAGCTGCGGCACCAGGTAGTCGACCCACCCTTCGTTCCACCACTTCTTCGCGTCGGCATAAATCTCGGTGTATTGATCGAGGCCGCGGACAGAGGGCGGACTCCCCGGTCGCCAGATTCCGAAGGGGCTGACACCGAAGCGCACCCACGGCTTCACGTCGTGAATGCCGTCGTACAGTTCGCGCACCAGGAGATTCACGTTCTCGCGGCGCCAATCGTCCCGGACCAGTGTGCCGCCGTGCTTTCGGTAGTGCGCGTACGTCGATGCATCGGGGAAGGGGATATCACGTCCACGTTTGCGCTCGCGGTACGGATAGAAGTAGTCGTCCATGTGCACGGCATCGATGTCGTACCGCCGTACGAGGTCATAGACGACATTCTTCGTGCGTTCCCGTACGGCGGGGTCGCCCGGATCCATCCAGAGATACGTGCCATACTGGCGCACGAGCCCGGGATTCGTGCGGCTGACATGGTCCTTCGACGCGGGACGCGTCCTGGAATAGCGCGCACGGTACGGGTTGATCCACACGTGGAGCTCGAGCCCGCGCTTGTGTGCCTCCGCCACCGCGAAGGTCAGCGGGTCATAGTACGGATTGGGTGCCTTTCCCATGACGCCCGTGAGGTACTCCGACCACGGTTCCAGCTTCGACGCATAGAGCGCATCGGCGGCGGGACGCACCTGCAGGATCACCGCGTTCATGCGCAACTCGGAAACCTTGTCGAGAATCGCGACGAGCTCGTTCTTCTGTTGATCCGTCGTCAATCCGGCGCGCGATGGCCAATCCATGTTGTCCACCGTCGCGATCCAGACGGCGCGCATCTCCCTGGGAACGGGGGGCGGGCCATCACTCGCGGTCTGGGCCGCTGTGCAGCCCGGGACGAATGCGACGCAGACAGCGACGAAAGGAATGACGCCACGCAGAGACATCTCGGCTTGATCAAGAGGTGGAGAAAAGGAACGCCCCCGGTCTCACCGGGGGCGCTTCGACCACGCAGCAGGCGACGGCGGTATCAGCGGACCGCTGGCAGTCCGAGCACTCGGCGATACACCGTAAGATACCGCGCGGCACTCTTGTCCCATCCAAAGTCGCGCGCCATCGCCTCCTTCATCATCGCCTCCCAGCCATCGGGATCGCGATACTGGTCCGTTGCGCGCATGGCGCACCGCATGAAGTCCGCTGGGGTGTAGTCGTCGAACAGGAACCCGGTCGTGCCGTCCTCGATCGTGTCGGCGAGACCGCCCGTGCGCCGTGCAACCGGAATGGTGCCGTACCGCTGCGCGCGCATCTGCGTGAGGCCGCACGGCTCGTACTGCGACGGCATGAGGCACATGTCTGCGCCCGCCAGCAGCAGGTGCTCGAACTCATCCGTGAAGTCCAGCTTCACCGCTATCCGGCTCGGCGCACGCTCGGCCAGCTCCGTGAGCATCGCCTCGTAGTGTGCGTCGCCGTGACCGAGGAAGACGTATTGCGCGTCGAATGCGAAGTAGCCTGGATCGCCGAGGATGAGGTCGAGTCCCTTCTGCGAGACGAGCCGCGCCGTCAGGGCGAAGATCGGTGCCTGCCGCCGGCTGAGTCCCGTCATGCGCTGCAGAGCCAGGCGGCAGCGCTTTTTTCCAGCGAGCGCTTCCGACGAGTAGCGACGCGGGATGAGCGGATCGGTGGACGGATCCCAGACGTCCTGGTCGATACCATTCACGATACCAACAAAGCGGTCGCGCATGGAGACGAACACGCCGTCCAGCCCGAACCCGCCCTTCTCGGTGCGGAGCTCGTGCGCGTGGGTGGGGCTGACCGTGATGGCGAGGTCCGAAAAGACGAGTCCGCCTTTCAGCAGGTTGACGCGGCCGTGCCACTCGAGCTGCCGATGGTTGTAGAGCGCCGTTGGGAGGCCGATGTCGGCCATCGTCTCCTCAGGGAAGTGTCCCTGATAGCCGGCGTTGTGAACCGAGAGCACGGCGCGAATACCCTCGTAATACGGGTGCGCCATGAACTCGTTCTTCAGGTAGATGCTTGCAAGCGACGTCTGCCAGTCGTGCGCATGCACGATGCTCGGCGGCTGCGGAACGACGCGCGGCAACGCCACCAACACGGCACGCGCAAACAGCGCGTATCGCCGGGCATTGTCCGGATAGTCTCCCGCGGCGTCTCCATAGAGGCCGGGTCGGTCGAAGTATGTCTCGCTCTCGACGAACAGCACCCGGGGGTGGCCCAGCGGCGTTGGGGCAATCGTCTCGTAAATGCGCGCGAGCTCGATGCGCGGCCCGACCGTCACCGCGAATGCAGCGCCGAGTGGCTGCAACTCCGTTCTGTCACGCACCGCCTGATAGAGCGGCATGAAGACGGTAACCGGGATGCCCGACGCCGCCTGATACTTCGCGAGACTCGCGACGGCCTCGCCGAGTCCGCCGGTGCGCGCGAAGGGCGACAACTCGGGCGCAAGATGAACCACGGGCGCCGGGGAACCATCGGGTCGAACGAGCGGCGCCGAGCGAAGTGGCGCAACGGGCGGTGCGGACGGTACGCCCGATCCCCGGCTCCGGGTGCTCCGACGGGTCGTTTCGGCGCGGTGCGTTGCGCGCGGCGCGGTTTCCGGGGCGCCGGGTGCCACTGGCGACGCTCCCTCCTTGTCGGAGGGAGCGTCAGACGCGGCTGGCGTAACGGTGCCTTGATTCGGTGCGACGGTGTCCATGGGCGAACTATCGGAGGCCAAGCTGGGGAGTACGCCGATTCGCAAAAATTTCGCCGGGGGAAATGTCCACCGGGCACGCGGATCCGCCAGCACTGGATATATAACCGGGGTGGAACCGTCCAGGTTCACGGTGCAACGACTCACGTCGATCTGGTGCAACATTGTTTCATGCAGTTGCAAATGTTCAGGACGTATGGGCAAATGCGATCCCGCCGTGGCGGACTCGCCACTTCGCGTCCTGCGACCGCGCTGGCGGGTGAGCGCACGGGTCGAACCGGTTTTTCAACGGTAATGTTTCCGTCCCCAACTAAAGCTGACCTCGCCATCGAGTGCTCCCAGCGCGACACTGGGGTTGAGGACTGTGCTACCACACTCGCGGCACTGTTCCCCGAATCGATCGCGCGCCAGCTTTCCCTTCGTGCCGCATCAACGAAACACCCGGTTCGCGGTGTCGTACAGGGATCGCAGGCGACCTCCCGCCAGTCCGCACTTCCCTTCCCCACCCCTCCATGACCAACAGGCGTGATTTCCTGAAAACCGGCGCAGCGGCCGGCGCACTCGCACTCGCGGGTCCCGCACTGACGCGCGCCGACGCCCTGGCGCAGCGCGTCAACCCCGCGGCCGACCTGCCCGCCATGGACGCCGCCACGAAAGAGCTGCTCATCGAGGCGTTGAACGCCGCCAAGCTCGGCGGAGCATCGTTCGCTGACGCGCGCATTGGCCGGTACCGAAACAACTTCGTCATCACGCGAGAGAAGCAGATCGTCAACGTCGTCGATACCGACACACTCGGCGTCGGCGTCCGCGTGCTCGTGAATGGAACCTGGGGCTTCGGTGCGTCGCGCGACCTCACGAGGTCGGGTGTCGTCGCTGCGACGAAAGAGGCGATCGCGATCGCCAAGGCGAACGCCCTTCCGGCTGCCGACCGCGTGCGCCTCGCGCCCGCGACGCCGACGCCAGACGGGCGTTACGTCACGCCACACACCGTCGACCCGTTTACGGTGCCCATCGAGCAGAAGGCCGACCTGCTCATCCGTGCCAACACGGAAGCCATGAAGGTCGACGGTGTGAAGTTCGTGAACAGCAACATGTTCTTCGTGAAGGAGGAGAAGAACTACGCCAACACGGAAGGCACCTTCACCACGCAGACCGTCATCAGGTCGTGGCTGCCCTTTGCCGCCACCGCAGTGAAGCCGGACTTCAGCGATTTCCAGACACGTACGAACGTCATCCAACCGGCGGCGCGCGGCTACGAGTACCTCACCGACGCGAAGCCGGTGGAGAACGCGCGGAAGTGGGGGGAGGAGGCCGCCGAGAAGCTGAAGGCGAAGCCGGTGGACGTGGGTCGCTACGATCTCGTGCTGCATCCCAGCCATCTCTGGCTCACGATCCACGAGAGCATCGCGCATCCCACCGAGCTCGATCGTGCGCTTGGCTACGAGGCCAATTATGCCGGAACGAGCTTCCTTGCGCCACCGCGCGAGAAGCTTGGCAAGTTCAAGTACGGTCCGAGCTTCATGAATATCGAAGGCGATCGCGACCAGGCGGGCGGTTGCTCGACCATTGGGTGGGACGACGACGGCGTGAAGCCGGAGCGCTTCCTCATCATCAAGAACGGCATCGTGAACGACTACCAGACCACGCGCGAGCAGGCCCCGATGCTGGAGTGGTGGTATGACAGCCAGAAGCGCCCGGTGCGCAGCCACGGCTGCTCGCACTCCGACAACTGGAGCGACGTGCAGTTCCAGCGCATGCCGAACGTCTCGCTGCTGCCGGGTGCGAAGGAGCAGAGCTATGAGGACATCATCGCGGCGACGGACAAGGGCATCGCCATTGTGGGCGACGGAAGCTTCTCGATCGACCAGCAGCGCTACAACGCGCAGTTCGGCGGACAGCTCTTCTATGAGATCAAGGGCGGCAAGATCGTGGGCATGCTGAAGGATGTCGCCTACCAGATGCGCACGCCGGAGTTCTGGAACGCGATGGACATGATCGGCGGGAAGAAGAGCTACGAGATGGGCGCGAGCTTCTTCGACGGAAAGGGCCAGCCCGGACAAAGCAACGCGGTAAGCCACGGTTGTGTACCGAGTCGTTTCCGCAACATCAACGTCATCAACACGGGGAGAAAGGCATGAGTGCCCCCAGGAGTCTCTTCGGCAAGGGAAGCACGATCTCGTCCACGGACTTGATGTCGCGGTCCGAGGCGCAGGCGTTCCTCGAGCGCGTCGTCAAGCTTTCGAAGGCAGACAGCATCAGCGCGCAGCTCGGCGGCGGCTACACGGGCAACATCCGCTTCGCTGCGAATCGCATCAGCACCTCTGGCGGCGTGAGCAACTCGCAGCTCGTCGTGCAGTCCGGCTACGGCGCGAAGCACGCCGTTGTGACCACGGGCGATTTCACTCCGGAGGGCATCGAGCGCGCAGTTCGCCAGAGCGAGGCGATCGCGAAGCTTGTGCCGGATGATCCGGAGAACATGCCGCTGCTTCCTCCGCAGCAGTACACGGACGTGAATGCCTACTTCGGCTCGACAGCCAACCTCACACCGGCCGAGCGTGCCGCGGCAGCACACACGGCCATCGATGCCGCAAAGGCGGCGGGCGATCTCGCCGCCGCGGGGTTCATCATCGCGGGCAGCTCCTATAACGCCATCGCGTCGAACACCGGGATGTACGCGTATTTCCCGAGCACGAGCGCGAACTATCAGCTCACCGTGCGGACGAACGACGGCACGGGCTCGGGCTGGGCGGCGGCGGATCACCCGGACTGGAAGCAGATCGATTTCCGCGACGTGAGCGATCGCGCGATCGACAAGGCACGCGCGTCGCGCAAGCCGGTGGCGGTGGAGCCGGGTCGCTACACGGTGATCCTCGAGCCACAGGCGGTGGGCGACCTGGTGCAACTGCTCGCCTTCTCGCTCGATGCCCGCAGTGCCGATGAGGGACGCTCGGCGTTCTCGAAGACGGGTGGCGGCACGAAGATCGGTGAGAAGATCGTGGACTCCAAGGTCAACATCTTCTCAGATCCGACTGACCCGCAGTTGCTCGGCCAGCCGTGGGATGGTCAGGGGCTACCACTCAATCGCGAGGTGTGGATCGAGAACGGCGTGCTGAAGCAGCTCGCGTATTCTCGATTTTGGGCGCAGAAGAAGAATGCGGGCAAACCGGCAGGCGACGGTAGCCTGGTGCATCCGAACAACGGTGGCCTCGGCGGCGTGAAGATGATGGGTGGCGACGCGACAACGGAGCAGATGATCGCCTCCACGTCGCGGGGTATTCTCGTCACGCGCCTGTGGTACCTGCGGCAGGTCGATCCGCGTACGGTGCTCTACACCGGCCTTACGCGCGACGGCACGTTCCTCATCGAGAACGGCAAGATCACCAAGTCGTTGCGCAATTTCCGGTTCAACGAGTCGCCGCTCTTCATGTTGAACAATCTGGAAGCGCTCGGCCGAACGGAACGGCTCGCCGGAACAGAGCAGGGCGGGGATGTCGCAATGCCGAGTCTGCGGGCGAAGGATTTCA
>JBKJUW010000099.1:0-9681 GCA_046589725.1 Gemmatimonadaceae bacterium
TTCCGTCAGTCCGCCAACTGTCGTCGCGGTGCAGGCTTGGGCGAGCTGAACCTGGAATAGCGGAACCGCGACGACAGTTGGCGGAAATGCCGAAAACACAGATGTCGGACTGTCTCGTTAAATCCGACGGGCGATCGACACGACTAAGGCGACCCTGCCGCTTTCTGCGAAGTGCCCGTCACGCGCCACACAACGTTGCCCACGTCATCCGCAAGAAGCAGCGCACCGCGCTTGTCGACCACGACGCCAACGGGCCGACCCCGCGCATTCCCCACGCGATCCAGAAATCCGGTGAGGACTTCGACCGGCGCGCCGGCGGGCTTACCCGCGGAGAATGGCACGAAAATGACCCGGTAGCCACTATATGGCTCGCGGTTCCATGAGCCGTGCTGTCCAATGAACATCCCGTTGGCGAACCCCGCGCCGAGCGCACTCCCCTTGCTCGACGTCAGCCCCAGCGACGCCGTATGCGGACCAAGCGCATAGTCGGGCACGATGGCGCGCGCGACGAGATCGGGCCGCTGTGGCTTGACGCGATCGTCGACATGCTGGCCATAGTAGCTATACGGCCATCCATAGAATCCGCCACTGTGCACCGCAGTCATATAGTCGGGCACGATGTCACTACCGAGTTCATCGCGCTCGTTCACCGAAACCCAGAGTGCCCCACTCTCCGGCTCCCACGCCATCCCGACGGGATTGCGCAGGCCCGTTGCGAACACGCGCCGCGCGCCAGTCCTGAGATCCACTTCCCAAATCGCCGCACGTCCTTCCTCGGCCGCAATGCCGTTCTCGGCGATATTGCTGTTCGATCCAACAGACGCATAGAGCTTCGTTCCGTCCGCCGACGCGATGATGTTCTTCGTCCAGTGGTGGTTGATAGGCCCACCCGGAAGATCGGCGACCTTCGTCGGCGCGGCAGTGACCTGGGTAGCGCCAGTCGCATACGGTATCCGCACGATCGCATCAGCATTCGCGATGTAGAGCGTTCTGCCGACGAGTGCCATGCCGAATGGCGAATTCAATCCGGCAGCGAAGACGGTGCGCGTTTCAGCGACCCCATCGCCATCCGCATCGCGCAGCAGCGTGATCCGATTTGCGCTCGGCACACCGGCGCCGGCTTTCTTCTGGAAGTGCTTGAAGAACCATCCCTTGATGCCTTTCGCATCCTCCGGGCGCTCGGGCGCGTTCGTCTCGGCAACGAGGACGTCGCCATTCGGGAGGACGTACAGCCAGCGCGGATGGTCGAGCCCAGTCGCGAATGCGTTGACGCCGAGACCGGAGGCGGGCGTTGGCTTCGCGTCGGCACGCCAGCCCTTCGCGTCGGCCACGTTGACCGTGGGAATCAGCGACTTCTTCGGCGGAGGCAACTCCGGATTCGGCCCCGTGCCGGCTGATACGGGCAGTGTTGCCGCGCTGCCGCATGCACCGAGTGCCGCGGCCGCAATGAGCGATGCAAACCGGCGAGCTTGAACGTGATCGAGGCGAAACAGGCGAAGTGGTCCGGGCATGCCGACCAGTCAGGCAAGTTTCACTCCGATGATATGCTGGCTCGCGTCTTTGCCGGCGCCTGGGCGATGACGATGGTGATATTGTCCGAGCCGCCTCGCTCGAGCGCGAGGTCGAGGAGCCGTCGCCCCAGATGTTCCGCCGACAAACCCTGTGCGCAGAACGACGCGATCTCGTCGTCCGACACATGCTTCGTCAGGCCATCGGTGCAGAAGACGAGGATGCACCCGCGCTCCGATACGTCGACGCGCGACACGACGGGCACCGCGTCCTGAGCGCCGATCGCGCTGCTGAGGATGTCTTTCAATGGTGACCGCTTCGCGTCGCGAGCGTTCAGCACGCCGACGTCGAGCATCTCCTGCGCCATGGTCTGGTCGCGCGTCACCTGCTGAAGCGCCCCGTGGGTATAGATGTAGGCGCGGCTGTCGCCCACCTGCACGACGTAGAGCCACGGGTAGACGGCAATGCCAAGGGTCAGCGTCGTTGCCAGGCTGCTCCGGTCGGTCCGCGACGCCGCCTCGGCGAGCACCGCCTCGTGCGCCAGGAATGCCGCCTCGCGGAGGCTCGAAAGGAATTCGGGATCGTTTCCCGATCCGATCTCGTGATAGCAGCGGAGACTCGACGCGACATACTGCATCACCGTTGTCGTCGCGAGCTGTGCGGCCGCCCCGCCATCACTCGTCCCGCCCACCCCATCGGCGACGAGCATCACCGTTCCGAGCCGATTTCCCTTCAGTGGAAGCTGCCCCAGCGTATCGAGGCTGGAGCCGAGCACGGAGATCTGGGTGTGGACAGTGGCGAGGAGAAAGTGATCCTGGTTGTTCTCTCGCTTGAGCCCGGGGTGCGTGAGGCCGAACATGTCGAGTTCGTCGTCGGTAGGCCGCAAGGCACTCACCTCCGCACGCGCCTCGGTGTGCAACTTCATGGGAATACCTCACGCGAATTCGGTGTTGCAGACCGCAGGACGTAGCGGGGAGTACGTGCGATAATCTGCCGCTAGTACGACAGCTTCGACAGATACTTGAAGCTGTTGGTGGCGGAAACCAGGGGATCAGCTCCATGATCGCCCGCGTCGTCCCGCTCGACATAGACATGGTGCATGCCGGACGTCTTCGCCTGCGCGAAGATCTTCGCGAAGTCGATTGTCCCGCTGCCTACGTCGGCCATCGCACGCTCGGGCGCCGCCGTCGCATCCTTCGCGTGCATGAGGGGAAAGCGATGCGGATAGCGCTTGAAGAGCGCGATCGGATCCGCGCCGCCCTTGGTGACCCAGTAGAGGTCCATCTCGAAGTCCACGAGTTTGTGATCCGTCTTCGAGAGCAGGACATCGAGCCCCGTGACGTCACCCACCCGCATGAATTCGAAATCATGATTGTGGTAGGCGAACTTCAGTCCATGGCTCTTCGCGATGACGGCGAGCTTGTTGAAGTGATCGGCATGACGCGCCCAGTCGTCGGCGTTCTTGCGCTCCTCGGGAGCGAGCCACGCAATGACGACCCACTTGTGGCCGATCGTCTTCGCCTCGTCGCACACTTTCTTGAAGTCATCGTCGGATTTGGGAAGCGGCGTGTGCGTCGACGGTGACGTGAGACCGTTCTTCTTCAGCATCGCGCGCACCTGGCCAGGCGTCTTGCCGAAGTAACCGGCGAACTCGACTTCCTTGTACCCGATCTGGGCGACTTTCGCGAGTGTGCCCTCGAGGTTCTTTTCGGTGAGCGACCGCAACGTGTAGAGCTGAATCCCGATATGGGGCAGGTGCCGCGCGGATTCGGTGGCGGACAGCACACGCGCGCCGAGTGTGGCGGCACCGAGCGCGGTGCCAACCGTCGTGAGGAAATCGCGTCGAGTAGTCATGGGGCCGAATCTTGGAGGGGGCATCTCGCGGTGGCAAGGGAGCCCGGCCGCTTCGGGCGCCGCTCAAGCGGACCGCCCTCGCGTTTTGTATGTTGCGCCATGTCCATCTCGACACACCCCGCGCCGGGAGCAGCCGCGCGCGCCGGCCGCGTTTCGGGGATCGCCAGCGGCCTGGTTGGATCCGAGATCCTCAAGATCGCCGCCGACGTCCGCTCGCTCGTCGCGGGCGGGCGAGACATCTGCAACCTTACGGTCGGCGATTTCAGCCCGAGCGAGTTCCGCATACCGGAGATGCTGGAACAGGGCATCGTCGAAGCGCTGCGCCGGGGCGAGACGAACTACCCGCCTTCGGACGGCACCCTTCCGCTGCGCGAGTCCATCCGCTCGCTCTACCGCCGCGAGCTCGGCTTTACCCCCGAGCTCGCCTCGATCGTCGTCACGGGCGGTTCCCGCCCCGGCATCTACGCGACGTATCGCACTCTGCTCGATCCGGGCGATCGTGTCGTCTATCCGACGCCGTCGTGGAACAACAATCATTACGTGCACACCGTTGGCGCGGAGGGAACGTGCATTCCCTGTGACGCAAGCGACCGATTCCTCCCGACGCGCAAATCGCTGGGGCGTTCGCTGCGCGGGGCGCGACTCCTGGCGCTCTGCTCGCCGCTGAATCCGTCGGGCACCGCATTCACGTCCGACGCCCTTCGTGACATCTGCGAGATGGTGGTGGATGAGAATGCGCGTCGCGGGTCGGACGAGCGTCCGCTGTACGTGATGTACGACCAGGTGTACTGGACGCTCACCTTTGGCGACACGAAGCACGAGCACCCCATTGGCGTGTGCCCCGAGGTGGCGCCATATACGGTGTATGTGGACGGCATCTCGAAGGCCTTTGCGGCAACGGGCATTCGGGTCGGCTGGATCGTGGCCCCGCCCGACATCGCCGCGCCCATGAGTGGATTGCTCGGACACGTGGGTGCATGGGCCCCGAAGGCGGAACAGAGCGCGGTGGCATCGCTGCTGGGCGACGAAACGGCATTGCACAGCTATCGCGCCCGGATGGTGGCAGGCGTTCGCGAACGACTCGACCTCCTCTACACGGGGATCGGTACACTGCGGAGCGATCGTTGTCATGTCGAGGTGCTCGCGCCCGAAGGGGCGATCTACCTGAGTGCGCGTTTCGGCCTGACGGGCCGCCGTGCGCCGGACGGAACGCTGTTGGCCACTGATGAGGACGTCCGCGCCTATCTCCTCAACGCCGCCGGCGTGGCGATCGTGCCCTTTCAGGCCTTCGGCGTGAAGGAGGATTCGGGGTGGTACCGGCTCTCGGTGGGTGCGGTGTCGCCGGAGCAGATCATGCGGATGTTGCCACGACTGCGGCAGGCGATCGAAGCACTCTGACACGCGCAGGACGAAACACCGGAGGTCACATGGTCCAGATTGCCCTGCTGCCGATCGCGCCGCTCCTGTTGCTGCCGTTCATCGTGCTGTTTTTCATCATCGTTTTTCCCCTATGGCTCGTGGCGATGGCGGTGCTCGGGATCCTGCTGGGCATCACGAAGGGCATCGACGCGGCGCTCGGCGCGATGGATAAGGATTTGAGGATATCCGGGCCCATCAGCAATGCCTTTCACTGGACATTGAGCTGGGGCGGCATTGCGAATCGGCGCGATCGCCCGGCTACCGATGATGGAACTGCGGCAGCAACATCAAAAAGCGACTGACCTGTCGCTTCGGGCAAGTCTCTCTCCAACTTTCGGAACTCTCTACCGAGGTGCGACGTGTCGTGCAGCGTTCGCGTACATGACGGGAGCGGCGGATCATCGGCTCGCCGGCCCCGCGGGCGATCACGCGACGGACGCCTCCGCGCGCTTGCGGCGATCGTGCCGTTCGTCGCACTCGCGACGGTGGGTGGCTGCGCGCAGCGCGGCCGCTCGGGGCAGGGCATGCCGGCGACTCCACTGGCCGTCGTTGGTGCGTCCAGTATCGCGCCGCAGGAGTTTGACGACTGCGCGGCGGCGGGCTGGTGCCCCCGCGTGGTCGTGATCCCGGCGGGAAGCTTCCTCATGGGCGCCGGGCCCGGTGAGCCGCCGAACGATTTCCCTGTGGAAGGTCCTTCGCACCGCGTGACCGTGCCGCGCTTCGCGTTAGGCAAGTTCGACGTTACGCGCGGTGAGTGGGCCGCGTTCGCGTCGGCCACTGGCCGCCCAACGGCCATGGGCTGCGCGTGGACGCCCCGCGTCCCGCCCGGGCACGTGGACTCCGCAGGGTCGTGGCGCGACCCTGGCTTCGCGCAGGACGACCGGCATCCCGTCGTGTGCGTCACATGGGACGACGCGCAGGATTACGTGCGCTGGCTGAGTGGGCGGACGGGACGACACTACCGGTTGCCGAGCGAGGCAGAGTGGGAATACGCCGCACGCGCGGGGACGACGACGCTCTATCCGTGGGGCAGCACGGCGAGCCACGAATACGCGAACTACGGCCCCGACTCAGGCTATGGCAGCGGGGTCGCGCGCGGGCGCGACCGCTGGGTATATACGTCCCCAGTCGGTGCCTTCCCGCCGAACGCCTTCGGGCTGTACGACATGCATGGTGACGTACTTCAGTACGTGCAGGACTGCTTCGCGCCGTCCTACGCCGGGCTGCCCGCGGACGGCTCCGCATACCAGGTGGACGCGACGCTTCATCTCACGGGCGCGTTGGCCGACCTCGACGGGCAGCACGCGTGCTCGTTCCGGATGGTTCGCGGCACGGATTGGGGCGATCCGCCGTCCGCGATGCGCTCGGCGTTCCGCAACTTCGCGCCGGAGCCGGGACAGACCCTGCACGACTACCGGAGCACGGGCGGCGGCTTCCGCGTGGCGCGCGACCTGGACTGACGAAGGCGCGCTCACCCGCCCCGGACACGCAGTCTCTGTGACCTCCGTGACCTCCGTGGTTAATCGCTCTTGGCTTTCGACCAGGTTCGCGACCGCGGATCGGGCTTAACCACGAAAGTCTGCGACTGCGTCTTCCCGTTCGCACGCAGTCGCGCGGTGAATGTCCCCGTGAGCGGATCGCCCGGCCCACGAGAGAACCCATCCACACCTGGCTGCGGGGCGACGACTGCCACCGGCAACCACGTCACGCGATGCAGGCCGGCCGCGCCCGTGAAACGCTCTGGCGTTGTTTGCCAGAGTGGTGACACCCTCGCGATTCCCCCAGCCGCGAAACCGCCGCCTACAGGTCCACCGCGCTGTGCCGATGCGAGTGATGGATCAGTCGAGAAGGCCTGAAGCACCTTGCCGCTCGCGTCCATGATCTCGAGCGTCACCGGCGCCGTCGCGGCCTTGCCGAGGTAGAAGTCGATGATCGCGCCCTGCGGTGGATTCGGTGCCTGCGGCTCATCCTTCTGGAGCGGCGTCCCGTTGTCGTCGCCCTGATGGTAGTTGACCGCGTCCGCCGGCTTGAAGAGGTATGCGTCGGCGCCCAGCACGTCGTTGCTGAGTTGGCGAAGCGGGCTGATATCATCGATGACCCAGATGCCGCGGCCATGCGTGCCGACGATGAGATCGTTGTCGTGAATCTGGAAATCGCGAACGGAGGTCACCGGCAGGTTGAGCTGAAGCGGCTGCCATGTGTCACCGTCGTCGATCGAAATGAATGCGCCGCGCTCGGTCCCACATACGAGCATGCCGCGACGCTTCGGATCCTCCTTGATCGTGTGCACGTAAACGCCGGCGGGGAGGCCATTCGTGATCAGTTGCCACGTCTTGCCGAGGTCGCGCGTCCGGTAGACGTACGGGTTGAAGTCCTGAAGCTGGTGCCGGTCCACGCTGGCATACGCAACGTTCGCGTCGAAGTGCGACGCCTCGACCTGCGTCACTCGGCTCCATGACGCGATCGACGGCGGCGTCACGTTCTGCCAGTGCACACCATCGTCGGTGGAGAGTTGAATCAGCCCATCATCTGTTCCAACCCATATCTGCCGCGCACGCAGAGGCGACGGCGCCACGGTGTAGATGACGCCGAGCTTGCCGTTGCGGTCGATCTGTGCGGCGGCGGTCGCATCGAGGGTCGGCGGTGCGCCGGGATTCGACCGTGTGAGGTCGGGACTGATCTTCGTCCAGGTCTTCGCCGCGTCCGTCGACTTGTAGAGGAACTGGCTCGCGTAGAACAGTGACTTGCGATCGGCCATGCTGACGACGAGTGGCTGCGTCCAGTCGGCGCGGTCGGTCGTGCGGCTGACGGGAGAGCTGGTGCCGCGTATGGGGGTGTTCGTCTCGAGGTCGTAACGCGAACCGGTCTCACCGTAGATGATGCCGGGGTGCAGAGGATCGCCCGCCGTGAAGCCACTCTCGCCGCCCGCGCCAATCGGTTCCCAGTCGCGGATGGAGATCTCGCCGAACTTTCCGCGCGAGCGAACACCGACTGCGCCACTGTCCTGCTGCGCGCCGGTCACCCAATAGGGCGTGCGGTAGTCGACCGCGATATGATAGAGCTGCGCGGTCGGCTGGTTGAGCCAGGAGCTCCACGTCACCGAGCGCGGATCATCCGCCGTCGCGTTGCGCGTGACGATCGCGCCCTGATCACTTGCAACAATCATCGTGTTGGTATCGTCGGGCGACACCCAGACCTGGTGGTAGTCGTCGCCGCCGGGTGAGCCGCGCAACGTGACCCACGTCCTGCCACCGTCCTTCGAACGGCTGACTGCCACATTCGGGACATACACGATGTCGGCATTCTTCGGATCGACGGTCACCTTCTCGAAGTACCAACCACGCCCCCACAGGGCCTGATCGGCCGAGAGGCGTGTCCATGTCGCTCCGGCGTCGTCTGAGCGGAAGAAGCCACCCTGACCAGCCGGTGCGGATGCGGCCCTGCCAGCGACTGGCGCCGCCGGTGGGGGCGCCGCGGGATCGGGCACGAGGCAGTCGACGACCGCATACACGCGTTGTGAATTCGTCGGTGCGACGGCGATGCCGGTGCGCCCAATGCCGGCCGCCGGCAAGCCGGTCGTGAGCTGCGTCCACGTGTTGCCGCCGTCCACCGACTTGAAGATGCCGCCACCCGGGCCATTCGTCGGCGCATACGTAAACCAGGGCGGGCGACGTGTGTTCCACAGCCCCGCATACACGACCTGTGGATTGTTCGGGTCGATCACCACCTCGACGGCGCCTACGTCGTCATTCCGGAACAGCACTTTTTGCCATGTGCGTCCACCATCGGTCGACCGAAAGACGCCGCGGTCCGGATTGGGAGCGTAGAGATGTCCGATCGCGGCGACGAAGAGCCGATCGGGATCACGCGGATCGACGGCGATCTTGCCAATGTGCTGCGTGTTCTCCAGACCGATGTGCGTCCACGTGCGGCCAGCATCCGTCGACTTGTACATGCCGTTCCCATAGCCGACCGAGTCGCGGAGCGTGCTCTCGCCACTGCCGACGTACACGGTGTCGGGCGCCGACGGAGCCACCGCGATCGCGCCGATGGATGCGACGGGCTGCGAGTCGAAGATGGGCTCCCAGATCCGGCCGCCGTCGATCGACTTCCATACGCCGCCATTCACCGCGCCGAAGTAGAACTCGTTCGGTCGCCCGGGTACGCCACTCGCTGCCGCGACTCGTCCGCCGCGAAAGGGACCGAGCAGGCGCCAATGCATGCCCTTTGCAATCGCGCCCACGTCGAGCGGCGCCGTCGCGCGAACAAGGCCGTTCGACTCGGCATAGGCGGCCGAGTCAATCATGCGGCCGAGTGCGGGAGACGAGAGCGTCAGCGCCGCGGCGGTGCGACCAGCGTTGGCGAGAAAGGTGCGGCGAGAGGGCATCGACTTCGATGTGAAGGTTTTACCGAACGTAGCGCTAACGGCGGAAGTGCGGAACCGCGACGACAGTTGGCGGAAAGAACCGAAATAGCGGACATCGGACCGGATGTCGGATACTCTGAGCTCGTTCCGATGTCCATGTCCGAGATCCGTCCTCTCCGTAGGTCCGCCAACTGTCGTCGCGGTTCCGCTTTTTCAGATTTGACCTGATCGTAACGTCTGCGCCGCGCCGACTTTCGCGATCAGCCCTGCCGCTTGCTCGATCGCGAACCCGAACCCCGCCCGCTCCGCGAGTCCGAGCGGCGTGTACCCGAGCGTGACAGCGGCCGCGTCGCCGTACATGACCGCGACGATGTCGCCAAGCGTTCGGCTGTCGCCGAGCACCTCGAGCGCTTCTGAGACGCGTGCGCTCTCGGGTTGGTGCAGGGTTGCGGCGCCGGCCAGTGCGTACGCCAACCCCTCGCGCGCGAGCACCGCACGGAGCGAATTGGCTGAGCCGTGCAGCGACGTCCACA
>JBKJUW010000152.1:0-6317 GCA_046589725.1 Gemmatimonadaceae bacterium
GCTGCACTTGCCTTCGCGGCACTGAGCGCGCCGTCCACGTGCCTCTCACAGGCAACATCGTGGACCGCTGTCGATTCTGCGCTGGGACGAGCGGGCGCCGCGCAGCCCGGCGGGGTGATGAAGTACAGCTTTCCGCGCAGTGATCTGCAGGTCACCGCGGCGGGCGTAACGCTCATGCCCGCGCTCGCACTTGGCTCATGGCTGGCCTTCCGTCCCGTCGCCGGCGGCCATGTGATGGCCATGGGGGATCTCGTGCTGACGGAAGACGAGGTCGCGCCCGTGATGCGCGCACTTCAGGCGGGCGGTGTGGAGCAGACGGCAGTGCACAATCACGTGCTGCATGAGACGCCGCGCGTGATGTACATGCACATCAGCGCGCACGGGGACGCCACCGTGATTGCGCGCGCGGTGCGAAACGCACTCATGCAGAGTCGCACGCCGCTCGGCGCGCCCTCGGCGCCCGCGCCCGCACGTGCGGTCGATCTCGACACGGCCGGCATTGCGCGGGCATTGGGTGTCGCGGGGAAGCTGAACGGCGTTGTCTACCAGGTGTCCGTGCCGCGGCGCGAGACGATCCGCGAAGGGAAGAACGAGATCCCGCCGTCGATGGGCGTGGCGACTGCCATCAACTTCCAGCCGACCGGTGGGGGCAAGGCCGCGATCACCGGGGACTTCGTGATGCGCGGCTCGGAGGTGAACGACGTGATTCGTGCGCTTCAGCAGGGCGGGATAGAATCGACTGCGTTGCACACCCACATGCTGACGGAAGAGCCGCGCCTGTTCTTCATGCACTTCTGGGCGAATGATGACGCGGTCCGGCTCGCGGGCGTGCTTCGCTCCGCCTTGGCGAAGACCAATTCACGGATGGCGCCGCGTTAACGCGCGGCGCAGGTCACTGCGTCATCCAGTGCTTCGCGGTCTTCCACTTCGTGGGGTCGAACAGCGCGTCGTCGAGCGGGACGTTGGTGCGCATGTCGCTGTAGTCCTCATGAAACACGAGCTTGCCGTCGGTATGGATCTCGACGCGCGGTGAGATCCAGGCAGCGCCGCGCATTTCGTAGTTCATGAATCTGATGTCCTGCGTCTTCGTGGAATCGCGCGGCGTGGGCTCGAGGATGCGGACGAAATACAGGCGCTCGGCATCGATCCAGAACTGGCGGCGGTGCAGGTCGCCCTGCCGCGCGCCGACGACGACCATGGGGCGCTGTTGGAAGGTGTCCGCGTGCACGCGCGAGAGGTCATAGCCCTCCTTTCGCAGCAGCGAAGCCGTGCGCGATGGCGCGTTGCCATAGACGTCGAAACCGAGGAGCAACAGCGGGTTGATCGACGCCTGACCGCGTAGCGCGCGGCCCTTCTGCACGGCGAACGCGCTGTCGCGCACGTAGAGCACGCCGTTGCCCGCACTGAGCGGGTCGAAATCGATGCGGAGCTGCCCCGGGATGCGCATTGCCTCGTACCATGTCTGCACGTTCCACTTCCCATCGGGCTGAAGCCGCGACGTCTTCTGCGTGAACGTGAGCGTGGAGTACCACTTGCCCGCATAGCGGCTGTGCATCGCCGCGATGACATCCTCGCCAGTGGTGTACGATTTCCGGGCGACCGGGGCGGGTGCTGACGCAGGTGTGGCAGTAACCGGGGCGCCGCGGTGACACGCGACAAGGGTGAACATCGCCGCACTGGCGACGCAAACGGGAGAGAGGCGCATGAGGGAAATTTAAGCGACAGGCGGCGCACTCGCCGCACCTGCGGGCTCTGCCGCTCGCCCGTGCTCATCGGTGTACTGAGGCAGGCTCGCGTACCGCCCAACCGTCATCTAAGCTTCCAGATATGAGCGATGATGCCCTTTCGTTCGTGCGGGGCATGTTCGCCGGCACGATTCACGACAGCCTTCTCTTCCCATTCCCTGCACCACTGAGCGAGCGGGATCCGGACGAGACACGCACGGTTCGAAAGCTCCTTGCGGCGCTCGAGGTGATGAGCCACGGGCTCATCGATTCGGCGAAGTTCGACGAGGAGGAGGGCATCCCCGAGGATGTCATCCAGGCGCTGGCGGCGGCCGGATTTCTCGGGATCTCCATCCCGAAACAGTATGGCGGTCTTGGACTTTCGCCGACCGCGTACTCGCACGTGTTCGGTGCGCTGTCGAGCCTCGATCCGTCACTCGGCGTGCTCGTCGCGGTGCACTGCGGACTAGGCTCCAAGGCGATCGTGCTCTTCGGCACCGAGGAGCAGAAGCAGCGCTACCTTCCGATGCTCGCGCGGGGCGAGACCCTTGCGGCGTATGCGCTCACGGAGCCCGAAACCGGCTCGGACGCGCAGAATATCGTGACGCAGGCGCAGCAAAACGACGACGGGAGCTGGACGCTCACGGGCCGCAAGCACTGGATCGGCAACGGCCAGCGCGCCGGCGTCATCGCGACGTTCGCGCAGACACCCGTCGTCCGCGATGGCGTGACGGTGCTGCGCCCCACGGCCTTCATCATCCGTCCGGATATGCCCGGCTTCAGGGTGGTACGGACGTTCCGGAAGATGGGCATCCGCGGCTCGACGCAGGCGGAGCTCCTCTATGAGGATATGCGCGTGCCGGGCGACCACGTGCTCGGCACAGTCGGCAAGGGGTTCAGCGTGGCGGTGCAGGTGCTGAACGGTGGTCGGATGTCGCTGTCGGCCGGCTGTACGGAGGGCACGAAGCGCATCCTCTCGCAGATGGTGGAATTTGCCGAGTCGCGCGTGCAGTTCGGGAGGCCCATCGCGGACTTCGAGATCACGCAGCGCAAGCTCGCGCGCACGGCGACGGACGTGTATGCCGCGGAAGCCATGCAGGCGGAGCTCACGCGTCTCGCTGAAGTGCCCGACGGTGACTACGCACTCGAAGCCGCGTGCTGCAAGGTGTTCGCAAGCGAGATGCTCTGGCGCGCCGCGGACGAGATGGTGCAGATCGCGGGCGGTCGCGGCTTCGTGAAACCATATCCGTACGAGCGGACACTGCGCGACGCGCGCATCAACCGGATCTTCGAGGGAACGAACGACATCCTGCGACTCTTCATCTCGCTGAATGGCATTCGTGGCCCCGCGGAAGACCTCAAGGAGCTCGGCGTCGCCCTTCGGCGACCACTCAAGAACCTCGGCCTGCTCTCGGAGTTCGCGGCGACGCGTATCGCCGAGCGGCTCGGCACGACCGCCACGCTGGACGCGGAGCTTCACGTGCGACTGCAGGGACATGCGCGGCACTTCGAGAAGCATGTCGCTGACCTGCGCGACGGCACCGAGCGGGTGATTCGACACTACCGCAAGGAAGTCGTCGACCGGCAGCAGGAGCTCGAGCGGCTGAGCGAGATGGCGATCGAGCTGTTCGCGACGGCGTGCGTCATTGCCCGCACGCAACGGATGCTCGCGGAAAAGGGTGAGTCGGCGTGCGCGCACGAGCTTGCGCTCTGCGACCTGTTCATCATCGAGTCCGGACGTCGCTTTCGCGCGAATCGCGGCGCACTTCTCTCGGCGCAGGACGCGCTCCGGCGCGCGGTGGCGCGGGGCGTGCGCGAGGCGGGAGGGGTTGGCGTGACCAGCGCGATCCTGCCGGATGATGATGGGACGAACAGGACGATAGGACGATAGGCGAAGACCGCACCTTATCCTTGGACTGGCAAATGAGCGGCAAGCACATCTATGACATTTCGGTGAGTCTCCGCACGGGCGGCGTGGTTTACCCGGGCAACCCGGTCATTTCCATCACCCCGCAACAGGCGATCTCGCAGGGCGCCGGCGCGAACGTGTCGCGCGTGGACTTCGGCTCGCACACGGGAACCCACGTCGATGCCCCGAAGCACTTCTTCGACGACGGCGCCGGCGTCGACGCATTGCCGCTCGACGTGCTCATGGGACCATGTCGGCTGCTGGAGTTCTCGGATGCCGTGATGAGCGTGGGAGAAGCCGAGCTCCGTGCGCACGACCTCACCGGCGTCACGCGCGTGCTGCTCAAGACGCGCAACTCCACGTGGCTGGCCAGTGGAAGTACGGAATTTCACCCGGATTACACGTACGTTGCGCCGGATGGCGCGGCGTATCTCGCCTCACTCGGCGTAAGGCTCGTCGGGGTCGACTATCTCTCGGTCGAGCAGTTTCATTCAGGCCACCACCGTACGCACCGCACACTGCTCGAGCGGGGGATCATCATCGTCGAGGGTTTGCTGCTGAGCGAGCCACCGGCGGGCAACTACGACCTGCGGTGTCTGCCGATCAAGTTCGCGGGACTCGATGGGGCGCCGGCGCGGGCAGTACTCGTAGAATATTAAACGGCAGGAAGAGCGTACCTGGTACATCGTACCTGGTACCCTGACTGGCATATGACCCACGGGGAACAGTGGACGCTGTGTTCTCAAGAGCGTGCGCGTACGAAGTAGCTGAGCTGCAAGCGAGATCATTCTTTCCACTGTTCCCCGGAGCCATTATGCCATTCCAGCTACCGGGTACGCAGTACCAGGTACGATCTTCCAATGACATTTCAATCCAGGTCGCATGAGTGCACCAGCCGGAGTGGGCGCGAAGACTACCGCACGACCGACCAGCCAGTTCGGAACCATCGGCCGTCAGGCGGAGCGCGCAGATCCCTGCACGATGGTGATCTTCGGCGCGACCGGCGACCTCACGAAACGAAAGCTCTTCCCGGCCCTCTACTCACTGGCCGCCGAGCACCTGCTGGCGCCGCGGTTCGCGGTGCTGGCAGTGGGGCGTGAGCCAGCGGAAACGGACCAGTCTTTTCGCGAGAAGATGCGCGCGGCCCTCGCCGACTCCGATGAGGTGAAGCACATCGATGACGATGTGTGGGAGTGGCTGGCGCAGCGCATCTTCTACTCGGGTGGCGACGCGAGCGACGAATCGGCGTACGCGGGCATCAAGGCGCGGCTCGACGAAATCGAGCAGTCGTCCGCGGAAGAAGAGCGCAATCGGTTCTTCTATCTGGCTGTTCCTCCCAGCGTGTTCGAGCCGATCGTGCGTCACCTCGCCAGCAGTGGACTCGTACCCCGCAAGGAGAGTCCGGACTCGCGCCCCTGGGCGCGGGTCGTGGTGGAGAAGCCGTTCGGGCACAGCCTCGAAACAGCATGTTCGCTCAACGCGCTGGTGCTTTCGCTCTTTGGAGAGCATCAGGTCTATCGCATCGACCATTTTCTGGGCAAGGAGACGGTCCAGAACATCCTCGTGCTGCGGTTCGCCAATTCGATCTTCGAGCCGCTCTGGAACCGCCGGTGGATCTCGCACGTGCAGATCACGGCGGCCGAAGCCGTTGGTGTGGAGACGCGAGGGAAGTACTACGAGGAAGCGGGTGTCGTGCGGGACATGTTCCAGAACCACTTGCTGCAGCTCCTGGCGCTGACCGCGATGGAGCCGCCGCCGAGCATGACGGCAGACGCCGTCCGCGACGAGAAGGTGAAGGTGTTGAAGTCGGTGCGGTGGCTGACGCCGGACACCATTCCCACGAGTGCGGTGCGTGCGCAGTACGGGCCGGGACCGTTCAATGGACAGCTCGTGGCAGGGTATCGCGACGAACCGGATGTCGCTCCGGATTCCCAAACGCCGACGTACGCGGCGGTGCAGTTCCACATCGACAACTGGCGGTGGAAGGGTGTGCCCTTCTTCCTGCGCAGCGGCAAGCGCATGGCGAAGCGCTACTCGGAGATCGCCGTGACGTTCCAGGCGCCACCGCACCTCATGTTCGGCGGTGACGGTGGGCATCGCGAGCTCCAGCCGAACGTGCTCGTGATGCGGGTGCAGCCGAACGAGGGCGTGTCGCTGAACTTCGAGGTGAAGGTGCCGGGCGCGGCGGTCGCGTTGACGCAGCATCTCGAGGTCGCGCCGGTGGACATGGACTTCAGCTACTCGGAGGCTTTTGGCGAGACGACGGCGCCAGCGTACCAGACGCTGCTGCTCGACGTGATGATCGGCGAGGCGACGCTGTTCACGCGCAGCGACGAGGTGGAGGCGGCGTGGAAGATCATCGATCCGCTGCTGAACTACTGGGAGGAGCACTTGCCGAACCCGATGGCGACGTATCCGGCGGGTTCGTGGGGTCCGGCGCAGGCGGACCGGCTCATCTCGCTGGATGGGGCGCGGTGGCGGGTCCCGTGAGAACAGGATGATAGGATGATAGGAGGATAGGGAGCTTTGGTTCCTATCTTCCTATCATCCTATCATCCTATCATCAAACCGCGTCGGAGAGCGAGGTGAAATTGAAGTCCTTCACCTTGAGTGCCGGCATGACCTGACCGGCTGCCGTCCGTTCCGCCTTGCCGATCTCGTCGATCTTGCTGAGCATGAAGAGC
>JBKJUW010000145.1:0-18948 GCA_046589725.1 Gemmatimonadaceae bacterium
CGACGGACGTGCAGAAGATCCTGCAGCGTTACAAGGAGCTTCAGGACATCATCGCGATTCTGGGCATGGATGAGTTGAGCGAGGATGACAAGAAGATCGTGGGACGCGCGCGGCGCCTGCAGCGGTTCATGTCGCAGCCCTTCTCGGTCGCCGAGCAGTTCACCGGCATCCCGGGCCGGTACGTGAAGCTCGAGGAGACGATCAGCAGCTTCGAGCGCCTGGTGGCCGGCGAGTTCGATCACCTGCCCGAGCAGGCGTTCTTCATGGCCGGTGGCATCGACGACGTCGTGGCCAACGCCAAGAAGATGCAGGGCTGACGCAGATGCTCACTGTCTCGGTGATTTCGCCGGAAGCCGTGTTGTTCGAGGGCCAGACGGATTCGGTCGTGGCGCCGGCATTTGACGGGCAGGTAGGCATCCTCACCGGCCACGCGCCGATGGTGACACTGCTCGGGACCGGCGAGTTGCGGCTCGGCGGCGAAGGCAAGCGGTTCAACGTTGAGGGCGGGTTTCTTCAGGTCGTGGACAATGTCGTGCGCGTCGTCACGGAGCATGCAAAGGCGGTTTGACCGTCGTTCCGTAGGGCGAGTGTGACCACGTGGAGAAGGGGCGATGACATACTGTCATCGCGCCTTCTTGGCGTGCACGGCTGAGGCTACGCGATCTCCGGAGGGTAGATTCGGAACGCCTTTCCGCTGGCGGGGCGGTACGCGCGAAATCCGCGTCGGTCCGTTGTGAGCACCGCGCCTAACTGCAACGCGTCCGCGAGCGTCACCAACGCGGCATCGGCAAAGTCCATCGGCACTGCGGCGTAGCGATCCATGAGCCGAGCGGCGTGCCGCATCGCCGGCCTGTCGAGCGCCAGGATGGGCACGTCGGAATCGAGCAGGAAATCGAGCACCAGCGACGCGCGCGCGCGGCCGCGTCCGACCATGTGGCACGCCTCGGTGACGACTGCCTCGGTGGTGACGCACCGCTCGATCAGGTCCGTGACGGCTCCTGCACAGCTTCGGTGCCACTGGTCCGACGCGTCGAGCGTGGCGACGATCGGCCCCGTATCGAGCAGCACGTCCCTCACGCCGAACGGTTTCACTCGCGCCAGTTGTGCGACCGCAGGCGCCGGGCGAGATCGTCGCGCTCGAGACTCGGACGATCGAGCGACACCGCGCCAATGTACGGCTCCAGACGTTCGCGCACCGAGGTGGTGCGCGGCGGCTCAATGCTGGACCCGAGGTACGCCTGGAGTGCTTCGCGCACGAGCTGTGAACGCTTCGCTCCCGTGGCCTTTGCGCGGGCAGCCAAACGCCGTGCGAGGTCGGCGGGAACACGGAGAGTAAGCTGGGCGTCCATGCAGTGCAATGTAATGCATTTGGAGTGCGAGGCAAGTCTCGAATGTGCGGCCCTCGACCAGAACCGTGCGGTGCTGCTTTGTCATAGTGATCAAATCACGATAGATCTCGCGGTCATTGACGAACGCGTTAAAAAGGTATAGTTATTATACCGCCTCAGCAGAGAGTCGTGCTTGGAATTCGAGTATGACGAGGTCAAGAGCCGATCGAACAAGGCGAAGCACGGAATGGACTTCGCCGAGGTTCAGATTCTCTGGGCCGACGAGAGGCTCGTCGAAGTGCAGGCGCGGACGGAAGATGAGCGCCGCTTTCTGATCATAGGGCGCATCGCCGGCGTTCACTGGTCTGCCGTAGTGACATACCGGAGCAACAGGGTTCGCCTGATTTCCGTTCGCCGGTCTCGGTCCGAGGAGGTAGCGATCTATGAAGGCCAGGAGCTTTGATCGGAAGTTCGAGCTGGGTGGGGACATCACCGCCGATCTCGACCTCACCAGCATCCGCAGGCCCAGGCAGGAGCAGCGGCGCGTCAATGTCGATTTTCCGACCTGGATGATCGAGTCACTCGACACTGAAGCCTCTCGCCTCGGCGTCACGCGCCAGTCAATCATCAAGGTGTGGATCGCGGAGCGGCTCGAGCGTCGGACCGCCTGATTGATGAAGGAGGCGAGATGAAACCGGCGGTCATCATCGCGTTGGCGCACCGCGCCCCGCGAGTCCGCACTGCGGATGGACACACCATCACCGCCGCCGGCGTCGCACTTGCTGCAAGGCTGCCGGTCATTGCGTGCGCGTGGCCGGGGCAAGAATCATGTGCGACTCCGTGACCCCGTCCACGGCGGCGCGCGTGAACTTCACGGGAAAGTAGCGATCGTTTTTCCAGAGCTCGAACAGGTCGCGGTAATGCGGGCTGTTCACGTCGCCAGACTGGCCCGGTGTGTTGGTGCCCACGGCACCATCCCAGTCGCCTGCTTCGACGATCATGCGAAACGAGGCACCCGAGAGCTGGTTCTCTCCACCCCCCGTGGAACCCACCGTGTTGCCGTCGCCGCCGCGCGGCCATGGCCCCACCTCGAAGCGTGATCTTTGTTCGGCATTTAATGCCGCGCTCATCGGATGCTTGAGCGAGACGCTGTGATAGTGGCCCCACGCCCAGCCTGACATGTCGGCACCATACCGCGCGGTAAGGTCGGTGACCGCGGTGGAGAGGCTCGCCATCAGGATTGAGTCGCGCGTCGCGAGCGGGTTGACGCCGAAGTCGCCGCCCGGCGACGTGAGCCATTCCACCAGGCGATGGGCGGAGAGGGAGGGCACCATGGCGCGCGCGGGCGCAGGCACCACGGTATTTCGCACGTTGTCCGAGAGCGTGCGATACCACGCCTCGTAGATGCCTCCAGGCAACGAGTTCCTGTCCAGGACATGATTCCACGAGACGAGTGCCACCCGCGCGCGCTCGACGGCGGGATTGGGGGACGACAGCGCGGAGAGCAGCGGCACGAGCTGTCGCGCGGGGATCGACGTGTAGTCGGTCTGCAACTGCATCATGTCCATCAGCGAAACGCGGCGTCCCGAGCCGAGCACCTCGGCGATCCGCGCGGCGCGATAGGGGTCAGCCCATTCCCAGCCGATCGCGTTGCGATGCGGATAGTCGTCGGGGGCGAGGTTGTTGTTGGCCGTTGCGATGAAGCCCTCCGGCGGGTTGGACGCGTGCGGCTTCTCGAGGATGGGGAGGTAGCCGGCCCAGTCGTAACGTCCGTCGCCGGCGACGGGCACCAGGCCGCTCGAGTTCGGGCGAATGGGCGCGATGCCGACCGATTGCCAGCCGATGTTACCGCGTATGTCGGCCCACGCCATGTTCTCGCCGGGGATGTTGCTGTAGCTGCACGCGGCGCGGAACTCGTCCCAGGTGGTTGCCTGGTCCATCCGCAGCGACGCCAGGTACGGCGCACCACCGGGTTCCATCCACGCGGCGCGCACGGCGTACGCGAGGTGACGGAGCGTGTCTTCGTAGACCACGGGGCCGTGACGCGTGTACCTGAGCGCGACGGTAACGGGCGACTCACCCTTCACGGGAATCGACTCGCGCACGGTGCGCATCGGTTCCCACGCACCCTTGTACTGATACTGCGAGTGGTTGACCGGGTTCGTCTTGTAGACGTAGAGATCCTCACCATCGGTCTCGAAGACGGTAAGTCCCCACGCACCGTGTTCGTTGTGCCCGATGGACACGCCGGGAATCACCGGCTCTCCGCCACCGATCACGTTCCAGCCAGGCGCGTTGAGGTGCACGAAGTAGCGCAGCGATGGTGCGGCAACGGCACGATGCGGATCGTTGGCCATCAACGCATGGCCACTCAACGTATGCTTGCCGCTCACGACCCAGTTGTTGCTGCCGATGTCGCGCCGCTGTGTCCATCGCAGGGTTTCGTCCGCCACCGAGTCGAGCGAGGCGAGGCGCCGGGCGTTGGCGGTGTCGCCACGCCAGGCCGTCTTGATGTCTGACGCCTGGAAGCGCATGGGCGCACGAAAGGCGTCGTACAGGGCGAGGATGGGTTCGTCGAGACCGGCTTTATCGATGACGGGATCGAGCTCGAGCTTCGGGGCGGGGCCCGGATGGAACCATTCGACTTTCTGGAGCAAAGTCGCGCCGTGGTGTGCGACGAAGCGCCCGTAGGTGAGTTCCTCGTCGATGTTGCCGAGCAGTCCCTGGTGTCGCGAGATGACGACGTCGGGAGTCCAGCGTCCGGGCGTGATGCCGAGCATGCGCAACTCGGCCGGAATCAGCGCGGGGTTGTGCGCCGCTTCGTCGACGTACGCGTTGATGCCCTCGACGAAGGCGCCAACGATGGCGGCGCCGTGCGGGTGATACCGTGCGAGTTCTGCTGACAGGCTGCCGCGGTACTTGAAGAGGCGCGCCCCCTGGTCTCGCGCGAGTTCACGCCGGCCGATGACTTCGGACATCGTGCCCGTCGCCTGTCGGCGCCACATCTCGAACTGGAAGGCGCGATCGCGGGCGGCCGTGTACCCCTGCGTGAAGAACAGGTCGTGCTCGTTCGTCGCGTAGATGTGTGAAATGCCCCAGCGGTCGCGGAGCACCTCCACGGGTCGGGCGAGACCGGCGACGTGGAGGGTGTCGGCGCGCGGGGCCTGAGCGACGGCGGCAGTGCCGACGAGGGAGAGGGCAAGGAATACACGGATCGCGCGAACGGCGCGGTGGGTCTCGATCACGGAGTCTTTCATGTAGGGGGAGGAAGAAGGCGATGTCCAACCATCCGCAGCCGGTTGCATATCGTCAAGTGACGCGATGCGTTGTCGTGGACAGACGCTGGGTGGCGACACATTTTGACGTGGGCCCACCTGAATCCTTCGAGGATCGATGCATCGACACGCGAACCAGTTGTTCCGTACGCTCCCGTTGCTCCTGGCCACAGTGGCCCTGGGGACTGCTGCCGGCCAGCCGTCCAGTCACGCGACGAGCCTGGCGCTGGTGGGTGGTACGCTCATCGACGGCAATGGCGGGACGCCGGTGAGCAACAGCGTGGTGCTGGTTGCGGGCGGTCGCATCACCGCGGTGGGAATCGTGGGGCAGTTGGCGGTGCCTGCGGGGGCAACCGTCGTGCGCACGACGGGGATGACGATATTGCCCGGCTTGTTCGAGTCGCACGCGCACCTGATGCTGGCGGGGCATGGCAACTATGCGCACTGGGACAGCGCGTATCCGGCGCGGTTGGCGAAGGATGTCATTCCCGTTGCCGCGCGGCAGTCCCTCATGCATGGCGTGACGAGTGTCCGCGACCTTGGGGGTCCGCTGGAGCCGCTCATCGCTGCCAAGCGCGCGATCGAGCGCGGCACGCTGGTCGGCGCGACGATCTATACGTCTGGGCCATTTCTCCAACATGCACCCTATCCCGGTACGGAGGCGTTTCGGTGGGGAGTGAACGGCGTGGCGGACGCGCGCGCGAAGGTGACGACGCTTGCCAATGCGGGGGTGAGCGTCATCAAGCTGATCGACCAGGATGAGATGACGATGGAGGAAGTGCGTGCCATCGTGGACGAGGCGCACAAGCACAAACTGCCAGTCGTCGCGCACGCCCACCGGCCGGAGGAAATCCGGCGCGGCCTTGCCGCAGACGTGGACGACTTCGAGCACACGGGGCTCGCGACGTCGCCGGAGTATCCCGCTGACATCATGGACGCGTTGCGGGCGCGCACCGCACAGGGCAATCGACCGCCACTGTACTGGACCCCCACCATTGATGTCCTCACCAACTACGCCACTCGCCGAGACCATTCCGCGTACGTGAATGATCCCGAATGGTACCAGGGCCTCCCCGCTGATATCGCGGCGGATATTCGCCGCTCGCTGCAGCGGCTCGACACCCTGGCGTACTACCGGTTCGTGCCCAACCGGCGCTCCACGCTGGCTACCAAGTTCCGCCAGTTGCGCGAGAGCGGGGTGCGCCTTCTCGTCGGGACCGACGCGGGCGTGCCGGCCAACTTCCACGGCTACGCGACGCCGGAGGAGATGATCACCTGGGTCCGTACCTACGGCATGGACCCGATGGAGACGATCCGCGCGGCGACGTACTGGCCTGCGCTGTCGCTCGGGGTGCTGGACAGCGTGGGGACGGTGGAGCAGGGAAAGGTGGCGGACATCATCGCGGTGCGCGGCAATCCGCTCGCGGACATCACCGCAATGCGTCGCGTCGCGTTGGTGCTGAAGGGCGGAACGCGGGTGAAGTAGGTGAACACCCAATTGCGTGCGTCGCTTTCACCGCACGGAACGCGCTTGACTTCGCAGCCGGGCGAGTGCATAGAGTGGATGTCGAAACAATATCAGCACGATCGTGACGTCGCTTGAGGCAGGCGGTCTGGCCTCGTGCGAGCGTAATATCGTGGTATCGTTTTGCCCCACCGCGCAGCAGTCCCCACCCATCCGGAGCCAGCATGCGATCGTCATTTCGTGCGAGCACCCTTTTCCACCTGTTGGCGTTTGCCACCATCGTCATGGCGCCAGCAATCCACGCGCAGGCCACCGGGACAATTACCGGCACGGTACTCGATCGCGGCAGTCGTCGGCCGTTGGCGGGAGCGCAGATCACCGTCGCTGCCACCGGCGCAACCATCGGTGCGACGTCGAACGCCCAGGGCGTGTTCCGCATCCTGAACGTGACGTCGGGCCCGCGTATCGTGCGTTCGCGGTTGCTCGGCTACGGCGCGCTGTCGAAGAGCGTGGTGGTCGAACCTGGTGGAACAGCAACGGTTGAATTCGAGCTCTCGCAGTCCGCGCTCGAGCTCACCGAGGTCGTCACCACCGGTACTGGTGGCAGCCAGGTGGAGGCGCGCAAGCTCGGGAATACGGTGGCGTCGGTGCAGGCGCCGACGAATGCCCCGATCTCCAGCTTCTCCGACATCCTCCAGGGGCGCGAGCCGGGCGTGGTCATCCTGCCCTCCTCGGGCACAACGGGTGAAGGTGCGCGCATCCGCATTCGCGGAAGTGCGTCGCTCTCGCAGTCCAACGAACCGATCGTGTATGTCGACGGCGTGCGGATTGACAACGGCGGCGGGTTCGGGAGCGGGTATGTCGGGACGGGCGGTGGTGGTCGTCCCTCGCGCCTCGACGACATCGATCCGTCTGCGGTGGAAAAGATCGAGGTGCTGAAGGGTGCGGCCGCGGCCACCCTGTATGGCACGGAGGCGTCGAACGGCGTCCTGCTGATCACCACGAAGAAGGGGACGAACGGCGCGCCGAAGTGGGTGCTGGAAATCGACCAGGCGGCCAAGACCTACCCCACGAGCCGAATCCAGCCCGAATGGGGCTTCGCGCGCACCGACACGCAGGCCACGCGCCTGTCACAGCACTATGGCTTCCCCGTTACCGCGTTCACGCCCTTCAGCCGCGACGTCGCGACCAAGCTCTTCGAAACAGGGCGTGCATCCACGCTCAACGGCCAGGTCTCCGGCGGAACGGCGCTCGTCACGTACTTCGGGTCGCTGCGCGGCTATCGCGAGGACGGGCCGTTCACGGCCAAGAATTTCGATTACCAGGGGCTCGGAACGAACATGGCGGACATCGTGAACCGCTATCAGGGAACGCTGGGCCTCGGCCTGGCGCCCAGCAAGACGTTCAAGCTGCAGACGAACGTGCTCTACGCCAATACGCACAACGAGATTCCAGAGAACAACAACAGCATCTACGCCCCGTACACGGTGGCGCTGTTCTCCAAGCCGGAGAACGCACAGTGCAATGCGTCGAAGACCAGTCCGACTGATCCGACCAACGGCAGCAACGGTGACGGAACGTGCCGCGGTCCGGGAAATCCCACAGGTGCCAGCTCGTTCGCCTCGGAGCGGGAACTGCTCCAGCCGTCCACCAAGCAGGACGCCCGGCATTTCAACGGAAGCTTGCGCGCCAGCTATATCCCGCTGGCGTCGTTCAACCTCGATGGCACGTTCGGCGTCGATTACACGTCGCAGCGCTCGGCCGCCTTCATTCCGTTCGGCAACAATCTGGACCAGCGCATCAACCGCGCGAATGCGGGGCAGGCGAGCGTGGACGACCGCTCGCACCAGGAGATCACCCTGAGCGTGAATGGCGGGTACTCCGGTCAGGTCATCAAGAGCTTGTCGTCGAACCTGATCTTCGGCGCGCAGGGCTTTCTTACGCGTGAGACAGACGAAAGTGGTCGCACCACCAGCTTCCCCGGACCGGGCATCTCCGTGCTCGGCGGCGGGGCCACGCCGCAGGCATTCGAGTCGTTCGGCCAGATCGTGAACACGGGCGTGTTCGCGCAGGAGCAGGTCGGCTTTCACGACTGGATGTTCGTGACGGGCGGCGCGCGGTATGATCGAAACAGTGCGTTCGGCAAGTCCTCCGGCGGCGTGATCTACCCACAGGGTTCGCTGTCCATCATTCCGAGCGACCGGCCATCGTGGAAGGACAGTCGGATCGCGAATTACATCTCGACGTTTCGGTTGCGGGCCGCCATCGGCCGCGCCGGCCGTCAGCCGGGCGCCTTCGACAAGTTGACCACGTACCAGGCGCTTGCGTCATCCACGGGCGCAGGGTTGGTTCCGGGCAACCTCGGTAATCCGGACCTGAAGCCGGAAGTCTCCACGGAATTCGAGTTCGGCACGGAGGTCGGCCTGCTCGGCGATCGTGCGTCGCTGGAGTTCACGCGGTGGCAGCGCCGAGTGAAGGATGCGCTGTACGCGCGGCAGTTTCCGGTCACCGGTGGCTTCGTGTCTGCGCAGCTGGACAACATCGGCCAGCTCGACGCATTTGGATGGGACCTCAAGGGCAAGGCGTTCCTGCTGAACCGCCCGAATGTCTCACTCGACGTCTATGCGAATACAGGCTTCCTCAGCCAGATCGTGACGAGCCTTGGTGGTGCGCCGCCGGTGAAGGTTGGCGGGAGCTATCCGCGGTATCGCAACTTCGTGAAGGAGGGGTATGCGCCAGGTTCGTTCTTCGGCGCGAAGCTGCCGAGTGCCTGCGTTGGAAGCGCAACGAAGACATCTGGAGGCGGCGTCTGTCTGCAGCCAGGCCAGCTGCCGTTCGACGTGAACAAGGACGGCAAGCCGGATACGCAGGCCGAGCTGCTCGCGTATCTCGCCGGCCCACGCTCGCTCTCGAACGTGGACCCACTCGCGGCCGACGACGACGCCAATGGCAACAAGCTGGACCACTATGACGGCAAGCCCTTCCCCGACTTCGAGGGCTCCTTCGGCGGGACGATGACGCTGCACCGCAACTGGAAGATCGGCACCAATTTCGAGTATCGTGCCGGGAATTACACCATCTCCAACCTTACGGATGCCTTCCGCACGGCCAACCCGTCCAATGGCGGGAACACCGAGCTGCGGGCGCGCACGGAAGCAACGATCCTCAATCCGGCCAGTTCGCCCCAGGAGCGACTCGACGCGGCACTGGTCTGGGCATACAAGCTCAAGGCGCTGTCTCCGTACGACGGTCTCAACCAGCAGTTCGCCGGCGATTTCCTCCGGTGGCGCGAACTGTCGCTCACCTACCTCCTGCCGGCGCGGGTCGCGGCACCGTTCGGGGCGTCGGACATGGCCGTCACTTTCGCGGCACGCAACTTCGCCCTCTGGACGAAGTACCCCGGCGTCGACCCCGAGGTCAACATCTTCGGCCGGAGTTCCGGCGGCAGCACAGATGCCAACTTCGGTGAAGGCATCGACGCATTCGGCTTTCCACTTCCGCGCTCGCTCAGTCTCAACCTTCGCATGAGCTTCTGACATGACAACGCTGATGACGAAGATCTCGCAGAGTTCCGCGCGAAGCCGGTTGCTCGTTGCGGGGTCGCTACTGATTGGTGCCGCCGCCTGCGGCGACATTCTCAAGGTGAGCAACCCGAACAACGTCGAGGAGTCCGCGCTGAGCAACCCGCAAGCCGCCACGGCCGAGGCGAGCGGTGTGCTGGCCGCGCTGGCTCGCATGCTGTCTGGCGTCACGGTGCCGTATGCCGTGGCCACCGACGAGCTGGATTGGATCGGCTCGCGCGACGCCTGGTTCGACATCGAGACCGGCGGACTTGCCAATTACCTCAATGAGTTCATCGACGCCGCCTTTCCGAACGTCGGCGAAACACGCTATCTGGCCGATGAAACGATCATCAGGCTTGAAGCCTTCAACACTGACGGGAAGCTGACGGACAAGCTGGATTTGGCCCGCGCGTACTTGTACGCCGCCGTCACGTACGCGACGATCGCCGACATGTACGATGATTACGCGTTCTCCAACAAGCGAGTCGCGGCGGCGCCCATCGGGCGCGCGAACATGGGAACGCTGTACGACAAGGCGGTTGTGTATCTCAACAAGGCGGAGCCGATCGCTGCGGCGGGCAAGGACAACGCGCTGAAGTTCAACATTCTCGCGTATCGGGCGCGCGTACAGCATGCGAAGGGCGTGTGGTCCAAGATCACGCCCAAGGGGACGACGCAGGCCGACCCGCTCGTGAGTGTCGCGGGCGCCAACACTGATGCCGCCGCAGCGATCGCCAGCGCGTCACCAGACCAGAAGTTCACGCTCATCAGCAACCTCGAAGCCACTGCGGGCACGAACATCTGGTTCGAGGTGAATGGCCGCAACGAACATCGTGTCGGCGCGGTGTATTCGAATCTTGTCGACCCGCTCAGCGGCGCCAAGGATATCACGACGCAGGCGCTGCTCGCGCAGTTCAAGGCCTTCGGTACCCAGTCGGGAGTGTTCACCGAGACGAGCGTGCGTGAGCTCCGGCTCATCCTGGCGGAGGCGGCGCTGGCCGCGGGTAATTCCGCCGAGTTCCGGAGTCAGATCAACTCGGTGCGGGCACTGGATGCCAAGGCTGCGTTCACCGGCCAGGTGAGCGACCTGGCGATGCTACGTCATGAGCGTCAGGCGCAGCTGTGGCTCATGAACCGGCGCCTCAGCGACATGTACCGCTTCGGCGTGAAGGACGCGAAGTGGGCGCCCAACCCGAATTTCGAATCGTCCTTCAGCGTGCCGGGCCTGCTCTTTCCCATTCCGAACGTGGAACGGCTAGGCAACCCATGCATCAATGCCCCAGCGCTCTGCAAGTAGGCTTTTGCGCGTAGGACAAGCGGCCGGATCACGGCGTCAAGGTGATCCGGCCGACCCTCCGCCTCCCGGGTGCGAACGCGGCTCGGGCCTTCCCCTCGGATGCCAGTGCGGGCAATGAACAGACTTCGTCGGAGCGCACTTACGGTCGGTTCGGTGGCGCTCGCACTCAACAGCGCGTGCTATGCGTACCAGCCGGTCACCGGAATACCGTTGGCCGAGTCGCAGCGCGTGCGCCTGCGCCTTACACCCGAAGGCACTGCGGAACTCGCCCGCTTCCTTGGGCCGCGCGTGGAATCGGCAAGCGGTATACTCACCCGCATTCAGTCGGGTGGCGAATTGGGCGTTGCCGTCGAAACGGTGCAACTCTCCGACGGCACGCCCCAACCATGGACCGGCGAAGGCGTCGTCAACTTTCCGGCGGCGTATGTGCGCAGCGTCGAGCGCAGCGAATTGAGTCGGTCACGAACGACACTCGGTGCGCTCGCCCTGGCGGGAGGCCTCTTCATCATTGCCGTCATCGCGCTCAAGACGACGGGGTCACAGGGCGGAGGCGATGCCGGGGGCGCAAGTCCTCCACCCTGATCCTTTTCCGTGACGCGAGCGGACTCGCCGCCCTGCCGCACACACGCGTGGCCAGACACTTCTCCAGCACCTGTCAATGACCAGACAATCATATTTCATGAGTGTCCGAAGCATCGTTCCCATCGCTGCCGTTACGTTGCTCTCCGCCTCTGCGGCGTCGGCCCAGTCCATCGGCTCGCGTAGCACTGAAACCGGTGCTGGCCAGCGGGCGGCCAACTCGCTCGATTCCGCGACGGATGGCCATGGAAGCATTGCGTGGCGCTCTGTTGGTCCCGCCAACCAGGCGGGGCGCGTTTCCGTGGTCGTCGGGGTACCCGGCAACCGCGATGTGTATTACGTCGCCGGCGCGAACGGCGGCATCATCAAGACCACGAATGCGGGCACGACCTTCAAGCCCATCTTCGACCGGCAGAGCGCCACGTCCATCGGCGCCATTGCCATTGCGCCGAGCGATCCCAATGTGGTGTATGTCGGCACCGGCGAAGGCAATCCGCGAAACAATGCGTCGATTGGTGACGGCATGTACAAGTCGATCGATGCGGGCGAGCACTGGACACACATCGGCTTGACGAAGTCCGACAAGATTGCGCGCATCGTGATCGACGCGCACTCACCCGACATCGTGTATGCCTGTGCCCTCGGCCGCGAATGGGGACCCAGCGAGGAGCGCGGCGTCTTCAAGACGACCGACGGCGGAAAGTCCTGGTCGCGGGTGCTCTTCGTCGATGCGCAAACTGGATGTTCCGACATCGCCGCCAACCCCGACAATTCGAATACCCTCTACGCCGGCATGTACACCTATCGGCGATGGGCGTGGCATCTGGAGTCGGGCGGTGGCAACACGGCTGCGTATCGGTCCGTGGACGGGGGTGCGACGTGGGAGCGTTTGTCTGGTCCGGGAAGGAACAAGGGCCTGCCGACGAAGGACATGGATCGCATCGGCGTCGCAGTCGCGCCAAGTGATCCGTCCATCGTGTACGTCATCAGCGAGACGAAGGATGAGGGAGAGCTCTGGCGCTCCGACGACGGTGGCGCGCGGTGGCGTACGGTGAGCAAGGATCCCAACATCAACTTCCGTCCCTTCTATTACGCCGACATCCGCGTCGACCCACAGAATCCGAACCGCGTCTTCGCGCTCTCTGGCTCGCTGTATCTCACGGAAGATGCGGGCGCGACGTTCCACACCATTGGCCGCGACGTGCACGGCGACCACCAGGCCCTGTGGATTGATCCCACCAACCCGCGGTACATCCTGAGCGGATCCGATGGCGGCTGGCAAGTGAGCTACGATGCCGGCAAGAACTTCGACGTCGTGAACACCTTTCCGTTCACGCAGTTCTATCACATCAACTACGACATGCAGCAGCCGTACATGGTCTGCGGCGGCCTGCAGGACAACGGAAACTGGTGCGGCGCGAGCCAGACGTTCTCGGGCCAGGGCAACAGGAAGAGCGACTGGTACACGGTGTCGGGTGGCGATGGCTTCTTCACCGTACCCGTGATGGACAAGCCCTGGCTGGTCTACTCGGATGCGCAGGGCGGCATGCTCAACCTCACTGACACCCGCACGGGCACGCAGAAGACCATCTATCCGTATCCCAACCGGGTGGGTTCGGTTGGCGACGCGATGGTCTCGCACAAGTACCGCTTCAACTGGAATGCGCCGATCGCGTTGTCGCCACTCAACCCGAAGGTCGTCTACTTCGGCGGCAACGTACTGTTCAAGTCCACGAACTATGGGAACTCGTGGCAGGTGATTTCGCCCGATCTCACCACGAATGACGCGGCCAAGCAGCAGTCGTCCGGCGGTCCGATCGTGGTGGACAATACAGCGGCAGAATTCCACACCACGTTGCTTTCCATCTCGCCGTCGCCGCTGGATTCGAACGTCGTGTGGGTGGGCACGGACGATGGCAATGTCCAGGTCACGCGTGACGGCGGTCGCACATGGTCGAACGTCTTCACGAAGGTAGCTGGCCTCAAGCCGAACGCGTGGATTCCCACCGTCGAAGCATCGCACTTCGATCGCGGAACAGCCTATGTCGCCGCCGACCATCATCAGGACGACGACTACGCTCCCTACGCCTACATGACGACGGACTACGGCGCGAGCTGGCACGCGATCACCGGCGACCTGCCGTCGTCAGCCGCATGGGTGCACGTCATTCGCGAAGATCCGCGCAACAGGAATCTCCTCTACCTCGGCACCGAGATGGGGGTGTGGGCGTCGTGGGACCGCGGCGCGCACTGGAAATCGATCCGCGGCAGCATACCCGTGACGCCGGTGCGCGACATCCAGGTGCACCCGCGAGAGAACGACCTGCTCGTGGCCACGCATGGGCGTGGGCTCTACATCATGGACGACGTCACGTTCCTCCAGCAGCAGCAGGCGGCGAGCGAGTCGGCCGTGACCCTCTTCGACATCCGGCCTGCCATCCGCTGGAATGAATGGAGCCGCGACGGCAACCTCGGCCAGCGCACGTGGACGGGAGTAAATCCCCCACCCGGCGCGCTCATCACGTACAAGCTGAAGTCGCAGCCCGCTGCCGAGGTGAGCCTCGTCATCACCGACGCCGAGGGGCGTACGGTGCGCCGTCTCCGTCGGGTGTCCGACGACGCGGGAATGAATCGCGTGGCGTGGGATCTCCGCGGAGAACCGCCGCCGGTTGTGCCCACTCCGCTTGCGCCAGGTGCCACGCCGGTTGACACGTCGCTCGCCGCGGTACGAGCGCGCCGCCTGCGCGGCGCCGATGCGGAGAGCTCCGACAACGAATACGAAGCACGGTATGCACCCAATGTCGGCGCACCTGCGCTGCCCGGCACGTACACCGCGACGCTCACGGTCGATGGCGCGCGCTACACCAAGAGCGTTCGCGTCGAGCTCGACCCGCGATCGGAGATGTCGGCGGAGCAACTCGTTGCGCAACGCACAGAGGCAGCGCGCATGACGGAACTCGCGAAGCATGTGAGTCGCATCGTCGCTACCACCGACAACGTGCTGCTCCAGCTTACGCGGCTGCAGGAGCAGCTCAAGCCGCCGGTGTCGGGGGACGACGGGGCAGACACCACCGGGCGCGCCGGCGCCGCGCGCGACCCCCAGTTGCTGAAGGACGTGGCCCTCGCCGCTGCGGAGCTGCGGCAATTCCGCGACTCGGTGCTGGCGCGGCCGTTACCACGCCTGGGCTATCGTCAGTATCCCAGGCTGCGCGAAGAGGTGCAGACGGTCACCGGCATGATCGCTCGTCCCATGATGCCGCCGACAGCAGGAGAGATGCTGAGGGCGAGCGAGCTCAGTGTAGAGGTGGACCAGGCGCAGGCGCGGCTCGATGCCATTCTCCGCGACAAGGTCGGCAAGATCAATCGCGCGCTGCAGAACGCCCCGCACGTGATCACACCGGCAGCGCCGCCCGTGCTGATTCCCTGAGAGGCGGGGGCGGAGGCGCGCTGTGTCTTTAGCAAAGGAACGCCGCGCGCCCTACCTACCCCCACACCTCGCCAAAAAGGCGCAGCCAGTTCCCGCCAATGATCTTCTCGATGCGTGCAGAGGAATGGCCGCGCGCCGCCAATCGATCGGCGACGAGCTGCATGCGCTGCGGGGTGTCGAGCTCCGGGACGTGATTGAACACGTTTTCATCTTCGCCAGGCGCGGAGATGCCCTCGGCGCGACGCTGGCGCACGAAGCTCGCGTGCAGCGCACGAAATCCGGGTGACAGGTCAAGCGGCGTGATCGAGTTGTCGGACCCCACGCCGACATGGTCCTCGCCGGCAACGCGCACGGAGTGCTCGATGTGCCGGATGAAATCGTCGGCCGTCGGTTGGCCGGCAGCACGGAGAAACGGCATCATGTAGATGCCGATCACGCCGCCGCGCTCCGCAAGCCGGCGGATCTGGTCGTCGGTCTTGGCACGCGGGACGTCGTTGAGGGCGGCGCACGAGCTGTGCGTAACGGCGATCGGCTTCGTGGAGCCGGCGATCGCGTCCAGCGTGGTTTGCCGGCCGCAGTGACTCGTGTCGACGAGCATTCCCAGCTCGTTCATGCGCGCCACGGCGGCGCGCCCGAACGCACTGAGGCCGGCGTTCCCGGGTTCGAGGCAGCCGTCACCGAGGAGATTTCGCACGTTGTACGTGAGCTGGATGATGCGAACGCCGAACCGGTGGAAGAGGTCCACGCGTGAAACGTCGCCCTCCAGCATGGTGGCATCCTGGAAGCCGGGAATGAGGCCGATGCAATGGCTCTCCTTCGCGCGGCGGATGTCGGCAACGGTCTTCACCTTCACGAAGGCGTCGGGATGGCGATCGAATTCGTTCTCGAGGAAGGCGATGTTACGCATCGTCGCCTCGAACGCCTGCGCGTCGAGCAGTCCGCCCGCGCTCAGCGTGACATTCACGGCGGTGATGCCGGAGGCGCGAGCGTTGGCCACCATCTGTGGCGTGAAGGGGTGCGCAAAGCTGTTGGGAACGTTGAACGGTCCCGGAGTCGCGAGGTTGTCGATGACGATGGCGGTCTCGTAGCCAGGCCACGCTGAACGCGAGGGGGATGGGCGCAGAGCGAATGGCGGAACGGCGCGCGCGACAAACGTCCCTGCGAGTCCGGAGGCGGCAAGGCCGGTGAACTGCCGCCGTGACATGGCATCGTGGTGGATCATCGTGGCTCCGCTGATGGGGGACGTCGAGTCAAGGCGGTCGGCGAGCGGGCGACATGCGCGTCGGCGCCTTGCCCCCGTGAATCACTTGCTGCAGTTGCGTCGCCATCTGCCGTGCCTCGACGTTGGACGAGTCGAAGGCAAGCCCATTGCGAAGGGCGCGCAGCGCTCCGGCATTGTCCCCAGCCGCAACGAGCGCGCGCGTCAGGTTGAACTGCGCCGGCACGAGGCTGGCATCGCGCTCGAGTGTCATGCGGTACGCCGTGACGGCATCTGCGAGGTGCCCCGTGACGAGGGCCACATTGCCGAGATTGAAAAGGGCCAGGGGCTCGAACGGATCGCGTTGTGCCGCGTCGCGCCAGCTTGCGACCGCAGCGGCCGTGTCGCCCGCAGAAGCTTGCGCAATACCGAGATTCACGAGCGTGAGCGCCGGCGCAGGATCGCGCTCAAGTGCGCGTTTGTAATGCGCAATGGCCGACGCAAGCTGCGCGGCGTCGGTGGCGCCGTCCCGCTCTGCGTTCGCAAGGTTGACGAGCACGCGGAGGTTCGAAGGTACGATCTCGAGCGCCTTCTGGTAGGCCTCGATCGCCGAGGTGTATTGCCGCTGGCCGGCACGGCGATCGCCGACGTATCCCAGCACCAGCCCCCACCGGTCGCGCAGCGCACCATCGCTCGCGCCCGCCTGCGTGAGCGCGCGCGCGAGCACTCGGCGCGTCGCGGCCTGCTCACCGCGCCCGAGGTGCAGCGCGGCGAGCGCGAGGGCGGCGACATCGGGGTCGTGGTTGTCCGACAGCGCGACCAGGCGTGCGGCGACTGCGTCATCGAGCCACCCATTGTCGCCGGCGCCCAGTGCCTCGACGAGTCGCGACAGGGCGCCAATGCGCGCCATGTCATGATCCTCGCCTGCGAGTAGCGCAAGCGCCGCCGCGGGGGTCGGGGACGATGCGCCGAGGGCAACTTGCGCCGCGACTGATGACGCAAGCGGCTTGCGCTTCCGACTCGTCCACGCGGCGACCTGGCGGTCCAACGTTGACGCCGACACGCCGGCGTGGCATGACGCACAGGCCGGTCGCACTCCCATCGCGCTGTCATGCGCGGGGCGCGGAATGGGAATCGTGTGGTCCGAGCGCGCGTACCGGATCGCACCGCCCACCTCGGGGTGTTGAAGGTAGGGCATGTGACACGACACGCACCGGCTGCCCGCCGAGCCGGCCGGATGATGGGTATGCTCTTCCACGCGGTCCGCGAGGCTGGCGTGGCAGCTCGTGCATTGGCGGTCATCCAGTCGGCCGTGCAGCGCAGCGCCGTTGACGTCCCGAGATCCCTGGCTGTGCGGGTCATGACAGTCCGTGCATCGCATGCCGCCCTTGCGATAGCACTCGCTGAACCGCTGCGTCTCCTGGTACGCGAAGGTCCGCACACGTCCATCGGGCGCCAGCGGTCGGTCTCCCAGCAAGGCCATACCCAGCGAATAGAAGCGCTCGAGCGAATCCCCAGCGAGATAGCCCGGCTGGAGCTGGTCCTTGAGCGCGTGGCACTGGTAGCACACGTTACTCGACGCATCCTTGTCGAGTGTCGCGAGTGGCCGCATCCCGATGTCCTTCGCACGCGCCATTCGCCCGGAGCTGGCCAGGTCCACGTGACGTCGGCCCGGACCGTGACACGACTCGCAGTTGATGGCCAGCGAGGCAACGTCCGTGCGGTACCGATGCGCGCCGGAGTCGAACTGTGCCTGCACCTGGCTGCCGTGACAGCCCTGGCAGTTGGCGAAGCGCGCGACGTCGCCCAGGGTACGGACCGGGGGCCAGTCGCCGCACGCGGCGAGGGGCATGCTGGCCGTGATCGGTTGCCACCCCGCGCCGGATCGCGAACCGGTGTTACAGAACCAACCGCGCGGACTGCGGCTGAGCTCAAAAGGAAGAAAGCGAATGGTGCCGTCAGGGTAGTGAGTGACGAACCCCTGCGTGCCGCCGCCTGCCATGTGTCCCCCACCGACGACGCCGTCCACCACCAGCGTGCGCGCTGCGCGACCCTCCTGCGCGACGACGAACTGATACCGGCCCCCTGCAGCCACGCTGGGTGTCACCAGGGCATCGCGAAAGCGAATGGGGCTGCCGTCGAACGGCGCAAGCAACGCGACAGCGCCGGGCTCTCCTCCTGCGCGGCCATGTGTCGAGCGCGTCCACGCCGCGAACTCGGCAGCGTGACAGCTGGCACACCGGGCCGCTCCCACGAAATCCGCTCCAGTGACGCCCGGAACCAGTGCGTGGCCGCTCGGCGCGGGCAGTGCCTCGGCGACAGCGTTTCCGCCGCGCCCGATGAAGAACATGGCAGCTGCTACAGTGATCGCGATCGCAACAAGACCGGCCGCGATGCGCGCAGCGCGACGAGGTTGTGGCGACAACACATTCGGCGCATCAGCCCTCGGCGCGGGAGCGCGGGATCGTTGGCGTCGGCTCATCGCTGCGGCACTGTCGAGCGAATCGGTAGCGCAGGCGCCGATCGCGACCACGCGGGCCCGGCACAGCCGCACAGTGTGCGCATATGCCGCACCAGCAGCCAGATTTCCTGGCGCGTGAGCGTCTCCCCAAAGGCCGGCATCATGACGCTGCGCCCGAGCGGATAGCCGCCGCCATATACCGCGTCGAACAGGCGATCGTCGCTGCGCGTCGACATCCCGGCAGCATCGGCATGCACCGCAGGGCGAACGGGGAGGTAGCGCGCATTCGGTCCATCGCCCTTGCCGCGCTCACCATGGCAGGCGGCACAGTTGCGCGCATAGAGGCTCGCCCCGG
>JBKJUW010000021.1:0-6317 GCA_046589725.1 Gemmatimonadaceae bacterium
GTGGCCTTGGCGGCGCCAGTTGTCGTCGGGATCATCGAGAGGGCGGCGGCGCGGGCGCGGCGCAGGTCCTTGTGCGGCAGGTCGAGGATGTTCTGGTCGTTGGTGTAGCTGTGGATCGTCACCATCGAGCCGTGCTTGAAGCCGAAGTTGTCGCGCACGACCTTGACCATCGGCACGAGGCAGTTCGTCGTGCAGGACGCATTGGAGATAATGTGGTGCGACGCCGCATCGTACTTCGTGTGATTGACACCCATCACGATCGTGATGTGTTCTCCCTTGGCCGGAGCGGAGATGATGACCTTCTTTGCGCCGCCGTCGATGTGGGCCTGCGCCTTCGCGGCATCGGTGAACCGTCCCGTCGACTCGAGCACGATGTCGACACCGAGCTCCTTCCATGGCAGCTTCGCGGGATCCTTCTCGGCGAGGATCTTGATCTCGTCGCCATCGACCGTGATCGATGAGGCGCCGGCGGAAACGTCGCCCTTGAACTCGCGGTGCACGGAATCGTACTTGAACAGGTGCGCAAGCGTCTTCGTGTCCGTGAGGTCGTTGACGGCGACGAAGTCGATGTCCTTGATGCCGGCCTGCTTGGCTGCACGCAGTACCTGACGTCCAATGCGGCCGAAGCCGTTGATGCCAACCCGAATTGCCATCTGTCTCTCCTGTAGGTTCACCACCGGTCGCCAAGAGCAGGCGCACGGCCAAAAGTCACAAAACTGATTACCCGCGCTCCGCCGTCGTGGAGTGCCGCCGCGCACTCGTTTAGCGTGGCGGCGGTCGTCACGACATCGTCTACCAGGACAAGGTGCAGGCCGCGCAATGAGTTCCGGTCGACGGCCGCATGGAACGCGCCGGAAACGTTGCGTTTTCGCTCCCCGGGTGTCAACCGCGTTTGCGTCGTGGTCGCACGCCCGCGTACGAGTATATCCTCGCGGACCGGAATTCCCCACACTGGAGCGATGTGGCGAGCCAGTTCGGCACTCTGATTGTAGCCGCGCTCCCGCAGCCGCGAATGCGCGAGCGGCACCGGAATGAGTGCAGCGCGCTCCTCCTCGACATCCAGGGGAAACCTGAGCGCGGCCATGCGCCGCCCCATGCCGGCGGCCACGGCATTCCATCCCTGATACTTGAGCGCGTGCACGACGGCGCCCGCAGTGCCGCCGGGTACGCCGAAACACGATCGCGCAGCACGGACGTAAGGCGGCAGCAGCGCGCACCATTGGCATTCGGCGGATCGGCGACGCGGGTCAAAGGGATGCCCACATCGATCGCAACGCGGGCGCGGGAGGGCGACGGCTCGCACCCAACACGCTCCGCACACCAGGTCGCCCTCCTGTGGCCCGCGCACGCCTCGGCACACAGCACAGGTGGGAGGCAGCAGGAATTCGAGCAGTGACGATGACACCTCAGCGGCCGCGCGTCGCAACGCGGTCAGGCCATCGCTTGCCACATCACATTCCTGTCCGGCTCGAAACCGAACCACCGTGCGAAGGCGATGGCGCCCTGTTCGACCAGCATGCCTTCGCCGTCGGACGCCCGGTGTCCCGCTTCTCGCGCCGCTTTCACCCACGCGGTCTCGCCGGGCGCGTACGCCAGATCGAACACCGCACAACCGCGCGGAAGCCGCTCGATGTCCACCGGCATGTCGTCACCCGGATGGAGTCCGCGGGGCGTGGTGTTCACCACGAGGGTGGCACCGCGCAGCGCCTCGGCGAGCGTGGCGGTTGCGTGCGTGAAAGTCCCGAACCGGTGTGAAAGCAGCTCAGCGCGTTGCATGCTTCGATTATAGACGCGCGCCTCACGCACGCCGCATCGTTCCAACGCACACAGTACCGCCGCCGCGCCGCCGCCTGCGCCGAGCACCGCGACCGTCGCATCTGGCCGCGTCGCGCCAAGGAGTGTGCGGATGACGAGTTCGGAGCCGCCGACATCGCTGTTGTCGCCGACGAGCGCACCGTCCTCGTGCCAAAAAACGTTGACGGCACCGACTCGCGCGGCGAGCGGCATCAGGCGCGCGCAGCGCTCAGCGAACCGTTCCTTGTGCGGGATGGTGACATTCCCCGCGGCGCGCTCGCGAGCGAGCGACGCGATGGTATTGTCGAGCGCTTCGGGTGCGACGTCCATCAACTCGTACGTCAGCGGAATACCAGCCGCACGGAGCGCGGCGTTCTGAAAGCGCGGTGAGATCGAGTGCGCAACAGGATGCCCGAGCAGCACCAGTCGCGCCGGCGGATCCATCACGAGGCGCCGGGCACCTGTTCCGCCGCGAAGTGGTCGAAGACGCGGCGGATTTCCGCCTCGAGCTCATTGGCCGTCGCGCGATACGTATCGAGATCACCGCCCATCGGATCACTGACCGACCTGCCAGAATGTCCGCCGCGTGGGTACGCCGCGATCAGGTAGCTCTTGCCAGACCCACCGAGCGCCTCGGCTCGTTCAAGGTGGTGCGATCCCATCGTGAGAATCAGGTCGCTCGATTCCACGAGGGCTCGTGAGAGCTGTTGCGACCGATGGCCGCTCAGGTCGAGGTGACGCTCCAGGCCGACGAGGAGCGCGCCGTCGGATGCAGCGGCGCCATCCCAGGCGCTCGTGCCCGCGCTCGCGACATCCACATCGACGAGTCCGCGCTCGATGGCCACCTTGCGTGCAAGCGCTTCCGCCATGGGACTGCGGCAGGTGTTTCCGGTGCATACGAATAGCAGCTTCATACCGTCACGCATCTCCGATGAGGCGTGGAGCAGTCTCACGGAGGACTGCTGCCGCGATGGCGCCGGGACGGATCACGCGGGGCGCTCGCCCTGTGCAATCGACGACGGTGGACGGCGGCGAGGGCTGAAGCGTGCCGCCGTCCAGTACGCGCAACACGCCGCTCGCGATGACACCGGGCCACTGCTCTCGAATTTCACGCGAGGATGTGGCTGGCGGAACCCCGGGGCGGTTGGCGCTCGTCGACGTAATGGCCTCGCCGTGCGCACTGATGAGGCGCTGCAGGTTGCGATGCGAGGTCCATCGCACCGCGATTCCGCCCTCCGGACCGCGCAGCGCGTCCGGCACGCGTTTTTCCCCTCCCGGTAACACAAGCGTCAACGCACCGGGCCAGTGGCGCGCCGCGAGATTCGTCGCAAAGCTTGGAAGCTTGAGGTCGAGCTTCGCCAGCATCTCGCTGCCGGCGATCAGGAGCAGGAAGGGCTTTCCCTTCGGCCGTCCCTTCATCCGCACGAGTGCGTCCACGGAGTCGCGGTCGATCGCGCCACCGAACCCGTAAACGGTTTCGGTCGGATAGGCGAGCACCTGGCGGCGCTCCAACTGGTCGAGCGCCGGACGCATGGCACCGGCGACCTCGGCCTCGGACCAGAAGGGGACCGCAAGCGCTGTGTCGTTCACTCCAACATCCCGAAAAGCGCCTCGGCGCGTGTGAAGTCGTCCGGCCCGGTGATCTTCATGGCTCGCTCCGTCCCGCGCACGACGCGGACCGGAATTCCGAGTCGCTCGCACAGCGCGGCATCGTCGGTTGCGGAGATGCGTTCGCGAGCGGCTCGACGATGTGCCTCAACGATGACCCGACGCGGAAACCCTTGCGGAGTCTGGGCGCGCCAGAGCCGCTCCCGGTCGACGGTGCGCACGATCACGCCGTCGGCGTCGACCTCCTTGAGCGTGTCCACGACCGGGAGCGCGGCGATCGCGGATGTACCGCCGCGGACGAGCTCGACCACGCGATCGATCGTCGCTGGGTCGACGAGCGGTCTCGCCGCATCGTGCACGAGAACGATCTCCGCCTCGTCGGGGAGGTCGTCGAGTCCATTCGCAACGCTTTCGCTCCGCGTCCGTCCGCCGAGCGATACGAGCAGTCGGTCGACGTCGCACTGAAAGAGCCACGGCGGAGGATCACCGGCATATTGCTGCGGCAGTACACACACCACCGTGCCGACGTCGGGGCGCGCCATGAACGTCTGCACGCTATGCAGGAGCATCGGCTTCCCGGCCACCCAGCGAAACTGCTTCAACGCATCGCCGCCCGCACGGGTGCCCGATCCGCCCGCAACGATGACGACGCCGACGTCGCGCGCGCCGCCCACCGGAGAGCTCAAGCGAACACCCGTTCGAACATCTCGCCAATGGTGCGGACGCCGATCGCGCGAAGACCCTTTGGCACGCGCGCCGGCACGGCGCGCTCGGCGAGGAAGGCGGTGCTCATGCCCATATTCGCCGCCTCCGCGAGACGCCGCTCCGCCTGCGACACCGGGCGGATCTCGCCGCCGAGTCCGACTTCACCCACGAACACGGCATCGGTCGGAAGTGCGCGGTCGTAGACGCTCGACGCGAGCGCGGCCGCCACGGCAAGGTCTCCCGCTGGCTCCTGGAGTCGAACGCCGCCGACGACGTTGAGAAAGACATCGAGCTGGCTGAACGAAAGGCCTGCGCGCTTGTCGAGCACGGCGAGCAGCAGGGCCAGGCGACGCCCATCGTAGCCAGTGGCAACGCGCTGCGGCGTTCCGAACCCCGCCTTTGCGGCTAGTGCCTGGATCTCGATGAGGATCGGCCGAGTCCCTTCGAGGAGCGCCGTGACCGCGCTTCCCGAGGCGTGCATGGAGCGGTCGCCGAGGAAGAGCTCCGATGGATTCGCGACCGGTAGCAAGCCGTCTTCCGCCATGCGAAAGACGCCAATCTCGTCGACGCTCCCAAAGCGGTTCTTCGTGGCGCGCAGCACGCGGTGATCGAGCGAATTCTCACCCTCGAAGTAGAGCACGGTGTCGACGATGTGCTCGAGGGTCTTCGGGCCGGCGATGCCGCCTCCCTTCGTCACGTGACCAACGACGAAGACCGCGGTTCCACTCTCCTTCGCGAAGCGCATCAGGCGCGCCGCGCATTCACGCACCTGTCCGACGTTGCCGGGCGCCCCCTCGAGGTCGTTCGTGAAGACCGTCTGGATGGAGTCGATGACGAGGACGGATGGCGACGCTGCGGTCGCCGTCGTCAGGATCGTCTCGAGATTCGTTTCGCTGAGCAGGCTGACGTCGCCCGCGTCTTCGGCGAGTCGATCCGCTCGGAGCTTGATCTGGAGCGCGCTTTCCTCGCCCGACGCGTAGAGAGTGGCGTGCCCGGCATTCTGCAGCCGCGCGGCGACCTGGAGGAGCAGCGTGGACTTGCCGATGCCAGGCTCGCCGCCGATGAGGATCATCGATCCCGGCACGATTCCACCGCCGAGCACGAAATCGAACTCGTCGATGCCCGTCTTCCAGCGACGCGACTCGGAGCCGCTCACTTCACGCAGCCGCGGCGTCGCGACGACACTGCCGCCCTCGGCCAGCGTTCGCGCGCCGCCGGCACGCCTGCCTGCATTACTCGTGGGTGCAGCGCGTGTCGCCATCTCCTCGACGAGAGAATTCCACGCGCCACAGACGTCGCACCGGCCAGCCCACTTGGGATGGTCGGCGCCGCATTCGGCACAGCGGTAGACGGTTTTCGTCTTGACGCTCATATGGTGAATTTAGCGAACGCGATGACTTCGCGGCGTTGCATCTTCCTGCCGGGCGAATCATTTGTGAGGCGCGATGAGTCGGCGACTGGACCGTTGAACAGCAAGACTTTGACGCGGAGGACGCAGAGAAAAAGAGAGGACGCAGAGGAAATGTTGCGGTTCCCATGCGTCCTCTCGCAGATCCTCTGCGCTCTCTGCGTCAAGGCTTTTTCTTGCTTTTGTGAAGCTTTGGTTCCTCGAAAACTGATGAATGCGGCAGGAAGCCGATCAACCGACGCGCCGCTCCTGGCCACCCGGACCGATTCGGCCCGCTTCCGTTCCCCCGCCCGTGGGCGATGGCGCGCGCTGTGAGAAGCTCTCGAACCGTGTGTAGCTCTTCTGGAAAAAGAGATTCACGAATCCGATCGGCCCGTTGCGTTGCTTGCCGATGATGATCTCCGCCTTCCCCTCCAGCGAGTTGCCGTCCTTGTCCGCCACGCCTTCGTAGACCTCTGGGCGGTAGATGAACATGATGAGGTCGGCGTCCTGCTCGATGGCGCCCGATTCGCGGAGATCGGAGAGCTGCGGGCGCTTGCTGTCGCCCGCGCGCTGCTCGGGAGCGCGCGAGAGCTGCGACAGCGCAAGTACCGGCACGCTAAGCTCCTTCGCGAGCGCCTTGAGTCCGCGCGAGATCTGCGACACTTCCTGCTGCCGGCTCTCGGAGTTCGCGGGTCCCTGCATGAGCTGCAGGTAGTCGACGACGATCATGTCGAGGCCCTGCTCCGCCTTGAGCCGGCGCGACTTCGAGCGCATCTCGAGTAGCGTGATGCCCGCGCTGTCATCGATCCAGATCGGCGCA
>JBKJUW010000130.1:0-9652 GCA_046589725.1 Gemmatimonadaceae bacterium
CTCGGCCACATTCGATCCAATGGACACCGCCGCGCGCCTCATCTGCGACACCAAACCGAACTTTTCCTCGACGGGAAAGCTACGCGTGGCACGGTACGTCCGCTCCGCGATCTGAAAAGCACACTCGAGCACTTTGAGATTCCCCATCTTTCTCATGAGGAAATACTATGCGAGGCGGGCGTGAAGTCCGTCATCAATCGACATCGCGACGGCACATTTTCTCGCGACCTGAAAAGCGAGGCGCGGGGCGCCGAAGCGCGCTGAAAAGCGAGGCGCGGGGCGCCGAAGCGCGCGGATTCTGAAACTTGCAGACATTCCCGGAATCGGACCGAAGACGACGGCGCGGTTGGCCGAGCGTGGGTTGCGGTCAGTCGAGGACGTGCTCGCTCTCGATGATGCCGGCCTTGCGCGCCTGGTCGGGCCGCGCGATGCCGGCTGGCTGGCACACCGCGTGCGCGGCGAAGACGAGGGCGAGGTACACGGGGATCGCGAGTCCGCCAAGAGCATCAGTCGCGACGACACCTTTCCAACCGACATCGACGACGACGTGATGCTCGAGGGTGAGCTCACGGAGCTCGTCGGCCGCGCCGCGGGTGACCTTCGCGCCGATGAGCTCAAGACCCGGACCGTCACGGTGCGCATTCGCGACCGGGACTTCACGACGCGGCAGGCCAGCCGGACCGTGGACGAGGCCCTCGAATCGGATCGGGGAATCTTCCTCGTAGCGCGCGAGCTCCTCTACAAGCTCCGGAGGGCGCGACGGGTGCCCGCGCGGCTACTCGGAGTCGCGCTGTCGCATTTTACCCACCCTCCCGCAAAGCAACTGACGCTCTTCGAGCGCACGGGTGGACAGATCGAATCAGCAAAGGACCGCGAGGTGTCCCGCGCGATGGATGCGGTGCGGATGAAATTTGGTCGCGGCGCGATTGCACCGGGCCGCAAGCACTCCGAGAGGACTCCGGCCCTACGGCACCCGTCGTGAAGGGAGCGCCGCTCCGGCTGCGCCGACGGCCCGAAGCGCTGCGCGCAGCGGTTCGGTGAGCGCGGGGTCGGCCGCCAATACATCTGCTGGTTGATGACGCGGCACCGCGATCGCTACGCATGCGTCGTCGACGAGTGCAACCGACATCGTGCGGAGCGTCTCCAGCAAAGCGGCATGGGCGTGTGTCGCATGCGGGGCCGTGTTGATCACACCAACGAGCTTCCCCACCATTTCCGGTCCGCCCACCAGCCAGTCGAGCGCGTTCTTCATCATTCCCGACACGCCATGCGCATACTCGGGACTGGAGAGGAGCAACGCATCCGACGCGGCGATCGCTCCGCGCAGGGCCTTCACCGCTTGCGGTAGCGCTGGATCATCGAACTCACGGTCGAGATCGGGATTGAAGTACGGCAGGCGATCGATCCCGCCGTAGACCTCCACCTCGAGTCCGACGGGAGCGACGCGCGCGGCGACCTGCAGCACCGCAGTGTTCGACGACGCCGCGCGCAGGCTGCCGGAGATCGCCAGAACTCTCAGGGTGACGCAGGCTCCGCGACAAAGACGAGCCACTTGCTGTCGGGACTCACCGCGAGACGGCTGATGTTCTTCACCCCAGCGGAGATGTCCGCGACTGGCAGCCAGCCGCGCTTCTCGTCGATTGCCCCATTCCACCGCACCAGCTTGCCCTGGTTGGCGGTGAGCAGCACACCATCAGGCGTCCACACGTGATATTCGTTGTCGCTCGGCGCCTTGACGACGACGGCTTCGCTCTCGCCGATGAACGGTTGCGTCATGATCCAGAGCGCCTTCGTGCTGTCGCGGTGGGTATAACTGAAGGCATCCCTCCCCGGCACGCGCTGCAACGCGCGACCGATGTCGCGCGCGCGAATGCTGTCACTGCCGCCATCGCTGTCGATGACGTGCAGGGTCGCGGGCGACCCGAGCACGAATGTCACAAGCCGCGACGGGGACAGCCATGCGTGATACCCCACGGGCCGGAGCGCAGTGAGCAGGATCTGGGGATCGCTGCCATCGCGCGCAAAGCTCCACAGCCGCTGCGTGGAATCTCGCTCCACGCGGATCACGCTCATACGCCGCCCGCCGGGCATCACGGTCGCCGAATATTCGCTCTCGGGCGTGTGCGTCAGTTGAGACGTGCGCTTTGCGGCGATGTCGTAACGCCAGATGTCCGACTGCGCGTCCGCGCCGACCGCCGTGTAGAGAATCGCGCGGCTGTCGGGCGTGAAGCTCGGCTGATTGTCGTAGCCTGCTCGATTCGTGATGTTCTTCGCCGGTCCGACGATGATCGAGTCGCGGACGTGCGTGAGCGGCGCCAGAAAAATATCAGTGCTGGGCGCTTGGGCGCCGGCGGCTCCGTGGGCGAGCACCGCCGCGCAACATCCGCCGATGATGGCGCGCATCACTCGAGTTCCAGCAGCACCGCACCCTTCTCCACCGCGGTCCCTTCGCGTGCGTGCACGGCCTTCACTTGACCCGCGCTCGCCGCTCGTAGCTCGTTTTCCATCTTCATGGCCTCCATGACGATGAGTCCTTGACCAGCCTGAACGACGTCACCGACTTCGACCGAGATGCGAATGATCATCCCCGGCATCGGCGCCACCAACGGTGCGGGTCCTGACGCCTCCTTCCCTGCTCCGGCCAGCGCCCGAATCGTGCGCGTGCGTTCATCGAGCGCCTCCACCTCGTAGCGAAACCCGTCGAGCCAGAGCGTGTACCGCCCTCGCGTTGCTCCCCGTCGTGCGACCACACGATGTACTTCGTCGCCGATGGTGACCATGCGCACCGGCGTTCCTTCCACCTCGCTCAGGTGCGCCACGCTCCGGCGGCCCTCGACCGAGACGACGTCGCCGTCGAGCTCCACTTCGACTTCCGCATTGCCCACCGTGACAAGGTATTTCATTCAGCCTCCGACACGAGCTCGCACACGGTCTCGACATGCGCCGTCTGGGGAAACATGTCGTATGCGCGCACGCCTGCAAGCCGATAGCGCGGCATGCGCGCCACGTCGCGCGCGAGGGTGGCCGGGTCGCAGCTCACGTACAGCACGCACCTCGGAGGATTGGCCGCTCCCTGGAGGATCTGGGTGACGCGAGCGTCCACGCCCGCGCGCGGTGGATTGAGGAGTACCACGTCAGCCGGTAGCGCGCTGGCGAGATGGTCCTCCACGCGTCCCACGATCGCGCGCGATGGCGCCCGAAGCTGGTCGCCAAATCGGGCGACGGCCTCCGCGTCGAGCTCGATGGCGGTGACCGCGACACCCCTGGCGGCCATCGACAGGGCGATCGCTCCAGCACCTGCGTAACCGTCCACGAGTCGACGCGGCGCGAACGCACCGATCCGATCAAGCACATACTGTTGCAAGCGCGCCGCGACCTTTGCATTCACCTGGACGAAGGACGCCCCGCTCTGCGATTGCTCGTTCCGCGCGGCCAGGCGTCGCATCCGCCCGTGCTCAGGCTTCCACCATAGCTCGAGTACCGAAGGCACAGCGGCGAAGAACTGCTCGGCGCGTGGCCACGCGCCGGCACCCTCGACGACGACGGCGGCGCCGCCAGGCAGCAAGCGCACCGCGACACGCAAGGCCCGCTCATCCGGCAGGTGCTCGAAGGCAGCGCGCAGCTCCGTCCAAACGGCCATCACGCGCACGTCGGTGATCGGGCAGTCGACAAGATCGAAGACGCCGGCTGGATCATCGAAGGGATGCAAGCCGGCAATCCACGACGCGCCGGTGCGCCTGAGGTGCAGCGTGAGCTTGCGACGATAGCGCCACTGCGCATCACTCGGCTCGACGTCCACCGCTGCCACGTCACGCCGCCCGATGCGGCGAAGCGCGTCGACGATAATGGACGACTTGGCGCGAAGCTGTGCCTCATACGTGAGATGTTGTACCTGGCATCCTCCACACCGATCAATGGTGTAGTGCGGACAGGGAGCATCAACGCGATCCAGCGATGGCTGCTCGATGGAATCGAGGCGTCCGCGCGCAAATCGCTTCGACGGCGTAAGGCTCACGAGCGCGACGTCGCCAGGCGCACCGCGTGGAACGAAGACGACCATCCCCCCAGTGCGACCGACGGCATCGCCCCCTGCCGCAATGCCGGTGAGCTCCAGCCGCGCCGTCGATGTGGTCACCGCAGGCCGTCCAGGCGCGCGGCGCGAAGCCAGTTTCCGCGATCAGATCCATCGAGCGCGCCTCGGCCCGTCGTCGGCTCGTTCACAGGCGCGCGGGGGACGTTGCGCTCCCGCTCTGCAAGGAGGACCGCCGAGATGGCAGCGCGAATCACGGCTTCGGCCGGAGGCGTGCGCGTCGTCAGGTCCGCAAGCCGACGCTCGAGCCACTGAATCTCGATGGCGCCACTCCGGAACTCCTCGTCCTCGAGTACCCGCAGGTGAAAGTCACGCGAGGTCTCCACGCCTTCGATCGTCAGCTCGAGCAGGGCGCGATGCATCCGCTGCACGGCTTCTATTCGCGTTGGAGCCCAGACGATGAGCTTCGCGAGCATCGGGTCGTAGTAGAGCGAGATCTCGCTGCCCAACTCGATGCCGCCGTCCCACCGAACGCCCGGGCCGCTCGGCACGTGCAGGTACTCTATGCGGCCGGTTGACGGAAGAAACCCGTTCGATGGATCCTCACTGGTGATGCGACACTCGATCGCCCAGCCGCGCGGTGTCAAGTCAGACTGCGCGAATGGCAGCCGCTCCCCCGATGCGATCCGCAGCTGCCACTGCACCAGGTCGATGCCCGTGACGAGCTCCGTCACCGGATGCTCGACCTGGATGCGGGTATTCATCTCGAGAAAGTAGAACTCGCCGTTCGCGTCGAGGAGGAACTCGCACGTCCCGGCGTTGACGTAGCCCGCCGCTTTCGCCGCGGCCACGGCAGCCGCACCCATGCGCGCGCGTAACTCCGGCGAGACCGCAACACTCGGCGCTTCCTCGATCATCTTCTGGTGGCGACGCTGCACCGAGCATTCGCGCTCGCCCAGGTGGAGCATGGTGCCGTGCTGGTCCCCGAGCACCTGGATTTCGACGTGACGCGGCCCGACGATGTATTTCTCGACGTAGACCGCGTCGTCGCCGAAGGCGTTCTTGGCTTCCCGTTGTGCCGATGCGAGCGCGGGCGCGACCTCCTCGCGCTTGTGCACGACGCGCATGCCCTTGCCTCCACCGCCCGCTGCCGCCTTGAGCAGGACCGGATATCCCATCTTGTCGGCGACCGTCGCCGCCTCGTCCGCGTTTCGGAGCGCCGTCGTCGTACCGGGAACCACGGGCGTTCCCGCGGCGATGGCCAGCGTGCGCGCCGATGTCTTGGTGCCCATCGCTTCGATGGCCTCCGCCGGTGGGCCGATCCACACCAGGCCGGCATCGTGTACGGCGCGCGCAAACCAATCGCGCTCGGAGAGAAATCCGTAGCCGGGATGAATGGCCTCGGCGCCGGTGCGCAGGGCGGCGGCGATGATCACGTCGCCCTTGAGGTACGATTCGCTCGATGGCGATGGGCCAATGAGCACCGCTTCATCCGCTTCACGCACGTGCGGCGCGCGCGCGTCGGCCTCGGAATACACGGCGACGGTCTTCACGCCGAGCTCGCGGCAGGCGCGCATGATCCGCAGCGCGATCTCGCCACGGTTGGCGATCAGGACTTTCTTAAACAAGGAGCCGGTCCGTCGCTGTGCGCGATACAGTCATCAGAGCGGAATGTTGCCGTGCTTCTTCGGCGGGTTGCGATCCCGCTTCGTGCGCAGTGTATCGAGCGCGTCGATGAGGCGGGGCCGCGTGTCGCGCGGATCGATGATGTCGTCGAGGTAGCCGCGGCCCGCAGCGACGTATGGATGCGCGAACTTCTCACGATACTCGTTGATCTTCGCGTCAGTCGCCGCGGCGGGGTCGTCACTCTCCGCGATATCCTTGCGGAACAGGATCTCGACCGCGCCCTTCGGGCCCATCACGGCAATTTCCGCGGTCGGCCAGGCGAGGTTGAGGTCTCCCCGGATGTGCTTCGAGCTCATGACGTCGTACGCGCCACCATACGCCTTGCGCGTGATGACCGTGAGCTTGGGCACGGTGGCCTCGCAGTACGCGTACAACAGCTTGGCGCCGTGTCGGATGATGCCACTATGCTCCTGCGCGACGCCCGGCAGAAAGCCAGGCACATCCTCGAGTGTCACGATGGGAATGTTGAACGCGTCGCAGAAGCGGATGAACCGCGCTGCCTTGATCGAGGCGTTGATGTCGAGCACGCCGGCCAGCATTGCCGGCTGGTTCGCCACGATGCCAACGCTGTATCCGCCCAGGTGCGAGAAGCCGCACAGGATGTTCTGTGCGAATGCCGCATGCACCTCGTAGAACACGCCGTCGTCCACGATACGCCGAATGACCTCGTGCATGTCATACGGCTTGTTGGGATTGTCGGGGATGATGTCGAGCAACGCTTCATCGCGACGATCGCGCGGATCGGTTCCCCGTCCGCGAGGCGGCTCGTCCAGGTTGTTCGAGGGAATGAATGCGAAGAGCTCGCGGATGGCCTGCAGCGACGCCGGTTCCGAGTCATGCGCAAAGTGCGCAACGCCACTCGTCGCCGTGTGCGTGTCAGCGCCGCCAAGCTCCTCCATCGTGACGTCTTCGTGCGTCACCGTCTTCACCACGTTCGGGCCCGTAACGAACATGTAGCTCGTTTTCCGCACCATGTACGTGAAGTCCGTGATCGCTGGGGAATACACTGCTCCCCCGGCGCAGGGGCCCAGCACCGCGCTGATCTGCGGCACGACGCCGGATGCCATGGTGTTGCGGAGGAATATCTCCGCATAGCCGCCGAGCGAAACGACGCCCTCCTGAATGCGCGCGCCACCGGAATCGTTGAGACCGATGACCGGCGCCCCATTGCGAACCGCGAGATCCATGACCTTGCAGATCTTCTCGGCAAACGATTCGCTGAGCGAGCCGCCGAAGACGGTAAAGTCCTGCGAGAAGACGTAGACCAGGCGGCCTTCGATGCGACCGTACCCCGTGACGACGCCATCGCCGTAATAGAGCTCGTTCGCCAGCCCGAAGTCATGCGACCGATGTACAACGAAACGGTCGAGCTCAACAAAAGACCCTTCGTCAAGCAGCAGGTCGAGCCGCTCACGCGCCGAGAGCTTGCCCTTCGCATGTTGCGCCGTGAGGCGTGCTCCCCCGCCGCCGAGCTCCGCCTCTGCGGCGCGGCGCTCGAGCAGTGCCAGCCTGTCTCGCATGGTCATATGGCGGTGAAAGGTAACAACGAGTGGCATCGCTTTCCTACCCTTTTCGCCCTGCCGGGCCCCCCGTGAACCGTGACGCTTAACACCCTCGGGCAGGGGCAAGGATGAAGGTGGAAGGTTTGAGCAATGAGGTATGAGGTAGGGGACGGCGAGAGATACCCTCATCCTTCACGCCGTGGAATGGTGGTTAATGGGCGGACGACCGCCGCATCATCCGCCGCCATTCCTCAGCATAAGAAACGTTCGCATCCAGCGCACGCGCTCTCGCTCTCGCGTACCGCGTCGACGCATGCGCCCACTGGGCGTTTTCCCCCACGTCGTCACAGTTTCATCGTTCCGGTTGCAATGCCCGGGTCCGCTTGACAGCTCGCGCTGATTCCTATAGTTAGCAATAGACCGATCGGTCTACTCACGGCCAACAGGACAACTGGAGGCACTGCCATGCGAGTTGCAAAGGACGACGTTGATATCCAGATGGAGATCCCCGGCGCGGTCATCCGCCAGCGCGCCGGCTTCGGCGATGCGAGCGGATTCGGCGGGATAAGCGGCGAGTACTTCACACTCTCGGCGGGAGTCGATACCACGCCGCTCTTCCAGGGACTGGAGGGAAATCTCTGCCAATGCCCCCATTGGGGGTTCGTCCTGCGGGGTCGTATCACGACGACTGACGCGAATGGCGTGCACGAGACCGTAAACGCAGACGACCTATTTTACTGGCCGGCCGGACACAACGTGAAGGTCGATGCCGATGCGGAGCTCGTCATGTTCAGTCCGCAGAAGGAGCATACCGAGGTGATCGAGCACATGAAGAGAATGGTCGCGAGCTAGGCGAACGCGGTCAGTAGCCGACCTCGACCCTTCGAAGCCTCACTTCACCCACGCGCAGTTGACGCACTCCACCAAGCAACGGCTCCTGGATGCCGGGCAGGCCATGCTGCTCAGGCATGGCTACAACGATCTGGGCATCCAGGCAGTGCTTGTCGCCACGAAGATCCCGAAGGGTTCGTTCTACCATCACTTCAGGGACAAGGAAGACTACGGGCTCCAGATCATTGATCAGTACATGCGACAGGTGCACGAGGGACTGGACGCATGCCTTGTCGATTCGAACCTCCCGCCCGTCGAGCGAGTGCGGGCGTTCTTCGAGTTGACTACCGCGAGCTATAGGGACGCGGGGTACCTCGGTTGCCTGCTCGGCGGACTTGGTCAGGAGCTGTCTGGCATGAGTGACATATTTCGCGTGAAGATCGAGGAGTGCTTCTCCGCGATTCAGCAGCGGATCGCCCTGTGCCTCCGCGAAGCCCAGGCACAGGGAGGCATTCCTTCCGACTCTGATCCCGACCACATGGCCGGACTGTTGGTGAATTGCTGGGAGGGCGCCGCGCTACGCAGCCGGCTCCGCGGCAGTGCTGCGCCGCTGGCCAGCATGCTCGACTTCTACTTTGGCGCGATCGTCGCGCCGTGAAGCGAGTCGCGCGGTGAGCGAAGTCCTGCGCCTGCGCTACGCACGAAGGGCCCGCACTCAGTGAGTGCGGGCCCTTCGCCAACCCGGAACTCGTACGCCCTACTCGTCGCCGGCGTCCATCGGAATGTCCATCGGAATGTCGATGATTTCGTCTTCCGTATGGATCTTGGACGGCGTCTCCGGGCGAGGCGGCTGCTCCTCGGGGATGTTGACGACGCTGAGCACGATACGGCGGTGGATCGGATCCACCTCGAGCACGCGGGTGTCCAGCAACATCGTCTCGTAGACCACTTCGTCCGGGCTGTTCACCGGCTGGCCATTGAGCGAAAGCTGCGAGATGGGCACGAAGCCCTCGATGTCGTTGCCGATATCGACCACGACGCCCTTGTCCATGAGGCGAACGACCGTCGAGCGCATCTCCGTACCAACCGGATAGTTCTCGCCGATGCGGAGCCACGGATCTTCCTCGGCCTGCTTGAGGCCGAGCGAGATACGCTTGTTCTCGCTGTCGATGTTGAGGATCACGACGTCGACCGCGTCGCCCTTCTTGACGACTTCCGACGGATGCTGGACACGCTTCGTCCAGCTCATGTCGGAGATGTGAATCAGGCCATCGATGCCCGGCTCGATCTCGACGAATGCACCGAAGCTCGTGAGGTTGCGAACCTTGCCATTGATGCGAGTGCCGACCGGATACTTCAGCGGCAGCACGACCCAGGGATCCTGCTCCGTCTGCTTCATGCCGAGCGAGATTTTCTCCTCGTTCGGATCGACCTTGAGCACCACCGCCTCGATCGTCTCGCCAATGCTGACGAGCTTCGACGGGTGACGGACGTTGCGCGTCCAGCTCATCTCGGAGATGTGCACCAGGCCTTCGATGCCCGGCTCGAGCTCGATGAACGCGCCGTAGTTCGTGATGCTGACGACCTTGCCCTGCACGCGCGT
>JBKJUW010000001.1:0-17649 GCA_046589725.1 Gemmatimonadaceae bacterium
GGATCAACCCCACGAAGCAGTGGCGGGTGGATACCTACATCGAGGCGAGATTTTAGCTCGGCAATAAGCTGAAACTGGAAACTGGAGACTGGCGACCGGAAACTCGTGTCCAGTTGACAGTCCTGCCTTTGAAGTCAGAATCGTCCCGATCTGTGCTTGACTTTCGCCACGTCACGTAGGAGATATGGAATCATGACCTGCCAGCGCGTCTCCATGTGTATGTGCCGTATGCGGCTGATGCCGACTGGGGCGGGTAGCGCGCTTTTGTAGGTCTTCGACGCAACGCACGTCGTCGGCGCGCCCCGGTCCCACACGGATCGGGGCGCTTTTCGTAGGCGCCAACCGCGGAACAATCTCACTCTCGCCCGGATTTGCCCCATCATGCGCCCAATCGCCGTCTATCACGAGCACCCCGACTGGTTCAAGCCCCTCTTCACCGAGCTCGAGCGGCGCGGGTTGCCCTACGTGCGTCTCGATGCGGCGTCACACCGCTTCGATCCCGGTGAGCGCACTTCCCCGTATTCGCTCGTGGTGAATCGCGCCAGCCCCTCAGCCTACCTCCGTGGACACGGCGGTTCGACCTTCCACACGCTGCACTGGCTGCGCCATCTCGAGCGCATCGGCACGCCGGTCGTGAACGGCAGCAAGGTCTACGGCTACGAGCTCTCGAAGGCCTCGCAGCTCGACGCACTCGCTGAGCTTGGCCTCGCGTTCCCGCGGTCGGTCGCCATCAATGACCCGGCGCTCGCGCTCAGCGCAGCCGAAGATCTCCGCTATCCGGTCCTTGTGAAGGCGAACATTGGCGGTAGTGGCGCGGGCATCACGCGCTACGACACCTCTGACGCACTCGCGGGCGCCAGTGCGCGCGGCGAAGTGACGCTCGGCATCGATGGCGTCGCGCTCGTGCAGGAGTCTGCGCCCATGCGCGACGGACACATCACGCGCGTCGAGACGCTGAACGGCAAGTACCTCTACGCGATCAACGTCTACCCCGCGACCGGATCGTTCGACCTCTGCCCGGCCGATGCCTGCCAGACGACGAGTGGCGTCGAGCTCGTGGGCGCGGCATGCGCTGTCGATGCGGTGAAGACTGGGCTGCGTGTCGAGGGCTACACGCCCCCGGCGGAGATCATCGAGCAGGTCGAGCAGATCTCGCAATTCACGGGGCTCGACATTGGCGGCATCGAGTACCTCGTCGACGACCGCGATGGCAAGCACTACTTCTACGATGTGAACGCACTCTCGAACTTCGTGGCCGACGCGAAGAATGTCGTCGGGTTCGATCCGTGGACGAACTTCGTCGACTACATCGAGGAGCGCATCGAGGCGGGAGTGAGCGCATGAGTGCAACCCTCGCCCCTGAGGGTTTGCAGGCTTCAGTGGCTCCGGACCCGAAGCCGGTTGTGCCGTCGAACGCGAAGCGCCGCATGCGTTTCGGCTACTGGATGCCGGTATTCGGCGGCTGGCTGCGAAACGTGGAAGACGAGAAGATGGACGCAAGCTGGCGCTACACGAAACGGCTCGCGCAGCGCAGCGAGGAGCTCGGCTTCGACCTCACGCTGATCGCCGAATTGTTCCTCAACGACATCAAGGGCGCCGATGCGCCGGCGCTCGACGCATGGAGCACGGCCGCCGCACTGGCCGCGGTCACCGAGTCGCTCGAGCTCATGGTGGCCGTGCGTCCACAGTACCATCCGCCGGCGCTGCTCGCGAAGCAGGCGGCGAACATCGACCAGATCTCCAATGGACGACTCGCGCTCAACGTCGTGAGCGCATGGTGGGCCGACGAGGCGCGTCGCTACGGTGTGCACTTCGACCAGCACGACGACCGCTACGCCCGCACCGGCGAGTGGCTCGACGTCGTGAGCGGGGCATGGCGCGAATCGCGACTCACGCACAAGGGCAGCTACTACACCGTGGACGAGCTGATCGTGGAGCCCAAGCCGGTGCGGAAACCCGGCCCGGTCATCTACGCCGGCGGTGAATCGGAAACGGCGAAGAACCTGATCGCCACCAAGTGCGACGCGTACGTCATGCACGGCGATCCGGTGGAGCGTATCGCGCCGAAGGTCGCGGACATGCGCGAACGACGCGAACGCTTCGGCGGAAGCCCGATGGAGTACGGCATGGCGGCCTATGTGATTGTCCGCGATACGGAAGCAGAAGCGGAGCGCGAGCGCGCCCGCATCACCAACGTCGATCCGGGCTCCGTCGGTTATCACAACTACCAGGACTGGCTCGCGAACACGCAGCTCGAGCAGCGTGTCTCCCTCGAGGACTACTCCGTGTCCAACCGTGGCCTGCGGGCGGCACTGGTCGGTACGCCGGAGCAGGTTGCTGAGCGCGTGCGGGCATTCAGTGACGCCGGAGTGGGGCTGCTGCTCTTGCAGTGCAGCCCGCAACTCGAGGAGATGGAGCGGTTTGCCGAGCAGGTGATGCCGCTGGTGTGAGCAAGGCTTCACTCACGCCCGAGCTGAACGGCGGACGCAGAACATCGCAGGCATTCGCGATGCAGAATGACGCTGCCAAGGCAGGACAGTTGCACGAGACCGTCAGGAATGCCTTGCCACCCACCCGCAAGGCGGCGAGCATTCCAGCATGCGCGCCCTCGCTGTGCTGCTCGTGGTCACGTCGCTGCTTGCTCCGGTGGCGCACGCCCAAGTCGTTCGCGGAACCGCGATCACGACTGACTCTGCACTCGTTCCGGGCGTGATCGTCACGCTGCTCGACGACAAGGGAACGCCCGTCGCGCGAGCCCTCGCGGACGACGGCGGATCCTTCTCCATGAAGGCACCAGCCTCGGGCACGTACCACATCGAGGCGAGGCGCATCGCATTTCGACCAACGGTCGACAGGCCGATCGTGCTCGAAGAGGGTCGCGTCCTGCTGCACACCCTCGTCCTCACCAGCGTCCCCGTGCAGCTTGCCGAAGTGCACGTCACCGCCGAGCAGCGCTGTCAGGTCCATCCCGACTCGGCGTCGGCGGCTTTTTCCGTGTGGGAAGAGGCGCGGAAAGCACTCCGCAGCTCGCAGCTCACCAGGCTCACTCGCGCCTACAAGGCCGACGTCACCACCTTCGTCCGTCGTCAATCCGCCGCCGAGACGCGCTTTCGCATGACCGACAGCAGCACGAAGCTCGGTATGCCGCTGCGCCCGTTCGCCAGCCTTCCTCCGGAGGAGCTGGCCGCGCACGGGTACGTCACGCGCGGGGCCAACAGCCAGGTCTTCCATGCACCGGACGAGGACGTGCTGCTCTCCGACGAGTTTGCGGCGACGCATTGCCTGCGACTGCTGCCCGATTCAACGGACCGGCAGGTCGTACGACTCGGCTTCGCACCGGTGCCCGGGCGCAAGGAGCCCGAGATCGCCGGCATCCTGTCGATCGACCGCACTTCCGCGGAGCTTCGCCGCCTCGATTTTTCCTTCGTCAACGTGCCGGCCACCGACGTCGTCGGCGCACCGGGCGGCGAGATCGTCTTTCGGCACCTCTCCGAGGGGAGCTGGATGATCGAGCAGTGGGCGATCTGGCTTCCCGTCGCGGAGCAGCGCACGGAGTATGCGCCCTCCATCGCCGCCCCGTCGACGCGAGGGCCGCCCGCTTCTCCCACACCCATCATCAGCACGCGCTTCGGCATGCAGACGACGGGCGGGCACGTGATCCGCGTCAGCTTCGGCGACGAAACCGTCTGGCGCGCTCCCGCACTCCCAAAGCCGTAACGCGAACTGGGCGTCGCGCTCCGCGCCGAACGCCCCTTGCCGGGCCGCGATAGCATCGAAGCGGCTCGAGGCCCAGTCACGGTCATTGCACAGACGCCGATCCGAACGATGCGTTCATCCGCGGCGTCCTGGTCCTGCTGGGCATGGCGGTCGGCGTCGCTTTCGTCAGCCGAGTGGCGAAGAACTTCCAGGACTACTTCGTCAACGTGGTCGTGCAGCGCGTGGGCGCCGACCTGTACTCGGACGGCATCCGCCACTCGCTGGCGCTGCCGTTCCAGACCTTCGAGGACCAGCGCAGCGGAGAGACACTCGGAAAGCTCCAGAAGGTACGGTCGGATACGGAGCGGTTCATCAACCAGTTCGTGAACTTCGTCTACACCACGCTCGTGGGCGTCGTTTTCGTCATGGTGTACTCCTGGAGGATCCACTGGTCGATCGCGCCCGCGTTCCTGCTCACGGTGCCGGTGCTGGCGTTCATCAGCTCATCGCTGAGCAAGCGCGTGAAGACCATCCAGCGGACGATCGTGAAGGAAACGACCGCCCTCGCAGGCGCCACCACGGAATCGCTCCGCAACATCGAGCTGGTGAAGAGCCTCGGCCTCGCGAAGCAGGAAGAGCTCCGCCTCAACGCAACGACGGACAAGATCCTCCAGCTCGAGCTGAAGAAAGTCCGCTATATCCGTTCGATCAGCTTCATTCAGGGCACGGCGGTCAACTTCATTCGCACGTGCATCCTGTTTCAGATGCTCTACCTCATCTTTCAGCATCAGATGACCGTGGGGCAGTACTTCTCGTTGATGATCTACAGCTTCTTCATCTTCGGGCCGATGCAGGAACTCGGGAACGTGATCAACACGTTTCGGGAGACGGAGGCATCGCTGGAGAACTTCGACGCCATCTTCCGCATTCCGATCGATCCCAGGCCCGTCGATCCGGTCGCTGTCGATGACCTGAAGGCGCTGTCGTTTGAAGGCGTCAGCTTCACGCATGCCACGGCGGCGCAGCCGGCATTGGCCGACGTCACCTTCGACGTGCAACGTGGGCACACGATCGCGTTTGTCGGTCCGTCGGGCGCCGGCAAGACCACACTCGTAAAGCTGCTCGTGGGATTGTACCGACCGAGTCATGGGCAGATCCTGTACAACGGCGTGACGAGCGAGCGGGTGGACCTCGACAAGTTCCGCGAGCGCATCGGCTTCGTCACGCAGGACGCGCAGCTGTTCAGCGGCACCATTCGCGAGAACCTGCTGTTCGTGCGTCCCGATGCGACGGATGCACAGTGCCTCGACGTGCTGCGAAGGGCGGCGGCGAACTCGATGCTCAATCGTGCCGATCAGGGACTCGATACCGTGATCGGCGAAGGCGGCATGAAGATCTCCGGCGGCGAGAAGCAGCGTCTGTCCATCGCGCGGGCGCTCCTGCGCGAGCCGCAGCTACTCGTGTTCGACGAGGCCACGAGCTCACTCGACTCGCTGACCGAGGAAGAGATCAGTCGCACCATGCGCGACGTGGCCCAGGGCGCGGACGTCATCACGGTGTTGATCGCGCATCGTCTGAGCACCGTGCTGCATGCCGACCGGATCTTCGTGCTCGAGCGCGGCCGAGTGGTGGAGGAGGGACATCATGACGAGCTGCTGGCGCGCAAGGGACTCTACTACGCCATGTGGCGCCAGCAGGTCGGGGAGCGCCGTCAATCGATCAGCATGCCGGCGGTTCCAGCCAATCCGTCCCTTGCCGTCGCTGGCGACTAAGCGGTAAGATCAAACGTGGCCGTGTGATACAAGTCACACAGTATCACGTCGCATTTTGACGGTTTTCGGGCGATGCGCGATGTCTGAGCGTGTTCACCTCAGGGATGCGGATCCGCAAGAGCACGCGCAGCAACAGGTTACGACGTTGCACAATTTGGCATACTTGTAGCTAAAGCGCATAGTTTATGAACAGACGCGGCGACGAAGCCAAATCATCGGTAACTGTGTCCGATTCCCGTGCGGGAACCAGAAATGCTGCACCCCCCACCCGTGACGGATGGAGGGACACTGCTGCGGCGGACGTGCTCGCTGCCAACGCCAGCGCCCGCATAGTCGTCGCTGTCACCATCGCCACTCTGCAGTTGGGCCTGCTCCACCACGTCACCATCGGTGCGGGGCTGGACCGCACCGTCGTCGGTGTCGTCGCCGTGGTGCTTGTGTACGTCGGAGCGGTCGCGGCGATGCGCGCGTTCGTCAGGACGACGCGCGGCGCCACATCATCGCTCGTTACCGGCGCACTCCTGCTGGACCTCGCCCTCGTCTTTGCCCTGACCTTCCTCACAACGACGCCCGAGCACTACGAGCGGGCATTGTTCGGCACCATCGTCGTCGTGCACGTCGCGAACTTCTTCTATGGTCGCGTTCACGCCTGGCGTGTCGCGCAGGCCGGCATCGTCGGCTACCTGTTGCTCATCGCGTCGGCGGTGGAGCGGGGGCTGCGCATCGAGGTCGCGGAAGAAGTATGGACCCTGACAATGTGTGCGGCCGCCACGGCCCTCATCGTCGTGCAGGCGAGTGATGTGCGTCGTCGATTGCGGAACATCGTGGCGCTGTTCGAGTTGGCGGAGGTGGGTGACTTCTCTCGCGAATATGACGCGGCGGCGGATGGTCGCCCGGACGCCATCACGCGGGTCGGCATGGCGTACAACGGCGTGCGCGCACAGCTCGCGAACATGGTGCTCACCGATCCACTGACGCGATGCCTCAACCGGCGCGGTTTCGACCATGCGCTCACGCGGGAGCTGAGCCGTTCGACACGTGCGGGCTCGGAGTTCGCGCTACTGGCAATCGATCTCGACCATTTCAAGCAGGTGAACGACAATTACGGACATGTTGCTGGTGACGTCGTGCTGCGCGCGGTCGGTGGGCTGCTGATGACGTCGGCGCGAGCCGGCGATGTGGTCGCCCGTGTCGGCGGTGAGGAGTTCGCCGTGCTGCTCGCCGACACGGGGGGCGATGGCGCGCAGCTCTTCGCGGGTCGGCTGTGCGAGCGAATGGCGTCGCACCGATTCGAGATCGGCACCGCGCAGCGCGAGGTACGACTCACCACGAGCATCGGCGTCGCGACCTCGGCGACGCGCGGAGCCGCCGAACCCGGCGAGGTGCTGTGGTCGCGCGCCGACGACGCGCTCTACGAGGCGAAGCGCGCCGGAAGAAACTGCGTGCGCATCTGGACCGGCCTTACGCGTCGATCGGGCGACTATGCGGCCGTCCAGGGCGTCGACGCCGCAGAAGGCTGAAGGCGGTGGACCTCATCGAACGCCTCATCACAGGCGGCGAGGCATCGGGCCAGCCCTTGCGGCGTATGATCGCCCATGTGGCCGATGCGGACACTCGTGTCCTTGTTCTTCCCGTAGCCACTCCCGATCGTGAACCCGCGCGCCGTCACGGCGCGCAGCACCGCCGATGAGGACAGCCCGCCGGGAAGCGTGATGCTCGTAACCGAGGGCGAACGATGCCCAGCCTTCGCGAGCACACCGATCGCGTCGCCATGCCGCACCACGAGCGCGTCCACCCAGCGGTACGTCTGCTCGGCCATCGACGTGTGGCGCGCCCAGCGCACCGCCATCGTCTCTGCTGCAATTGCCGCGAGCTGGATATCCGCCGCAAAGAACAGGGAGACGGCCGGTGTGTTCGGCGTCTGGTTCTTCAATGCGTAGGCATCGAACTCCACCAGGTCGAAGTACAACCCACGCCCCGGCTGTCGCCCTGCTCCCTCGATGAACGTCTTCGTCGCGGCGGCAAACGCGAGCCCCGGTGGCAGGGCGAGTGCCTTCTGCGAGCCCGTGAGCGCGTAGTCGAGCTCCCACTCGTCGAAGCGAAGTTCCGCCGCGCCGATGCCCGTGACGGAGTCGACGAGACAGACCGCACCATGCTCGTGGGCGAGGCGCGCCACGGTGCGGACATCCGTGAGTGCGCCCGTCGACGTCTCCGAATGCACGACGGTGACCGCTGCGTAGCGCGTGGCGCGCAGTCGCTCCGTCAACGCGCCCATGTCGACCACCTCGCCCCACGGTACATCGAGTACGTCACATTCCCGGGCGCATGCCTTGACGATCGCGGCGAAGCGCGCCGAGAAGGCACCGTTCACGATCGAAAGCACTCGGCCGGCGGGTGCGCTGCGCACACCAGCCTCCATGAGGCCGGTCGCCGACGAGCTGCTCACGTAGACCGGTCGCGTGGTGCCGAAGATGTGCTGGAGCGACGACTGCATGCGGGTGAACATTCCCTCGAACACGGCGCCGCGATGCGCGATCATCGGCTGCATCATCGCTCGCAGCACCTCCTCGCGCACCTCCGTCGGTCCGGGGAAGAAAAAAGTGCCGTTGGTGAGCAGCGATGTCATGCGAGAACGAGCTCCAGGAGTTGATCGAAGGATTCGAGCACTTCGTCGGCGCCAGTCACGACGGCGTCACGACGAACGAACCCGACGAACGCCGCAAAGGCGTCGACTGCAGGTCGCATCGCAAGGTCCGTCGCACCGTCACCCACGGCAAGCACGGCGCGTGGAAGGCCCAGTTGCGTCGCGACAGCGCGCTTCCCCTCGGCGGTGGCCAATGGGGATGCGCGCTCGAATCCCCCGTAGGCATCATTGGCGTCAAACGTCACGGAAACGGCATGCACGTCGCGACCGGGAATGCCGACGAGCGACGCAACCGGGAGGATCGCTTCGCGAACGCCGCCGCTGACGAGTACCACGCGGCGTCCCTCGTCCTGCAGTCGACCGATCACACGCCGGGCACCGGGCGCAAGCGCCGCCGTGTACGCACTGGTCAGCGCCCTGATGTCGTCGAGTCCCGGACGAACGAGCGCGAGGCGCTCCCCGTACACCGAGTCGAGCGGTATTTCGCCACGCATCGCGCGGTCGGTCAGCAGGGTCACCTCCCGCCCAACCTCGGCCCCACGCCGTTCGGCGAGCCAGTCGATGCCCTCGATGCCGCAGAGCGTCGAGTCGACGTCGAGGATCACGCTCGCGAAGCCGGACATCAGAGCACGTTGCCCGGCGCGAGGATACCCGTGGGATCCAGCTCTCGCTTCACGGCCAGCATCGCGCGCACCTGAAGGGGCGACATCTGCAGGGGCAGCCACTTGCGCTTGATCTTCCCGATCCCGTGTTCCGCGGCCACGGTGCCGCCGAGCGCGATCACCTCGCGCAGTGTCGCCTCGACGACTCGTTCGATGCGCACCAGCTCATCGGCATCGTGCGCAATGAAATTCTGGTGCGGATGTCCATTCCCGGCGTGTCCGTACGTGACAGCCTGTGCGATGCCGGCTTCGTCGGCGAGTGCCCTCGCGCGACCGATCGCGCGCGCAAGATACTGATATGGCACCGCCCAGTCCGTTGATACCTTCCGGCCGCCGTGAGCACGTCGGGCCGCGCCGCGCTCGTTCATGTGCGCCGGCACCGCATGTCGTACCCTCCGCGCTTCGCGCAACGCGGTCTCCCCTTCGTAGACCCGAACGTCGTCGACGATTGCACCGCCCGCCTCCGCCAGCGCGAGCCACTCGTCCAGCGCGGGGTCGCTCCCCTGGGGCGGCGTCTCCTCGACATACACGAACGCGCTAGCTGCCGGCGCCCACCCGGTTGATTCTTCCGATGCCCGCACGATCTCCAGTGCGAGGACATCGAAGAATTCGAGGCATCGCGGGTGAACGTCGCGACTCTCCCGCGCAGCGACCACGAACTGCAGCGCATCCTGTTCTGTCGCAAATGGAATGGCGAGCCCCACGACTTGCTCGGGTAGCGGGAGCAGGGAGACCTCCGCTTCCACGATTACGCCCAGTGTGCCCTCGCTCCCGATGAACCAATCGACGGGATCATGAGCGAGGGCATACCCCACCGTATTCTTCTCGAGCGCTGTGCGACGCAGCGCGACGATCGAGCCGTCAGCGAGCGCAACGCGCACCGCCCGGATGTGTGACCGGGTCGCGCCATACCGAAACGACCGCGCGCCCGACGCATTGCATGCGACGGCTCCACCGATCGTGCACTCCTCCTCGCTCGTCGGATCGGGCGCGAAGAGCAGGTCGTGCGCGGCACATGCACGCTTCAGGTCGCCGATCAACACGCCGGGTTGAACGCGGGCGATGCGTGCAACGGGGTCGACCTCGATGATCGCCTGCATGGCACGCAACGAGAGGATGATCCCGCGATCGCTGATGGACGCCGCCGTGGTGCTCGTCTGTCCCCCGGCCGCCGTGACCGGCGTGCCATTCGCCGACGCCTCCGCGAGTAACGCCGAGACCGCTCCGGCGCTGGTCGGTCGAGCGACACCATCCGGGACAAGCACGAGCCCCGACGCGTCAGCCGCGTACGCGCGGCGCACGCTTTCGTCCCGCGAGATCGCGGGAGGATCTCCGTTTGGCTCCAGCGACATATCTGGCAAGGTCAGCGACGCATCGTGTGTGTCCGTGTGGCGTGAGGGCTACCCACTGTTCCCCGTGGGCCATATGCCATTTCATGGTACCAGGTACGATGTACCTGATACGCCGTTCCAGTGGTTCTTACTTGAAATGAACTACCGTGGCGGATGTAATGTCCGGAAGCTTGAGGAGTGCTTCCCGCACCCCGGCGCCGACAACACCGTCCACACTGATGGCTGCGAGCGCTTCTCCACCCTGCGCCAGCCGCGCCTGGTGGTACTCCGCAATGTTCACCCCCGCGTCGCCGAGGAGCGTTCCCACCCTGCCGATGACGCCGGGCACATCGTGATTCGTCAGGATCACCAGCGTGTCGCGCGGCGCGACGTCGACATGAAATCCCCCGATGCGCGTCAGTCGTGCGGGAGATCCGTCGGGGGCTATTCCAGCCACCGCGATCTCCTGCATGCCACCACTGAGGCTCACCTGCATGCCGTAGGCACCGAGCGAGCTCGTCTCCGAGCTGGACAGCTCCATCCCGCGCGCCTCGGCCATCGAGCGCGCGTTGATGAGATTCAGGCGTTCGACGTCGATCACACCCTCAAGGACGCCGGCAGCGGCGGCGGCGAGCAGCATCGCGGACGCTCCCGCCAGCTCGGATCCGCACCGCAGCGACAGGCGCTGCACGGAGCGCACGCCACGATCCGCGAGGATCGCGCGTGCGAGCGCGGCCGCGCGCCGTGTCACATGCAATGCGGACTGAAGCTCGCGCCAGTCGCCCGATCCCGCGCCGGCAACGTTGATGGAGCGCGACAGCTCGTTGTGAAGCAGCGCATCGCGAACCGCGGCGCACGCATCCACCGCGACGTTGCGTTGCGCCTCGGCGCTCGACGCACCGATGTGCGGCGTGAGCAATGTGTTGGTGGCGCTGCGGAGCGGCGCATCGGCCGCCAACGGTTCCTTGCTGAATGCGTCGACGATGGCGCCGCGCAGCTGTCCGCTCTCGAGGGCCTGAAGGAGCGCGGTCTCCTCGATGATGCCGCCGCGCGCCATGTTGACGGCAATCGCTCCGTTCTTGAGACGCGCCAGTTCGCGCCGCCCGATCATCCCGAGCGTCTCCTCCGTCAGCGGTGTGTGCACCGTGACGATGTCCGCTTCGTCGAGTGCACTCTCGAGCGTGGCGAGCCGCCGAATCTTGAGCGACCGAAAACGGTCGTCGCCCACGTACGGGTCGAAGCCCGCGACGTCCATGCCGAATGCGAGCGCCCGGGTGGCGATCTCGCTTCCGATGCGACCCACGCCCACGATCACGAGCGTCTTGCCCTTGAGCTCTGTCCCCAGAAGCTGTGAGCGATCCCACTTGCCTTCGCGCATCGACGTCGCGGCGTGCGGCAGGTGTCGGATCAATCCGATCACGGTCCCGAAGAAGAGCTCCGCCACAGCAACGGTATTGCCGGCCGGAGCGTTGATGACCGCCACGCCGAGTGCCGTGGCGGCGTCGATCGCGATGTTATCGACTCCGACCCCCGCGCGCCCCACGACCCGCAGCTTCGTCGCGCGCTGGAGTAGCTCCTTCGTGACCCGCGTCGCGCTGCGTCCCACGAACGCATCGTAATCGCCGATTCGTTCGAGCAGCTCCGCGGGCGGCAGCGTTGGAACCTCGTCCACAATGAACGAAGGCTCCGCGGTCAGCAGAGCCACGCCGTCGGGGTCGATGTCGTCGGTGACGAGAATTCGGTAAGTCAATTGTCAGTGGGATTGGGTATGGGCAAGCTCGCAAGGCGACACCCGGCCGGCAACCCATATCCGGACCACCGTCACGGGAGGCATATTCGAGGAGATGTCCACTGTCACGCGCCGGGCGCGGCTCCTCGATCTTGCATGCCTCCTGTTGATCCTCGCCGGAGGCGTGCTCGGGTATCTGGCCAGTGTGCGTCTTCAGGAGATCAGCAAGCTCTCCTACCGGAATCCAGGCCCTCGAAGGGAATCAGCCCTCGCGGCGGCCGATCGTGCGCGCTATCTCGCGTACGGAGGCGTCGGGTTCGTCGTGCTAGGCTGCGTCATAGGCGTGGGCGGAGCCGTGCAGGGAGCACGCCGCAAGGATGCGTGAGCCGTCGCGCGACAGTCAGGAAATCTCCATGTGGCCTTCCGTCATGAGCACGGACGCGCCGCCCACGCGCACCGCCGCGACGTCGCCGGCACGCACATCCGCCTCGACTTCCATGATGCTCGGCCGCCCCATCTCGAAGCCCTGCTCGACGCGCCACGCCAATAGCCCGTCACGCTGGGGATCGCGCGTTGCCAGGTAGCCGGCGAGCGCTGCGGCTGCACTTCCGGTCGCGGGATCTTCGGGGACGTTGAGGCCGGGCGCGAACATGCGGGCATGGATGTGCGATCCGGGTCGCTCGCCACCCTGCGCAAACACGAATACTTCGCTGCCCCACGCGCCCTTCATGGATGCCTCCCAGAGGTCGAGCCGGAGTTGCGCTCTCGCCACGGTCGCGACGTCGCGCACGGCCACAAACGTGTAGGGTACCCCGCACGAGAGGGCCTGCGGTCCCCATGGATCATCGCGGAGGTCCGATGGCTCGAGGCCGAGCAATGCTGCGATGGTCGAGCGATCTGGAGACGGACTTGCGCCATGAGGCAGTTGAGCCGCCGTCAGCTGTGCGAAGACCGGACGACCGCCGGCGCTGTGGATCGACACGCGCATCGGTCCAACACCTTCCTCGAACACGATATTCGTCGTGTCGCCCGTGAGCGTGATGTCGCCGATCGAGGCGAGCACATGGGCCGTTCCGATCGTCGGATGTCCCGCGAATGGTAGCTCCGCCCCCGGGGTGAAGATCCGCACGCGTCTCGTGTGCGCCGGATCGTCCGGCGGATAGACGAACGTCGTTTCCGAGAAATTGAATTCGCGCGTCACATCCGGCAGGCGCTGTTCGGGGATCCCGCGCGCATCGGGAAAGACGGCGAGCTGGTTGCCGCCGAACGGCTGGTCGGTGAACACGTCTGCGGTGAGGAAGCGATACTTGGCCATGCGGACAAAGATGGCGTTCGATCGGCGTCCGCGACACTCGCGAGCGCCGCCGCACTGTCTGGACTTGCCATCGGCGACACATAGGTTTCTGGCATGTCCCAGGCGTCCGCCTCGTCATGCCGACCGGCTCGGGTTCGGAGATTCTCGTTTCCACCCGTGGCACCGTGACGTTCCAAGGCGGGCCGACGATCTGCCCGATGGACCGCTACCTCGATGGAATACGCGTCACGACAGAAGACGTCCGCGCCGTAACGCCCGCGATGCTCCACGGGATCGAAGTGCACTCCGTTGCCACCGCCCCGCCCGGTTACAGGATCGGCAACTGCGGCGCGGTCTTCCTCTGGACGAAATAATGCGGCCGCGACGCGCTACTTCTCGTCCATGAACGGATAGCGGTAGTCCGTCGGCGGCGAGAAGCTCTCCTTCACGCTGCGCGCGCTGATCCAGCGCACGAGATTCAGCTTCGAGCCGGCCTTGTCGTTCGTGCCCGAGCCGCGCGCCCCACCAAATGGTTGCTGCCCGACCACGGCGCCGGTCGGCTTGTCGTTGACATAGAAGTTACCGGCGGCGTTTCGGAGCGCGAGCATGGCCTGGCGCACGGCCTGCCGCTCGTTCGCGAACACGGCCCCGGTAAGCGCGTATGGTGACGTAGCGTCCACGATCCGAAGCGTCTCCTCCCACTTCGCATCATCGTAGACGTGAACCGTCACCACCGGTCCGAAGATCTCCTCGCACAGCAACCGGTATGACGGATCCGCCGTCTCGATGAGCGTCGGATGCACGAAGTACCCGCGCGTGCCGTCCACCTTTCCACCCGCCACGATCGTCGCGTTCTGCTTCGCATCCGCGATGTATTCCGAGATCTTGTGGAATGCCTTCTCGTCGATCACGGCGCCCATGAAGTTCCGGAAATCCGTGATGTCCCCGACCTTGATCTCCTCGATCATTGCCACGCAGCGCGCCTTGACGTCAGGCCAGAGTGAGCGCGGCACGTAGACGCGGCTCGCCGCCGAGCACTTCTGCCCCTGATACTCGAATCCACCGCGGATGATCGCGACGCTGAGCGCCGCCACATCCGCAGAGCTGTGCGCCACGATGAAGTCCTTGCCGCCAGTTTCACCCACGACGCGCGGATAGCTCCGGTAGGTCGACATGCTCGACCCGATCGTTTGCCACATCGAGTTGAACACGCGCGTGCTCCCCGTGAAGTGCACACCCGCCAGGTCGCGATGCGACAGCGCGATGTCTGAGATCGACGCGGCATCGCCGGGAACGAAGTTGATCACGCCCGGCGGCAGGCCCGCGGCTTCCAGGAGCTTCATGATGTAGTAGCCCGACAGCATCGCCGTGCCCGCCGGCTTCCAGACCACGGTGTTCCCCATCAGCGCCGGTGCCGTGGGGAGGTTCCCCGCGATCGACGTGAAATTGAAGGGCGTCACTGCATAGACGAATCCTTCGAGTGCGCGATAGTCGAGCTGGTTCCACATCCCGCCGGTGCTCAACGGTTGTTCCGCGTAAAGCTCCTCCGCGTACGCAGGATTGAAACGCCAGAAGTCGATCAGCTCACACGCGGAGTCGATCTCGGCCTGAAATGCAGTCTTCGACTGGCCGAGCATGGTGGAGGCATTCACCGTCTGCCTCCATGTGGTGGTGAGCAGTTCTGCGGCGCGGAGGAACACCGCCGCGCGATCCTCCCACGACCAGTTTGCCCAGTCCGCCTCAGCCTTTTTCGCCGCGCTGATCGCCTGGTTGACGACATCGGGCGTTGCACGATGCCAGTCTGCCAGCACATGCGCATGATCGTGTGGCATCACGCTCTGCGACAGGTCGCCCGTGCGGATCTCCTTGCCGCCGACAATGATCGGGATGTCGAGCCGGTCCTTCGCCATGTCGGCAAGCCGAGCCTTGAGGGCAGCCTTCTCAGGAGAGCCGGCGGCATAGCTCTTCACCGGCTCGTTGACCGGTGGCGGAACATGCCGCGTGCCGGAGAAGCCGGCGAGCGGTGCGAAATTGTCTGCAGTGGACATGAGCGATTGCTGGCGAGTGCGGGTTGAGCGATCACTGAAAGCTAATCCTTTCGACTATTCTCAACCCATGTCATCACGACGTGCGGGATATCTCTTGTCGTTCCTGTTCGCGGCCCTCGGATGCGCCGACCGCTCCCCGGTACAGTGGGAGACGTCGCGCGCGTCGCAGGCGCCAGGCTCGGCCGTCGCAGTCACGCCGAAGGGAATCGTCGTTCCCGACACACTCGCGACGCTCGCGTCGGGTTTCGTCCCTCCTGGATTGGCATGCGCCGGGTCCCTGCGACTCGCGCGCTCCGGTGGCAAGCTGTTCTCCGCGTGGTGGTCGCCGCGGCGCGACAGCACCGCCCTGCTGTCGTCCTCCGTCTCGAACGATGGGGGGCAAACCTGGCGCCAGCCGGTCGCTGTCGATTCGACTGACCATGGCAGGACCGGATGCGCGCGCGCCGCGCCCAGCATAGCCGCCGACGAGGCGAGCGGCTACGTCCATGTCAGCTACGCCATGCAGGCGGCAGAGGGTCCCGGGCTTTTCTTTGCCCACTCGATGGACGGAGGGATCACCTTTCATACGCCTGTTCCGATACTCTATGGCGAGCGGCTTGGTGCCACGTCGGTCGCCGCCAGTGGAGACATCGTGGCCGTGGCCTTCGAGGATCCCGGAAGCAGGACTCCGCGCATCGGACTCGCGCTCTCGGCAACGATGGGCCACATTTTCGAGAACCGTGTGATGCCGGTGTCTGACGACAACAGCGCGGCGACCCAGCCGCTCGTGGCCGTGAACGGGCGCCATGTCACCGTTGCATGGCGCGAGCGGCCCGTTTCGAATGGTCCGGACGTCATTCGCGTACGAACCGGATCAATTCCCTGACGCCCTCATGGCGACTTCCTGATGCGCGTACTCTTCGCTGACGACGACGTGATCGCCCGGACGCTGCTCGCAGCCGTCCTCGCCGATCTGGACCATGACGTCACCGTCACCGAGGATGGCGCGAAGGCGTGGGACGCGTTCTGCGCGGAGCCATTTCCCCTCGTCGTGCTCGACATCAACATGCCGGAGCTTGACGGGCTGGAGGTGTGCCAACGCATCCGTGCGCACGAGTCCGGTCGCAGCGCGTTCGTCCTGATCGTCACCGCGCGCGACGGCCGCGAGGACCTCGCGAGCGTGCTGCGCGCGGGGGCGGACGACTACCTCACCAAGCCGACGTCCCCGGAAAACCTCAGGGCACGCCTCGAGATTGCCGAGCAGCGCATTGATCAGGACCTGGCCCGCCGCGCAGCAGAAAGTGAGGTGGCACGCTCCCGCTGGCTCGCCGGCATTGGCGAGACGACGATCGCGCTGGAGCACGAGATCAACAATCCGTTGTCGGCGCTGCTCGGTCACGCCGAGCTCCTCATGATGGACCACAACCTCAGCGAAGATCAGATGGAGCAGCTGCAGATCATTCAGGAGCAAGCGGCACGAATCGCCCAGGTCGTCCGGCGACTCGCCAAGCTCAAGAATCCTCAGTCGGTGGAGTATCTCGCGGGCTCCATGATGCTGGATCTGTCCCCACGGACGAGTCGCGTCGACTGAGCCAACACTTTTCATCCGCACGAGGATCAGCGTGGAGCACTTTGTTGGCGCGCACACGGTCGACAACGGTGGGATTCACATGGCGGCGCGCCGCGCGGCCAATGCCGGGATGCGCGCGCTCCAGATATTCACCGCTATCCCGAAGTATTACAACGACCGGGTCTCCATTCGCGGCGAGCGCGTGGAGCGCTTTCGCGACACGCTGGCGGGAACGTCAATCGCGCTCGAACGTGTCGTCGTCCACGCGGCGTACGTGCTGAACACCGCATCGCCGGAGGCGGACAAGTGGACGCGCGCGCGCGATGGACTCGCCAAGGAGCTGGAGCGATCCACGGCGCTCGGTGTCGGCGCCATCTGCTTTCACCCAGGTGCTGCGACGGACAACGACCGCGCGTCGGCGGCGGAGCGCATTGCCGCCGCCATCGTACATGCGCTCGAACAAGTGAAGGGAGATACCCGCGTGCTGGTGGAGAACACGGCGGGAGCCGGAAAGACGATGGGGCGGACTCCGGAGGAGGTCGGGAGCATTCTTCGTCACGTCCCGGCGCGGTTGCGCGCGCGCACCGGCTACGGGCTGGACACCTGTCATCTCTTCGCGAGCGGGTTCGACCTGCGCGAGTCGCCGGCGGCGACGGCGCGTGTCCTCGATGCCTTCGAGGAGGCGACGGGCGAGGCACCCGGATTCTTTCACCTCAACGACAGCGAAGGAACGCTCGGCTCCAACAAGGACCGCCACCTGTTGCTTGGCGACGGACAGATCGGGGTGGAGGCGTTCGGCTGGTTGCTGGCGGACCAGCGGACGCGGGGCGTGCCGCTCATCCTGGAGACTCCGCAGCTCAATGGCGAGATCGGTGACGAGGACGACGGGCCCGATCCGTACGACGTGCAGATGATGGAGCTGCT
>JBKJUW010000054.1:0-176858 GCA_046589725.1 Gemmatimonadaceae bacterium
TTGCTGGATGTCGGCGAACATCCCGTCTTCGTCGACGACACGTGTTTCGACACCGTCGATGATCTGGCCCAGCGCCGATTTGTTGCCGCCGTATAGCCGTTCCATCGCCGCATCGAGTTCGTTCGGCAGAGCGAGCAGCGGCAGTATCGTCCGCCCGGTGACCATTGCGAACGCATCGATCGTGTAGCGATCGGTCGGATCGGCCATTGCCAGAACGAGGTCGTTGGCGTCTTCCCGGATCGGCAGGGCCCGGGACTGGCGGAGGAAGCGCGAACTCACCCGCTCCTCGAGGATTGGAAATTCCGGATACGCGGCGGCTTCTATCACGCCGAGACCAAGCTGCTGCGCCAACGCATCGGTGACTTCGCGCTGGGCAACGAGCCCGAGGGTGACCAGCAGTTCGCCCAGGCGCTCGCGCTTGCTGCCGGCTGCCGCGTTCCCCTGCTGCAGGCGCAATGTCCGCTCGAGCGCCACCGGATCCAGCTTGCCGCGCTCGACCAGGATCTCGCCCAAACGCAGTCGCACCGGCGGTTCGATGGCGGCAGGTGCGGAAGCGTCAGGCATTACCTCGGTTAACACCGGCGGCGGGGCGGTCGGGTCGACGATTGTCTCAAGCATGCATTCTTCTCTCGTTCGCGGCAGTCAACGGGTGGACGTGTCGCGGGTCAATCCAGTCCGGCAAACGCGGCGCCGGCCGCGGCAATCGTCGCGTCGATGTCGACCTGCGAATGCGCGGCCGACACGAAGCCTGCTTCGAATGCCGACGGGGCCAGATAGATCCCGGCGTCGAGCATCCGGTGAAAAAAACTGCCGAACCGCTTCACATCGCACCGAGTCACTTCGGCGTAGGTCTTCGGCACCGCCTCCGCGAAATAAATCCCGAACATCCCGCCGACGCTGGCCCCTGCGAACGGCACCCCGGCGGCCCGCGCCCGGGCGCACAATCCATCGACCAGGCCACGTGTAGTAACGGTGAGCGTGTCGAAAAAGGTTTGATCCTCGATCAGGCGCAGCGTAGCCAATCCCGCAGCGACGGCGACCGGGTTGCCGGATAGCGTCCCCGCCTGGTAGACGGGGCCGAGCGGCGCAATCTTTTCCATGATCGCGCGCCTGCCGCCGAAGGCGCCGACCGGCATCCCGCCGCCAATCACCTTGCCCAGCGTCGTCAGGTCGGGCGTGATGCCGAAGCGCTCGGCCGCACCGCCAGGCGCCACGCGAAAGCCTGTCATGACCTCGTCGAACACGAGGAGCGCTCCGTGCTCCGTGGCGAGACGCCGAAGCGCCGGCAGGAACGCGGCGTCAGGCGCAATGAAGCCCGCGTTTCCCACGATCGGCTCGACAAAGATCGCCGCGATCCGATCTCCGTGCTGCCGCATCATCGCTTCCGTCGCCGCGACATCGTTGTACGGCGCCGTGAGCGTCAGCGCAGCGAGTGCATCAGGCACGCCCGGCGAATTGGGCAGGCCGAGCGTGGCGACGCCGGATCCGGCGCGCACGAGGAAACTGTCGCCATGCCCATGGTAACAGCCGTCGAACTTCAGCAGCAGGTCACGTCCCGTGGCCGCACGCGCGAGGCGCAGCGCGCTCATCGTTGCTTCGGTTCCGCTCGAGACAAACCGCATCATCTCGACGTGCGGCATGCGCTGCTGCACCAACTCGGCGAGCGTGATCTCGAGTCCCGTGGGGATACCGAAGCTCGTGCCGCGCGACATCGCATCGCGGAGCGCGTCGAGCACGACTGGCGCCGCGTGGCCGAGCACGAGCGGTCCCCACGAGAGCACGTAGTCGAGGTACTCGTTGTCGTCGACGTCCCAGATGCGGGCGCCCTGCCCGCGTGCGACGACAATAGGCTCGCCACCCACGCCGCCGAACGCACGCACCGGCGAGTTCACGCCGCCGGGGAACAGCTCGCGCGCACGTGCCATCAGGGCCGCCGAGCGTGCGGAAGGACGCGCCGTGGCCGCGAGGCCCGGGGTCAACGGCCGAAGCTCCCGATCGACGTCGACAGCATCGGCAGCGAGCGCACGCGCTTCGGCGGCGCGACCGGCGCATCGAGGACGCGCAGGAGCGTCGCCGTGAAGTCGACGTCGTCCTCGATGCCCTCGATCACCGCGTCGATGATCGTGCCGGGCGCAAGATCCTCCGCCCCCTGCACGAACGCGATGCCATCCACGTCGTCCGCCTGCCACACCGTGCGCCCCTGTGCCTCGCCATCCACGACGCGATCGATCATCGTCCGCGCCGTGCGACCGATGAAGCGTTCGTAGCGCTCCGCGGTGATCTGGCGCTGCAGTTCCATCAACCGCTCCAAGCGTTGCCGCTTCACCGACTCCGGCACGTCGTCGATCATCTCGGCGGCCTTCGTCCCTTCCTGCGGCGAATACGTGAATGCGCCGACGCGCTCGAACTGCGTTTCCTCGACAAAGGCCATGAGCTGCGCGAAGTCGTCGTCCGTCTCACCAGGAAATCCGACGATGCACGTGGTGCGGATGGCGAGATCGGGAACGACCTCGCGCACCTTCTGCACGCGATCGCGAATGGTGCGCTGGCGCTCTGGGCGACGCATCCGTGCGAGCACCGCATCGGATGCGTGCTGCATCGGCATGTCGAGATACGGCAGGATGCGCGGCTGGCTGGCCATGACCTCGAGCAGTCGCGGCGTGATGCCGGACGAATAGAGGTACAGCATCCGCAACCACGGAATCGACGTCTCCTTCACGAGCGCTTCGAGCAACTCGGGAAGCGTGAAGCCGTCGCGACGGTCCCGTCCATAATGCGCGAGATCCTGCGCAACGAGATTCACTTCGCGCGCGCCCTGCGCCTCCAGCAACTGCGCCTCCCGAATCACCTCATCGAGTGCGAAGGACCGATGCTTCCCGCGCATGAGCGGAATGGCGCAAAACGCGCAGCCGTGATCGCAGCCTTCGCTGACCTTGAGGTAGCGGATGTGCGGCGCATCGCCGGTAAAGAGACGAACGCCTGGATGAATCGCCGGGACGTCGTCGATCAGCCCGCGCGCCTCGAGCTCAGGCAACAGGCGGTCCATCTCGGAAGAGCCGAGGAAGAGGTCGACCTCAGGGAGCGCCTGTTCGAGCTCCTCCTTGTGACGTTGCACCATGCATCCGACCGCCACGACCGCCTTGCACGCGCCCGCGGTCTTGTAGTCGCCCGCCTGGATGATGGCGTCGAGCGACTCTTTCTTCGCGGCGTCGATGAAGCCACACGTGTTGATGACGATCACCTCGGCCTGCGCGAGATCGTCCGTGTACTCGGCGCCCCGGTCAGCGAGCTGGGCGAGATAGCGTTCGCTGTCGACGGTGTTCTTGTCGCAGCCGAGTGTGATGAAGCCGAGTTTCATGCGTGGCGAAGGGGCGTGACGGTCGGCGCCTGAAGCTCGGCCGAACCCTTGCGAAAGGATCGTAAATATAGTGCTGTGCGCGACTTACGCACAGCGACCCAGCTTCGGTGCGTCCGTGTCCGGAGACTACGCTTGCGTCAATGCACTTTGTATTATAAAGTTCTTTCCATGACCACGCCTACTTCCTCCGCCCTCCATTCATCGACGATCCGCGACGACACCCGCGCCGAGTCGAGCGCCCAGATCGCGCCGCGTGCCATTGGCCACGCACTCATCGCCGGCATCGCTGCCGACCTGCTCCTCCGCGCTGGCCCGGTCGGCGCCGGATTCCCGATCTGGATCGCCATTGCTGCCCTCGCGTTTATCTCACTCACGTGGCGTGCGCACCGCGAGGTGCCAACGGAATCGGCCGCCTGGCTGCTGGTCGCGTTCGTGTCAGCCTGCGGACTTGCCTGGCGCGATTCCGGGATGCTGCAATTCCTCGATGTCCTCGCGACCGGCGGTGCGCTCGGCATGGCAGCGATTGCGCTGGGCAATCCGCGAGCGTCACTCTTTGCCGAGCGGTTCCGCGATACGATCTGGGCGGGGCTCGCGGCGCTTCGTGCGATCGCGTGGGGCATCATCCCCAATCTTGCGCACGCCATCCACGACCCGAAGGCTCAGGCGGCCTGGGAGTCGCAAAGCCGTCGCACCATTCGGTCAGCTTTGCTGGCGATCAGCGTGCTCGTGGTGTTTGGCTCGCTGTTGCGCAGCGCCGACCCGATCTTCGCGAGCCTCATCCAGATACCGGACTTCAGTCCTGGCATCGTCCTCAGTCACGTGTTCGTTGCCGGATGGTGTGCGTGGCTGCTCAGCGGGTGGGCCAATGCGGCACTCGGATCGTCCGTAGGTTCGGCACGTGCTCCACATCGTCTCCCACTGACGCTCAGCGTGCAGGATCTCTCGGCATCGCTCGGCGTCCTCAATGTCTTGTTCGCCACCTTCATGGTCGCGCAGCTCGGCTGGTTGTTCGGCGGCGAGGCTTTCCTGAGAGCCCGGACGGGCCTCACGGCGGCAGAGTATGCGCGCCATGGCTTCTTCGAGGTGGTCTGGGTGGTCGCGCTGGTGGTGCCGCTCCTAGTCTTCACCAGGGCGGCGTTGATCCCCGGCCGAGAGTCTGCCCGGCGGCATACGGTGCTATCCCTGCCCCTCCTCGTCCTCCTGGGCGGCATCATCGTCTCAGCGGCGGGACGCATGCAGCTCTACGTGCACTTTTACGGACTGACGGTCGACCGCTTCTACCCACTCGTCTTCATGGCGTGGCTGATCGCGGTGCTGGGCTGGCTCGCACTGACGGTGCTCCGCGATCGCGGCCGAGCGTTCATCGCAGGGACAGCGTTGTCGGCATTCGCCGTGCTAATCGCACTCAATGTCGCTGCGCCCGACGCGATCGTGGCGCGCTATAACGAGACCCGCGCGCACCAGACGGCGGAGCCGCTCGGCGCGGACGTGCGTCACATGAGTGAGCTCAGCGGAGAGGCGGTGGAGACTGCGCTCCGCGTCACGCTGGCTCGGCCACATGCTCCCGCCGGCTCACTCGCTCGTTCGGAGGAGGACGGCGCCCGCTGCGCCGCGACGCGCAATCTGCTGCGTCGATGGGGGCCTTCAGCATCCGCAGCGCAGCGCAGCGAGGAGGACGCCGCGTGGAGAAGCTGGAACGCTGGCGAGCGACGGGCACTACGGGCGGTGGGTGCACAGACGGTTGCGTTGTTGAAGACTCGCAACTCTGCCTGCAGGAACGTCGCGCGCGCCGAGCGAGTGATCGACACGCATTAGGACGCTGGCGTCGTCAACGTGCACGTCGACGGCGCACCGTTCCTCAAGCTACGGCGCCCGCCGCCTTGCTGTGATCAGCGTGGCAATTTCATCGGGGCGGGGATTGATGAAGTCGAGCCGTACGCGCCCGTCTGGCAGCGTGCTCACGGCCGCGGGGATGGAGCTGTTGGTGAGCATCCAGCCCGCCGGAAGCACCACGGCATTCGATGGACGTCCGAAGCTCCGGTCCCACACCAGTTCGTTGCCGGCGAGCCGATACCGCGCCGTGTCGGTGTACGTCTCGTACATACGCAGCCGCAGCGACGTGCCGGCCTGCACGGCCGGAAAGCGGAAGACCACCACCTCCGTCTGCGGGCTGACGTCCTTCACGTCGAGCTTTGCACGCGTGATGGCATCGCCCTTCAGCGTTTCAAACGCGAGTGGCTCGCCGGTGTCGAGATTGACCGCGCGCGGCGCCGAGACGGTGCTGCCAGCGCGAACGACGTTGAGGTACGTGCTCGTGCCGGGGCGCGACTCGGTGTAGTCGTGATAAAGATCGAAGGCGCCCGTCTCGGGCTGGCGCAGGAAGTAGACGATCTCACGATTCTGGTGCGCGCGCTCGTCGAGCCGCGCTGCCACGCTCGATCGCGTCGGCGTCATGCCGCGCGCGGGCACCGCGCGCATCGTCACCGCCGCCTCGGACGGCGTCTCGTTCCAGAAGCTGATGCCCACGCGGCCGTCCGGTTCCTGGAGGACCTGCGCCGGAAAGGTCGATGACACCAGCTCGTAGCCCTGCGGCAGGAGCACCGCATTGCGACGGATGCCGAGCGGCCGCGTGAAGACGAGAGTGTCGCCGCGAGTGAAGTAGCTAAGGGAGTCCTGGTATGTCTTGAGAATGAGCACGCGCGCTTCGCCGACGTCGGCCGGAACGGGGCGCGAGAGCTGCACCCGGATGTAGGTCTGGGTCGTATCGTTGTTCCGCACGCCGCCGGCGCGCGCCTCGGCCGCGCCCACGACGTCGAAGGCCAGCGGCTTGCCCGTCGCGCGGTCGCTCACACTTTCGTCCGTAGCGACGCTGCCTTTGCGAATGGGGTTGAAGTAGTACGTCGCACCCGCGGTGCTGGCGGTCACTTCATAGGTGATGCGGAACTTCGCCGACCCGGGCGCGAGCAGCTCGTAACGGGTATATGCATCGGACTCCGTCTGCCGCGGCGGCGCCTGCGCGGGAAGCGACACGGCCGCGACGAAGAGGAGGGGGGCGAGAAGGACAGGCTTCATGTGGGCGCCTATTTCGCGAGGAGGTCGGGATCACGCTCCACGAGGATCGTGAAGTCCGTTGCGAGCGCGACGACGGCGCCCACTGCCACCCAGAACGGCAGCAGCACTGCACCGGCGATGCCGGCGGCGATTGGCATATCGAGCAGCGTGCGCCCCTCGCCGTTGCGCAGGACGATGCGCCGCACGTTGCCCTCGCGGATGAGCGCCTTCAATGTCGCCTTGAGCTTCGCTCCGGAGACCTGAATCTCTTCCATCGCCGTGTCCTCGGTGTCTCGTTATGCGGAACGACCACTGCCGGGCCTCGCCGTCATGGCGAACGTATCGCCGAGGGCGAGCGCGGGCCAGCGGGGCGGAGCAGGTGCTCCCGAGGGTCATCACCCGGCGGCTAGGCTTGGGTGAACATGATGCCAAGAGTCTCATGTGGCAGCATCCGCTTTGCGAGCCGCCAACGAGCATTAGGTTACTCGTCTTCCCTCCACCTGCTTTCGACGTAATGCCCCAATACGGCAGGCTCCGCATTTTTATTGCTCGCTACCTGTACACGGTACCGCGCCTTGCGTATGCGGTTACGGCAGGATTGCCTTCGCGCGCAAATCGCACCTTGCTCTGGCAGATTGCCGGCGAGCTTGGATTCGTGGAATGTGCGCCCACACTGCCCGTCGTCGCGCCGACCAGCATCGTGGATGAATCTCTCCCCGTGATTCTTCGGCAGGCTGATGCTGTTTCCGGGAACGTCTCGACACGTGAGCTTGTTTTCCTGGCCCAGCTTGTCAGAGCACGGGAGGCGCGACGCATCTTCGAGATCGGCACCTTCGACGGGCGAACGACACTCGCGCTCGCCGCGAACGCCCCCGATGACGCGATGGTTCATACCCTTGACCTGCCTGCAGGGGCCGCTACCGCCATGCGCATAGCGACTCGGGAGCGCGTTTTCGTGGAGAAGCCGGTGTCGGGTTCGCGTGTTCATTCGACAGAAGTTGCCGGCAAGGTGCGACAGCTCTTCGGCGATTCCGCCACGTTTGATTTCGGCCCGTACCCGTCCGAGCTCGTTTTCGTGGACGGTTCGCACGAGTACGAATATGTCGTGAGCGACTCGCTCAATGCAATGAAGATGCTCGGCGATCGAGGCGGCGACATCGTGTGGCATGACTACTCGGTCTGGGGCGGCGTCACGCAGGCCTTGAATGAGCTGCAACGCAGCGACCCGCGGTTCAGTGGACTTCGGCAAGTCGCTGGCACCACGTTGGCCGTGTTAAGCCGACCCGTAGACAATTACCGGTAGTTTCCGAACTGGAGCTGTACGCCGAAATCCTTCGACTTGAGAAGCGCAATTGCTTCCTGCAGGTCATCGCGCGACGGTCCGGTTATGCGTACCTGCTCGCCCTGGATTGAGGCCTGCACCTTCTTCAGCTTCGCGTCCTTGATCGCGGCCGCCACCTTTTTCGCGGTCTCGGGATCGAGCTCCATCTTGAGCTTCACGTCGCGACGCACTGTGTCGCCGGCGGCCTGCTTGATCTCGCCGATGTCCAGATTCTTCACCGGGACACCGCGCTTGATCAGCTTCGTCTGCACGATGTCAAAGAGCGCCGTCATCTGGAAATCGCTGTCAGCCACGAGCGCGATCAGGTTTTCGGCGCGCTTGAAGTCGATCGTGGCCTTCGAGCCCTTGAAGTCGTAGCGCTGCACGACCTCCTTCTGTGCCTGGTTGATGGCGTTGTCGACTTCCTGGAGGTCGACACCGGTGGTGACGTCGAATGAGGCGGTGGTGGCCATTGGGCTGGTGGTGTAGTCGGTAACGAAGGATTCAGCGTTTCAGCGTTTCAGCTTTCCTCAAGCTAGCACCGTTCGAAGAGCCCTGTTTCCCGGTCAACTGAAACGCTGAATCGCTGAATCGTCGCCCCGAATCATGCCAACGATTTCCTGATGATCAACCCGATTGACGTCGCCGCGTACCGCCCCTGTCGCTTGCGCAAGTGCTTGTCGGCCGTGTAGGGCCGTTGATCCACGAACCAGTCGAGTGGATGAGTGCCGATCGTGAGGTCGAGGGGCTCTACCGCATGTCCCTCCGCGCGAAGTCGGTGCACCAGCTCCTCGATGTCGGCGCGACGGAAGAGCACCGTGCGCCCCTTGGTCACCGTCGAGGTGTTCGACGTGAGGTTGAACTCCGTGGTATGCACGGCGACGCCGCCCGGCTTCAGGCAGTCCATCTGTCGCAGCACGAACTGCATGCCGAGTTCGATGGAGCCGCAATGCTCGAAGGAGCATGACGACCAGGTGAAGTCGAAGCCGGTGAGGTCTCCCGGGATGGAATTCATGTCGACCGGCCGGAATGTCACCCGCTCCCTGAACAGCGTCGGATCGCAGAGGCCGCGACGATTCAGCACATCAACGGTGCTGGACCACTCGCCACTCTCGGCCCAACCGGCAGCTCGGCTGTCCGTCGCCCCAAGGTCGGTCGCCACGATAGTGCACCCCTGCGCAGCGAAGTAGGACGGTAGTGCCTCCTGTCCGACCGCGAAACCGAGTCCGCGTTTGGCAGTGGCGAGACAACCGCGCTCGTGCAGCGCCTGCATGAGATATCCGAACTCCCATTGTTTGCGATGGTAGCGCCATACCTCACCAATCTCGCCGAGCCAGTATCGAAAAGCGGCGGAGTCGAGTTGTTCCGCGGTGCAGAGGCTCGAGACCAGATGTGCGGGACGGTCGAACGCAGGACCGCCGGGGAACGCGAGGCGTGAGGTCGACTCGCGCCGCGTTGGTAGCGCGTACAGCGCGACGTCACTCGAGTGAAGAGTTTCCGCATGAATTTTCGGTAGCGGCCGAAGTGTCCGTCGAAGGGCGAGCCAAGCGCTCCCCAATTGCTGCACGACCGACAACTCAGGCACTCCCAGCAGACGAGGCAGGTGCCGCGCGCATGACTACCAGCGACGTCTTGGCGACGTGTCGCAGCGGCCATTCCTTCGCGAGCAGGTTGAGCGTGCGGTACACGCCCGGGCTGCGCGACGGGCCGCGGTAGTCGTGCCAGAAGATCAATCCACCCGGTTTCACCATGCGCAGCGCCTTCCGGCTGTCGCTCTCCACATACGATGCCGCGTGCGCGCCATCGATGAAGATCAGGTCGCACTTTCGCAGGTAGGGCGTCTCGTCGAACATCTTGCTGTCGGCGAACAGCTGCGTCACGCGCCCCTCGACCGCTGTCCCTTGGTAGTAGAAGGAGCTGAATGCCGATTCCTTGAGCGCCGCGATCCGATCGCCACGCGCGTCGCCGGCCCCGTCGACGTACGTCTCGCGCTGATCGGGCGGAAGAGTCAACGTCGTCACCTCCGCCGCGTCGGGAGCATTCCGGGCAAGCAGGTACGTCGTCTTCCCGGTGCACGTCCCGAACTCGAAGATGCACATCGACTGCTTCGCGACGGCGCTGAGCACCCACGTCTCGAAATCGCCGATGCCACCGAGGACATTGAGCTCCGGGAGGAATACCGTCTCCGCGCCGACGGGCGGCCCGAGCTCCCCCGGCGCAAGCGAAGGATCAATCTCGCCGGCTGGTACCTTCGCGATGGGCCACGGGCGCAACAGTCCGGTCTGCTCGAACTTTGCGCGGTACTGGCGAAGCTGCCAAAGAGCGGCGACGAGCAGAAGGGCCAGCACGATCGACATCGCCGTGCCAGTCACCCCAGGTAACTCTCCAGCGCCCTCGCTCGCGACACGTGGCGGAGTCGCGACAATGCCTTCTCCTTGATCTGTCGCACGCGCTCGCGCGTGATGCCGAGCAGCGCGCCGATCTGTTCGAGCGTCATCGGCTCTTCGCCGTTGCCGAGTCCGAAGTACAGCCGCAGGATCTTCGACTCGCGTTCCTTGAGGTGCGCCAGCGCCTCGTCGATCGACTCCGTCAGCGCCTTCTCGAACGTCAGTTCGTCCGGCGTCGGATTCATGTTGTCCGGCAGGTAGTCGAGCAGCCGGTTGTCTTCACCGGGCGTCATCGGCGCATCGAGCGAGAGGTGCGTCTGCGAGATCGACATCGTCTTCGCGACTTCCTCTTCGGTGATGTCCATCCCCTCCGCGATCTCCGCATGAGTCGCCTCGCGGCCAAGCTCCTGGAGCAGGAAGCTGGCGCGCTTGCCAATCCGGTGCAGCGTCCCGGCCCGGTTCAACGGCACGCGGACGATACGACTCTGCTCGGCCAGCGCCTGAAGGATCGCCTGCCGGATCCACCACACGGCGTAGGAGATGAACTTGATGCCCTTGGTCTCGTCGAACTTGTGCGCCGCGCGGATGAGCCCGAGGTTGCCCTCGTTGATCAGGTCCGACAGCGACACGCCCTGGTTCTGATACTTTTTCGCGACGCTGACGACGAAGCGAAGGTTCGAGCGCACGAGCTTGTCGAGCGCTTCCTGGTCTCCGACCCGGATCTTCTGCGCAAGGGCGACTTCATCTTCCCGCGTGATGAGCGGATAGATGCTGATGTCGCGCAGGTACTGGTCCAGCGATCCCTCTTCGAACGACGACTTCTTGCTGTTCGGAGTGGTAGCCATGCTGCGATTCCGGGGAACGGCGGCCCGCCGCACGTGGGGGACGTGATCGCGGCGGGTGAAAAGTTTACGACCAGCGGTGGTCGGTTAGTCGGCGGGGCAGATTCAATGTACGCGCTCGCCCAGACGCATCCATCGGACGTGCGTCAGCCAGGCGAATTCGTGGGTGGAGTCGGGGGCGAAGCTGAAGTACACGACCTCGGGACGTCCGCGGAGCAGCGAGTCGGGGACGAAACCCCAGTAGCGGCTGTCGAGGGAGTTGTCGCGATTGTCACCGAGGACGAAGTAGTGTCCACCAGGGACGACCAGGGGGCCCCAGTTGTTTCGCGACGGGTGGTAGGTCACGGCTGCGTTCGCCGAGCGCACCAGAAAATCACTCTGCCAGCGGAATTCCTCCCAGACCGGATCGGCTTCGGGATCCGAGTGCGAGACGTATGGCTCCGAGAGGGCGATGCCATTGCGGATGAGCACCGCGTCGCGCATCGCGAGCGTGTCACCGGCAAGTCCGACCAGGCGCTTGACGAAATTCTTCGTGCGGTCCTTGGGCCACTCGAAAACGATGACGTCACCCCGCGTCGGCTGCCGCAACGCCGGCAACCGCCGGCCGGTCATCGGGATCTCGGCGCCATACACCACCTTGTTCACCAGCAGGAAATCGCCGATGAGCAGCGTGCGCTCCATGCTTCCGCTGGGAATCTTGAACGCTTCGACGATGAAGGTCCGCAGGACGAAGAAGAGCGTCACCGACACCGTGAAAATCTTGGCCCACTCCCAGAAGAAGCCGAAGCTCGCACGTCGTTTGTTGACGTGCTGCAATGCTTCCATCTTGCGCTCCGGCGTGATGGAGCGCGGTGGAAGGATCGAGTCGGTCGCTTCAGGCATGGCCACCCTGCAATTAAGTCCGGTCCCCGGTGTGCAGCAAGCGGATGCCGTTCGTCAGTCCGGCGTTCCCAGATAGTTGTCGATCTGGGCCCGCTGCAGGGCGCCCGAGAAATCGCAGTAGCCGACCTTCGTCTCCGAGTAGAACTCGTAGACTTCCCAGCCGCCCTCGCGGTGCCCGTTCCCCGTCTGCTTTACTCCGCCGAACGGCAGGTGGGCCTCCGCGCCGATGGTTGGCGCGTTGATGTAGGTAATGCCATTGTCGAGCTCCGTGAAGGCACGGAAGGCGAGGTTCACATCCCGGGTGTACAGCGACGACGAGAGGCCGTACTTCACGCCGTTGTTCACCCGGAAGGCCTCGTCGGCGTCGCTGACACGAATCACGCTCAACACCGGCCCGAAAATCTCCTCCTGCTCGATGTGCATGCCCTGCTCCACGCGTGCAAAGATCGTCGGCTCGAAGAAGTATCCGTGCTCGTACTTGCCACCCTCTGGTCGGCGGCCGCCGCACAGCAAGTCGGCGCCGTCCTCCTGCCCGATGTCGATGTAGCGCTCGACCTTCTTGCGCGACGCCTCATGGATCAGCGGGCCGACATCGGTTCCCTTCTTCCGCCCATCGCCGAGCGTCATCCCGCGCGCGCGGTCGACCAGGCTGCCGAGGAAGTGGTCGTGGATGCCCGTCTGGAGGATGAGGCGGCTCGTCGCGGTGCAGCGCTGCCCCGTGGTGCCGAATGCGCCCCAGAGCACGCCGTCGAGGGCGAGGTCGAGGTCGGCGTCGTCCATCACGATCATCGCGTTCTTGCCGCCCATCTCCAGCGACAGGCGCTTGTGGAGCCGCCCACAGGTTTCGCCAACCTGACTGCCCGTCGCCGTTGAACCGGTAAACGAGATGACTGCGACGTCCGGATGCTCTACCAACGGCGCGCCGACGTCGTTGCCGAGTCCGTGAACGAGCTGGATGACCTCGGGGGGCAGGCCCGCCTCGAGCATGATTTCCACGAGCGTGTGGCCCGTGTGGGGCACGTCCTCGCTCGGCTTGAAGACGCACGCGTTCCCGCACACCAGGGCAGGAAACATCTTCCACGTCGGGATGGCCATGGGAAAGTTGAACGGCGCGATGATGCCCGCGACGCCAATGGGGCGACGAAAGCTCATCGCCCACTTGTTCGGCATTTCGCTCGGCACCGTACGGCCGGATAGCTGGCGCCCCATGGTGGCCGCGTAGTACGCGGTGTCGATGCCTTCCTGGACGTCGCCGCGCGTTTCCGTCAGCGGCTTGCCCATCTCGCGGGTCATCATGTCCGCGATCTCTTCCTTGCGCTGCGTGAGCAGGTCGCCCATGCGCCGGAGCACGTCACCGCGCGCGGGCGCCGGAGTAGCACGCCATAGCGCGAACCCGCGCTTCGCGGACTGCACGGCAGCATCGACGTCGAGGTGGTTGGACAGTGGAAACTGCCCGATCAGGTCTCGGTCGTCGGCCGGATTGCGATTCTCGAAATAGGCGCCGGACTCCGGAGCAGTCCACTGGCCGGCGATGAAATTCTGGAAGGTCTTGGTCATGCTGGAAACTAAGTGCTCGGCGGGATCGGCCAAACTGCCGCCATCGTCAAGGGCTGGCCAGCGGCGCCATCGCACACCAAAGGCGACCGGCCACAGGCGATCGCTCGGTCCCGGGCATTCGCTTTTCCAACGTCCACTCCCTCACATTCCGGTCGTGCGCCCCATCTCCGCCTCCAGCATCGCCGCGGCGATGAGCGTCATCGACCCGGTCTTTCTCCACACGCCCCTCCTGCGCGGAACGTCGCTCGACGCCGCGCTCGGCGCGGAGTTGATGTTCAAGGTGGAGACGCTCAATCCCATCCGGTCGTTCAAGGGGCGTGGCACCGAGCTGCTGCTGGCAAATCTGCACGACGATCGACCCCTCGTTTGTGCGTCTGCCGGGAATTTCGGGCAGGGACTCACTCGGGCGGCCGTCCGGCGCGGCCGGAGTGTCGTCGTCTTTGCCGCTCGACGCGCGAATCCGCTGAAGGTCGAGGCGATGCGCGCGCTCGGCGCCGAGGTGCGCCTGACCGGCGCGGACTTCGACGCCGCGAAGCAAGCCGCGCGACGATTCGCCGCTTCGTCCGAAGCGTATTACGTGGAGGACGGCGCGCTACCCGAGATCGCCGAAGGCGCCGGGACGATCGCGCTCGAGATCAGCGAGAAAGGTGCGATGCCCGACGTGATGCTGGTGCCGCTCGGCAACGGCGCCCTCGCGACCGGCATCGGCACCTGGTGCAGACATGCGGAGCCGAACACGCGCGTGGTTGCGGTTGTCGCGGCCAACGCGCCGTCGATGCGGTTGTCGTTTGTCGCTCGGGCGCCTGTTTCCACCGACAAGGCCGAGACGATCGCAGACGGCATAGCCGTTCGCGAGCCGGTCCTCTTCGCGGTCGAATCGATGCGCAACACGATCGACGAGGTGGTGTCGGTCAGCGAGAAATCGATCGTACGCGCGATGCGGCTGGTGCACGGGCACCTGGGCCTGGTCATCGAGCCCGCGGGTGTTGTCGGCCTGGCGGCACTCCTGGAGTTGCCGGATCGGTGGACGGGAGCACGGGTGGCCATTCCACTGTGTGGTGGGAACGTCACGCAGGCGGATGCGCGACAGTGGTTGTGCGGTGCAGCGCCGCGGCGACGAGCGAGCGGAGAACTGCGGCAAGGCCCCACGCCAGACCCGTAGTAGTCGGTACCCTGTACACAAAGTACGAGTACCACTGAACCGTTGGAAGTTCGTTGGTGCCGGGAAGGCAATCGTCTTCCTGGTTAAGAGGCAGTGGTACTTCGTGCTTGGTTCAGAATGCCGAATACCAGGTTCTGGAGTTGTTCCGCTCTCAGACTTTTCCGGTTTAGCGCGGTAGTGCGAATGCAACTACGTAATCGCCTTTCCCCCAATCCTCGCTTCCCCCGACGCAGACGACGACGTACTGCCGCCCATTGACGGCATACGTCATCGGCGTAGCACGCGCTCCACCAGGTAGCGCGCCTTGCCACAATTGCCGACCCGTCGCAATGTCGAACGCGCGCAGCAGGTGGTCCACCGTCGCCCCGATGAACACAACGCCACCTGCGGTCGCGATCGGACCGCCGAGATTGGGAAGGCCGAGGGGCGTTGGCGTAGGGGGTGCGCCCGGCATCAGGTTCGCCGGGTCGCCCAACGGAACGCTCCACGCCTTTGCGCCGGACGCGAGATCGATTGCCACCAGCGCGCCGAAGGGAGGCGGAACGCAGGGCGTGCGCTCCGGTGACAACAGCATCCGTCGACGCATCACGTAGGGGGTGCCGTGCATGCGAGTGTACTGGTCACCGAGGCGCGACTGGTTCGTCCGCACCTGCGCGGTATCCAACTCATCGAGGCGGATGAGCTGCACATAGGCGGCAAGGGTGTTCACCGGCACCACGGCAATCTGTCGGACTGGATCGAACGTGAGTCCTCCCCAGTGGGCGCCCCCAACATTGCTCGGCATCACGAGCGTGCCCTGCAGACTCGGCGGCGTGAATGGACCGTCATCGCGCAGCGAACGAAGCTGCGCCATGCATGCCTCGTGTGATGCGGGCGTCAACCCAAACACCTTCGCGGTGTCAACAGACAGCGGACTCAATGGTGGGATCACGGTGTTGAACGGTTGCGTCGGAGACGCACGCTCGCCGTAGATCGTGCTGGCGGGCACCGGTCGCTCCTCAACTGGAAACACCGGAACGCCTGTGTCTCGATTCAGCACGAAGAGCTGCCCGGACTTCGTGGCCTGGAGCACCACGTCCGCCTTCGCGCCTCCCCGCGTGAGCGTCACGAGCGCGGGTGGCGACGCGACGTCGTAGTCCCAGAGGTCGTGATGCACGGCCTGAAAGCTCCACACTACTTTCCCGGTCGATGCGCGGAGCGCCACGACGGAATTCGCGTAGCGATTGTCGCCGATGCGCTCGCCGCCGTAATAGTCCGGGCTCGCGCTTCCGGTCGGCACGAACACCATGTCGCGCGCTGAATCCGCCGCGATCACCGACCACGCGTTGGCTGCGCCGGTGGTGTGCGCCATGGCGCCGCGCCACGAGTTCCACGCCGCATCGGTCGAATCCCGCGGAACGGGATCCCAGCTCCACCTCAGGGCGCCGGTGCGCGCGTCGTAGGCACGTACTTCGCCGCTGGCGGCATTCGTACGACCGTTGTCGGCGATGGCCGAGCCCGTGACGATCGTGCCGTTGATGATGGCTGGCGGCGACGTCAGCGCATACTCCTCCACGTAGTAGGGCGAGTTTCTCAGCCCCTTTCGCAGGTGCACGGTGCCGTTCTCGCCGAAGCCGCGGCAGACGGCGCCGGTGCGCGCGTCGAGCGCGATGAGGCGCGCGTCGACCGTGCCCACATAGATCCGGCGATGGCAGGCGCGGCGTGCCGGCGTCTTCGCATCGATCCACGTGGACACGCCGCGATTCGCGAAGTCGCCCCAGTCGCCCATGGGGTCCGCCTTCGCGTCGAACGTCCACCGCGATGTTCCGGTCGCGGGATCGAGGGCGATCACCTTGCCGAGCGGCGTCGAGAGATACAATGTGCCGTCGACCATCAGAGGTGTGGCCTCGAACTTCAGCGGTTGCCGTGTTTTGGCGTCGCTCTCACCAGTGCGGTAGGTCCATGCGGACGCAAGCGTGGCGACATTGTCGCGCGTGATCTGCGCCAGCGTGGAGTAGCGCGACCCGAGCGCGTCGTGCCCGTAGGCACTCCAGTCGCTTCCCGCGCCCTGCGCGAGTGCAGCTGTCGCATGAAGTGATGAAAGCATCACGGACCCAACCGTTGTCGCGCCGAATCGCAGCAGGCACGGCGCGCGATACCTCACGGTTGACGAACCGGCGCCGCGATGGTCGGTGCGGTCGCCGGGGCCGGCGCCGCACTACAGACCCACCCCACCGGTCGTGACGCATCAGCCCGTGCGTATCCACTCCGCGGCAGAATCTCCATTGCGCCGAGCACGATGCCCCAGATCACGAGGAGCAGCGAGAGCACATGAGCCCGGGCGGTGCGGTGGCGCCACGTCCACACGCTGCTCCACAGTCCCGCGACCGTCACTCCGCCCACGGCGACGAGATACCCCGCCAGCCCCACTCCGCATCGCGACGGATACGGCCAGAAGAGGATACCAACGGCCAGCGCGGTCGCCAGCGCGAGCCGCAGCAGCGCCGGCCACGTGCGCGTCGAAGCCCGCTCGGCGACCACCGCCGCCTTCGCCGCTGGAGGCGCCGACTTGCCGGGTGCCGGTATCAGCGCGGAATCCGACATCGACTCCAGTTGCTTGTCGATCTTCTTGAGCTCTGCGTCCCAATCAGTCATGCGTTTCTGGCTCCCTCACGGTTGATCGCTGACGCTGCGCCTGCTCAGCCGTCGTCGTCGTCATCAGGGCCAAGCGCACCAGCGGGCACGACACCCGCACCGCCCTCCCTGCTCAAAGCATAACGTTCGATCTTCTTGTACAGATTCGATCGCGGCATCTCGAGTGCGCGGGCCGTCTCGCTGACGTTCCAGTCGAACGCCCGCAGCTTCGCCAGCAGATATGTACGCTCGGCGGCGTGCTTGAATTCGTCAAACGTGGCAACGTCGAGCAGTGAGCCGAGCCCACCCGCGGCGACGTCTGAGCGCCGGCCCGCCAGTCGCTCGACATCATCCGAGGTCACGCGATTCCCTGTCGACAGGATGAGCAGGCGCTCGATCGTGTTGCGAAGCTCGCGCACATTGCCCGGCCAGTCGAGCTGCTGCAGCCTGCGGATCGCGTCGTCGCCGATGGCACGGGGCGCAAGGCCGCCAGCCGTCGACAGCTGAGCCACGAAATGCCCGATGAGCGAGGGGATGTCCTCTCGACGCTCGCGCAGCGGCGGCACGTGAATCGGCACGACGTTGAGGCGATAGTAGAGGTCCTCGCGGAAGCGTCCCGCGGTGATCTCCTCCTCGACGACCTTGTTCGTGGCGGCGAGCACGCGCACGTCGACCTGCACCGGCTTCGCGCCGCCGATGCGCGTGACGACGCCGTCCTGAAGCACGCGCAGCACCTTGGCCTGCGCAGCGAGGCTCATGTCGCCAATCTCGTCGAGAAAGAGCGTGCCGCCGTCCGCCTGCTCGAACTTGCCGGCGCGATCCGCCACGGCGCCGGTGAACGAGCCCTTCATGTGCCCGAACAGCTCACTCTCGATCAGCTCACCCGGGATCGCCGCGCAGTTCACCTCCACGAACGGACCCTTCGCTCGCGTTGACTGCGTGTGCACCGCGCGCGCGACGAGCTCCTTCCCCGTGCCATTCTCGCCCGTGATCAGCACCCGCGCCGGCGTCTTCGCGACGAGCGCAATCTTCTCCGTCACGGCGCGAATTCCATACGAGTTGCCCACGATCTCGAAACGGGAATACACGGTGTCCCGCAGGCGCTCGTTCTCTTCCTGGAGATCAAGGTGCGACAGCGCGTTCCGGAGCGTCACCAGGATGCGATCGGTGTCGAGCGGCTTCTCCAGGATGTCGTACGCTCCGTGCTGCGTCGCCTCGACCGCCGTCTGGATGGTCGCGTGTCCGCTGATCATCACGACGACCGCATGCGGATCCTGCTCCCGCAGCTTGCGCAGCGCCTCGAGTCCGTCGATGCCCGCCATCTTGACGTCCATGAAGACGAGGTGCGGACGTAACTTCGCATACTCCGAGAGGGCATCCACCGCGTTCGCCGCCGTGTGCACCTCGTAACCCTCGAACTCGAGGAGCTGGCCGAGTGCGGCGCGGATCCCCTGTTCGTCGTCGACGATGAGGATCTTGCGAATCACGGCGCCTGGCCCGTCGTCTTGTAGATCGTCACCTTGCCGTTCGCGATGCGCACATCGGCGAGGCTCTTGGGTGTCGGAACCGGCAGGGCGTTGGGCGCAATGCCCTCAGGACGATTTCCCCGCGAGATCTGCTGCACGAGGCGCGGCAACGCGCCACTCGGCACCTTGAAGTCGCGGATCTTGATCTCACGCACCTGGAACTCGCTGAGCCCGGGTCGCACGACACGGAAGCCACCGCCTATGGTGATCTTCTCGCGGTCGTTGAGCAGCCCGCCGAGCGGGCCGAGGGCTCCCGTGCCAGCGAGGTCCTTCACCGGGACGATCGCGCTGACGTAGAGTGCGTCGCCAATGACTGCCGCCCGCACGCTGTCGGACGACGACGGCAGCGTCTTCCCGACCACCTGAAAGACGTATGATCCGATCTCCGCGGCCGTGAGGTTGGCGAACACCGGCCCGCCGGGCGATTGCATCGCTTCGATCGCCCGCTTGCCCCTCTCGCCTGCCGCTGGGGTGAGCGGCTGCCACACCGGCGTAGTCGCCACGCTCGCTGCGGGCGCGCCAGGCACCTTCGACATCCAGCGGTCGCGCGTGATCCAGCCCACGAGGGCGGCAATGCACAACACCATGAGACATCCCAGCCGTGCGATACATCCCATCGGTCAGCATCCTCCCAGTGTCGCCGCATGGATGCGGCGGTAGCGTGCGCCAGTCGGCGCGAGCGTACTCTCGAACAACGTCATCTCCGCGACGTCCACGGATGCCGTGAAGTCTACCGTGCGCGCGGCGCGCGCGAGCGTGCGCATGTGCTCGACGTCGACCACTCCCTCGACCCGCGCGAGCGTGACGTGCGGTCGAAAAGTGCGACCCTCGATCTCGAAGCCCATCCCTTCGGCGCCAACCTCCAGGTCGTGTTGCAGGAGCTCGAGCCTCGGTTCCGGTTCTACCCCGAGCCACACCACGCGTGCCTTGCGGAAGTTGGGGAATGCGCCGACGCGCGAAAGATGGATGGTAAAGGGTCGATGCGCGCGCGCGACGTCATCCATCACGCGGCTGAGACTCGCTGCGCCCTCGTCCTCGACGCTGCCGAGGAACTTCATGGTGAGGTGCCGTCGCCCGCTGCCCGTCCACGCAAGGTCGGGCGACCTCGCGCGAAGCGGTGCGATGGCGTGTTCGAGGCTCACGAGAAGAGGCGGGGCAAGCTCGATCGCAACGAACAGGCGTCGCGGGACGGTCACGCTATCGATTCGACGTGACTCAGCGCACGCCCTGACCGTCGACATCGTCTCGCAACTCCACCGCGACATGGGAGAAACCGTGCTCCCGCGCGAGGGCAAGCGTGGCGCGACGTACCTCGAGATCCGCGAGTGCCGCCATGGTCGCGCGATCGGCGACCAAGACGGCCAACCCCGCCCTCGGCTCAACGCGACACACCAGTCCGCGCTCGGCGAGGGCGCGCTCGAACGGCGAGGGTTCCGCCACCTTTTCGCGACGGATGCTCACGCCGCACCGACGCCATGCAGCACGTTGAGGGAACCCGACCGGAAGCCCCGGATGTCGAGTGCGACGCGCGCGAAGCCCGCGTCGATCATCGCCGCTCGAAGATCGGCGAATCGCTCAGGCTGCATCCATGTGGCGAGTGATTCCTGCGAAAGTTCCACGCGTGCGAGGTCGTCGTGATAGCGTACCCGGAGATCGTTCGTGAAGCCCAGCGCGCGCAGCGATCGCTCCGCCACTTCGACCTGATGCAGCCGGTCTGCCGTGACGCTCGTACCGTACGGCAGGCGCGATGACAGACATGGCGATGACGGCTGCGACCACGTCGGTATGCCGCGCGCCCGGGAGCATTCGCGGATCTCGGCCTTCGTGAACCCGAGGTCCGCGAGAGGACTCGTCACCCCGTGCTCACGCGCCGCCTGCGCACCCGGCCGATGGTCGGATAAGTCATCCGCGTTCGTCCCGTCGGCGACAGTCTCGAAGCCACGTGAGCGCGCGAGGGGCACCAGCTTCGACCAGAGTTCCGTCTTGCAGAAATAGCAGCGGTTGGACGGATTCGCCGCGTAGCGTGGATCGTTCAACTCGTCGGTGTCGAGTTCGAGCACGGGTATGTCGAACGACGCCGCGACGTTCCGTGCCGCTTCCCACTGTGCCGCCGGGTACGACGCACTGCGCCCGATGATCGCGAGGACGTTCGACGCGCCGAGCACCGCGCGAGCCACGACGGCGAGATAGGCGGAGTCGACGCCGCCGCTGTAGCCGATGGCGAGGCATCCGCGCGCTCGAAGCCATTCACCCAGTGCGGCTTCCCTGCGCGTGGCGCTGGCTGCACTTGCGGCTTGCTGAGTGACGGTGTTCGGCATGCTGTAAAGTATCGGCGGATCAGGGAGGAGTGTAGCGGGATGTCCGCCCGGAACAGCTCGTGCGCAGCGAGGTGGTGGCACTTCCGAGGTGCGCCGACGACCGCCTTTCATCGCGCCGGTCATGGTATTCTGGCACACCATGAACCGCACGCCGTGCTGCTGTAACAGCGCAGGGCGTTTGCCTTCGTTGCCCGCTCAATGCGGCAACCGCGGACGCACCGCCCCGTACGCCCACGTGCCGGTCAGGGCGCTGGCGAAGGTTGCAAGCATGACCGTGAAGCCTCCCCCGATCACGGCGAACAACGGGCCCGGGCACGCGCCCACGATGGCCCAGCCGAGTCCGAACAGCGTGCCGCCCAGCCAGTACGCAGCACCGCCGAGTTCGCCGCAGCATCCAGGCGCGTCAGCTCCCTTACGATGACAACAGTGTCAACCGCCTGCTCCGCTCCTCTTCCGCCGTCGAGAATCACCCCATGCGATGAGGGGCGTTGCGGCACACATACCGCATACACGAGGTGCTCGCTGTTTCCTTGCGACTCGAGGCTGCAGTCCAAGGGCCCATCAACGCAGGAGATCGCCTCGCCCCTGAAACTCGTCATCCTGAACTCGAGCGCGGATCGGCGTCTGATCCCGATTGGCCGGGACGTCGCACTAACGGTCGTTTGCACACGGTACATCGAAAGGCGCTGCGGGCAGTCGGCCTGCCGCGATCTCAAATACGTAGGCTGAGAGGGAGTAACATGCGCGGAACAGTACGTTGGGCGGCGTGGATCGGAATGGCGGGTGCCACCACGATGAGCTGCAACGCTGGCAGTGCAATGCCGGGTATCTCGCCGATGACTGGCATCGCCATGCAGGCACCGGCGCGGCCCGGTGCACCGGCGACGTCGTCGAAGGACCGGATTTACACGGCCGACCAGACGTCCAACACGGTAAGTGTGATCGACGCCGGCACGAACACGCTGCTCGGCACGATCGCGCTGGGTGAGCCACGCCCGAACGTGCTCGGCGCACTCTATAACAAGCAGATCGACGTGCACGGCCTCGGCTTCTCGCCGAATGGCACGCTGCTCGACGCGATTTCCGTCACGTCCAATGCAGTGACGCTCATCGAAACCGCCACCAATCGTGTACGTGGGCAGCTGTACGTCGGACGCGCACCACACGAGGGCATGTTCTCGCCCAGCGGAAAGGAACTGTGGGTCGCCGTACGCGGCGAGAATTATGTCAGCGTCATCGACCCCGTCGCGGTGAAGGAGACGATGCGCATCGTCACCACCGATGGCGTAGCGATGGTCATCTTTCGCCCCGACGGGAAGTACGCGTTCGTGAATTCGTCACGGACCGCGGAGCTCGACGTTGTGGACGCCGCGACGCACACAGTGGTCCGGCGCGTGCCGATGCCGAGCAGGTTCTCGCCGAATCTCGCTGCCACTCCTGACGGCCAGGAGGTATGGGTGACGTTGAAGGACGTAGGCAGGACGGTCATCGTAGACGCGCAGTCATTCGCCGTGCTCGGCTCGGTCGAGACGGGGGCCGTGACGAATCACGTCAACTTCGTGACGACGGCGACCGACAAGCTCGCCTATATCACGGTCGGCGGCGAGAACGTGGTCAAGGTATATCGCCGTAACGGCGGCACGCCGTCACTGATCGCGACGATCCCCACAAGCGATGCGCCGCACGGGCTCTGGCCGAGTGCGGACAATCGGACCGTGTATGTCGGTCAGGAGAATGCCGATAGCGTCGCCGTGATCGACGTCGCAACCCAGCGCATCGTGAAACAGATCCCCACCGGGCAAGCACCGCAGGCGCTCGTATTCGTCGCGAACGCCGTTCCGGCCGGTCCCGGCACCGAGAACCTCACACGACAGAACGTCGGCCTCCGCATCGAACGGCGCCTGCTCGCACTGTCGGGCGCGCCGAATGCAAAGGCCAAGGCCATCATCCGCGACCTCGGCCCGCTCGAAGCGGTTGACGTGACAGTGCGGGCCGCGCCGGCGGGCGCGATGTTCGACGCCTACGCGGTGGAGAACATGACGGCGCCGTACGGGCGCGCCGTGAAGCTCGCGCATCTTATGGTGAAAGACGACGGCACCGCGGAGATCACCGCGCAGCTCCGCTTCTTCGAGAGCGGATTCACCAACGTCGTCCTCACACCGACCGGCCAGCTCCCCAGCGGCGCGTCCATGTCGTTAGTCGGTGTCCCGGTGATGCAGCTGGCGATGGCCAATCACTGCAGCATGCACTGAGGTTCAACGGCGTGCGCGAGCTGGCCCCGTGGGTCGCCGCATGGCGACGTCCCACGCGACCATGCGCCGAGCCGCCAATGACTTGACAGAACGGGACCCATGCTATAAAAATGAAGCGTGTTTCTGCACCGCGGCCATTTGTGGCGATTGCATCCGCGTCAACAACTGCTAAACCGCCCCGGATGGTCTCGGGCGGATGGTCGCCTCGGGACCTTTTTTCTGTTTCATGACTCGATCCGCTCGAACGACATGACTCACCGCGCACCCATGTGCTGTCTCATTAGCATGTGCGTTTCTCCCCAGGGAGAGACGGACCGGCGCGGGCGTGCATGGCGCACCACCGCATGAGCTGACCGAGACGCACTTCGGCACGCCCACCCGGCCTCTCTCTCGAGACAGCCGGGTTTTTTGTGTTCTTTTTTCCTCACACTACCAGGAGCCACAGCATGAGCACCACGGTCGAGCAGGAGCATACGCAGGGCTTGGGGACGCGTGCCATTCATACGGGGCAAGAGTCCCCAGACGCCTCCACGAAGGCGCGGGCCGTACCGATCTACGCCACAACGAGCTACGTCTTCGACAGTCCGGAGCACGCCGCGCGCCTGTTCGGCCTCCAGGAGTTCGGCAATATCTACACACGCATCATGAACCCCACGACCGATGCGTTCGAGCGGCGTATCGCCGACCTCGAGGGCGGAGTGGCGGCCGTGGCGACGGCGAGCGGCCAGTCAGCGCAGACGCTTGCACTCCTGAATCTCGCGCAGGCCGGCGACTCGATCGTCGCGTCGTCCGCCCTCTACGGCGGCACGTTCGCGCTGCTCAAGTTCACGTTGCCGAGACTCGGCATCACCACGCGCTTTGTGGACGTCAACGACCCGCAGGCGTTCGCGCGTGCCATCGATGCCACGACAAAGGCCGTCTACGTGGAGACGATCGGCAATCCCGGTCTCGAAGTGCCCGACTTCCGCGCGATCGCGGACGTGGCGCATGCAGCGGGCGTACCACTGATCGTGGACAACACCTTCGCCACGCCGTTCCTCAGTCGTCCCATCGAGCATGGGGCCGACATCGTCGTCCACTCGGCCACCAAGTGGATCGGTGGTCATGGCACGAGCATCGGGGGCGTGGTGGTCGACAGCGGCCGGTTCGACTATGCCGCATCGCCACGGTTCAAGGACTTCTATGTCGATCCGGAACCCGCGTACCACGGCCTCTCGTTCGCGGGCGTCTTTGGTGACTTCGGCGGCGCGAACATCGCCTTCGCCATCCGGCTTCGCGTGCTCCTGCTGCGTGACATCGGCGCGGCGCTCTCTCCCTTCAACTCGTTCCTGTTCCTGCAGGGGCTGGAGACGCTGCAGCTTCGCATTGAGCGGCACGCCCAGAATGCGCTGCGCATCGCGAAGTATCTCGAGGGACATCCCGCGGTGAAGTGGGTGAGCTATCCGGGCCTCACTTCGCATGCCACGCACGCGACGGCGGCCAAGTACCTGAGCGGCGGCTTCGGCGGCGTGCTCACCTTCGGCGTGCTGGGTGGTGAAGTGGCGGCGAAAAAGGTCATCGCCGGTTCCAAGCTGTTCTCGCTGGTCGCCAATGTGGGCGACGCGAAGAGCCTGATCATCCATCCGTGGAGCACGACACACCAGCAACTTACCGACGCCGACAAGACAGCGGCCGGGGTAACGGACGATCTGATCCGCCTCTCGGTAGGCATCGAGGACGTGGCGGATCTCGAGCATGATCTCGACGTCGCGCTGCGCGGAGCGGTGGGCCTGTGACCGCGTCGCGCACGCTCGTGCATTCCGACGAGTCGCGCGCCGATGCGGTCGTGCTGGACGCGTCGGGGACTGTCCGTCATCAGTGCGTGCAGCTCCTCGACCGGTTCGAGCTCGAAAGCGGAGAGGTCCTGCAGAATGTGCGTCAGGCCTACTACCTCGACGGCACGCTGAACGCGCAGCGCGACAACCTCGTCGTGGTATTTCATGCGCTCACCGGCTCCGCCGACGCGGTGGGGGACTGGTGGTCAGACGTGGCAGGTCCTGGTCGTGCGATCGACACCGGGCAGTACGCCGTGCTGTGTACCAACCTGCTCGGGTCCTGTTACGGCACGACGGGTCCCTCGGATCCGTCGCGCCTTCCGTTTCCCGCCGTGACGACGCGCGACATGGCTCGGCTGGTTGGGCAGCTTGTCACGTCGCTGCACATCCGCTCCGTCGCCCTGGCAATCGGCGGCTCGCTCGGCGGCATGGTGGCGCTGGAGTTCGCCGCCATCTTTCCGGAGCTGGCGCGCGCCGTGGTCGTGCTCGCGGCGCCGGCCGAACACCCATCGTCCGGGGTGGCGTGGAGCCATTTGCAGCGACGCGCCATCGCCATGGGGGGAGATGAGGGACTCGAGCTGGCGCGGATGATCGCGATGATGACGTATCGCACGGCCAACGAGCTGGACACCCGGTTCGGCCGCCGGCGCGCAGAGGACGGCACTTTCGAGGTCGCGCAGTATCTGTCTCGTCATGGGGAGAAGCTGCGCGCGCGGTTCGATGCGCAGAGCTATCTCACGCTGCTCGACGCCATGGATTCGCACGACGTGGGTCGCGCACGTGACGGGGTGCGGGAGGCTCTGCGGAACGTGAAGAGCCGGATCGTGGGGGTGGGGATCCCGGGCGACCTCCTCTACGACCCGCGCGATGTACGTCGATGGACGGAGGCCGCCAGCGCGGAGTACCGAGAGGTGCACTCACTGAACGGACACGATGGATTCCTCACTGAAGGCACGCAGGTCTCCTCGCTCGTCCGTGAGGTACTGGGCACTGGATCAGAGTCGCCGTCGCACGAGACCCTGACCCGTCGGTCCGACGGGGTAACGACGCGCGCCCACGGCGACGCGACGGCGGATGTCGTGATCCTCGGCTATGGACGTATCGGCCGGGAGCTGGCGACACAGCTTGGCAGCGTTATCGGCCCCCTGCGCGCACGTGTCGTCGCCCTCATCGATCGAACCGGGTACGTGTTCGACGCGCGGGGCATCTCCGCGTCAGAACTCGCCACCCTGGCGCAAGCCAAGGAGCGCGGCGTTGGATTGGCCGAGACGCCGTGCGGCGTCCATGGCACCGCCGCCGAGGCGCTCGTGCATGTGCACCGGCACGCGCCCACGCGTCCGATTCTCGTCGACGTCACAGCGGGAAACACCGGCGGCGAACTCGAGGCGGCGCTGGCGGCGGGCATGGACATCGTGCTCGCGAACAAACGCCCGCTGGCCGAAGCGCGCGGCATGTCCGGTGGACTGGCGCGGTCCGCCGAAAGGCACGGACGCAGGATGCTGCATGAAGCGACGGTCGGTGCCGGACTGCCGATCATCGATACCATTGCAAAGCTGCAGGAATCCGGAGACGATGTGATTGGCATCGAGGGATGCCCATCCGGAACGCTTGGCTATCTGTTCGGCGAGCTCGGGCACGGCACGTCGTTCTCCACCGCATTGCGCACCGCGATGTCGCTGGGCTACACGGAGCCTGATCCGCGCGAGGATCTCTCGGGCATGGACGTCGCCCGCAAAGCGCTGATTCTTGGCCGGCTGATCGGATTCGACGGTGATCTCGATCAGGTGGACGTCGAGTCGCTCGTGCCCACAGTGCTACGCGATGTCAGCGCGGAGCAGTTTCTATGTAGGCTGCCTGAGCTGGACACGCTGTGGCGCGCGCGCGTGGAGGACGCGGCGGTCGGCGGCCGAGTGCTGCGCTATCGCGCCACCGTCTCCTCATCGAGCGTTCGGGTTGGTCTCACGGAAGTGGACAGCTCGAGCCCGCTCGCGACGCTCACGGGGACGGACAATCAGTTTTCGATCACGACACGACGGTACCGCGACCATCCCATCGTGATCACGGGACCAGGTGCCGGGGTCGGGGTCACGGCGGCAGGAGTGCTCAACGATGTGCTCAAGTTGGCGCGATCGCGCTGAGGCATTGTACCCCTGCTCTGGGCTGCCAGTCGCCAACGGCCCGATGAGGGAGAGGATCTGGCTGGCCCCACGTCGTGTTGGCAATGGTGACGATGTAGGCACAGAGCGTGACGCCAGCGCGGCGAATGCAGAGCGACATCGAAACCTCGGACGGAATGGACTTGGCAGGCCCGCTTGCCGGCGGCGCCGGCGCAGCCTCACCGTGCTGGAGGGGAATTGTCAGCGCGACAAGACAGACGAGATGAACGAGATGATATACTGACACGATGACGTCACCAGTGCCCACCACTCTGCGCACCGCGCGCCTCCTGATTCGTCAGTGGTCGGCAGACTGACGCCATCGCCCACTCCGCAGCACTCACCTTTCACCTCGACCACCGATCATATGCGCATCGCACGCCTAGCCGCTCTCGTCATGGCATCCGCCACCGTCGTCGCTTGCTCTCGATTGGTTTCCGCGCCCGCACCCGGCCCTGAGGAGCTTGCAAGCGCGACGATGGCGCAGGTGTATTTCTGGCGCGCGAAGCCCGACCGCGTCGCCGATTATACGCGGTACATACGGGAGGTTGCCGAACCAATCGATCGCGAGGCACAGCGCACCGGCGCTTTCCTGTCGGTCACGACGTATCAATCGGCGGATACAGCGGTCCCGTGGACGCACATGCGCGTGTTCCTGCTCCGCGACTCCGCACAGTGGCGGGGATTGAGTGCCGCGCTCGCCGCGGCTGGAATCCGCGCGGAGCCGGACAGCCTCCGTCGCCGGGAGAGAGCAGCGTACGCAGGCACGCTGCGAGATCCGGCCGGCGCTGCGCTTACTCGCCTCGTGCATTGAGGCACTTCCGGGAAATCGGATCGCGGGCAAGCTCACAGGATCCCGTGTTCACCAACGCAAGAACACCGGGGAAAGGCGAATGCCTTCCCCCGGTGTTTTTTATGTCGACCTGCTACGCCTTACGATCGATGCACCCGTTGAACTTCGGATTGTTGCGCTCGTCCGTGACGATCGGAAAATTCACGTCGGCGCCGTAGTCTCCACCCTTGTAGTGAATGCCCACAGGGAAGACGTCGGTCACCGGGCGCCCATATTGGCGCACGAGCCGGCGCATGTCGCCGAGCCGCTGGCCGCGGCTGAATGTCCAGAAGGCCTTCTCCCGGAACAGCAGGCTGACTCGCGCCGCGGATGTTCCAGGATCCACGAGCGGAGCCAACCCGCTCGGCTGCACGTCACCGAGCTTTGGCGGGGTGGCGCGGAGGGCGTTCAGGGTGAAGAGGAACGTCACCAGGTCGTTGGCGGCGAGCGCGGCCTCGGCCTCGATCAGTCGCGCGTCGAGGCCGTTCACCACTTCGATCGGTGTCAGCTGGCCATACAGGGTAGTGCGCCGCACGCGCGTCTGACCATCCTGTCCATTGCCGGTCAGTATCGTGACAGGCAGTCGCGGATCTTTCGCGGAGACGAACGGCAGGGCGTTCTTGACGAAGATATTCCGCGCGTTGCCTTCGAGGCTGTCGCCCACCACATACCGCGCCGCCGAAAAGCCCTGTCCCCAGATTGTGTTCGAGCCCGTCGTGAGGGAGAAGGTATGGATGTAGGAGAATGACGTGGGAATACCGCTCACCGCAGTCGCCGCGTCGGCGTAACGGCCCAGACCAACCAGGGCGCGCGCCCTGCCGATGCGCGCCGCACGGGATATGCGCACCGAAACGGTATCGGTGCCGTTGGCGAAAGCCAGCGCGCTGTCGTACGACGCCACCGCGCGAGTCAGCACCTGATCTCCCGTCTGCGAATCGCCTGACTGTGGCACGCCCTCCACGAGCGTGCTGATGGGAATGCCGTTACAGAAATCCTGCGCCAGCTGCATTTCGGCAAATCCCTTGGCGAAATACATCTCCGCGATCAACGCGCGCTTGTCCTTCGCATACGTGTTGAGGGCCGTGATCGCCTCCGCGGCGCGGATCCGTGTGCGATAGAGCCGGTACAGCATGCCAGTCACCTGGCTGTTGTTCTCCAGGACGTGCCGTTGGTCGGTCTCGTCGTTCTGGGGGAAGGTGGAGCTGGTGGACCACTCGTCACCCAGCAGCCCTCCGAACAGCCACGTGCTTTCGCTCCCAGCGGTGATGCTCCGGAAGGTGTCGAGCGTGCCGTTGGCGAGTCCGAGCGCGCCCTCAGCGTTCTTGGTCAACTCGGGCGGAATGATGTCGGGAATGTCCGCCGTGAGCAGCGAGTCCGTGACGCTCGCGCAAGCTGCGAGCATGAGTGCGGTGCAGGTCGCGGCGACAGCGGTGCGCGCACGGGCCGCGCGTCGGAAACGGAAATGGGATGTCATGGCTCAGTACCCAACGTTGATGCGGAAGACGAAGTAGCTCGGAGGCGCAAGTGTCTGGAAGTCGGCGGGGACATCGGTACCGCTGGTAAAGTTGAACGCCGTTTCTGGATCGGTGCCGAGATAATGCGTGAACAGGGCGAGGTTGCGACCCGAAATGGAGGCCGACGCGGAACGACCGCGAAACAGTCGGCCAGCCGCCGAGGGCGAGAGCGTGTATTGCAGGGACACTTCGCGCAACCGGATAAACGCGCCGTCCTGGAAGTATCCATCGAGGGTATTCGCCGGATGCTCGAGGCGCGCGATATTCGCCGCTTGCAGCGCGAACGGCGCGCCGGGGAAGTTGCGTCCCTGGCAGTTCGGGCGTTGGCACCGCAGGCGCTCGGTGTCGTTGAACCACTTGTTGCCGCCGCGATAATCCAGCAGCGTCTGGAGGCGGAGTTTGCGCTGGAGCATCTCCCAGCCGGACGTGAGCGTCGCTTGATAGCGCGGCGTGGCGTAGCCGCGAAACTCCGCACTGTCACCAACGAACACCTCGTTCAGATTCGGATCTTTATTGTACGTGAGGAGGCCGTCGTTGTTCTTGTCCTGATAGCCGGTGATCGGACGCGCCCACAAACCGCCGATGGGATATCCGACGACAACACGCGACGCGTTGCCAATCTGCGCCGGCGTATCGCCGAGGCTCTCCACCTCGTTCGAATTGAGCGAGCCCTGGAGGCCGAGGTCCCACCCGAATGCCTTCGCATCGATTGGAACGACGTTCAGCTGCAATTCGAATCCCGTATTGCGGACGGCGCCCAGGTTGGAGGTCTGGCGCGAGACAATGCCGTACGAGGGCGGCACGATGGCGGCGATCAGCGCATCCTTGGTGCGCTTGCGATACGCGGTCGCGTCCACCGACACGCGGCCATGAAACAGTTGCGTCTCGAACCCTCCCTCGAACTCGCTACTGCGCTCCGGCTTGAGATTGGGGTCTCCGAGGCTGGCGAAGCTGACGGTCGCGACGTCGGCGTTGTTGATGTTGGAGGTACCAGCCGTGTAGAACTGCAGCGCGTCCGTGGGACCGGGCTGTACGCCCGACTGGCCGTACGCGCCCCGCAGGCGCAGCGAGGTCACCCACGACGGCGCGCGCCAGAACTCCTCCTCGGAGACCAGCCACGAGGCGCTGAACTTCGGATAGAAGACGCGCTGGAAGGAAGTACCGAAGGCGGAGTTCTGATCAGACCGCACCGCTGCCGTGAGAAAGAGGCGGTCGCGGAACGCCACGCCCTGGTCGATAAACAGACCGACCGTCTTCTGCACCGCGGTCTGCTCGAACACCGACGGCGATGCACCGGCCTGCACGGTCTGGGCGCCGGCCGCAAGCTGGGTCGATCCTGAATTCGCCAGCGTGGTATAGGCGTTGATGTACTGCGCGCCAATCGTCGTCTTGAGATTGAGCCAGGTGAGCGGATTGAACGTCCCCGTGCTCCCGAGGTCCGTCGTGAAGTTGCTGATATTCACGCGGCTCACGCCGCGCGAGCCCAGCCGCGTGTTTGCGGAGAGCGGCGGGCCTTCGCCACGAAGCAGCAGATTCTGGTCGTCCCGCCCCGTGAAATCCTGTCCGATGGTGGCGTGGTTGGACAGCCACGACGTCGGGCGCCACTGCGCATTCCCACTCCAGATGAACCGATTGACTTCCTGCGCAGTCTTCTCCTGCCACATGTAGCCCGGTGTCCACGCGCGGTAGCCGTTGAGTGGCGTCCCCAGCCCGGTCACCATGCCGTTCCCTCGATAGCCCGGACCGCCAAATACGTGCGAGCCGAGGCCGGCCGTCGCATTGGATTCCAGCGCATAGCGCTGCGCCACCTGGATGAAGTTGGTCTGCGCCGACAGGTCGAGCTTGGGAGACACAGCGGAATTGAGGTTCGCACGAAACGACTTCCGGTTCATGACGTTTGGGCGATCCGTCCATTCGTGCAACGGAAGGCTGTCCTTGGCGAAGCGGGCGCGCTCGAATTCCGGGAGCGACAGGATGCCGGTTTCCCCCGCACCCTCCCCGCTGAGGAAGAAATTGATGAGTTCCGTGCCACCCTTGAGCTGGACGCCGACCTGACGCTGGTTACCGGTGGCCAGCGGCGTGAGGTCCTTTTCCTTGAAGATGTTCAGGGCGCCAACCGAGTCCACCTTGCAGAGACCGATGCCGACGCGCTGAAGATTGCAGAAGCTGGGAGCCGTGGGACTCACCCCATCCGTGCGCGAGCCGAAGAGGGTATACGCGGTGGGATAGTCGTTCCGGTCCTTGATGAGTCCACCGCCCACGAAGCTGCTCCATTCCGGCGCACCGGCGCGGCCCCGCTTCGTCGTCACGACTACCACGCCATTGGCGGCGTCGGTTCCGTACAGTGTTGCGGCGGACGGTCCCTTCACGATTTCGATGTTCTGGATCTCGTCGGGATTGAGGTCGCCAATGCGGCTCGCATTGTTCCCTCCCGTGTTGCCCGAGGCGCCGTTGCCCGTTGCCGTCGAGAAGCTGCCATTCGCGCTCGTCATCCGGATGCCATCGATGATCCAGATTGGCTCATTGTTCAAGCTGATCGAGTTGGTCCCGCGCACGCGAATGCGCGCGCCCGTACCTGTCTGCGTGCCGCTCGTGACCGATACGCCGGCCGCTCGCGAATTCAGGAGGTCGTTGACACTCGAGATGGGGGAGCTCTCCACCACCGCGGCCACCGCGATGTTCGAGGTGGCATTGCCGATCTCGATGCGCCGCTGCTCTCCGGTGGCCGTGGTGACGACCGGCGTGAGGCTGACCGCCACCGTCGACAGCACGAACGTCAAGTTCGCAGCCTGACCCGCCGCCACCGTGACGCCCTGCTTCGATTCCGCATACCCCACGCGCAGCACGCGTACTTGATACGCCCCGGACCGTATCTCGCGCAGCGCAAACCGCCCGTCCGCGTTCGTCAGCGCACCCGCGCTCGTCCCCACGACGTTGATCTGCGCCTGCTCGATCGGGCGACCCGATTTTTCATCAGTGACGCGGCCGGTGATGCTTCCCGACTGTGCATGCACCACGGTTGGCGTGGCGACGAGCAGGAAGAACGCAAGCTTGCGGCAGCGTCTCCAGATAGCGCTGTTCATGGGGTGCATCCGGTTGATGGAGGGGCGGGGTCGAACGGACCCAGGGGGTGAGCTCGCCTCAAATACTAATCGGTGTGTGCGGACCTACGTGAGTGACAGGCGAGATTGTATCGCAACGGTGCTAAATGCGCCGACGTCGACGGCGCTTACGGAGAGATGAGCCGCAACCTGGGAAAGTGCGCGCGATATCGGGAGACGTCACGCGTCAGCAGCGCCGCGCCACGAATGGCAGCGTGCGCGCCGATGTAGAAGTCGGGGAGCGGCGAGCTCCGCGTGCCCCCGCCCCTTCGATACTGGAGAAAGGATTTCCCAGCGAGAAACCCCGCCTCCCACGGCAGCGCCTCGCGGCGAAACATGTCGATCGGCAGCGCCTCCTCGAGTTCCTCGATACGCTCGAACCGCACGGACACCTCGGCATAGATGATCGGATTGATCATCAGCATCGAATGCTCTGCGTGCTCCTCGATAGCCGACGCTGACCAGTCGTACCACACGGGATCTTCCGTGAAGATGTCGAGCAGCACGTTGCTATCGACGAGCACGTCAGGCATCAGCGCGTCCCGGTTGGCGCATCGCGTGTCAGCGCCAGAATCTGGTCGGTGGTCATTCCGACGCTGCCTCGCCCGCGCATGTGCTGCACGAGGGCACGCCCGCGTCGGGTGCCACCATCCGCCTTGGTGAGCACCGCCGTATTGCCCCGAATCGTGAACTCGACCTCCGTGTGCGGCAACAAGCCGAGCCGCTCGCGGACCTCGAGTGGGATGGTGACCTGCCCCTTGGTTGTGATACGCATGGCACTCTCAGTAGTATTACTTTGATAAGTAATACTACAACCACCCCGCACTTCCGGCAAGGCGGAACGGTCGGCGGCGGCACTCATGCCATCGCCAGGCTCGGAGCAGACTCGCGCTCGCTCGCCCTCGGCCGATAGGCGAGCGCTTCCGAGACATGCGTCACCAGCACTCCGTCCTCTCCCGCGAGGTCGGCGATCGTCCGCGCGACACGTAGTACCCGGTGGAAGGCGCGCGCCGACAGATGCAGCCGTTCGCCGGCGGTCGTGAGTAGCTGCCGCGCCGCTGGCTCCAGGCGGCCTTTCGATTCGAGCCACCGCCCCGCTGCCCGTGCATTGCACGCCGCCTCGCTGCCATAGCGCGCCCGCTGTTGTGCGCGGGCCGCTTCAACCTCCGCGCGGATGCTGGGTGAGCTGGCACCGCGCTCCTGTGTTGACAGGCGCGCAAGCGCAACGGGCGGAACGTTCACATGGATGTCGATGCGATCGGCCAACGGTCCGGACAGGCGACCGCGATACTTCATCACATCGGCGGCGGGACAGATGCACGGATGCGACGGATCTCCCGCATGCCCGCAAGGACAGGGATTCATTGCGGCGGCGAGCGCGAAGCGCGCTGGAAACCGCAGCGACGCCGCCGCTCGCGCAATGGTGACGTGTCCGTCCTCCATCGGCTGGCGCAATGACTCGAGCACGGATCTCGGAAACTCGAGCAGCTCGTCCAGGAACAGCACACCATGGTGCGCCAGACTGACCTCTCCGGGCCTCGGCGACGAGCCACCGCCGACCAGCCCGGGCGTGGAGACCGAGTGATGCGGTGCGCGAAACGGGCGACGATCGATCGCCCCCGACGCAGCATCGAGCATACCCGCCACAGAATGAATCGCGGTGACCTCGAGCGCCTCCGCATCCGTGAGCGCCGGAAGTATCGTGGGGAGCCGACGAGCCAGCATCGTCTTGCCGGCACCGGGCGGACCGACGAGCAGGATTCCGTGCGACCCCGCCGCCGCGATAGTGAGCGCGCGCTTCGCACCCTCCTGTCCTGCAACGTCCGACATGTCGAACGCATCGTCGACAAGCACGCGTTCCGCCCTCGCATCGGGCGCCGGCAAGTCGCCGCGCTTGAGCCACGTCACGAGCTGGCCGAGCGTCGATGGTGCGGCGAGGCGGAGGCCGCGAACGAGTGAGGCCTCCCGCACATTCGCCGCGGGCAGAATCAGTGTTGTGTCGGTGCGCTCATGGTCGGCAGCGACCTGCCGCGCTATCGACAGCGCGCCCCGCACGGAGCGGATGGATCCATCCAGCCCCAGCTCCCCGATGGCAACACAGCGCTCGACCGCATCCGCGCGGATGACACCTGTACCGACGAGTACGCCGAGCGCGATGGGCAGGTCGAAGCCGGTTCCCTCCTTGCGCGTATCCGCCGGTGCGAGATTCACGGTGATGCGTCGGGGCGGCACCGCGAAGCCGGCATTCGCCAGGGCGGCGCCAACACGCTCTCGGCTCTCCTTTACAGCGCTCGCCGCCAGCCCGACAATGAACCACTGCGGGAGGCCTAACGCGACGTCCACCTCGACAGTGACATCGTAGGCGTCAATACCAAGCACGGCGGCGGAACGGATGGCTGCGAGCATGACGGCAACATGCTGCGCAAGACATCGCGCACCGTCATCGTGGCAACGCGCGTCGCATCATGATCGCGCAGCGTCGCTCAGTCGCCTTACGGCAACCAGGTCGTGAGCGATTCCGCGGTCTTTCGCTCCTTTGCCGGTGGAACAGAGGTCGGTTCGCCGACATTGACGAGCGCCACGATTCGCTCGCCCTCACGGATCCCGGCTGCCGCGCGCGCGGCGGGGTCCTGCATCACCGCGCCCGTCTTGATGTGGGTGCCGAGTCCCAGCACCACCGCGGCGATCGCGATGTTCTGGATCGCCATCATCGTGGCGGAGAGATCCTCCTCCCGTATCTCGGGATTTGCATCTTCCGCTACGGCCACCGCGATCATGAGCGGCAGCGCCATGTGCTCATCCGCGACATTGTTGCGCATCCGGTCGGCGGCGACGGTGTCCTCGATCTTCTTCGCCTTGCGATTCCCCAGCGCCATCCCATAGGCGCGGCGTGCCTCGGGGCCAAGCACGTAGAACCGCCACGGCTGTGTAAGACGGTGATTCGGCGCGGCAATAGCGGCGGCGAGCAGTGTCTCGATTTCGTCGCGCGTGACTGCGCGCGCATTGAACTGGCGGATGGAGCGACGTCCGTGGAGGGCGTCCAGAGCGGTGGTAGTCATGCAGCGCACGGTAGGGCATCAATGACGACGGCGCTAGTCACGCCGGGGACGCCGGGGTGCGCTCCTTGCCATTGGAGTGCACATCTGACGGTTCGACTTCCACTACGAGGTTCGGTCATGGGCATTTTTGGCAATCTGATGGCGAAGATCATGGGTCATGAAGCGCGTGCGTCCGAGACGAAGGTGAACGCGGCCGTGGCGTCGAATGCGCCAGCGGCGGGAGCGCAGGCCTCGCCGGCCGGTGCGACGGCTGCCACGCCTGGACAGCCGGTTGATGTCGAAGCCGTGCTCGAAGGCATGGCCGCGTCGAATTCCCAGAAGCTGGACTGGCGGCATTCCATCGTGGACCTGATGAAGCTGGTGGGCATGGACAGCGGGCTGGGTGAGCGCAAGTCGCTCGCGAAGGAGCTCGGCTACTCCGGCAGTACCGACGACAGTGCCACGATGAACATCTGGCTGCACAAGGAGGTCATGCGGCAGCTCGCCGCCAATGGCGGAAAGGTGCCCGCGAACCTGCTGAACTGACGCGGCGACCGGCTACCTCGGTTGCGCCGTCGCACCGGCGTTGATCGCGACCCACCGCGACGGAGCACGACGGCTGGGGCTCGTTACGCTGGCGCGACTCAGTAGTAGCGGAAATCGAACAAGCCGCCGTCGGCGGTCGACGTCAGACGGCCGACACCGCCCGTCGCCTTCTGCTCGTCGAGCCCCTCAAGGCGATTGAACCTTCACGCCCGCCGCCGGGTCCGCGGGGCGCTTCGCGGTATCCAGGAACGTCACGGGATTGCCGAACTGCCACTGCGAATGCTCTCGATCGCGCTTCGGCACACCCACGATCGACTTCATCATCGGGAACAGCTCCTTCTGCGATGACGTGATGATCGAGTCCGCAATCTCGGGCTGTTCCCAGAAGATTTTCCAGTACGCCTTCTGTGCCGTGAGCACGCTGTCGATCTCCATGCGGCCCGCGTCACCCCTGCCCAGCGCGAGTACCCGCCCCAGGGCCCCGTAGATCGAGCGCACGCTGTCGCTGAACACGACGTCAGCGCGCTTCAGCGCCGCGACCTGTGCGTTGCTCAGGAAGAGCGAATCGGTCTGCTCGAGAAGCGCCTTGTGGAGGTTCGACGTCCTCCTGAGGTAGAACGCCGCGAGCGAATCCGGCGACCGTCGCTCCCAACCAACGGGACTGCGCACGGGCTCCACGGCGCGGCGAAGCTGCTGCAGGTCGTAGTCAGTCGAGAGGCGAAGCGACACGTCGAGGACGAGGCGGAAGGGATTCAGCGTGAGGGTCCGGCCCGGGCGCGTGTCGGCGAAGCGCGGATTCACGTCATACCGAAAGCGCTGCGCCGCGGCGTCGAAGCCGCGCGGCACGAGCAGCACCGGATCCGGCGTGGCCGGCGATCCCCAACCGCGCAGGTTGCCGCCGCCGTGCACGGCCTGATCGAGACCGGCCAGCACGTTCTGGAAGTACAGCGTTGGATACACGCGACCGCCCCACTGCTGCGGCGTGGGTGGACGCCACTGCACATTGACTGACTGCGTCCACGGCCCGCGACAGCTATTCCGGCCCGCGACCTTGCCCGCGTTCGACAGCACGCAGTCCTTCGCCGTCGATGACCCTGTTGCAAGCAGCGAGCGCACCTGCGCGGCGAGCGCCGCATCCAGCTCGACCGCCGGATTGGGGACGAACGCACGATCGCCGCTGCGTCCGTCACCATTCACGTCCCCCCGTACCACAGGCGTGAACGGCAGGCCCGACTGCATTCGCGCAAAAAGCGTCCACGTCCCGGCCAATCCTTTCGAGAACCCCGTCGACACGACCACCGCGTGTCGCGCATCGAACTGACCCGGTGCCCACTCCATCTCGCGCGGGTCGCCGAACCCCGCGCCGTCGAAGCCGCGAAACTGCCGCGTGGTGGACTGCAGGGTGTAGTTCACCGACCCGTAGAACTGCGCCCCACCTCCAAACTTAAAAACGTCAGGCGAGATGCCGAGCGTGAGCTGGCTTCCATATCCCCTGAGGTCACTCACGCGACGCGACACCCTCCCATACTGATCCGTAATCCGCGACTCCGCCGCCGACACCGATCCGCTCGCGGGATCAATGCCCGCCGTCGAGACGAACACCGGACGATTGCCTTCGCCGACGAGCGAGAACTGGGTCAGTCCCTTGAAGTTCGCGTCAACGGTTCCCGGCTGGGAAAGGTCATACGACGTGAGCCCCGCGACATTCAGGAGCAGGCTGTGCCAGCTCGTGTTCCAGTCGAGCGACGCACGCCACGAGTGCGGCACGTCGTAGCCAGGATCGATCAGCGTCACGGCCGGCGCACGCTCGGCCAGCACTCCGCCGCCGTTCGCGCACTGTGTCGGGATGGTTGACGGGTCGCTGTTGAACCTTGTCCAATCCACCTGCGGCACGGCGGAACCGACACAGGACAGATAGGTCGTCCCGCCCGCCAGGCCAGTCGCCGCGCTCGCGTCCGCGAGCACGCCCGGACGGAGCAGATCCCTGAAGTCCCCAATGCCCCCGCGAATCACGCCGGCCGTCGTGCGATAGAATCGGCCGACGCTGTTCCCCATCTGACCGCTGCCATTGTCCTTGTCGCGATTGTACGTGTAGGAGAATCCGACCCGCGGACTGACGTGCGCCCTCGTGGGCGCAACGCCACTCCGCGTGCCGAGTGCCTGATCGAGCGCGGCGTTCGTGGGTGGTGCGCTGAAGAATCCGTCGACGTCGAGCCGCGCACCGTAGAGCATGCTGAAGAAGCGAGTGGGCGCCCACTGGTGCGCCAGTGCGCCGGCCGCATTCCACACACTGCCAGATCGTTCGGGCTGCGCCAGCGTTCGCGTGAAACTCGCGGGATTTCCCGCTGCGAAGTCGGCGATCGAATTGAAGGCGAATGTACCGAGTTGATTGGGAATTCCATCCTGCTTGAGCCCATCGGCGCGGGCCCAGAGCAGCGACTTGAACCGGTGACGACGACCGCCCGCATTCCACGCCGTTTCATTCGCGCCCTCAACGGTCCAGCGCGAATCATCGGTCGCGAGGGAGGATCCGCCACCCAGTGTGAGGCCAGTGACGTCCGTGCTTGCGCCGAGCGCGGTCGAGCGAACAACGACGTTCGCTCCCGGCAGTGAGCGGTACGGCGACACTTGCGTGCCGATGGCGCTCGCCGCCAATCGTGTTTCCGTCAGGACCCGTCGTCCTTCGCCGACAAAGCTGCCGAGCGTGAGCTGCCCGCCCAATGTCTTTTCGCGTCGTTCACCTGAGGCAGATGGCGCCGACGTTGGCCCGAAACCCAGCGCGCCATCCCGCGTGTAGCCGGCGTATGTCGTGAGGGCGCGCGTGCTGAGTGTGTCGCGCGTGTCGTCGAACCGGCCCAGCCAGCCCACCGCGTCGTGCTGCCGGTTGGCGGGCAGGCCGACCGCACCGGCAAGTCCAAGCGGTCCGGCGACGGCCACCAGGCGCGCAACGGAGTCCGGAGCAACACCCGCGCGCAGAAGCGCCGCCGCGTCCGCGTCGAGCAGCGTGGCCGGATCGCTCGTGTTGCGCGCGAGATCGATGGCCATGTTGTAGGTCGCCGCGCTGCGAATCATCTCGCCATCGGCGCCGAAGCTGCCGCGAGCGCCGCCGCTCTGCGCGCCGAGCGTGCGTGCCGTTGCATCGGCGTACTGCAACTGCCTGGGGTCGAGCGTCAGGAAGGCATTGCGATTCTGGTAGAACCGGTCGCCCGGACCGAGTCGGACGTCGATATTCGCGCCCGCGAATCCACCGCGCGTGGGATCGAACGTCGCACCGGTGACGCGCGTCTCGGTGCGCGCCGCTCGCGGGACCGACCCACCGGCCAGAGCCATTCCATTCAGGGTGTTCAGGTTCGACTCGGCGCCGGAGCCAAGAATGGAGGGGCCGGCGCCCGTCATGGTGATGTTGGACATCGTGCCCGCGATCGCGTTCAGGTCGCCCGCCGCGCCTGGAGCGATCGCGCCGTTGATGCCGTCCTTCCACTTGTCGTTCGAGCCCGGCTCTGGCTCGTTCGGCCGCACCGTGTTCGAAGCGCGCACGGGCTTCTCGGCCGTCACCTTCACGGCCGCGAGAAGTGCGACGTCACGCTCGAGCTTGAAGTCGGCGACGAACTCGTGTTCTTCTGCCTGGCGCTGGACACGGCGGCGCGACGCCTTGAAACCGGCCACGCTCACGTACACGAGGTAGTCGCCGGTGCCCTGCTCGAACCGAACGCGGTAGTTGCCGCTGCTATCCGCGGTCGCCTGTTGCGTCAGTCGGTCAGGTCCTCGTGTCACCATGACGGTGGCCACAAGCGCCTTGCTCGAGTCATCCGTGATGCGTCCTCGAATCACTTCGGCGGGCTGTTGTGCGACAGCGGGGCTGGACCCGGTTGCAATGACGAACAGCATGAGTGCGGACAGACGACGAGAGCGCATTGGTCAGGGCGGCGGGGGCGGTGACGTGCGGCGAACGCGATTTGGACACCCTACGGCGAGAAATCGTTGACGGATTCCACGGCGCCCCATGTTCCCTCACATCTCCAGACGGAATTGCGCCACTGGATCACCGCTTCCGTCACTCTCCGTTCCGGCATCGTCGTGGGGCTCGCCGCTGCCAGGTCGGCCGAACGCGACGTCGTGCCTGGCGCACACCGCGGCGAACCGGTCGCGAAGGCCGGTTCGATAGTTCTCCCCGACCTGATAGCTGCGCGCATACGCCCGCGCGTACTTGCCCGCGAGTTCAGGGAATGTTGCCGCAATGAAAGGGAGATATCGATCACGCGCGGCGGGTTGCAGGCGAAGCGCGCACGCGCTGACATACGACGCATCCACTCGCTTTAACGCGATCACGAGTTCCTCGATCATCTCCGGCGCGTCGGTGATTCCCGGAAGCACTGGCATGGCGTTGACTCCCACCGCAATCCCATGCTGCCTCAGGCGCGCGATGCCGCGCAGCCGTGCCTCCGGGGTTGGCGCCCGAGGCTCCAGGCAGCGCGCGAGTTCCCGATCGATCGTGATGAGCGAGACGTGCACGGACAGCCGCGAGCGCTCATTGATGCGCGACAGAAGGTCGATGTCGCGCGTGACCAGCGGGCTCTTGGTGATGATCGTGACGCCGATCCCTGTCTGTTCCGCCAACACCTCCAGCACGCCACGCGTGATGCGAAAGCGTCGCTCAGCGGGTTGATAAGGGTCGGTCGCCGTGCCGATGACGACGGTCTCGTGGTGCAACGCCTGAAGCGTCGCCGCTCGGCCGAGCTCCCGCCGGACGATGGCGGGCGCTTCCCGCTTGACCATGACGCGCCGCTCGAACGCCAGCCAGGGGGGCATGTCGTCCGTGGGCAACGCACTATCACCGTCCAGTCGCGCCGCCGTCGCGAGTCGTTCGGCGGTATACCGATGGGCGTATCTCGCGTAACAGTATGCGCAGCCCAGCGCGCATCCTATGTACGGGTTGATCGACCAGAAGCCCATGCCCGTGGCCTTGGGTCCGTTCATGATGCTGCGCGGACTCGCCGCGTAGTAGCGGATGTCGTTCTGTTCGCCGACAAGAGTGACCTCCCGCTTGCGGCGGAGGTGCTCGTCGCCGTCAAAAAGGGCAGGCTGCGGTTGTCCCATGGATTTCTTCATTTCGAAGGTTACCGAATAAACACCGAAACCCGCAACTCGCTGGCGCGTGCGGAACGCCATTCGCATTGAGGATCGGCGTGCCGCCCCTGCGAATCCTGCTTATCACAATTGTTCTCTCGTCCGCCTGCGGACGAGCGCCGACGTCATCTGAAGCGGCGAGGCTCCTGCGTGCCGCCCAGCCCTCGCTTGACAGCAGCAAGGTGATCAGGCGCGTGTGGGCGGATGGTCCGCCCTGGTTCTCCTGTGCCGAAGTGCTCGCCAAGGTGCGTACGGACGCGGACAGCGCAGTGATCCGGCTTCCACTGGCCAACTGGCGCCCGCTGGTGCTGGCAAAGTGGGTCACCCTGCGCGACACCACCAAGGGCCCCGTCACGGACCCGGGGTGGTGCCGCGCCGTGCTTCGTGATTCGGCGAGTCGATTGGCTGACGGCTGGCAACCCGTACGCGGCGATCTGCTTCCCTCCGGCGACCAGCGACTCGGCTGGGATGTCGCGGCGGGCACGCATCGTCTCGTTGTTCGCGACAATGGAAAGAAGATCGGCAAGGACTCCGCGTCGGTCCGGTATCTCGTTACCGTGGCGCCGAATACCAACGGCATTGGGCTGGGCGCGGACCAGGACACGACGCGCCGCCGAGCGTTGCTCGTGAGAGCTGACGGTGAGTGGCGCGTCGTGCAGCTGGATTGGCCGGGACCGGTGCGGGTCGCCCCAGGCGACACCAGTCGCCGTTCGGGAAGCTGACCGAGTCGCGAGGGGTCGTCGTTCCCGCCGTGGAAATCGCTGCTGCCTAGGCGGGCACCAGCTCGACCGCGGCGGATGCAAGCCATTTGTCGAGCTCGTCGCGCGCCTCGATCACGCGAGGAACGGCCTGGAGTTCCGGATGAATCTGGTCCGGCTCGTATCCGGTGGGCTGCCCGGTTTTCCGGCTCACCACCCATGAGTGCCGCTGGTCGCGATCACGACCGCTCATGAGTGTGCGAGGGGCTGCGCCGATGACCGCGGCCACGGCGCCGTACGTAGCGCGCTGGCGGTGTGCGTTCAGGGCGTCGAGAATCTGGTCGAGCTTTTCGTTTGCCATGGTGTGAATCTCCGCGAGGTGTGGATGAGGCGTTGCGCACTCATGATCGCCACCCGGTTCGCGGAACCCATCACCGTTTCAGCGCACGTAACGTCCTTTTCGCGCGCAGACGACACCGCATCAGGACCAGATGGTGATCCTGATGCGGTGGAAATTCTCCGTCGTCGTCAGATGGCCGCAGAGGCCTCACTCGAGCTCCAGGGCTGCCAGCCCGGACGATACTCACGTGTGAGCCACTGATTCACGTCGGGAAGGTTCGTGACCTTCATGGCTGCACCATCGTACAGAATCTTCTTCGACTGGCCGGCGCGGAGGGCCACAATGCCGAGCAGCATGGTTTCCGTGAGGCGTGCCGCGTAGTCGAATGGCGAGCTGGCCTTTCCGTCGCCCTTGCACGCCTGCGCCCAGTTGGCCTCGTGCGACGTCGTCACACGCGGGACCGACTTGGCGACTGAATCCGCTCGCGCGGAGGCTGCGTCCGGGTAGACCTTCGGATTGTTGCCGTAGGTCTCATAGGTGAGGTAGCCCGAATCGCCCACGAATACACCACCGCCGCCGTCGCCACCGGGCATCGGGAAGTCCACGTCGAACGTGGGCATCAGGCCGCCGTCGTACCAGTGCAACACGACCGGCGGTGCGGAGCCGCGCGCGGCGAACTGATACCGCGTGGTCATCGCGAGAGGATAGGTCCCGGGATTCTGCGCACCGCCGCCCCACGGAGTCGACGACGAGATGACGCTGGTCGGGTACTCGAGGCCGAGTGCCCAGTAGGGCTGGTCAATGAGGTGTGCGCCCATGTCGCCGATGGCGCTAACGCCGAAGTCGACCCAGCCTCTCCAGCTGAACGGGTGGTATGCGGGGTGATAGGGTTGCGTCTTGGCAGGTCCGAGGAAGAGATCCCACTCGAGGCCGGCGGGAATGTCCTGCGGATTCGCGGCCATGGCAGCCTGCACCGCCCGATCGACCGTTTGCATGTTCCATCTTGGCGGCGCGGGGCTCGGCGCCAGCGGCGGCACGGTGGCGCCCAGAGCGAGGGGACGCGGAATACCCTGTGCCCAGTAGCGCAATGGTCGGTCGGTCCAGATGTGCACTTCCTTCACCGGACCGATCACGCCCGCGCCGATGAGCTCAACGATGCGGCGTGTGCCGTCCATCGAGTGGCCCTGGTTCCCCATCTGCGTGACGACGTTCATGTCGCGCGCAGTCTTGGCCAGGATGCGCGCTTCCTGTACCGAATACGTGAGTGGCTTCTGGACGTACACGTGCTTGCCGGCCTTCATCGCGGCATACGCGATGACGGCGTGCAGGTGGTCGGGCGTGGCAATGGAGACGGCCTCGATGTCCTTCTGCCGGTCGAGCATGACGCGGAAGTCGCTGTACTTCGCGGCCTTGGTGTATGCCGCCTGCAAAGCAAGCGCGGATGCGGACGGACCGCTCTGCCCCTGTGCGGGACGCATGCGGTTCGCGAGCGAACGCTCCACATACGCGAAATCGGCGTCACAGATCGCGACGACGTTAACGCCCGCAGCGACAAGCGCGTTGAAGTTCGACATGCCCATGCCGCCGATGCCCACCATCGCGACGTTGAGTGTATCGCTGGGTGCGCGGTAGCCCACGCCGCCGAGCACGTGGCGCGGTACGATCATGGGGCCGAGCGCGAAGGCCGCGGCGGTCGTAGCCGAACCCTTCATGAAGGTTCGGCGAGAGATGTTCGAGGAGTCGTCGACGGACACGATGTGTGGCCTCGGGAAGTGTGCGGGGAAGGGGAAAATTTCCTGTCCTGTAGCTTACTGCCGGGACATCTACTGGGAAGGTGCCCATATGTCGAGTCGCGCCCTATGGTACTCGAGACCGAGGCACGGCAACCTTGCTACTCGCCTTCAGGAGGCACTGCTACCGCAGGGATGACAGTTGTCGGCCCTCTGGGTCAGTGAGCAGTCGGTCGCGCTGCGGCCTGTGTGAAGCAAGTTGGACGCAAAGCAGTTACGCTCGACTGTCTACTGACGCTGAAAGCTGACGTCTGCCAGCTCTGCGGTTGCAGTGCACTCTGAGCTACAGCTCAGCGCGTTGGTATTGCTCCGGCCACGTGACCTTCACGCCCAGCTCGCGCGCCGCGCGAAGCGGCCAGTAGGGATCGCGAAGCATTTCGCGCGCGAGGATCACGACGTCGGCCTTGCCGCTCCGGATGATCTCGTCGGCCTGGTGCGGATCCGTGATGAGCCCGACCGCGCCAGTCGGGATACCCGCGTGCCGCCTGATGGCTTCCGCGAACGACACCTGGTAGCCGGGCGCCACCGGGATCACCGCACCGGCCACGTTGCCGCCGCTGGACGCGTCGATGAGATCGACTCCGTGGCCGTGGAGGATGCTCGCGAGTTGCGTCGACTGCGCGACATCCCACCCGCCGTCCGTCCAGTCCGTGGAGGACAGTCGGACGAACAGCGCCAGATGATCGGGCCACACCCGGCGCACGGCGTCGACCGTCTCGAGCGTGAACCGGATGCGATGCTCGAACGATCCTCCATACGCGTCCGTCCTCGTGTTGCTCAGCGGCGAGAGGAACTCGTGTAGCAGGTAGCCATGGGCGCCATGCAGCTCGATGATCTGGAAACCGGCGTCAAGCGCGCGTGTCGCCGCGCGCGCGAAATCGCCGATAACGCGCCCGATATCTGCAGTCGTCATCTCGACCGGCGCCGGTGTGCGCGACGAGAACGCCGTCGGGCTGGGTGCAAAGAGCGGGCGCCATCCGCCTTCACGCTCATCGAGTGCCCGACCGCCCCGCCAGGGGACGTCGACACTCGCCTTCCGGCCGGCATGTGCGAGTTGAATCCCGGGCACGGATCCCTGCGCCACCATGAAGCCCGCGATGCGACTCAACACCTCGATGTGCTCGTCCTTCCAGATGCCGAGATCCTGAGGCGAGATGCGGCCCTCAGGCGACACCGCCGTGGCCTCGACGATCACGGCGGCGGCGCCACCGACGGCGCGGCTGCCGAGGTGAACGAGGTGCCAGTCCGTCGCAAATCCGTCGGTGCTGGAATACTGGCACATCGGGCTGACGAGAATTCGGTTGCGCAAGGTGACGGAGCGCACCACGAAGGGCGTGAAGAGCGTCGCAGTCATGACGCAATCAAGCGGACTCGCGGGCGATTGATTCCCGGCAAGCGGGTGTTTGCGGCGCGCGTCAACGCGTGGCGGGTAGCGCCAGCGTCGTTCCCGGGCGCAACACACGCGCGCTACGACCGTTCGCGCGCTTGAGCTCGGCCAGCGACACCCCGGTTCGGTTGGCGATGTCCCACAGCGTATCCCCCTGACGAACGAGATAGCTTCGGGCCTTCCCGTCGCCGCTCGATGCCGCCGTGCGGACCGGCACGGCGACTGTGAGCGGACCCTGTCGCGCGACGGTCGTGCGCACGAGGTTCGGGAGCACGACGTGCGCGCCAGGCTGCACGAGCACGGCCACGTGCAGGTGAACAGGATGGTGTTCCTCGGTCGCCTCGACTAGGCCGCGCGTCTCGAGGTCCGCCAGTGCACCGCGCACCCAGGTGAGGCACGGGCCCGGTGGTGGCCGCCGGAAATCGACGGCGATGCCCGTGGGGTGCACCGAGTGTGGATTCGCGTTGTGCGGCTGGCGGCTCATCGGGCGGGCCGCGCTCGTGACCGTGAGCGGAACGCCACACGCGGCGAGATACTGCGGCGCAAACGCGAGCACGAACTGCCTGGCTTCGCGGGTCGAATACGAGAAGCCCACGCCGCGCGTGAGCTCATACGTGGAATCTCCGGTTAGCGCCACGAGGCGGCCATCCGCAATCGCCTGGTCAACGTTGGTGGGCGTCAGGTAGAACGGCATGCGGCGAGATACGGCGAAGTCGTACATCTTCTCGACGCTCTCCTTCGACCCGTGCAGCGCGGCAGGCTCCTGCGCGCGCCCGTGCCCCTGGGCCTGCGCCTCCGGCACGACCGGGGCGGAGATCGAAAGAGCAGCGGCCAGAAGTGCGATACGTCTCAGCGAGTGCGACATGCCGTCCGTCATAAGCAGACACAGTGCCACGCGCGACGCACCGTCGCTGCGTCACCCCCGGGCGTGTCGCGAGATGCACGTCAGGCTACCTTGCACCGCTGCCCCCCCATCCCACGCGCATGCGCCGTGCACTGCTGACCTTCCTTCTGCTCGTTGTGCACTTCTCTACCGCGCAGGCCCAGGACGCGGTTCGTGAGTACCGCCCCGAAATCATCGTCACCGGCCCAAGATTCAATGGCATCGCCGCGCAGCTGCTGCTCGAGCAGCATCTTCAGGTACGTGACCTCGCGCCCAATGAGCGAATCTTCGGTCTCGGGCTGAATACTTCGACGTTCCTGCACGTGCGCGTCGGACTCGAAGCGCGCCAGGTGCAGATGCCGGCTTCAGTGGAACATCGCTACATCCCCACGCTGTCCTCCACGACGCCGCTCGGAGCGCTCTTCGAGTCACGCAACCGGACCCGCGTCGAGATCCGCGACATGGCGGGAAAGTGGTCCCAGCGGTGGCAGCATCGCTCCGCCATCGGGCGCGACGTCGCGATAGCAGGCCTCGACGTCTTTGCGTATGGCCAGTTCGATCTATCGTACGACTCGCGCTTCCGCACCCTCAACCGCACCGGGAAATCCTTCGGGGTGCGGGTGCCGATCACGCCGACGTCGAGCATCGATACCTTCTTCACCCATCAGGATGACACGCGCCGCACTCCGCACACGATCCTGATCGCCGGTGCGCTGATGCGCGTGGCGCTCTAGTCGTCAGCCGCTTGCAGGATGTCGCTCCAGTGACGAACCGATGGGTGCGGCCACAAGCGCCTCGCCGCGAAGGCTTTCCGACGACGGAAGGGCCGCTTCCGCGATGGCATCGCGCACCGCAATCACCACGTCGAGCGACGCCTGGCGCACGATCCGGGCGACTGCCCCGATCGCCGCCCCCACCACGCGGGCAGGATCGACGCTCGGCGCGCCCCCGTTCGGGTAGAGCGACGTGAGGATCATCGACCGCAGCGAGAGCGCGATCGGCGTCGCGAACATCAGTGCGTTGAAGTGATCGTCGTAGTGCACGCCGAGCCCTTCGATGAGCGACGCCGTCCGCGCGAAGTAGACGAGCTGACTCGGCAGTATGACCGGCCAGTCGTACAGCTCCTCGAGGACCTCGTTCGCAAGGAGTTCCACCCGCTCGCGCGTTGTCGTGCGTTGGGCCGACACCGAGAGGAGCGTCGAGGCGAGACGGTAAATCGTGTTCGGATCCGCTCCAGGCGTGACCAGCCCCAGCCGGTGAAAGCTGTCGGAGAGCGCGAGGGGATCCTTGCGAATGGCCGCGAAGATTGCCGCCACGAGCTCGCGACGTAGCTCGATCGGGACGCGGACAACCATGCCGAAGTCGAGCAGGATGATCCGGCCGTCGGCGGCCACGTGTACGTTGCCGGGATGCGGGTCGGCGTGAAACACGCCGTGCACCAGCATCATCCGCGCATACAACTCCATCACCTCCCGAACGAGGCGCTCGGGTTTGACGCGTCCTTCCGCGACCCACGCGTCCAGCCGATCGACGCGAAGTCCGGGGCAGTACTCCAGCACCAGCGCACGCTGTCGCACCAGCGGAACGATCACGCGGGGAATCCAGACTTCGCGCCTGGTCGCGAAGTTCTCGCCGATCGCGATCGCATTCGCCGCCTCGAGGCGAAAGTCCATCTCCTCCGCCACACGCACCGAAAATTCCTCGATCACCACACGCGTCCCGATGACGTGCGGATTGGGCCACCATCGCTCGACCATCCCGACGATTCGCTTGGCCGCCGCGACATCTTCGGCGACAAGGGCCTCCACCCCCGGCCGCAACACCTTCACGACGACCTCTTCACCGTCGTAGCGCGCGCGGTGCACCTGGCCAAGCGACGCAGCGGCCAATGGAGTGCGATCGAACGTCTCGAATACCTCGTCCGCCGTGGCGCCGTACTCCTCCAGGATGATCCGTTCGACTTCGGCGATCGGAACGCCGGGCACCTGATCCGTCAGCGACGTGAGTCGCGTTGCGTACACGGGAGCGAGTAAGTCGGCGCGGCCGGCGAATATCTGCGCCATCTTGACGAAGGTGGGACCGAGCCTCGCGAGCGTCGCCACGAGCTGCTCGGCACGCCGGACGTGGTCCTCCGCGCTACGCGGCGCCGGTGCGCCGAAGAAGAACCACCGCCGATAGTCGCGCCAGAATGCCAGCGCAAAGGGGCCGAGTCGAAAAACAATGACAGCGAATCGCATGACCGCGCCTCAGGCAGCGTGCATCGTCGCCGGGTCGATGCCGTTCGCGCGACACCAGGCCTCGTACGCCTCAGGCATGATCTCGGAGGGCGTGATCTCGCTGCGTCCGCCCCAGAACACGTTCGTGTAGCTCACCGGAATGCCCACGGTCGCGAGATGGGCGTCGATCGCCGCCTTGTGCCTCAGCACGAGCTCCTTCTCAGTGCCGTGCGCAACCGCCATGATGTTCACGTTGGCGAACTCGGGACCGCCCTCACGCCAGTAGGCGTGCGTGAGGATATGATGACGACCGACTTCCCGCCCCGCCTCGATCTCGCGGCCGACTGGCACCTTCCAATGGAACAGCGCGTTGTAGCGCGTGACGCGCGCGCCGGTCGTCGACGGTTTCACATGCTCGAGGAACGTCGAGAAACGTCCAATCACGCCACGCGCGGCAAGCCCGCGCGCCACGGCGAGGAACTCGTCGTAGTCGACCCCCGCTTCCATGGCCCGTGCGCGCCACGGTTGGGTTGCAAGCTCGGCGGGCTCGAACTCCCGCTTGAGCGTGCCGAGCACACGCCACTCCAGCGCCGAAAGCTCGGCGATGATGGTGTCGAGCACGATGCCCGGCTCCTCGCTCTTGCTACCGGGTTCCATGCCCTTCCGCCTCACGTGCCCGACGCCGAGGGCGAAGAGTCGTTTCGCGGGCATGATGCGGAACGCCGTGGCACCGATGACATTCGCGATCCACTCGCAATGGCGCTGCATCGAGAAGCCCTGCGGCACCTTGAGCGTCGTCCAGAGGCGATAGACTGAGCCCGGTGTTTCCGCATCCGTCGAGCGGATCACGATGTGGCCCGAGAACGGATCCTCTTGCGACAAGTAGTCAAACGCGGCATCGAGGCGCTCAGTCGGAACACGCCACGCGACGAGCGCGCCCGGCGCGAGGTTCGTCGCCATCAGCGTCTGTCGCACGCGGCGGATGACGCCCGCCTCGAGCATCGCGCGCAACCGTTCCAGCACCACCTCGACGGGAAGCCCCGCGAGTCGTGCGATCTCCACAAAGGGATCTTCGAGGAAGCCGGCGATGCGATCCTCGCTGACAGCGAGAATCTGTGCGTTCACCGCGTCGGCGATGTCGGTTGGAGCAGTAGCGGCGTTCATCAATCACAAACTAACAAGCGGCCGGGCCGGACAGCGCGCGTCCTGCTACTGAGCAATCGGCGCTCGTCCGCCACAATTCAGGGAGATCCGCGCTGCCAACGAGAAACGCCGAAGGGTCGCGAAATACTCGCGTGCGGTGGAGATCGCGAGGCCCGTATCAGTACCCGGTCAGGCGACCCTTCACTTCACGTGCACCCGCTGCGACTCCGAATCCGACGGCCAAGCCGAGGCTGAGCGCCGTTCCCGCTCCGACCAGTGGGATGAAGGCGACAAGCGGAAGCGCGATCACCGCGGCGACCGCGCCCGCAATAATCGGGGCGAACACCGACTGCACCGCGTCCACATAGCGAAGGCGACGCGTCACGAAGCCTTTCGCCTGCACATACGCAAACGTCGCGAGCAGGAATGACGCCGCAAAGCTCAGGATGAACACCATTGAAAACCTCGTCCGTGTTGGGATACACCAGTGATACGGCGCGGCAGCGTGATGGTTTCGAGGCGAGAGTCTCGCTGGCCAGTCGTGCTACCTGCAAGCTAGTTTGGTGCCGACCTCAACCACCTCGCTCATGCTCACCCTCCGCGTCACCAGGCACGATCGGAACGAGCAGCTCCTCGCCGAGTGTCGGACCGGCGCTATTCCCGCGCGCGGCGAGGTTCTTCAGCTCGATACGCTCGAGAGTGACGGTACGATGTTACGACCGAGCACGCTCTGGCGGATCGTCGCGGTCACGATGCATGTGCCGTCGCTCCAATCCTCGGCGCCGGGCGACGGCATGCCCCTCCGCGTCCGCACGGTGGAGGTCAGCGTCGTCCCGGATGTCACGCTCTTCCCCGCCCTGCACGAGGCAGCGGAACAGGTGCTCTCCGAATCGCGCATGTAAAATGACGTCACGCGACTTCTCCCCGCTGTCGCCGGCCCGCTAGGTTGCGCTTGTGACCAGTACGACCGCGCCGTCAGGCCGTCCCCGTAACGATCGACCCCTCCGCGCCTCCGGCGACATCAACCGCGTAACCTACGCGCTGCCGGAGCACCTCGCGGAATGGCAACTGCCGCCCGGGTGGCACTGGGGCTCCGAGGGACTGTGGCACCAGCATCGCCACCTGCAGGAAGTCATCGATGCGCTGGATCGCTCGCTGTCACTCGTCACGGCCCCGACGCCATCGCACGCCGCCTGGCTCGAGGCCGAGGCGCGCGCCCTCGCACATCGCAATCACCCGGCTGTCCCGACGACGTATCACTACTGGACATCGTTTTCGGAAAATCATCGCGGGCCCGGATATCTGCGTCGCTGGATTGCGGGCGAGACCGTGGGCGCCCGCCTCTCACGCGCCGGTCCGGAAGACGTCCCCACTGTGCTGCGCGTCATGCGCGAGATCGGATCGACCCTCTCGTACCTGCACGACGCCGGCAGTGTGCACGGCGCGCTTACGGTTGACAACGTCTGGACCACGCCGATGGGCCGGCTCTGGCTCCTCGGCTGGCAGTGGGCGGTGCCCATTTCGGAGATCCCGGCGGAGTTGTCTCCCGACGCCACCGGTATGCCCATTCCGCACGAATGGAAGCAGGGGTGGCTGCCGACGCCCTGGAGCGACCAGTGGCAGCTCGGTGCGCTCTGTTTCCACGCGCTCACGGGTGAAGCCCCCCCTGCGGACGACATTCCGCCCCTCGCCCTTGTGCGACCCGATGTGCCACTGTCGGTGTCGCACGTGATCGATCGCGCGCTGCAGGCAGATCCCGCGGCACGATTCGGCTCAGTGGGGGCCATGGTGCGCGCGATGGACCGCGTGCTTGGCAGCCGCACGGTGCTGAATCTCTCCGGCGAGACCACGGCTGCGTCGCGCGAGTCTCCCGAAGTGCGACTGCGCTGGGCGCTTGCCGACGACTACGAGGTGCTCGCCCCGCTGGGCGCGGGAACGTTCGGCTCGGTGTGGCGCGTACGGGATCTCGCACTCGGCCGCGAAGTCGCCCTCAAGCTCCTGCACCAGCACGTGGCTCGCGATGAACGCGCCGTGGGCCGGTTCCGTCGTGAAGCTCGACTCGCAGCCCAGCTCGCGCATCCCTCGATCGTTCCCATCTACGATTGGGACAGCCGCGGCGACGTCGCGTGGTACACCATGGAACTCGCAGAAGGCGGCTCGGTCGCCGACCTGGTCGAGCGCGCGGGCGCCCGCGCGTTGGCGGAAGTGGCGCCGCAGATCGACAGCGTGCTGAGTGGACTCGCCGCCGCACATGCCATCGGCATCGTGCATCGCGACCTCAAGCCCGAGAATATCCTGATCGACCGCTATCGCCGATGGAGGATCGCAGACTTCGGCATCGCCAACCCCACTGGGGAAGAAGTCACGGGTACGTCAGGCACGCCGGCGTTTTCCCCGCCAGAGCAATTGCTCGGTGAGCCGCAGGAGGCCGCCGCGGACTGTTTCTCGCTCGCTGCGATCGCCGCGTACGTGCTCACGGGATCGCCACCCTTCGGGGAGAGCGACAGCAAAGTCATCCTTGCGCGCGAGCTCGCCGGCCAGCTCGACGTGTCCGTCTTCGCGCCGGAGATCGCGGCGTGGCTGCAGCGCGGCCTGGCTCCACTGGCCGAGGATCGCTTTCCGGACGCGAGCGCGATGCAGGAGCAATGGCGCACCGCCGCGGGCGCGGTGCTGGAACGCGAGCGACGGGTGCCGTGGTGGAAGCGCATCTTTGGCGGAGAGGAAGGCGTCGAAAACTGGTGGCGTGAGGACGCCGCCATGGCCGAGTGAGGACATAATGGGCACAGCATCCAGGATCGCGTCGGTCAATCCGGCAACCGGAGCAACGCTCGCCGAATTCGCGACACTGTCGGCGCGCGAAGTCGAGGCGTGTCTCGCGCGCGCCAGCGAAGCCGCACCGCGTTGGCGCTTCACGGCGGTCGACGAGCGTGTTGCCGTGGTCGCGCGCCTGGCGGAACTCCTCGAGGCGGAGAAGGAGCGGCTCGGGCGCATGATGACGCTCGAGATGGGCAAGCCCATCCAGGCAGCCATCGACGAAGCGGCGAAGTGCGCGATGGCCTGCCGGTTCTATGCGGAACACGGTCCTTCGTTCATTGCCGATACGAGTGTCGACGACGCCGACCATCGTTCATTCATCGCATACGAGCCACTCGGCACCGTGCTCGCGGTGATGCCGTGGAATTTTCCCTTCTGGCAAGTCGTCCGCTTTCTCGCGCCGGCGCTGGTGGCCGGCAATGTCGGGTTGCTGAAGCATGCGTCGAACGTGCCGCAGTGTGCGCTGGCGCTCGAGTCGCTCGTGCGGCGCGCCGGCGCCCCGGAAGGCGTGTTCCAGGCGCTGCTCATTGGCAGTGATGCCGTACCTGGGATCATCGCCGACGCGCGCGTGGCAGCGGTAACGCTCACCGGCAGCGAAGGCGCCGGGCGCAGTGTGGCGCGGGCCGCGGGCGAGTCGCTCAAGAAGACCGTGCTCGAGCTGGGGGGCAGCGATCCCTTCATCGTGATGCCCACCGCCGACCTCACGCTCGCCGTCGCGACCGCGGTGAAGGCGCGAACCATCAACAATGGACAGAGCTGCATCGCCGCGAAGCGCTTCATCGTGCATCGCTCCATCGCGGACGCGTTCACGCGGGATTTCGCGGCTGGCATGCAGGCGCTCACGGTTGGCGACCCGATCGAGCCCTCGACGCAGCTCGGTCCACTCGCGACGGTGCAGCTCGCGCAGGAGCTGCATGAGCAGGTGCAGTCGTCGGTCGCGCGGGGGGCACGCCTCGTCTGCGGCGGCGACCGCGCGGACGACCGCTCGGCATTCTATCCGGCGACGGTGCTCGCCGACATTCCCAGTGATGCTCCCGCCTACTCAGAGGAGCTGTTCGGACCCGTCGGCTGCGTGTTCGTCGCGGCGGATGTCGGGGATGCCATACGCCTTGCCAACGATACGCGCTTCGGCCTTGCGGCGAGTGTCTGGACGAACGACGTGAGTGAACAGCAGCGTTTCGCGCGGGAGATCGATGCCGGGAGCGTGTTTGTCAATGACATGGTCACCTCCGATCCGCGCTTTCCATTCGGTGGCGTGAAGGCATCCGGATATGGGCGCGAGCTGAGCGCCGAGGGACTGCGCGAGTTCACCAACATCAAGACGGTTCGCATTCGCCGGGCGAGCGGCGCGTCCGCCGGGAATACCGAATAGCGCTTTCAGTCGCGATCAGCCGACAGGGCGGAGGTCGACCCGCACGGTCGTACCGCGCCCCGTCGCGCTTTCAATGGCCACCTCGCCCCCCCAGCTCTCCACCATGCGGCGGGTAATGGCGAGACCGAGTCCGCTGCCACTCGTGCGCGTGGAGAAATGCGGCTCGAAGATGCGCGGTAGCACGTCCTCGGCGATGCCGCTGCCGTTGTCGGCGACCTCGATCCGTACGCGGCGCGCATCGTCGGCGACGACCAGCTCGCTCACGCGTGCCGACACCACGCGCGCTCCAGCGAGGCGCGCATTCTCGAACAGGTTCAGCAGCACCTCGCGCAACTCATCCGGTCGCGCGAGTGCCGTTGGCACCCCATCGGCGATCTCGCAGCCCCAGTCCACCTCGCCCACCCCTAGCTTCTCGAGGGCCACGACATCCTGTACGATCGCGGCGACATCGGTCGGGATTGCGGGCGCACGCTCCTCGGGTCCGCCGCCGTAACGACTGAAGGCGCGCGCGATCTCGTCGAGGCGATCGATCTCCGTCAGAATGCGCGATACGTTCTTCTCCAGGACCTCCGGGAAGTCGGGTCGACCAAAGGTGCGGCGCAGGTGCTGAACCCCGAGGCGGATCGGTGTGAGCGGATTCTTGATCTCGTGCGCCACCTGCCGCGCCATTTCCCCCCATGCGAGCACCCGCTGCGCGTGGGCAAGGTCGGTTACGTCATCCAGCGTCAGGACGGCGCCACCGCGTTCGAGTCGCGTGAGCTGCCCGCGCAGGGTGCGTCCCCCACGCTCCATCTCGAATCCGTCTGCATCGCGGTCGGCCGCGAGAAAGCCCGCGACGCGGGCCGAGATGGCGGGTACCGTGAGGGCGCTGACGAAAACGCCCGGTGCGACGGCGGTTCCGAGCACGGCCTCGGCGCGCGGGTTGGCGAGTATGACGCGGCCCGATTCGTCGATCGCCACAACGCCGCTGGCGACGGTGCGCAAGACGGCATCAGTGCGCCGTTGCGCCTCCACGAGCGCGTTCCGGCTTTCACCGAGATCGCGAGCCATGGCCCTGAACGCCGTGAAGACAGGCACGAATTCGCTCGCCGCATGCGCGTCGAGTGAAAGGACATTTTCGCCGCGGGCGACAGCGCGCGCGGATTCGCGCAGGGCCGAGATGGGATGGGCTAGTTGTCGCGCGGCGACGGCGCTGAGCCACAGCGCCGCACCGGCGCCCAGTGCCGTCGCGAAGAGCACGAGCACACTGAGGTCGCGACGCCGCCGCTCGAGCAGCACGTCGTCCACGCGCGCCGGCGCGGCGAGCACGATGGAGCCGCGAGAGCCCGGCAGCACGCGGTAGCCAAGCATTCCCGTCGCACTCCCCAGCGGCTCCGCCATGGTCGCACTCACCTCGTTCGCGACATCGATCGCGAGAGCGACCTCCGGGCGCAGGAGGTAGCCCATCGGCGCCAGCTCCGCGAACGTCGAGTCGCTCGCCGCCGCGAGTATCCCTGATTGGTAGACGAGCAGCTTCGTATCCAGCCGGCGGGCTTCCATGCTCAGGACATCGGCGCGAGTGGGGTCGCCGTCGAACGCCCGCATCGTCTCCGTCACGAGCAGGCGCCGCGCCGCCTGCGCATCATCGACCAGCTGTCGCCATGACCAGACGGCGAATGTCGCCGCCGGTACGAGAAAGAACAGGAAGAGCGCAATCGACAGGCGTGCGCGATAGCTCCGGATGTTGCGCCGCTGCAAACGCACCCACCGACTCACCCGTCCATCGGCCAGCGCACCAATGAGCCAGACGAGGGCAACTACGGCGAGGTCCACGAGGACGAGCAGTCCGCCGCGCGGTACCAGCGTATCCAGTCCGCGGAGGTCCACTTCGAGATGCGCGCGCGACGGGGTACTAGCGCCCGGCAGCGGCCAGTCGCCGTGCAATTCGGTGCCGACGCGCACCCAACGAATGGCATTGCGCGGCGCAAGTGAGTCCCCCACCACCTGCACGGAATACGGTGGTTCGATGCCCGCCGACGTCGTCAATCCGTACCATCGCGCATACGCATCGGTGCCGATCAGGCGGGTCTTGGGCGCCACCACGATTGTGGCCGCACCGCCGGCCATCGGCACCGCGAAAACGCGCAGCCCATAGACGCCGCCGTTCGCCGCCACCTGCACCGGCTCGTTGCGAATCTGGGCCGCCACCGCCGCCATTCCCACCGTATCGAACGGCACGTTGAAGGGCGCCGACCCGAAGACAGCGACGAGCGCGGCGCCTTTCCACGACATCAGCGCGACCGGATATCCCGAAGACGCCAGGTCCGACGTGACATAGCGCTCGAGGAGCTCCTGCGGCGTGCTCGGTGCACGCTTGCCGCGCATGTCATCCGCCAGACGCTGGCCGAGCGTGACGCCGTAGGCATCCGGCGCGCCGATGTTGCGCACATCGCGCTCGGCCAGTTCGACGCGTCCGCGCGACGCGCTCCCCCACACGAGGCTCGTCGCGCCGAGCGCGGCAACGGTCGCGCACGCGAGAAGCGATCGGCGTGTCGGGCGCGCAAGCACCAGCGCGCTGACCGCAAGCGCCCAGAGGATCGTATACCATTGCGGCCATTGTCCCGGCGATTGCCACACCATGGGCGCAAGGACGGCAGCGACGACGGCTATCACCGGCCCGAGCCAAGCCGGCGGGCCGACGCTTCCGCGCAGGGCGCGGCCGCCCGCCCAGCTCGCGATCACGAGGAGTGCGGTCGCCGCCAGGGAGAGCGGCACGTTCCAGATGATCCACAGCGTCCCGCTCGCGCCCTCCGCTGGTGGATGAATGCCTCGCGCCAATGCGGGAATGGCGAATGGCCCAACCGCAATGATCGCGACCGCAACGCACGCGGCGAGGGCGCGTGGCATCCGGTCACCGATTCGACGCTTCGCAATCAGGGCGAGGAGTAATACCGTGGCCGAGGTCAGGCCGAGTGCCGCAGCGTTCGCGGTGTAGGCGGTTCCGGACAGGAAGTAGACGGACGCGTCGAATAGTCGCGATCGCGTGGAGAATTCATTGAGCCTGACGACGGCAAGACAGCGGAGCACCACGCCGGCCGCGCCGAGCATGAGCAGCCCGCCGCCCGTGCGCGCGATGGCGACCAGGTACGCGAGGAGGGCGACGAGGAGGGCGATGCCGGCGCGCACGCGCGCGCGCTCGAGCAGGCGGAACTTCACTTCTCCGGACGAAGGGATCAGCGCGCGCGCCACGAAGAGCGGGCGACCGTGATCCAGGTAGCGGAGCTCATCAGGTTGGGGCGGATCCGTTGGCGGAACGATCTCGAATCCCTCCGCGACCTCACCGCTGGCGAGACGCTGGGCCAGGCCGCGCGTGAGATGGTCGGCGGGTGAATAGGCATAGAGCAACGAGGCCGCGATGACCCGCACGCCCCCACTGTCATCGGATACATACAGCGTCAGTCCGAACGGCGTCTGCGCAATGCCGACCGCGGAAAGGAGCCGCCGCGGATCTGCGTGTAGCGTACCCGCCCACGTGAACAGCGAATCTCGGCGAAACACGAGCGTCGCGCGATGCTCGCGGTCGGCGAGATCGCGATCGAGATAACTGCGCGCAGCCGTGCGTTCGAGCGGCGCCCCGCGCGCGCGGTGCGCGATCGTGCGCAGGGCGCGCAGCTCCTCATCGACACGCTCGCGCAGGCGCACGCGCTGCGCACGCGCTTCGAGTGCGCCCACCTCCGTGGGCGATCGCGTGAAGCGCCCAAATCGCCACTGCGCGCGACCAGCGACCCCCGTCAGCATGACAAGTGCGGCGAGGGCAACGATGAGGAACGAACGACCCCCACGAGGGGCGGAGCGAGTGAGCACTATCGCACTCGCGGCCGTAGATAACGCGCAGACGACGAGATAACGTACCCGCGGCTCCGCGAGCCAGCCGCTTGCGGAAAGCAATGCGACAGCAACACCCGCAGGGGCCAGTGCCGAGCGCGCGAACGCGGCCGTCGGGAAACGCTTTACCGTGTCGTTCAGAATGACCTACTCCGCACCGATGATGGGTCCAGAACCGGCAGCACCCGCCGGCACGCCGCGCCGCATCAAGGAAATGCGGCCTGGCGAAGTCAGGGAGGCGCTCGCGCGTGACACGCGCCTCATCATTCCGGTGGGTACGTGCGAGCAGCACGGACGGCACCTGCCGCTGGGCGCCGACACCCTCATCGTCGAGCACCTCAGCGACGACCTCTCGGCGGAATTCCAGATCCTGCGCGCCCCGACGGTCGAGTACGGCGTCAATGTGGACGCCGCCCGCGGATTTCCCGGGAATGCGTCGGTTCGCAAGAAAACGCTGCACCGCATGCTCAACGACCTGCTCAACACGTGGGAGTCCACCGGAGTGAAGGAGTTCATTCTACTCACGGCGCACGAGCATGATCCTCACCAGGAGGCGCTCGCGACCGTGATCACCACCAAGGCGCGGGTCCGGGTGGTGGACATATTCGCCGTCGACCTCAAGCCCTATCTCGACGGCCAGTCCGAGCCGATGCACGGCGACGAAGTCGATACGTCGCTGATGCTGTACCTCGCACCGCATCTGGTGCGAATGGATCTCGCCGAGGACTATATGATGTCGCGTGACGAGCTCCGGCGATACCGGCGCGGTTGGCTGCGGATTCCGGAAGGCAGCTCGGGATCCATCGGCCGCCCAACGCTGGCCACCGCGGCGAAAGGAGCCGCGATCTATGGGCATATCCGGGAAAAGGTCCGCGCGCACGTTTTTGTGGCGCCGGGCCCCGATGATACAGCGTGACGGCACTGGAGGTCTGACAGTCAGATGCGCGTCGCGCTACGCGCGCGCTAGACCGCGGGTCGACCGACTGGTCACACGGTCATGATCTACACCATCGGGTTGATGCACCGCGTCGGCCACCAGCCGGTTCACACGACTCTGTATTCAGGCCAAGAGACCCAGTCGTGTAGGAATAGCCGTCTCACCTCAGTTGCCCGCTGTCAGACGAGCAGCGCGCAGCGCGGGCGGGTCAGACCGTCAGACCCCCAGTTGAAACCATACTTGTCGACCCGCCGTACGGGCCCCAGACCCAACACACAGGACTTTCCCGCCCATGCGTACTTTGGTGCTCGCGCTCGCCGTTGCCGCCGCTGCCCCCTCCCTCCCGGCGCAGAGCGCATCGGCCCCTCCCAGCGCTCAACTCACGCTGAACGACGCCATCACGCTCGCCAGGCGCAACAATCCCGTCTATCTCTCGCAGTCGAACGCGCGACGCACCGCGGACGCCGCAATCCGCAGCGCGAAAGGCGCCCTCCTGCCCTCCGCAGACGCGTCCTTCAGCACGCGCTATCAGCAGGCTGGCCAGCAGGTCTTCAGCGGCCAGTCCTTCAGCAATAGCTCCCCGACGTTGCAGTCGGGCTACAGCCTCGGCCTCAGCTACCGGGTCAACAGGTCGACCTTCCTCACCCCGAAGGCCGCGGTGGCCAATCGCGAAGCGGTCGAAGCGGACATCAGTGGCTCGGGCGAGCTCCTCCGCTCCAATGTCACCACGCAGTACCTGAGCGTGCTCCAGGCACAGGCGCGTTCGGCGCTTCAGGATACGCTGGTGAAGACGGCGCAGGCGCAGCTCGACCTTGCCCAAGCCAAGGTCGCCGTCGGCTCCGGCACGTCCCTCGACATCCGCCGCGCGGAAGTCGCGTTGGGACAGTCGCAGGTGGCCCTGCTGCGCGAGCGCAACAACGTCGAAATCGAGAAGCTCCGCCTCTTCCAGCTGATGGGTGTGGAACAGCCAGAGAACGTGCAGCTCATCACCGAATTTCCCATCGTGGCGCCGAATTTCAATCTCGTGGCGCTGCTCGACGACGCCCGTCGCGCAAATCCAGCCATCGTTGCCCTGAGGGCACGCGATCGCTCGGCGGAGTTGAACGTGCGCGTCGCAAAGTCGGCCTATACGCCAACCCTCGGGCTGAGCACGGGCCTGGGCGGCAACTCGTATCAGTACACGAACAGCGACTACCTCGTCGGGCTGGCGCAGTCGCAGGTGCTGGGCGCTCAGTCGGGCTGCTTCCAGCAGGACTCCATCCGCGTCGCGGTCGGATTGCCCAGCTCGAATTGCAACTCGGCGCGCTACCAGTTCACACAGGCACAGGCAGACGCCATTCGCTCGCAGAACAACCAGTTTCCGTTCAACTTCAACCGTTCGCCCATTGCACTGAGTGCGTCACTCTCGATTCCGATCTTCGACAACTTCGGTCGTGAGGAGCGGGTCCAGCGCGCGCAGGTTGAAAGGGAAGACGCGGTGTACAACGTCAAGGCGAAGGATCTGGCCATGACGGCGGATGTCACCCAGGCGTACCGCACGCTGCAAACCGCGGTGCAGACCGTTGCGCTGCAGGAGCAGAACGCCTCCAAGGCCAAGGAAGAGCTGTCGTTCGCCGAGGAGCGGTACAAGGTCGGTGCGTCGACATTCCTCGACGTCGTCACCTCACGCGGCAGCTACGAGCAGGCGCTCATCGATCGCGTCAACGCCGTCTACGACTATCACAAGGCCTTCGCCGCGCTCGAAAACGCGGTTGGGCATCCCCTCCGCTAGCCTCACCCCACCGAGACTCCGATCATGAGCAAGAAGGTAAAATTATCAGTGTTCGGCGGGGTGATAGTCATCCTGGCCGCGGCCGGCGGTTTGATTGCGGCGAAGCGCGGAAACAAGTCGGTCGAGGTCCGGACCGAGCAGGTCCAGGCTCGCGATCTCGTGGCCTCAGTTACGGCAAGCGGCCAGGTCCGTCCGCAGACCAAGGTCGACCTGAGCTCCGACATCTCCGGCAAGATCGTGAAGCTGGCCGTGAAGGAAGGGCAGATGGTCACGAAGGGCCAGTTCCTTCTCCAGATCGATGCCCAGCAGGCCCAGGCAGCGGTCGAGCGCATGCAGGCATCCGTCGCCTCAGCCCGCGCGCAATTGGCGCAGGCGAACGCGAACCTGTCGCAGGGGCAGGCCAGCTACGATCGCATGGCGAAGATGAAGAAGTCCAATCCGCAGCTCATTGCCGACGAGCAGATGGAGCAGCTTCGCACCACGGTCGATGTCAACAAGGCCCAGTACGATGCCGCGAAGCACTCGGTGGATCAGTCCGCCGCCCTTCTTCGCGACGCGCAGAGCGCATTGAGCAAGACATCCATCTACGCGCCGATGTCTGGCCGCGTAACGCGCCTGGTGGTTGAGAACGGCGAGACGGCCATCCAGGGCACGATGAACAAGGATGCCGCTACGCTGCTGACCATCGCGGACATGAGTGTGCTCGAGACCAGGGTGAAGGTCGACGAGACCGACGTCGCCCGCATCGCCCTGGGTGACTCCGCCGTCATCCAGATCGACGCCTTCCCTGACACGACCTTCGTCGGCCGGGTGACGAAGATCTCGAACAGCGCGGTAAAGGCTGCGTCTGCGGGCAGTACCGCCGATCAGGCCGTGGACTATGAGGTCACTATCCAGCTCGTGAACACCCCGCCTGAAACGCGTCCTGACTTCTCCGCCACGGCGAAGATCATCACGGACAGCCGGAAGCAGGCGCTGTCCATTCCGATCATCGCGCTCACGGTGCGCGAGAACGAGGCGCTGACCAAGGGCGACACGGCAGTCGGCCTCGGCAAGGCGCGGCCGAAGAAGGAAGTCGGCAAGAAGGACGTCGAGGGCGTGTTCGTGGTAGGTTCCGACAACAAAGTGACGTTCCGGCCCGTAAAGGTAGGGATCGCTGGCGAAAAGCACTTCGAGGTGCTGAGCGGACTCAAGGCGGGCGACAAGATCGTCGCCGGCACGTACCAGGCGATCCGCGAGCTGAAGGACGGCGCAGTGATTCGCGAAACGAAGGTTGACCCCAAGAAGCCGGCAACGGCGGCCAAATCGTGAGCACAGAAGCAATTGAAGCACCGCTCGGCATGACCGCCGAGCGGCAGGCGGTGGTGGCCGAGCAGGGTCTGGCGCCTGGCAAGGACTGGATCATCGTGACGCGGGGCATCAAGCGCGAGTACGACATGGGCGGTGAAATCGTGCGCGCCCTCCGCGGCGTCGACCTCGCCATCATGCGCAACGAGTACGTCGCGATCATGGGTCCGTCGGGATCAGGCAAGTCGACGCTGATGAACACCATCGGCTGCCTCGATACGCCCAATGCCGGCGAATATTGGCTGAACGGCAAGGAAGTTTCGAAGATGTCGGACGACGAACTGGCTCGCATTCGGAACAAGGAGATCGGGTTCGTCTTCCAGACCTTCAACTTGCTCCCCCGTGCCACGGCCCTGCACAACGTCGAGCTTCCGCTCGTGTACGCTGGCGTGGGGGCCGTCGAGCGCAAGCGTCGCGCGGCCGAGGCATTGGATCGCGTGCAGCTCGGCCAGCGAATGGACCATCGCCCGAACGAGCTCTCGGGCGGACAGCGCCAACGCGTCGCGATTGCGCGTGCGCTCGTGAACAACCCGTCCATCCTGCTCGCTGACGAACCGACGGGCAATCTGGACTCGAACACGTCCGAGGAGATCATGCGGGTGTTCGAGTCGCTCGCTGAGCAGGGCCAGACGGTCATCATGGTCACGCACGAACCGGACATTGCGGCGCATGCGCGCCGAGTCGTGGTGCTGCGCGACGGCCTTGTGTCGTCCGACGACCGCCGGTCGTCTTTTGTAGAGAAACTCGGAATCCCGACACCCACCTTGTAAGTCTGACAGTCTGACAGTCTGACCCGGACGGCCGGCTACGCCGGCCGTCCTCGTTTGACAGCGGGTCGAGTGACCGGTCAGACAGTCATGATCTACGCAACTGGGTTGATGCGCCACGCGACGATGTCGTGTAGCAAATAGCTGTCAGACCCCAGTTGGCCCGCTGTGCGACGAGCTGCCGCGTAGCGGCCAGCGGGTCAGGCCGTCAGACCAACAGTCCCCCGAATGCCGTTCATCGAAGCCGTCCGCCTCGCCCTTCAGACGATCTGGGTGCAGAAGCTCAAGAGCTTCTTCACCCTGCTCGGCGTGATGATCGGCGTCACGTTCCTTATCGCGGTCGTTTCGATCGTGGGGGGAATGAACCGTTATATGAGCGACGAGCTGGTCGGCAAGATCATGGCGATCAATTCGTTCGAGCTTCGTCAGCGGCCGAGCATCAACATCGGCGAGAATTCCGAGGAACACCGGCGCGAACTGCGGCGGCGTCCGCCGCTGCGCGAGGACGACGTGCCCGCCGTGGCCGCCGTGTTGCCCGCCGACGTGCGCTGGGCGGCGGTCGGCATCGGGAGCATGCCTGCCGAATCGAAGTACCAGCTGAAGCCGAAGGCCGTGCGCGTCTTCGCCGTCACGAGCGACTACTTCGACATCAAGCGGATGTCGCCGGTGAAGGGTCGCCTCTTCAGCCAGCAGGAATACACGCACGGCGGCAACTCCATCGTCATCGGCCAGGACGTGGCGACGTATTACTTCGCCGGTCTTGAGCCGATCGGTCGCGAGCTGATCGTGAAGGGATTGCCGTTTACCGTCGTCGGAGTGATGGAGGCGCAGGGCAGCGCCTTCGGACAGTCGTTCGATCAGTTCATCATCGCGCCACATTCGTCGCCGCTCAATCGCCTGGTGAACCTCCACGGGGTGATCAACTCGATGATCATTCAGTCGCCCAGCAGCACGGGCATGACGGCGACCATGGAGAATGTTCGCGAGGTGATGCGCGTGCGGCGTCATCTCCGTCCAAACCAGAAAGACAACTTCGAGCTGCAAACGTCGGAATCCGCGCTCGCCTTCTGGACGAAGATCAAGGGGTACCTCGTCCTGGCGGGCGTCGCCCTTCCGGCGATCGGGTTGATTGTCGGCGCCATCGTGATCATGAACATCATGCTGGTCGCTGTCGCCGAGCGGACGCGAGAGATCGGCATCCGGAAGGCGCTCGGCGCGAAGCGGCGCGACATCATGTCGCAGTTTCTCGTCGAAAGCGCAACGTTGAGTACCGTCGGAGCCGCACTTGGCGTGGCCACCGGGTTTGCGTTCGCGAAGCTGATTGCGGCCCTCAGTCCCCTCCCCGCTGCGGTCGAACTCTGGTCCGTGGTGGTTGGCATCTCGATTGGCGCCGGCGTGGGGATCATCGCTGGCGTGTATCCTGCCAGTCGCGCGTCGCGGCTCGATCCCATCGACGCCTTGAGGCAGGAGTAGCATGTCGGCCAGATCACTCGTCGAACAGCGCCTCTTCGGGATGAAAGAGGGCGTCACCATTGCACTCGATTCGATTCGCGCGAACAAGGTGCGGGCGGGCCTCACGATCCTCGGCATCGCCGTCGGCGTGTTCGTCGTGGTCGTCATCTCGGCAGCGATTCACGGCATCAACGACAGTGTCGCCAAGGACTTCGAGAGCGCGGGACCCACGACCTTCTCGCTCTCGCGGTTCCCGATCACTTTCGAAAATTGCGACGGTACCGACGCGACCTGCAAGTGGAGGAGAAATCCGCCGCTGACGCTCGCGGACGTCAAGGCGATGGAGCAGCTGCCGAGTGTGCGGACGGTGGGTGCGCAGCTGCAGACGTCGAACAACGTGTCGTACCGCGACAAGCGGATCTCCGCGGCGGCCGTCGTGGGTTATACCGGCAACTGGCAGCAGATCGACGGCGGTGGTGATCTGTACCCCGGTCGCAACTTCACCGCGAACGAGGCAGCGGCCGGCGATCGCGTCGTGATCGTGAACGAAGAGCTGGCAAAGCAGCTCTTCGGCGAATCCGATCCAGTCGACAAGACGATCAACATCGGGAGCGAGCCCTTTCATGTCCTCGGACTCTATCACTACAAGGCAAGCTTTCTCTCCGGAGGCGACAGCCCCAAGGCGATTGTGCCCATCGAGGCGGCTCGCAAGCACCTCGGCGCCTCGTACAACTTCATCTGGGTCTCGGTAGTACCGGCCGTCAACTCGACGCGTGCCCAGGCGATCGACGACGTGATCGCGGCCATGCGCGGTCGCCACGGACTCCGGCCGGCGTCGGACAACGATTTCGCGATCGTCACGCAGGACCAGCTCTTCGCGATTTACAACAAGATCTTCGGAGCCTTCTTCCTCGTGATGGTGGTGCTGTCGGGTGTGGGCCTGATCGTCGGCGGCGTGGGCGTCATCGCGATCATGATGATCTCCGTCACGGAGCGTACCCGGGAAATTGGCGTTCGAAAAGCCCTCGGAGCGACCCGAGGCACGATCCTCTGGCAGTTTCTCGTGGAGGCGGTCACGCTCACGGGCATCGGGGCGATCATCGGCCTCGTGGGTGGGGCGATCGTCGCCTTCGTGATCAAGTCGACGACACCAGTGGCCGCGAGCGTCCCGCCGATGGCGATCGTCGCCGCGCTGCTCTCGAGTTGCTTCACCGGGGTGCTCTTCGGCATGCTCCCGGCGGCCAAGGCCGCGAAGCTCGACCCCGTGACGGCGCTGCGTTACGAGTGACACTTTCGGGCGCGGCGGCCGTACGTCCCAACGTCCCCCTCATGCGCCCGAATGCCATTTCTTGACGCAGTTCGCCTCGCCCTTCAAACCATCTGGGTGCAGAAGCTCAAGAGCTTCTTCACCCTGCTCGGCGTCATGATCGGCGTCACGTTCCTGATCGCCGTGGTCTCCATCGTGGGCGGCATGAGCCGTTACATGACCGACCAGGTCGTCGGCAAGATCATGGCGGTCAACTCGTTCGAGCTGCGCCACCGGCCGAACATCAATATCGGTGACCACGGCGACGACTACTGGCGCGAGATGCGGCGCCGGCCCCGCATTCGGGAGATCGACGTCGCTCCCGTCGTGGACGCGCTGCCGCCCGGCGTGAAGTACTCCGTCATCGGCAACGACAACCTCAATGTCGAATCGCGCTACGTGGCCAAGCCACGCACCGTGCAGGTATACACCGTGACCGAGGACTACTTCGACATCAAGAAGATGGCGCCCGTTCGCGGTCGGCTCTTCTCGCCGCACGAGTACGGGCGTGGCATGCCGGTGATCGTCATCGGCCAGGACGTCGCCGACTACTTCTTCCCCGCCCTGGACCCGATCAACCGCACGCTGACGATCCGCGGCATTCCTTACACGGTCGTCGGAATCATGGAGAAGCAGGGAAGCGCCTTCGGCATCTCGTTCGACAAGTTCGTCATCGCGCCGCACACGTCTGCCCTGAACCGCTATGTGAACGCGCATGGCGTGATCGACGCGGTCATGATTCAGACGCCGAGTCGCGAGGGCATGCTGGAGACCATGGAGTCGGTGCGCCAGGTGATGCGGGCGCGGCACGCGCTGCGCCCGAACCAGGCGGACGATTTCAGCCTCGAGACGTCCGACTCCGCGCTCGAGTTCTGGAACAGGATCAAGGGGTACCTCGTGATGGCCGGCATCGCGCTGCCCGCGATCGGGCTCGTGGTAGGCGCGATCGTGATCATGAACATCATGCTCGTCGCCGTCGCGGAGCGGACACGGGAGATCGGCATCCGCAAGGCGCTAGGCGCGAAGCGGCGCGACATCATGTCCCAGTTCCTGGTCGAGAGCGCGACGCTCAGCACCGTAGGCGCCGCGCTCGGTGTCGCCACGGGGTTTGCCTTCGCCAAGCTGATCTCCATCCTCACCCCGTTACCGGCGGCCGTGGAGCTGTGGTCGGTGATCGTCGGCATCTCCATCGGCGCGGGTGTCGGGATCGTCGCCGGCGTGTATCCGGCCAGTCGCGCGTCGCGGCTCGATCCCATCGACGCGCTGAGGCAGGAGTAGCATGGCCGCCATGTCGCTCCTCGAGCGGCGCCTCTTCGGGATGAAGGAGGGCGTCACGATCGCTCTCGATTCCATCAAGGCGAACAAGGTCCGCGCGGGACTCACGATCCTCGGCATCGCGGTCGGGGTGTTCGTGGTGGTCGTCATCTCGGCCGCCATTCACGGCATCAATACGAGTGTCGCCAAGGACTTCGAGAGCACCGGTCCGACCACCTTCTTCGTGTCACGCTTTCCCATCACGTTCGAGGCGTGCGACGGCACCGACGAGACGTGCAAGTGGTTCCGCAACCCGCCGCTCACGCTCGCGGACGTGGATGCCGTCGAGCGCCTGGCCACCGTTCGCACCGCGGGCGCGCGTCTCGACATGGGGATGCCCGTCTCATACCGCGACAAGCACCCTGTCGGCATCCTCATCAGCGCGTTCACGGGCAACTGGCAGCAGATCGACGGCGGCGGCGACATCTATCCCGGACGGAACTTCACCCAAGCGGAAGCCACATCGGGCGATCGCGTGGCCGTCATCAGTGACGTCCTTGCGACGCAGCTGTTCGGTGACTCCGATCCGCTCGACAAGTCCTTCGCCATCGCGGGCCAGCCGTTCAAGGTGCTGGGCATCTACCACTATGAGGCCAGCTTCCTGTCTGGCGGCAACAAGGGCCGCGTTATCATTCCGATCGAGTCGGCTCGCCGGGTACTCAAGGCACGGATGAACGACATCGGACTGGCTGTTATCCCGGCGGCCGGCGTCGAACGCGCGGAGGCGGTGGACGACGTCATCGCTGTCATGCGGGCGCGCCGCGGACTGCGGCCCGGCAGCGAGAACAGCTTCGCGATCATCACCAAGGACCAGCTGTTCGACGTCTACAACAAGGTGTTCGGCGCGTTCTTCCTGGTCATGGTGGTGCTCTCCGCGGTCGGCCTGATCGTCGGCGGCGTAGGCGTCATTGCGATCATGATGATTTCCGTCACTGAACGCACCCGGGAGATCGGCGTCAGGAAGGCATTGGGCGCCACGCGCGGCACGATCCTCTGGCAGTTTCTCGTCGAGGCGGTGACGCTCACGGGCATCGGCGCGGTGATCGGTCTGGTGCTGGGGACGGGGATGGCATTCCTCATCAAGACGCTGACACCGATTGCGGCCAGCGTGCCGCCAATGGCGGTCGTCGCCGCGCTGCTGACGAGCGCGTTCACTGGCGTGCTGTTCGGAATGATTCCAGCCGCGCGGGCGGCGCGACTCGATCCCGTGACCGCGCTCCGCTACGAGTAGGCCTCGCCTGGTCAGCCCCGCAGACGTACCAGCCCGACGTACAGCAAGGTGGCTGTGCTCCGCCCCGATACGTCGCGGCCAATGATTCGCGCGCGGTACAATCCTCCGGCGACCGGCGCGCCGCCGTCAGCCGTGAGGTCCCACCGCACCGGCGTGGCCGCGGGAGTGATCGAGCGCACGAGAGTGCCATCGGGGCGCATGATGTCGACGCGGCTGATGGAGCCCATGCTGGTAAACTCCACGCCAGCGGGTGTTGCGCTCGCGAAGGCGGAACGATTCGCCAGCCCGCTGTGTGCCGACCTGGAAGACGAGGTGCCGACCGACTTCAGGCCTACGATACCATTTGCCGTCGGCTTGAATGCGATGAGCGGGGAACGACCTTCTTCCATGCGCGGATCGAGAAGGACCGCCCTGTCGAATGCTCTTGCGGATTCTGACGCCCTGCCCTCGCCAACGAGCACCGTGCCGAGATTGAACCAGGCCACCGCGAGGCTCGGCTGCTCCTCGACGGCGGCGCGATACTGTCGTTCTGCATCACGCGGCCGCCCTTCACGATCGAGCTGCGCCGCGTATTCTGCGCGGATCCATGCCAGCGCAGGCTGCGCGGCGAGCGCGCGCTCGTAGAGTCGGTCGATGGCATCAGCTGGCCGGCCCAAGGCAACGTAGGCCTGCGCGAGCGCGCGGAGCGTCTCGGGCCGACTGGAGTCGACCGCCACGGATTGCTCCAGCGCTCGGATCGCGTCCTCAGGAACGCCGAGTTGCTGTTTTGCCACGCCGAGCAGGAAGTGTGCGTCCGCGCGTGCTCCGTGCTGGCTGAGCGCCGAGTCCAACAGTGCGATGCCGTCCGCCAGCGTGTGGCGATCGCTCGCGAGTGTCGCATATACGATCTCGCCCATACCCTGGTAGATCGCGGACTCGGGACCGGTACGGTCGCGATCGTAGTATGGCTCGATGGGACCACCGGCGTACAGCGGCGGAGACGGGCGTGCAGAGCCCGCGGGCGCCACGCGGATCCAGTGTTCGGTGAACGCGCCGTGCACCGCGCGTTCCTGCTCGCGGGGCATGTGGCAGGATACGCAGTCAGCCGTGGGAGCATGCGCGGCAAGCGATGGTGACCGGGCGAGGCGCCTCTGTAGTTCGGGCACTACATGGCAACCGAGGCACGGCTGGCTGCGCGTCGTCTTCGTCGGTGGTGTTTCGTGCGGGTTGTGACACGTTGCACACTCCAGCGGACGCGCCGTGTTCTGTGTGGCGATGAAGCACTTGCTCTGCCGCAGGCGATCCGCATGCGAGACGATGTCGATCGAGCCGGACACCCTGAAGAACGCGTAGAGCTCGCTGAGCGACTGCGAGGGAATGAAGCTGAAAGCGTTCTTTCCTTCCCGCAGCACCGAGACAGTCGTGTGCACGTGGCACTGCTCACAGACGTCCATGCGCCGCTGGACCGGCAGGTGCGCGGGATTCACGATCGTGCGGTCGTAGCCGCTGTCGGCTTTCACCGAGGCTCGGCGTTCCGAAACGTGAAGCGCACCGGGACCATGGCATCGCTCGCAGCCGATGCCCGCATGCAGTTCCGCGTACTTGCCCTCGAGGTACGGCAGCGCCTTGGGATAGCTGGAATGACACGAGATGCAGCGGTCGGGGAGCAGGCGGTCGAAGCGGCCGTTGTTGTTCTGGTAGCCGGGGCTGAAGTCCCATCCGCGCTCCCGATACCAGGTGAGGGGAAGCTGGAAGAGTCTCCCGTTCTCCTCGGTGAAGTAGCTGCGACCAACCTGACCGCTTCCCATGACATAGTCCATCCGTCGTCGCAGCTCGTGCGCGGTCTTGCCATCCGTGTCGCGGAGGGACTCGACCTGAAAGAGTCGACCGCCCTCTTCGGCGACCACATACGAGTAGCCGGACGTCACGGACCGGATCGGCGTGGTGGTCGTCGTCTCAACGCGCGTGGCGGCAGTCCACGGGTGAAACGACTGTGCCATGGCGTGCTGCCGGTAGACTGCCGCTTCCTTGAGATGACAGCTCGAGCACGCCGAATCGCCGACGTACGCCGTCGCGGATGCGACGTTCCGGTAGAAAGGCGCGCGTTCGGCAGCTGGCTGCCCCGCGGTCTCCGACGGACGCTCGCACGCGACCAGCGCCAGGAGGATGGCGAACGGGATAGGGACGAACCAGGTGTCACGCATCTAGCGGCAATACTAGGAGCGGGATGCCTCCCCTGACAGTCTGACACCTTCCCGCGCCGGGGGCCGTAGTTCCCGCATTACCCCTCTCCAGGCGCCGGTCCGCATGCCCTTTCATGAAGCGATTCGCCTCGCGCTCCAGCAGATTCGCGTCCAGAAGCTGAAGAGCTTCTTCACATTGCTCGGTGTGATGATCGGGGTGATGTTCCTCATCGCGGTGGTGTCGATTGTCACCGGCATGAGCAAGTACGTCGAGGAAGACTTCGCTGGGCGCATGCTCGGCGCGAACACCTTCACAGTCCGGCGCTTTCCGTGGTTCGGCAATAACACCACGGAGGAAGAGTGGCAGGAGTGGCAGCGTCGGCCGCGCGTGTATCACCGCGACATCGCCCTGGTGCGCAACTCCCTTCCCGCGGGAACGCATTACGCGGTGGAGAGCCAGGAAACCCTGTGGGCGACCAGTACCTATGCGCGACCTCGCCAGGTCGAGGCCCACGCGGTGGAAGGCGACTACTTCACGATCAAGAAGTATGACCTCTCCAGCGGCCGCATCTTCACGCAGCAGGAAGCGGAACTTGGCAATCCCGTCATCGTCATCGGTGACGAGGTCGCCAACTTCTTCTTTCATGGACTGAACCCGGTCGGACGCGAGCTTCGGATCGGCGGCATCCCGTATCAGGTGATCGGCGTTATCGAGCACCAGGGCAACCTGTTCGGCCAGTCGCTGGACAAGACCGCCTTCGCTCCCTTCAACTCGCCACTGCACCGGCTGACGAATCCGCGCGGCGACATCGACGGCCTCATGGTGCAGGCCCCAAATGACCTGATGATGCGCGATGCCATGGAGACGGTGCGCGAGGTGCTTCGCGGCCAGCGCGGGCTGCGCCCCGCGGTGAAGGACAACTTCGTCATGGAGACGTCCGAGTCCGCGCTGCGATCGTTCCAGCAGATCAAGGGCGTGATGACGGTGGCGGGTACGGCACTGCCCGCCATTGGACTCGTGGTCGGCGGGATGGTGATCATGAACATCATGCTCGTCGCGGTCGCGGAACGCACCCGCGAGATTGGCATCCGCAAGGCACTCGGCGCACGACGCAAGGACATCCTGCGCCAGTTCCTGGTCGAGGCGGCCACCCTGAGCACGGTCGGCGCAGTGCTGGGCATCGCGCTCGGCATTCTCGGCGCCCACATCATCTCGTGGAACACGCCGCTCCCCATGGCCGTGGCGCCCTGGTCCCTTGTAGCGGCAACCCTGCTTGGAACAGTGGTCGGCATTGTCTCAGGCGTGCTCCCGGCGCGAAAAGCCTCGCGCCTCGATCCCATCGACGCCCTTCGGCAGGAGTAGGCGATGCTGCTGCTCACCCCATTCGCACAAGCGTTCGAGGGCGTCGCCATTGCACTCGAGGCATTGCGCGCGAACAAGGCACGCGCGGGCCTCACGATCATGGGCGTCGCGCTCGGCGTGTTCGTCGTCGTGGCGATGTCGTCCGTCGTGCGCGGTATCAACGAATCCTTCCGGCGCGATCTCGAGGCGGCGGGACCGACGTCGTTCTACGTCTATCGTCGGCCCGTCGGCGGATTCAATTCGTGCGACGGCACCGTCGAAACATGCCCTGAGCGGCGCAATCCGCCCATCACCCTCGACGAAGTCGCCACGCTAGCCCGGCTGCCGTCGATCCGCGCGGTGACGGCGCACGTGGGGACCGGCGCCAAGTTCCGCTACAAGGACAAGGTGATGAACGCGGGCATGGAGGTCTACACGCCCAACTGGACCGACGTCGACGGCGGTGACATCTATCCGGGGCGCAATTTCACAATCGCCGAAAACGCCGCGGGGGCCAAGGTCGCGCTGGTGAACGACAAGATGGCCGAGACCTTGTTCGGGACGTCTGATCCGATCGACAAGGAGATCCTCATTGACGGCGTGCAGTTCAAGGTGATCGGGTTCTACCACTATACGGCGAGCCCCATGGGCACACCGACGTCGGCCGGCGGTGGCGACTCTCCAAAGGCGATCGTGCCCTTCGAGACGGCGCGCCGTCACCTCAATCTCTGGGTGCGCGGCAACAACCTGATCGTAAAGCCGCTTTCTGGCGTCCGGGTGGAAGATGCCGTCGACGATGTCACGGCAGCCCTGCGGGGTCGTCGCGGGCTGCGGCCGAACCAGCCAAATACCTTTGACATCGTCACGCAGGATCGGCTCTGGGCGATCTACAACAAGCTGTTCGGCACGTTCTTCGTGGTCGGCCTGGCTCTCTCGTCCGTAGGCCTGCTGGTTGGAGGCGTGGGCGTCGTCGCCATCATGATGATCTCCGTCACGGAACGCACGCGCGAGATCGGGGTGCGCAAGGCGCTGGGCGCCACAAAGGGGACGATCCTGTGGCAGTTCCTCGTGGAGGCGGTGACGCTGACGGGCATCGGCGCCGCGGTCGGCCTGGTGCTTGGAATTCTTGTCGCGCTGGGAGTGCGAACGACGTGGCCGTCGATCCCGGCGTCCACCTCATGGGGGAGCGTGGCTGCGGCGCTCGGAATCAGCGCCGTCACCGGCGTGATCTTCGGCATGCTACCCGCGGTGCGGGCCGCGAAGATGGACCCTGTAGTGGCGTTGCGATACGAGTGAGTGCTTCGCACTCACCGTATCGCGAGCGCCAGGTGTGACAGTCGGACGTGCATTGACAAAGCCATTGTGCTAGTATTGCGTACTAGCACGCCATGAAAGCCGGTGGTTGTCGTCCTGTTTCTCGTATTTCAGGTGCTGTAATGCCGAAGAAAGCAAAGCGCCTACGTGAGCCGGTGATGGTGTATCTCGACGAACGCGATCGCGCGCTGCTCGAAAGGGTCGTGGCGAAGACCGGCCTCGCGCGCACTGAACTGCTCCGCCGCGGACTCAGGCAGATAGCGAGTCAGGAACTGGCTGAGACATCTACCGGGTCTGCGTTCGATTTCCTCGTCGGCACCGCCAGCGATCAGCCTGTTCCAGCCGATCTGTCTGCGCGGCCCGATCACTACCTCTATGCTGGTGGGTACGCGCAGTGGGCGGCCGGGAAGAAAACGGCTACTCCGCCCCGGAAACGTGCGCGTATTCCTTGACACTGGAGCGCTGCTGGCGCTGAGCCACTCGCGCGATCAGTACCACAGCAAAGCGACTGCACTGTCCCGCCGGCATCACGCCGCCGGCGGGCAGTACGTGAGCTCCACGCTCGTCCTCGGCGAGTTTCACAGCCATTTGCTCTATCTGCGCGGACCAGCGGCGGCCCTGTCCGCACTCACGAGCCTCATCGACGATCCGGAGCACGAGTGGAAGGCCGTTCCGGCGGATCTGCTGGGTGATGCGAGAACGAAGTGGCTGGCCCGGTTTACCGACCAGCGTTTCTCCCTTACGGATGCGGTGAGTTTCGAGATCATGTCGCGCGAAGGTCTCACACATGCGTTCGCGTTCGATCAGCACTTCGAGACAGCCGGCTTCGCGCTCCTTCGGTAACGCGCTCGGCCGACGCGCGATCGCAACTCGTGCGCCGAAGCCAGCTCAGCGAACGTCCATCGCTTTACTTGCGGGACCATGCGTGCGGGACCCCTCCTCGCCGCGGTATCGGAGGATACGCATACGCCGCCCAGCCTGTGGCACGCTTCGAATCGAACGCTCGGCCGATCCGTCGAGCCCAGGTGTGCGCACGTTCGTGCCGTCAGACGGTCGCTGGTGGTTGGCTCTTGGCCGGCAGACTGTCAGACTGTTCGCCCGAAAGTCATATTCACTGAATGCCATCAGCCCCTGCGGTCCACCTCCTGGCCATCGCCGCTCACCGCGACGATGTGGAGCTCACGTGCGGCGGGACGCTGATCAAGGCGGCGAAGCTCGGGCAACGGACCGCGATCATCGATCTTACGCAGGGCGAAATGGGAACGCGCGGTTCCGCTGCACTTCGGAAAGCGGAGGCCGACGAGGCAGCGGGCGTCCTCGGGGTGAGCGCGCGTGAGACGCTCGGATTGCCGGACGCGGGAATCGAGAACACCCCGGCCACGCGGGAGGCGCTCGCGCGCGTGATTCGCCGTTTCGCACCGCGCGTGGTGATTGCGCCGGCCCTCGAGGGACGACATCCCGATCATCGCATTACGGCGCAACTCGTTCGCGACGCGTGCTTCGTCGCGGGGCTCGCGAAGGTGGCGCCCGATGTGCCCAAGCATCGTCCACTCAAGATCGTGCACACCCTCGCGTACCGGCAGGACTTCGTTCGTCCCACATTCGTCGTCGACATCAGCGACGAGTTCGAGGTCAAGATGCAGGCGGTGCGATGCTACGGGTCACAGTTCGATGGTGCCATCCAGGCCGGCGAGGTGTATCCCACCGGGGAGCCGCTCTACGACGTCGTGACACACTACGCGGCCACTTACGGCTCGCTCATCCGCACCCGTTACGGCGAGCCCTTCTTCACGACGGAAATGACACGCGTCGATGACATCGGGGCGATGGAGGTCTCGACGTTTTGAGCGACGACGCATCGACCATCACATATGGCTCGTACCTCGGCCTCGAGCAGCTGCTCGAGCTTCAGCATCCGCGCTCCGAGCATCCAGACGAGCTGCTCTTCATCGTTGTGCACCAGGCGAGTGAGCTCTGGTTCAAGGAAATCCTCCATGAGCTCGACCTGCTCGTGCAGGCATTCGTCGCGCACGAGGCGGAGTTCGCGCTGTTTCGCATGGGACGTATCAACGCGCTCATGCGCATCGTGTCGGCGCAGCTCTCCGCGCTCGAGACGCTCCCGCCCCAACACTTCGCTGCCTTCCGCCAGCACCTCGGCACCTCGAGTGGATCGCAGAGCGTGCAGTTCAGGGCGATCGAAGCGGCGTCGGGCCTGCGGGAGCAGCACTTCATGAACGTGCTCGAGGAGCACGGCCCCATTCCCGATCTTGTGCGCAAGGCGCTTTCGCGGCGCCCACTGCAGGATCTGTATCTCGATCTCCTGCGCGCGCAGGGCGTGGAGCTCGAGGCGCTCTACCTCGGCGAACGGCCCACCACGATGTTCTTCCTGGCGGAGTCGCTGCTCGAGTACGAGCAGCAATTCGGCCAATGGCGCTTCAAGCATGTGCAGCTCGTCGAGCGCGTGCTCGGCCCCCTCACGGGAGGAACGGGGGGCACCCTGGGCGCGAAATACCTTGCACGAACGATCGACCAGAAGTTCTTTCCGGCCTTGTGGGCGGTGCGAGCGCGCTTCTATGGTGCGGCCTCGTAGCGCTCAGGCATGCATGTACCGCCGGGTGCGCCCGCACGACTCGGCCTACGTCCCGATTGAGATGAGTACCAGATGAGCCCCTTCCGCATTTGCACGCACGCGGCCGCGTGCGCCCTCGCCATGTCACTGCACGTCGAACGCGCCGAAGCGCAAGCGACCCCCGCCCCACGCTTCACCCTGGTCACGCTTGACCCGGGGCATTTTCATGCCTCGCTCGTTCAGAAGTTCATGTACGACGATGTCGACAGCGTCGTGCACGTCTTCGCTCCCGCGGGTGACGACGTCGCCCAGCACCTGATGCGGATCGAAGCATTCAACAAGCGCGAAGCGAATCCGACGCACTGGGTGGAACGTGTCTACACCGGATCCGATTTCTTTGATCGCATGCTCGCGACGAAGCCCGGGAACATCGTGGTGATCGCCGGCAACAACGCGCGAAAGATGGAGTACATCTCGCGTTCGATCGACGCCGGTCTCAACGTACTCGCCGACAAGCCGATGGTGCGTACGCCCGCGGACCTGGTGAAGCTCGAAGCAGTGTTCAAGGCGGCGCACGGCAAGCACGTGCTGCTCTACGACATCATGACGGAGCGCAGCGAGATTACCACCCGGCTGCAACGGGAGCTGTCGATGAATCGCGCGCTCTTCGGCACGCTGGTCAAGGGCACGCCGGAGAACCCCGCAATCTCGAAGGTGAGCGTTCACCACTTCTCCAAGATCGTGGCGGGGGCGCCGCTCAAGCGCCCCGAGTGGTTCTTCGACGTGCGCCAGGAAGGCGAAGGCATCGTCGACGTGACCACCCATCTCGTCGACTTGGTGCAGTGGGAGGCATTCCCGAACAAGACCATCGCACGGTCGGACGTTACGATGCTGCGGGCTCGCCGGTGGGCGACTCCCGTGACCCTGGCGCAGTTCACCCAGGTGACTGGGGCGACCGCGTTTCCGGAGTACCTGCAGCACGACGTGAAGAACGGCGCGCTTCAGGTCTTCTCCAACGGCGAGATGACGTACCGCATCAGGGGGGTCCACGCCCGCGTTTCCGTGACGTGGAACTTCGAGGCGCCCGAAGGGACCGGCGACACGCATTTCTCGGTCATGCGCGGATCGAAAGCCAGCCTCGTCATCCGGCAGGGTGCGGCGCAGAACTTCAAGCCCGCGCTGTACATCGAGCGAAACCCATCCGTGCCGAAGAAGCAGTTCGATGCCGCCGTACTCGCATTGCTGATGTCGACGCAAGAGCAGTTCAGTGGCCTCGGCGTTCGGCGGGAGGGCGATGTCTGGGCCGTCACCGTTCCCGGAAGCTACGACGTCGGCCACGAAGCGCATTTCGCCGAGGTCACCAATCGCTTCCTTGGCTATCTCCGCGGCGGCGAGATGCCAGCGTGGGAGGTGCCGAACATGCTCACGAAGTACGCGACGATCATGAAGGCGTACACGATGAGCGGTGGTCGCTGACACCTTGGCGGCACCTATCGGGCCAGCTGCCGCACCTTCACGCGTACATCCGCCATGAACGCCTTCCCGCGCACGCGAATGTGCGCGGAGGTGGGATCCCGGAAGAAACCATCCGCTCCGCTCCCCGCGGATCCCATGATCGGATTGACGTCAAAGTCGACCAGTGTGCCCGGCGCCACGATGATCACCAACGCGGCCATCACTGCCGTCACATCGATCGTGCACTGCGGCGGCAAGGCCGCGTAGCGAAGGTCCAGCTTCATGTCGCACATGATCGCGCGAACCGAGAGTCGTTCCGGGACGCGCCACGGACCCCCGCGCCCCGTCTCGCTCATGAAACCGGAGATGCGTCCCTCACTCGGTGCGACGATGTCGGAACCAGGTCCTCGGCGCATGACGCCTCCATCACGCGGAAGGTCCTCGACGACGGCGTTGACGCTCGAGGTCGCGACCGCATTGCCGAGCAAATGCAGTCGTCGCTCGAAATCGGCGTCGCTGATGACGTCGTAGGCGAATGCGTCCGTGAGGATACGGATCGCACGCTCGCGCGCCTCGTCCGTGGTGCCGTCCGGCCGCCCCGGCAGGGCATGCGATGCAGGGAAGCTTGGATAGGGTTCGGTCATGCAGTTCATACGGGCCAGCGGGCGCGGAGGTGTCAAGTCGCGGCAGGTCGTCCCGAAGGGCGAGGACCTCTCGGGCGGGCGTCCAGACGACTAGATTGGGCGGGTATGCCTGATCCCGTCTATCTCGACCACGCCGCCACCACGCCGGTGCGCGAAGAGGTGCTCGACGCGATGCGGCCGTTCTTCGGCGCTCGCTTCGGCAACCCGTCCAGCGTGCACCGCTGGGGGCGGGAGGCCCGCACGGCGCTCGACGAGGCACACGAGCGTGTGGCGCGATGTATTGGCGCGTCCGGGGACGAGGTGATTTTTACCTCGTGCGGGACGGAGGCGGACAACATGGCCGTCCTCGGTGTGTGGCGCGCACGGCGCTCCAGCGGACGTAGCGCGGTGGTGACGACGCCCACCGAGCACAAGGCCGTGCTTGCCGCGGCGCACCAGGTGTCACGCGAAGGCGGCGAAGAGCGGCTCGTCGACATGACCGCCCATGGCATGGTCGACGACACTTCGTTCGATGCGCTCGCCGACGAGCGCGTCGCCGTATGCTCCGTGATGTGGATCAACAACGAGATCGGCGTCATCCAGGATGTTCCGTCCTTGGCCGTGCGGGCAAAATCGCGCGGAATCATCTTCCACACGGATGCTGTGCAGGCGTTCGGGAAAATCGACGTCGACGCCCGCAATACGCCCTTCGACGTGCTCTCGCTGTCTGGCCACAAGATCGGCGCCCCGAAGGGAATCGGCGCGCTCTATGTGAGACGTGGCACTCCGATCGAGCCGCTGATGTTCGGGGGCGCGCAGGACCGGGGACGTCGTCCGGGAACAGAGAACGTGGCCATGGCTGTGGGATTCGGACATGCAGCCGAGTTGGCGGTGGCGGAGCGGGAGCACGAATCGAGCAAGCTCGAAACGCTTCGGGTGAAGCTCGAGCAGGCCTTGATCGAGCGCATTCCGGATGCGGTGATTCACGGACGCGGATCGCCGAGGGCGCCGCACATCATCAACATCTCCGTGCCCGGAACGGACAGCGAATCGCTGCTCATGGCACTCGACCTCCGAGGCATCGGCTGTTCGGCGGGGTCGGCTTGCCAGAGTGGAAGCATTACGCCTTCACACGTGCTTGCGGCGATCGGCGTGGCGCCAGACCTGGCCAGCTCCGCCATCCGCATGAGTCTTGGATCCCTCAGCTCGGAAGCATGCGTGGCGCGCGTCGCCGAGGTATTCCCGATGCTCGTCGACAAGGCGCGTCGGCTCGCGGCCACCGTGAGGCACTAGTGCGCGAGCGCGTGCTGGTAGCGATGAGCGGCGGTGTTGATTCATCAGTCGCGGCCGCCCTGCTCGTCGAGCAGGGCTACGACGTGATCGGCGCAACCATGAAGCTGTTCTGTCATGGAGAGGACCTGCCGGACCGGCCGTGTTGTTCGCTCGACAGCGTCAACGATGCGCGTCGCATCTGTGAGCAACTCGGCATACCGCATTATGTCCTGAACCTGGAGAGCGCATTCGGCCGCGATGTGGTCCAGGATTTCGTGGACGAATATGCGCGTGGCCGCACGCCCATTCCATGCGTCCGCTGCAATACGTTCACGAAGTTCCGCGACCTGCTCCGGAAGGCCGACGCCATCGACGCCACGTGGATCGCCACGGGGCACTACGCGCAGGTGCGCGAGGGCGTGCTCCACCGCGGCCTCGACCCCGCCAAGGACCAGTCGTACTTCCTCTGGGGAATCAATCGCGCCGTGTTGTCGCGGATGATCCTGCCGGTGGGCAGCCAGACGAAACCCGAGACCCGACGCATCGCGCATGACCTGGGCCTTGCGCTGATCGCCGAGAAGGCCGAGAGCCAGGACATCTGCTTCGTTCCCGACGGCGATCACACGAAGATCATCGCGCGCCAGCTTGGCGCGGACGCGCCGTCGCTGCGACCGGGACCGTTCATGCGGCGCGACGGGTCTGTGGTTGGCACGCATGACGGATTCGCGCGGTACACCGTCGGCCAGCGGCGCGGGCTTCCTGGTGGATTCCGCGAGCCGATGTTCGTGGTGGAGATCCGTCCCGAAACAGGGGCGCTGGTGATCGGCCCTCGCGAGGAGCTGGTGGGCAAGGGCGTCGTGGCTCGAGAGATCAACTGGCTCGTTGATCCTCCTTCGCTCGGGGCGGAGGTGGAGGTGCAGATCCGGCATCGCGCGCGGCCGGTGCACGGAACGGTCGTGCGTCTCCATGACGATGAGGTGGAGATTGCGCTACCCGAGGGGGCGACGGCGATTACGCCGGGGCAGTCGCTCGTGCTTTACGCGGGAACTGTAGTGCTCGGCGGGGGCGTAATTGCCCGATCGCGGAGGGAACTGCCGGTTGTTGCTGCAACAGCAGCTTAAGCCCATACTCCAGGACTGAGTACCGAAGTACCCGAGTACACAAAGTACGAAGTACGCCGGCGGGGAACTGATGCGCGGTGCGCGCGAGTGATGACGCTCGCGCTCCATCCCGCGCGAGCTTGCGGCATGCACAATTTCCGCAAACTTCTCGTCTGGTCGCGGGCGAGAGCACTCGGCGGTGACGTCTACCGGCTCTGCGCTACGGTGACGTCGCCGCAGGAGAAAGTCGTCACTGCACAGCTACGTCGCTCCGCGCTCTCAATCTCGGCCAATATCGCGGAGGGCTGCGGCAAGCGTTCACGTGCGGAGGGTATCCGCTATCTCGAGATTGCCGCGGGCTCCGCATCCGAAACTGTGCACCATCTTTCGATGGCTTCGGACCTGAAAATACTGCCAGCCCGAGAGTGCATGCGCCTCGCGGACGAATCCGAACAGATCGGACGAATGATCCGCGCCCTGATCAATCGCTTTCCTGCCTCAGACGACGAGGTCCGTGAGCAGGAAGTACTTCGTACTTAGGTACTAAGGTACTCGGTACTTAGTCCTGTTTGGCCGCGGTTGGTTCGGCGTTTCCGCCCTTCATGGCCTCAGCAAATCGGCGCATCGCCTCCTCCTGCTCCGGCGTCAGCTTCTCCGGCACCGTCACCTCCACCTCGACGATCAGGTCACCCTTCACGGCATCCTTCTCGATGCCGTGCCCCCGCACACGGAAGCGCTTGCCGTTTTGCGTGCCCGGCGGAATCTTGATCGACACCTTGGTGCCATCCAGCGTCTTCAGGTTGATCTTCTTGCCGAGCGTGGCGTCGGCGATGTCGATCTTCACCGGTGCAATGAGATCCAGCCCCTCGCGCCTGTAAAAGCGATCCGCGGCGACTGTAAAGGCGATCAGGAGGTCACCGGTGGTGCCGCCGTTGGTACCCCTGGCGCCCTGCCCCTTGAGGCGGATCTTCGTTCCGGTATCCACACCCGACGGCACGGTAATTTGTACCGTCTTCCTCGTGCGCACTGCACCGACGCCAGCGCACGTCGGACAGCGCACCGTCGGCACCTGGCCGCGTCCAAGGCACACCGGGCACGGACGCTGGACGGCAAAGCCGCCCTGACCGAAACTGATCGTCCCGCGCCCGTTGCACTCGCTGCACGTCTCGAGCTTGGCGCCCGGTGCGGCGCCACTGCCGTGGCACGTCGCACACTCCTCGTTCAGGTCGAGTTCGACGGGGACCTTTCCACCGAGCGCCGCGGTGCGAAACGGAATCTGGAGCGTGGCCTCGACGTCGGCCCCGCGCTGCGGACCGCGACTCCGGCCACTCTGGCCACCGGTTCGCGATCCACCGCCGAACATGGAACTGAAAAGATCGCCGAGTCCGCCGAGACCGACGTCGCCGAAGTCGTCCATGTTGATGGTCCCGCCGGCACCCGGCCTCGCCCCGCCACCACCGGCGTACGAACCGCCGGAGCGTGTACCGCCGCGCATACCACTCCCGCCTCCGAACCCGCCGAACGCGCCCAGTCGACGCATCTCGTCGTACTGCTTGCGCTTGGCCGCATCGCCAAGCGTCGTATAGGCCTCGGAGATCGACTTGAACGTGTCCGCTGCCTTCGGGTCGTTCGGGTTCTTGTCCGGGTGGTGCTTCGACGCGAGGCTGCGGTACTTCTTCTTGAGCTCGTCCTGCGTCGCCGATGCCGGCACGCCGAGGATCGCGTAATAGTCTTGCTGGGGTGCCATGGCTGACCTTACGCGGTCAGCCGTTCCATTGCTTCACGACTACGCGCGCCGGACGCAGAAGCTGTCCGTTGAACACGTAGCCTACCTGGAACGTCCGCGCGACCAGGTGATCCTCTTGGGCTAACGTAGCCGGCTCCGTCATCACCGCTTCGTGGAGCGCAGGATCGAAGCGATGGCCGACCGGATCGACGATCTCCAGCCCATGGCCGGCAAGCGTCTTCGCAAGCTTTTTCTCCACCATGGCGACGCCGTCCACGAGCGTGCGTGCGTCCGTCGTGTCGGGATCGACATGCGCGAAGCGGCCGATGTCATCGAGCGGATCGATGAGGCCCTTGAGCATGTCCGCCTGTCCGCGAAGGTGCGCGTCCTGACGCTCCTTCGTGGTGCGACGGCGGTAGTTGTCGTACTCGGCGGCGAGGCGGAGGTACTTCTCACGCTGTTCGTCCACCGCTGACATGGAGGTAGTCGCGCCCTCCTGCGCATCGGCCTCGAGGGCATCCGGCTCGGAAGGAATCTCGGTTTCGAACTGTTCGGCTTCTGACATTGCATGGTTCCAGGGTACGACTGCAATCTACTTTGTTGCGGCAGCACCGGAACGACTCGGCAATTCGAGCGCCGGTGTGTCGAACTCAGGCCGCCAGCAATCTTCTGCGCAGCATTTCCAGCGCCGCCTGGGCAGACCGATGCCGCACTTCGGCGCGGTCGCCGACCATGACGTACCGCCGCGACTGAATCTCTCCCTCGAAGTCCAGGGCGATCCAGACTGTACCGACCGGCTTCGCCTCCGTGCCACCGGTTGGACCGGCGATACCGGTGATGGAGAGCGCCGCTCCTGCGGCAACGAAGGTTTTCACGCCGGTGGCCATCGCGCGCGCCACAGCCTCGCTCACTGCGCCGTGCGCGTCGAGATCACTTCGTGAGACACCCAGCACGGACTCCTTCACGCCGTTCTCGTAGGCGATCACGCCGCCCCGCACGACATCGCTGCTGCCGGACACCGCGGTGAGCCGTGCGCCGAGCAGTCCGCCGGTGCAGCTCTCGGCGACGGCAATGGAGATTCCCTTCGCGCGACAGAGGTCGAGGACCACCGCGGCAAGGTCGACGCCATCTTCTCCGTAGACCGCCTCGCCGACGACGGACCGCAGGCGCTGTGCGGCCTCCGCGAGCCTGGCATCGGCGACGTCAGGGGGAACGCCCCGCACGGTAATCCTGAGGTCGGTACCATCGGCGTTTGGCAGGTACGCGAGACCCGCCTCGCCGACACCGCCTTCGATCGTGGCGACGAGGTCAGCGATGTGCGATTCGCCGACGCCGGTGGTTCGCAACGTTCGCGAACGTACCACGAGCCGATCCGCCCCCAGTCGTTCACGGACGAGCGGCAGCAGCGTATCGGCGAGCATGCCGCGCATCTCGCGTGGGACACCGGGCAGCATGGCGACCCAGCGACCGCTGGCATCCTCGAGCCAGATCCCGGGTGCCGATCCGTGATGGTTCACCAGCTTGCGCGCACCCGATGGCAGCATGGCCTGTTGACGATTCGACGCCGGCATCGGACGTTGAAAGCGCGTGCGCCACCGGTCTTCCATCCAGGCGAGATGCTCATCGTCCAGCACCATCGCACGGCCGAACAGCTGCGCGATCGACGGCTTCGTGAGATCGTCGCTCGTGGGACCGAGCCCCCCGGTTGTAATGACCGCTCCCGTGCGGTCGAGTGCCTCGCGCACCGCGGTCGCAATGGCGCCCGCGGTGTCGCCGCACGTGGTTCTCCGCTCGATCTCGACACCCTCGGCGGCGAGCACACGCGCAAGGTGCGCGGCGTTCGTGTCGATGGTGTAGCCCAGGAGTAATTCATCTCCGATGGTGACGACTTCGATCCTCATGCGTGTCTCTGGGTCGCACAGACTGACAGTCTGACCCGGGCGAGCGGCATCGCCACCGCCCTCGTCTGACAGCGGGTCAACTGAAGTCTGACAGCTATTACGCTACACGACTGAATCACGTGGCCCGACTCCGCTGTTGTATGAACGCGCAGCTGGCAAGGGCGGCGCATCAACCGGGTGGTGGAGAGCATGACTGTCGGACCAGTCAGTTGACCCGCTGTCAGACGAGCAGCCGCGCAGCGGCGAGCGGGTCAGACTGTCAGACTCCAGTAGCGGCGCCCACAAACACCCGTCCGTAGCTTCGCAAGTAGAGCGCCAGCGAATAGAGCGTAAGTGCTACCGACGCTGCCATCGCAACCACGCCGCAAATGCCGTTGAAGTTGGCGAAGGCGTTCCACGCGGTGCCGTCCCACCCTCGCTGTGCGGCGGTAGTGGCTGCCCAGAACCAGCAAAACGCGCAACCAATCCAGAACAGCTGCAGCCCGGTCTTCCACTTGGCGGGACCGATCGCCGCAATGACGACACCGCGACGTGCGGCCATCTGCCGGAACAGCGTCATGAAGAGCTCACGTCCGAGGACGATCGCGATGATCCACCAGGTCAGCGGAACGTCTCCGAACGGCGTGCGAAACGGCAACTCGTTGTTCAGTGCCTTCAACGGCCAGGTCTCCGTCGGGAACGCGACGGGGCGCATGAGCAGGAACATCGGAATGCACGTGGCGACGAGCAGGAGCTTGTCCGCAAGCGGGTCGAGCAGGCGGCCAAGATCCGTCTCTTCCTTGCGCGAGCGCGCGAGCTGCCCGTCCACGTAGTCGGTGATCGCGGCGAGCGTGAACAGGATGAATGCGACCAGCCGCCACGTCGACGATGGCGCCAGCGGCAACCACGCAATGAGCGGCGTGATGGCGATGCGGCCTGCAGTGACGGCGTTGGGGAGGTTCACGGCGACAATCGAGGTCAGGCCAGCGACTTGAGCACGAGCTTCGACACGCCGCGCAGCGTCTCGAATACGCCATCACCCGACATGGCCACGGCCTCGAAGTATGGCGCGCGTTCGATCCATTCGCCGGTGGGGAGCTGCTCGATCAGGAACTCTCCCGCATGGAAGGGATCGGGCGTCACGCGCTGCCGGGAGGGGTCCGTGATCTCCCAGCCCGGGTTCAGTGCCGCCTGCAACTCCTTGATCGGCGCGGCATTCGGAAGATCGCGCTTGTTGTACTGAACGATGAACGGCATGCGTGTCAGATCATAGCCATACTCGGCCATGTTGTCGTACAGGTTCTGCATGGCCTCCTGATTCGCTTCCATGCGCTCGATCTGCGAATCCGCGACGAAGACGAGGCCGTCCACGCCCTTGAGGATGAGCTTGCGGCTGGCGTTGTAATAGACCTGTCCCGGCACGGTGTACAGGTGGAAGCGCGTCTTGAAACCGCGGATCGTTCCGAGGTCGACCGGTAGGAAGTCGAAGAAGAGTGTGCGCTCGGTTTCCGTGGCGAGCGAGATGAGCTTACCGCGCGTGTCGGGCTGCACCTTGCCGTACACGTGCTCGAGGTTCGTCGTCTTTCCGCCGAGGCCAGATCCGTAGTACACGATCTTGCAGTTGATCTCGCGGGACGCGTAGTTGATCATCGACATGGCTGTTTCTCTCCTCTACTTGAACAGCGCGTCGATTTCATCGTCGGCGCCGGCCAGGAGGCCGGGAGCACCGCCCTGCGCCGCCGTCGGGCGCGCGAACACCTGCTGGAACAACCGTGTCAACTCGTCGACCGTCAGCTTCATCTTCAGGCGCACCAGACCAAGCGTGGTGCGGTTGTCGAACAGCACGACGAGAATCACGCGGCGCGCGACATCCGCCAGGTACATCGACTCCTTCTCGCCCTGGTGAAACAGCGTGTTGAAGTCCGACTCACCAATCAGCTTCGCCAGCTGATCGTTCGCGCTGAAGTCAGCCGCCGTGAGCGTGGCAAATGCGGTCGGATCGAACTTCGGCTGCTCGCCGACGGTCGCCACGAGCTGTCCGCTGCGATCGACGAGCATCGTGCAGCGCGCGCTGCTTTCGTGGAGAAAGCGAGTGAGCGATTCGGTGATGGCAGCGAAGTCGTCTTCGGTAAACGACCAGCTCGCGGCGCCAACGGGCATGAGCGTTCGACCTAGTGGAGGTAAGCTTCCATGCGACGCAGCATCAGCTGGCCGCGCTTGCGGAGCGCGGGGCGCGGCTCCCACTTCACGTAATCCCTCAGCAAGCGGGCGGTTTCAATACCGGGCTGCGCCCGCAGGTATCCAAGGGCGGCCAATCGCCGGACGGGCGATCGGTTGAACAGGTCGCGACGACTGCGCTGCACCTGCGCTGCCCAGAGGACCAGCCCCGTGGCAAACCCGCCCACAAAGCCCAGACTCACCAACTTCGTCTGACGAACGTACCTCACATGGCCCGCCGCGCCGACAGCGCCTGCGCGATGGTCACGCCGTCAGCATACTCCAAGTCGCCTCCGACGGGCAGGCCCCTGGCAATGCGAGATACCATGAGCGGAAATGCGGCCAACTGACGTTGCACGTACAAGGCGGTTGCTTCTCCCTCGAGACTTGGATTCGTGGCCAGAATGACCTCTCGTATTTCACCCGATTCGATCCTCCGGACGAGCGGCGCCACGGACAGGTCATCCGGCGTCACTCCATCGAGCGGCGAGAGCCTTCCGCCCAGTACATGATAGTGCCCGCGATACTCGCCCGCACGCTCGATCGCTCCGATGTCCGACGCCTCCTCGACCACACAGATCAACGCGGGATCGCGCCGCGGATCGCGGCATATCACGCACAGGGCCTCCTCAGTGAGGTTGAAGCACTGGCTGCATGGGCGAATCTTGTCCGAAAGCGTGCGAAGCGCCTCGGCCAGGCGGCGGCTTTGTTCAACCGGCTGCTTGAGCAGGTGGTACGTGAGGCGGAGCGCCGTCTTGCGCCCGATTCCTGGCAGCCGCGCCAGTTCTCCGGTCAACTCGTCGATCGCGGACATTCGGAAGCTAGAAGGGAAGCTTGAACGGCAGGTTGAGCCCACCCGTGAGCTTCCCCATCTCGCCTTGCGCGATGTCCTGCGCCTTTTTCTGCGCCTCGGTCACGGCAACGAGCACAAGATCCTCGAGCATCTCGACATCCGATGCGCTCACGACGGATGGATCGATCTTGATCGAGCGAATCGTCCCCTGCCCGTTTGCCTCGACGGTCACCATCCCGCCGCCCGCGGAGGCCGTGACCGTCTGCGCCTGCAGCTCCTGCTGCATCGTCTGAAACTTGCCCTGCATCTCCTGCGCCTGCTGCAGGATTTTCATGAAGTCAGCCATGGCCAAAGCTACGCGGCGGCGCAGCGGAGAGGCAAGCGAACCACTAGTCCGCGAGATCGAGATCCAGCACCTCGATCGCGCGGTCAAGAACAGGGTCCTTGCGTCGCATGGCGGTAAGTCGCTCCGTGCGCGCCATCGCGTCCGTCAGTCGCGTGGGTGGCGCACTCGGGGCCGAAGGCGCGCGGACCACCACTTTGTGCACGCCGGGAAAGAGCGCTCGCACGGCGAGGGTGATGTCACGCTCATCCTTTCCCATTGCCTGCTCGTAGATCGGGTTGCCCTCGTCCAGCGCAATAGTGACATCGCCCTTTCCGCTCACCGCCACGGCGGACGAGTGTTCCAGCGCGGTGGCCGCCAGGTTGTTCCCCTTCGCACGCATCGCGGCCACGAGCTCGTCCCACCGCTCCGCGAGCTGGCTGACGTCGGGAATGTTCATGCGCGCTGTTGCGGGGATCGCCGACGGCGGCGACGTCGAGCGTGGCGCCTCTCGCGCCGCGGGTGCGCTCGGTGGGGCTGTGCGATCCGCGTCGCGGACGACGGTGCGCCAGTCCGTTGCGGGTGCGTCGCTGGGACGCGCAGACTCGGCCTTGCGCTCAGGCGCGGGCGGAAGTGCACCTCCCGGGCGGCGCACCGGCAGATCCTCCTGCGGCGCAGAACCTCCGCCGCCGAACCCGCGCAGCACGGCCTCGAGGGAAACGGTGCGGTCGAGCAGCGCAAAACGCACCAGTAGCGCCTCCAGGAGGAGCTGTTGCTGGCCGCTCTTTCGGAAGCGTGGCTCGAGTTCCGTAAGGGCCGTGAGCATGCGGAGAAGGTCGCTCGCTGGAAAGCCCTCGCGTCGCGACGTCAGTTCCTGGCGCATGCGCTCACTTGTCTCGGGCGCGGATCCCCCCAGGGTAACGGCGAGCTGCGCCCGCACCATGTCCGCGAATCCGGTGAGGAACTGGGCGAAATCGACTCCCGCGTCGGCAAGTCGGCCCACAAAGGAAAAAACGTCGCCCGCGCGACGCTCGGCGAGGAGGTCGAGCAGGGCAATGAACTCATCCTCGGGCACGAGGCCGAGCGCGTCGCGCACCCGCTCGGGGGCGATATCGCCATCGCCCATCGAGAGCACCTGGTCGGTGAGCGAGAGTGCATCGCGCATCGAGCCGTCGGCGGCCCGGGCGATCATGGCGAGCGCGTCGGGGTGCGCAGCGACCCCCTCTTCCTTCAGCACCCGCTCGAGCCGAGCGCGAATTTCAGCGGGCCCGATGCGCTTGAAGTCGAAGCGCTGCAGACGACTCAACACCGGCGCCGCGGCCTGCGCGATCTTCTGCGGTTCCGTCGTGGCAAAGATGAAGACCACGCGCGGTGGCGGCTCCTCGAGCACCTTCAGCAGCGCGTTCCATGCCTCGCGCGTGAGCATGTGCGCTTCGTCCACGATGTAGACCTTGTACTGGTCGTCCCCTGAGGGGGCGTACATCGCGCGCTCGCGCAGGTCACGCGCGTCGTCGACTCCGCGGTTCGAGGCCGCGTCAATCTCCACGACGTCGAGCGAAGAGGCGCCACTCCAGATCCGCTGGCAGCTGGCGCACTCGCCGCACGGCTCTCCGCCGAGCGTCGGGTCGAAGCGTCGTTCGCAGTTGAGGGCCATTGCGAGGACACGTGCGAGCGTGGTCTTGCCGACGCCGCGCGGGCCGCAGAGCAGGTAGCCATGCGCTACGCGGTTGCGGGCAATCGCCCCTTTCAGCGTGGCCGCGACGTGCGACTGAACGGCAACGTCGGCGAAGTTCTTGGGGCGATACTTACGGGCGAGGGCGAGAGCCATGCTGGAATCTACAATACGCCTCCATGGTCAGCCTGCCGCCGCGGTGCGGTCAGAGCGCGGACGCCAAAGAGCCGGCGGTTGCCAGCCATTCTGCACAGGGAACAGCGACAGCAACCAAGGCAGAGCCCACAGTTCTCGGCTCTCTGCGCCAGTTCGCACGAACTTATCCCGCCCTCTCTGCGCCGTTCTGCGTTGCGAAGCATGCGTCCTTCTGCTTCCGTCGTTTGATCGGTGGGCATGAAAAGGCGCGGGGAGCTCTCAAAGCTCCCCGCGCCGAATATCCCAGGCCTGACGAAGCGACGTCAGACACCTCATGCCGCTGCTACCTTCGGGGTCCTGACGGAGTTAGAAAGCTGCCGCCCTTCGGGACCTGGGACAGTGGGCAATCTAGCGCGGCCGCACGGCGCGGACAACGCTCTGAGTGATCGGGTAGCGCCTACGCCTCGCGCGCAGCCGCGGCGATCGCAGCACCCAGCAGAACGCCGGCCCGCGCCATGGCCGCACCGTCGACGTCCAGGTGCGCCACGCCGCGCACGCGCGTGGGATTCCACTCGCTGATGAGTACGCCGGCCTTGCGTGCGCGCTCGACGACGTCGGTGCTCGACACGCCGGCAGGCAAGTCGATCATCACGATATTCGTTTCTGGTGACACCACACGCGCTCCCCCCGCGTCGCCGATCGCGTCCGCAAAAATTCGCGCATTGGCATGGTCGTCGGCGAGACGCCCGAGATTGTGGTCGAGCGCGTAGAGTGCCGCCGCCGCGAGGATGCCCGACTGCCGCATCCCACCGCCGAAGCGCTTCCTGATGGCGTGCGCCCGCAGCATCGTGGTGCTGTCACCCGCCAGCACGGCGCCAACCGGGCAGCCCAGCCCCTTCGACACGCTCAGCATGACCGTGTGGGCACAAGCACCGTAGTCCGCGAGCGACACACCGCTTGCGACGCTCGCATTCCAGAGTCGCGCCCCGTCCATGTGCACGGGGATACCCTGCGAGTCGGCGAACGCGCGGATCGCGCGCAGTTCCGCAAGCGGCGCAACCTTGCCTCCCGACGAATTGTGCGTGTTCTCGACGCCGATCAGGCTGACTGCGGCGTCGTGCTTCGACGGGGGACGCACGACACGCTGGAGGTCCTCGGCGCTCATGAAAGATCGTCCGGGGGTGGGACGGACCGGCCGCACCTGCGCACCGCAGAGCGCGGCCACGCCCGCCATCTCCCCGTAGATCAGGTGCGCTTCCTCGTCGAGCGCCACTTCGCTTCCCAGTGTCGCGTGCACTGCCACGCCGGTCATGTTCGCCATCGACCCTGAGGGAAAGAACAGCGCGGCCTCTTTTCCGAGAAGTGCCGCAATGCGGCTTTCGAGGCGTCGGACGGTCGGATCACCCTCGAGCACGTCATCGCCGACTTCCGCTGCGGCCATGGCGTGGCGCATGGCCTGCGTGGGCTTCGTGACCGTGTCGGAGCGGATGTCGATGAACAAGACGGCGGGCGAGAAGGCGAAAAGAAAGGACTGCGGCAGCACGACGCCGAATCTAGCTCGGCGCAGTCCTTCCCGCAGTCCTTCGAACTTCTCCTGCCTGTCGCGATCCGACGAATTACGGCTTCTTGATCACTGGATGAGAGATCTCCGTCTTCTTCATGCCGGCGACCGGCTTCTGGATGATGACGGTGTCCGGCTTGGTACCGACAACGGGCGTGTTGATCGTGTCCTTCTGCATCTCCACGGTCGGTGTCGTCACCGTGTGGGTGTCCGTGCCGATGGTCGGCGTCTGGACCTGATACGTGTTGTCACCGGTCTTCTTGCATGCCGCGAGCGGCAGCGAGAGGATGACGGCGCCGACTAGCATTTTGCGCATTGATAGGCCTCCCTGGGTGGCGCGTTCGGCCAGTCGTGAGGCAACCTTCGCGCCAAAAGCCGTGTTCGGCAACGTCATTGGAGAAATACTTCACGTTGCCGCTTTCTCGTTCGCCTGAGCTCGTATACCTGCCCAACCTCTCCGCCGAGGATGAAGACGAGCGCCGCGTAGTACACCCAGATGACGAGCACGACGATCGCCGCGATTGATCCCGAGTACAGCGATCCCGGATTGAATGAGCTCACGTAGGCCGTGAAGAGGAACTTCGCCACCTCGAACATCACGGTCGTGAAGATCGCGGCAACCCAGGCGGTTTTCGCGCGAACGCGGCGCACTGGCAGGTACTTGTAGATCGCGAAGAACATGGTGGCCAGAAGTACCGACGCTGCGAAGTGGCTGCCCCACGCCTTCGCCTGGCCCATCACGTCGTGCCGAATGCCGAGGTCCTCGAGCACCTGCACGCTGTTGTTGGTGGCCAGCAGCACGTAGGTGCTGATGAGCGTGTTCGCGGTGATGAGCACCGTCGCGAGGATTGTCATCTCGATGTCGAAGATCTTCCCGGCAATGATGCTGCGCTCGTTCTCGATATCGAAGACACTCGCCAGCACGGTGCGGAGTGAGCCGAAGAGGCGAGTCGAGAACCACACGAAACCGATGGAGCTCCAGATGGGCAGCTTCTGGTGCCCCGAGAGGATCTTGCTGAGGAGCATGTGGTACGGCGAGTCCGGACGTTCCTCATGCGAGGGCACCAGGCGGTCGAGATAGTGCGTAACAACCTCGGTGGCACCAGCGGACGACTTGTTGAGCAGGAAGGTCAGGAACCAGATCAGCAGCAGGACGAAGGGCACGGCCGCCAGCAGGATGTTGAAGGCGATGCCACCGGCGAGGAAGAGCACGTTGTCCTCGCCCGCGTTGTCCCAGACCCGCTTGGCATAGTCGCGCACGGTCCAGCCAAAGCTGATGAGCGGCGACCGCGACCAGACGCGATCCTTCCGCACGCCGTCTTTGCCTGGTGCGTCCTTCCCCTCGTCAGACAGCGGCGTCGTCGTTAGCGAGCGGCGGCCCATGCGGCTTCCTGCCGGCGCGCGCGACGCCCGAGCCCGCATTGTAGGCGGCCTTCGTCTCGGCAAGCTGGGACTCGAGCTCCACGCGAGCCTGCAGCGCCGCTTCGCGACCCGCCTCGATGGCGCGGGACACCTGACGCTTGCGCGTGACGACGGCATCTCGCACATGGTCGATCTGTTCCCCGACCCTTGCCTTCGCGCCCTCGTACGAGTCGGCCACCTGCCCCGTCACTTCCTCCGCGACGCCCTTCACCGCGTCGCCGGCCTGCCGGACCTTGCGGCGGATCTCGACGCGCGTTTCCTGGCCGCTCCGCGGCGCGAACAGCAACGCGACGGCGGCGCCGATGAGCACTCCCACGAGGAGGCTGCCGGCGTCGTTGTGCTTCTCGATGACGATGAACGGTTCGTCGTGGTCGTTGTGCATGTCCCTCCTGGGTGGCCGAGGCTCAGCGCCCCTTCCTGGCCGGTGGTTTTTTCGCTGGCGTCCGCAATGGCGGCGCCGCTTCCTTGCGCTTCACGGGTTTCGCAGCCGCAGCGGGCGGTTTCGGCGCGTCGACTACGGCGGCCGCCGCCTTCGCTCCGTTGCCGTCACTGCCGTTGATGAGCTGCAGCAACTCCCCTCGCACTTCGCGTTCCGAAAGCCCCAGCACGATGCCGGTGCGTGCCGCATCTCCCGACGTGGACGCAAACGTCCGCAGGACGAGTTGCTGGCGCGCCTCCGCTGCAGTGGATCCCACCGGAATCGTGAGCGCGGCGGGCATGTCACCGCCGTTCCTGAGATGGCGCGGAACAATGTCGGACGTTCCGATTGTCGTGCCACGCGACATGATCACGGCGCGCTCAACGGCATTCTTCAGCTCCCGCACGTTGCCGGGCCAGTGGTATCCCATGATCCACTCCCACGCCGCATCGTCGAAACCCGTGATGACCTTGCCATTCTGCTGAGAAAAGCGGCCCAGGAACTCATTCGCCAGGAGCTGGATGTCGTTGGCGCGCTCGCGAAGGGGCGGCAGGTCGATCTCGACGACGGCGAGGCGATAGTAGAGGTCCTCACGCAATTCGCCATCGGCAAGCGCCTTCTGGAGGTTCTTGTTCGTGGCTGCGAGAATGCGTATGTCGACATTGATCTCCTTCTTGCCTCCCAGCCGCCGAATCTGTTTCGTTTCGAGCGCACGGAGCAGCTTGACCTGGATGTCCGTTGGCATCTCGGCCATTTCATCGAGGAAAATGGTGCCGCCGCTCGACATCTCGAATGCGCCCTGCTTCTCGCTGATCGAGCCGGTGAACGCCCCCTTCTCGTGTCCGAACAGCTCGTTCTCGAGAATCTCCTTGGGCAGTGCCGCGCAGTTGAGGGCGAAGAACGGCCCCTTGGCCCGATCACTCTTGCTGTGCAATGCGCGGGCGACGAGCTCCTTGCCTGTGCCGCTCTCGCCCAGAATGAGCACGCTTGCAGTGCTCGGCGCCACGGCTTCGATCACCTGGTACACCGACCGCATCGACTCACTCTGGCCGGTGAGCTCCGCGTAGTGCGTGAGGCCCTCCAACTTGGATGCGAGCTCGCGGTTGGTCTGCTGTACCTTGTATTTGTCGAGCGCCTTCGGGATGAGGGCCTTGAGGCGGTTCAGTTTCTCGGCGTTGAGCGGCTTCTCGATGTAGTCGTAGGCGCCCTGCTGCATTGCCTGCACCGCGGAGTCGACGGTGGCCTGTCCCGTAATGATGATGCACTCCGTCGGAATGGCGCGAGCCTGCAACTCACCGAGGAGTGCAAGACCATCGAGACGCGGCATCTTGAGATCCGCGAGCACCACACCGTACCGCTCGGCCGAGAGCAGCTCCAGCGCCTTCTGGCCGTCGCCGACAACCTCGACGATATAGCCCGCGTCCTCGAGAATGGCGCTGAGGCCCGTGGTGATCGCGGCTTCATCGTCCGCGATGAGAATCTTTGCCTTCATCGTTCCTCGTGCCGAAGCAACTCCGCTCGCCTGGCGACTCATGCGCTCGGAAATGTCAGTGATATATCGTTACCGTCCGTCCAGCGAACCCCCGCGCCGCGCATGATCTCCGCGAAGAGGTCGGACGTCGATGCCGGTCGGCCAACTGCCGCGAAGCGTACCTGAACGCCTGCTTCAGTGACGGACAGGGTACATGTCACCTCCGATAGCGACGTGCCGCGTGCTGGGCTCACCACCAGATCGAGCAGGTGTGCGAGCAGCACGAGGCGCACGACATCGGGGGCAACGCGGGTGAAAGTTGAGCCCATGGATGCGTCCTCGACCAGCTTCACGGCTGCGTCATCAGACGATGTCGACGCTCCGCAGATCGTGACGACGCGACGCAGTGTGATGCCCACATCGACGGGGGTTCGTTCCACCCTGCCGAGCGCGAGCACCGCTTCAATCAAGCTAGTGAGTCGTTCCAGCTGGTGGCCAGCCGATTCTCCAAAGCTGGCGACCGCAGACGCCGGCGTATCGGGCCGCGCGGCGCGACTGCGGATCACCTCGAGGTTCACCGAAACGCCGTTGAGTGCATCCTTCACGTCGTGTGACGCCCGTGCGATGCCACGCTGAAGCGTTGCGAGCCAAAGTGATGCGACGTCCTCGAGCGCGGAGGTTGGCACCACTCAGTCTGACAAGTCCGCGTCGTCAGGCGCGGCGAGGTGCGCGGGCGTCGCGTCGACCGGCATGACGCGATGCTGTTCCACGGGATTGACGTACTTCTTCACGGCCCCGGCGGTCCCGGCGATGGCGAGCTGCTCGAAGAGGAAGCGGAATTTCTGGTCGTACATCGCGCCGATGCGCTGCTTCACGTCCGCGGGGAGACCCCAGAGCTGCTGCTTGAAGGGTCCAATGGCCTTCTTGCGCGTCTTGTAGAAGAACTGCTCGTCCGTGTCCGTCGCCTTCCGTTCGTCCTTCGCGTTCTCGCGCAGCCACGCGTACATATCGTCGCGCAGCGCGTCAGGCATATGGTCGAACATCATGTTCTGGAAGTTGGTCGCGAGGTGAATCTCCGCGGTCTCGCGCTTCGGGAAGTTATGGAAGGTGGTGTCTGGCAATGTGGACGCCCCGTGCTGCACTGCTCCCGCCAATCCGTATTCGTCGCGGGCGATCCTGCCGAGCGTCTCGAGCGTGTCGAGGTCCAGCTTCACGTCCGCGATGGATCCATCGCCGAGCACCGTCCCTCCGTGAGACGTGCCACTCTGGACGCTGATCTTCGAGAGCCCTTCCATGCCCGCGGGCTTGGTGGCGTTGAAGCCGTCCATGTAGGCGCGCAGCTCCTCGACCGTGGAATTCTCCGTCCCGACTTCGCCAATTTCCCCGCCCACGGAAATATTGACGCCAGGTGGCTGCACCCGACGCACTTCCTTGAGAATGTCGATGCCGATCTCGTAGTTCAGCCGCTGCTGCTCCGACAGCGTGCCCTTGCTGAGGTCCACGAGCGTGGACGTGTCGATATCGATGTTGTAGAACCCGGAGCCGACGGCCTCGCGCACGAGCGCCTTCACGCCCTCGACCTCCGGACCTGGATTCACCGCGTACTTCTTGTGGTTCACCTGAAAGTGATCGCCCTGTATGAACACGGGGCCACGGTGTCCTTCGCGCAGTGCCGCCGCGATCATCACCGCGACGTATTCCGCCGGCCGCTGCTCGGTGTACGCAATCTCGGAGCGTGCGATCTCGAGAATGAACGCACCGGCATCGATCGCCTTGGCGGTCCGGAAGATCGAGCGCGCCGTGTCGTATGTCGCTGCGCGCACGTTGATAGCCGGCACCGTGAAGCCATTCACCTCACCGCGCCCGCGCGCCAGGTAGAGATCGTGAATCGACGCCGGACGAACGCCAGCACCCTGCCCAATCTCCCAGATCATCCAGCGCGCGTACTCGCGGACTTCGCCGGAACCGAACACCGCCGCACGCACGAGCTCATCCATCTTCTCGTTGGCGAAGGCGTCGGTTCGCAGTACCGTGAGCCGTCCATCGTCAATGGAAACGGCATCACCAAACAGCGTATTCAGGGCATCAACGTCGAGCATGCGTTCCTCGGAAATTGGCGTAGCGCGGGCAGCGTGCTGAAGCTCGCCGCGCGATGAATGGCTCGCAAGTGGAATGTCGTCGCGCGGCGGAAGGAAGTCCGTCCGTGTCAGATGACCCGCGATGGATCGGACTTTGGAAGCAGGGGACAGAGCGGTGGGCCAGCGCAAAAGCCTGCTACGCATCGCTCCATTCCGCCGCCGTGCTTCCGTCGTCGATTGGCGGGGCCGGCATGTTCGTATAAGCGAGTCGAATCGTCACGCGTATCCGGTCCGTGTTCGTGGTTTCCGGAAACTAACGGACCCCGACAGTTCGGCGCGGTCGAGACACGGAATGCACCCCCGGACCACCGAACGGGCTACAGCGGAACCGTCAGACCGTCGTACGCCGGCTCGATTCCTGGCGGTAACTCCGCCATGAGCGCGGCATGGAAGTTGTCATGGGTCAGGTGGGTGAGATAGGTCCGCTCCGCGCCGACCTCCCGTGCGACTTCGATCGCCTCCGACAGGCTCAGGTGTGAAGGATGCGGGCGACGAAAGAGCGCGTTTACCACGAGCACCCGTGCGCCACGGAGCGCGGCGAGCGACTCTTCGGGAACCGTCTTGGCATCCGTCACGTACGCGAGAGGTCCGATCCGATACGCGAACACCGTCGCGAAGCCATGCGGGACGGGCACGGCGGTGACATCCATGCCGGCAATGTGAGCAGTTTCCCACGGTGCCATGACGACGGATCGACCCTGCGGCTTCATGGTTCCTGGTAGCGGCCGGATGGTGTCATCGAAGATGTAGTCGAACTTTCTGGCGATTACCTGCATCGTGTGCGCCGCGCCGTACATCGGCATGTGCTCCTGCCGCCTGGCGGTGATCGCCCGCAGGTCATCGATGCCGTGCGTGTGGTCCGCGTGATCGTGCGTGTACAGCACGGCGTCGACGTCGTCGATCCCAGCGCCCAGCAGCTGAAGCCGCAGCTCGGGCGGCGTATCGATGAGGATCACCTTGCCATCGTCGCTCTCGACCGCCGCGCCAACTCGGGTGCGGCGGTCTCGCGGATCGATCGATCGACAGACTGCGCACCCACATCCCAGCTGCGGCACGCCAAAGCTCGTCCCCGTCCCAAGGAACGTGAGCTTCACCGAATCACACCGTCTCGACCTTCATCAGGTTCGTCGTGCCAGGCACGTCGAAGGGCACGCCGGCCGTCACGACGATGCGATCGCCGTCGCGCGCGAGGCCGTGCTCCCGCACCTGATGCAGCGCCAGCGTCACCATGTCCTCGTAAGTCTCGCAGTGCTCCACGAGGCACGGAATGACGCCCCAGACCAGCGCCATCTGCCGGTAGGTGCGCTCTTGATCCGTGAGCACCAGGATGGGCACGTTCGGGCGATGCGACGCCACAATCCGTGCGGAGAACCCGCTCTTCGTGAACACGATCAGCGCGGGCGCGCCGAGGCTCCGGACCGCAGACGTGGCCGCCGCGGCAATCGCCTGCTCCGTCGAAACGAGGGTGTCGTTCGGCGCCCGTCGCTCGTCGGTGCGCACTACGCGGGGATGACGCTCGATCTCGGTGATGATCCGGGACATCGCCTCGACCGCGAGACGAGGGTACGACCCCGCCGCTGTCTCCGCCGAGAGCATGACTGCGTCGGTGCCGTCGAAGATCGCGTTGGCGACATCACTCGCCTCGGCACGCGTCGGGCGCGGGTGGGTGATCATCGACTCCAGCATCTGGGTGGCGGTGATCACGGGTCGCCCGAGCTTGTTGCACAGCGCGATGATCTTCTTCTGTGCGATCGGGACCTCCTCGAACGGCAGCTCGACGCCCAGATCGCCGCGGGCGACCATGATGGCGTCCGATGCACGGACAATACTCTCGATGTTCTCGAGCGCGGAGTCCTTCTCGATCTTCGCCACGACGAGCATGTGCTTCGGGATCTTCTCGCGCAGCTCGGCGATGTCCTGGGCGCGGCGGACGAAGCTCAGCGCGAGGAATTCGAGGTCGTGCTCGACGGCGAAGGCGACATCGGCCCAGTCCTTCGCAGTGATGGATGGTGCACTCACCGCAACGCCGGGCAGGTTCATGCCCTTGTGGCTCTTGATCATGCCGCCGTGCAGCACTCGCGCGCTTACCGTGTGTGTCCCGACGTCCAGCGCGACGAGCTCGATGAGGCCATCATCCACCAGGATGCGGTCGCCGACCTTGAGGTCATGGCAGAGGCCTTCGTACGTGGTGGGAAACTGGCTAGCCGCCGCGTCCTCCCCCGCCACCAGGACGATGTCCTCCCCATCCGCGACGTGCCTCGGCTCGGCGAGATCACCGATGCGAATGCGGGGTCCCTGCAGATCGCCGAGGATGGCGACCGGGCGTCCGAGCTCGGCAGCGGTGGATCGTACGAGGGCAACCGTGGCGGCGTGCTGCTCGTGGGTGCCGTGCGAGAAGTTCAACCGGGCAACGCTCAGGCCAGCTTCCATGAGACTTCGCAGCGTCTCGCGGTTGTTCGAGGCGGGGCCGAGCGTGCAGACAATCTTGGTGCGAGGAAAAGGCACGGGTGTGGGTAGGCGTGGGAAATGTCTGAAGGAACGAGGCGAGCAGTTGCAGCCGTACGACGGATGCTGGCGCCTGCCTATTTCAGCGCGGTCACTTTCTTCTGCAGCCCGTGCGTGAGGGACTCGAAGCTCTTCTGGAAGCTTGCGAGTCCCTCCATGAGCAGCTTGTCGGTGACATCCGACATGACGACGCCGGCGGCGGCGAGCTCGGTCATCGTGCGCTCGGCCGCCGCGACATTGGCGTCAACTGTCTGGCTGACCTCACCGTGGTCGCGGAATGCGTCGATCGTCGCCGGAGGCATGGTGTTCACGGTATCGGGCCCGATGAGCTGCTCGACGTAGAGGACGTCGCGGTATGCGGGGTTCTTCGAGCTGGTACTCGCCCAGAGCGGGCGCTGGAGACGAGCGCCCGCCGCGGCGAGCGGAGCCCAGCGTGCGCCAGAAAATTCGGCGCGAAACAGCTTGTATGCGAGTTGCGCATTGGCGACGGCGGCCCTGCCTCGAAGAGCGAGGATGCGATCCCGCGACTCGGGTGCGGCCGCAGCCGCGAGCGCCTCGAGTCGCTTGTCGATCTCCGTGTCGACACGACTGACGAAGAACGACGCGACCGAGGCGATGCGGTCGATGGGCTTTTTCGCCAGGTGGCGATCCTCGAGTCCAGCGAGATACGCGTCGATGACGCGCCGGTGTGCGTCGATGGAGAAGAGCAGCGTGATGTTGACGTTGAGCCCCGCCCCGGTGAGCGTGCGAACGGCCACGGCGCCTTCGGCCGTTCCCGGCACCTTGATCATGACGTTGGGCCGGTCGACCATGGCCCAGAGACGCTCCGCTTCCGCGACCGTTTCCTTCGAATTGTTCGCCGCGCCGGGAGACACCTCGATGGAGACGTAGCCGTCTGCACCATTGGTCTTTTCGTAAACGGGCATGAAGATGTCGCAAGCCGACCGGACGTCGTCGGTCTCCACTAACTCGAAGAGCTCCATGGCGGAGCGTCCCTTGGGCGCACTCCTGAGCTGATCGTCGTACGCCGTTCCCTCGGCAAGTGCCTTTTCAAAGATGGTCGGATTCGACGTCATTCCCGTGAGCGCATCCACGGCAATGCGGCGAGTGAGCTCGCCGTTGCGCAGCATGTCTCGGGCGATGAAGTCGAGCCAGATGGACTGGCCGGCGTCGTGGAGCAGCTTGAGGCGATTCGCCATTTTCAATGATCACGGATGGGGTCGACGCAACATACTCAAATTCACGAGCGTGTCTCGCCAGTGGATTGGTGGGCAGTCGGTCGGCACCGCGCGGCCAAGGGAAGGCCACGCCGCGCGTCAGGGACTATGAATGCGGCGGCGCGCGGTGCAAAGGTCCCCGTGAGGAAAGTGGGACGCGAGCAATCCGCTGCGGCATTAATGCCGAACAAGAGTGTGACGGTGCTCACGCGAAAGGTGTTCCCGGATCACTGGCGGCCTCGGCAATTGATCCCCCCACGGGCATTCGCGGGACTTTCCGAACTTTTTTGGCAGTTTTTCGTGCAATTTCGCAGCGGCGGCACGAGGTCTGCCATTCCCCGAGCCCGGCAGAACTGCGACGACCCTCGTCGCACCCGCAACCTCGCCCGCGGGAACGAAAACATTGGGCGACGGCGACGGAGGACAAGGATGAAGACCAGGAACTTTGTGTTGGGTGCACTCGGCCTCGCAGCCGCCATGACAATCGGCGGAGCCGAGACGGCATCTGCACAGCGGAAAGGGAGATCTACCACGCGCATTCCGGTGCGCAAGGAACCAGTCGCGGAACCGATGGCCGTGCATACGGACACGGTGTACATCACACGCCGCGACACGGTCATGATGCGGGGACGCACAGATACGATGACCATTCGGATGCGTCCGGACACCGTGATGCAGATGATGTATCCGCCCCTCGGAACGTTGCAGGGCTTTCAGTTCGGAATTGGCGGCGGCGTGATTCTCCCGATGAACGACTGGCGTAATTCGACCAAGGACGGTCCGGCGTTGAAGGCAGACCTCGGATTCTTTCCTGGCAACGGTGCCCTCGGACTGCGCTTCGAGGGTCTCGCAGGCTTCATGAGCCACCGCGAGACGGACTGCAAGGGTTGCCCGGATCCCCGCGTCTACGCGGGTTCGGCCGATATCGTGCTTCGCTTCCCGCTCGACCGGCAGGGCAACCTGAACCCGGTGCTGTACTTCCTCGGCGGTGGCGGTATTGACAAGTTCAGCAACTTCCTTCCTTATCAGGCGGGCGGCGGCGTCACGGTCACGGCTGGTTCCAACACCGTTGCGCCAAGCACGGCTGGCCCACCGTACCCGTTCAACGGACCCAGCGTTGCGGTTACAACGGCCAACCGTGGCACCAAGAGCCTGTTCTATCACTATGACTTTGGTGCCGGACTGCAGCTTGGACGCGGCGCCACGCGCTTCTTCGCTGAGACCAAGTACACCACGGTCAACACCCAGCGGATCGTCGCTGGGGCGATCAATGGGACGCACGGTTCACACTACTGGCCGGTCATTGCTGGCTTGACATTCGGACACTAGTCCCGCTCCAGTAAACCTTGCTCAAAACACTGCGGTGGACGGGAACCTGACGTCCACCGCAGTGTACAGGTGCATATGACACTTCCGCAGATTCCACGACTGTATTCGGTGCTCGCGCTGTGTGTCTGCGCGCTGACCGCGCACGCCCAGGACCAGAACCGTGTGCTCACCGGGAGCGCAGACAAGGCGCGCGCCGCCGCCGATTCCACCGAGGCCCAGCAGCAAAGCCACAGCTGGTTCGTCTCTCTGCTGCGCAAGATCGCGCGCCGGAGCGACGATGTCGTGTCCGATACTGCGGGCGCCGTTACGCCCGACGCGAGCGACGTTGTGGCGACAGAAGCCGCCAAGGCCGCGATGTCGTTCAAGTCGCGCAAGGACAGCATCAGGTGGGAAAACGCACGCACGGTGGCCGACAAGTCGACCGGCTATCGCGTGATCGTCGACCTGTTCGCGAAGGAGCTTCGCGTAATCGATCGCGAGGACACGCTGCGTACCGCCTCTGCGGCGACCGCGATGAATGCGACGCTCGAATTTGGCGGCCGTGTTTGGCGCTTCGAGACGCCGCGCGGTGTCCGCACCGTGCGTGGAAAGGACAAGGATCCGGTCTGGACGCCGCCCGAGTGGCACTTCGCCGAAGTTGCCTCCGAGCACCACCTCAAGCTTGCGCAGCTGCGGCGTGGCCATCCGGTGAAGCTCAAGGATGGGACAAAGCTGCTGGTCAAGAGCGACGAAGTCGGCATCATTGCCCCGGGCAGCACTGAATTTCAGCCGATGGTGCTCGATGAGCACATCGTGTTCGACAACACGCTATTCATCCCGCCCGCAGGGACGAAGAATGCCCACATTGCGGGCGAACTTGGCCATTTCCGACTCGACCTTGGCGAGGGATACCTGCTCCATGGAACCCCGTACGCCAAGTCGATCGGCGCGGCGGTGACGCACGGGTGCGTGCGGCTGCACGATGATGACATCGAGTGGCTGTACGAAAACGTGCCCGTCGGGACGAAGGTCTACATCTACTAGCGTTCAGCGCGAGCACAACGACGAGCAGTGAGCGGCATCAGCCGCTCACTGCTTTTTTTGCGCTTCATCCCGCCAGCGCGGAATCGCCAGGCCACCGGCATCTTCGTAGAAGCGGATGCTGCCGGGCACACTCTGCTTCGTGAGCAGGATGATCTGACCCGTGTGAAGGGAGAAATGTTCGACCACGTGGTAGATCGCGTCGAAGACGGTGACGTCGCGACCCTGGACGGTCCGGCGGGTCTCCAGATCAGCAGGTGAAAGCGAAGCAATGACGGAATCGGCTTCGTCGAGCGCGACGCGCAGACAACCAAACAGCACATCCGCTTGCTCACCGGTGACAGCCGCAAACTCAGCGGAGCGGTGCCGCCGATCGTCACCGCCACCAACGCTGGTGACAATCCACTGTCGCACGTTGCCCTCGAGGTGCAGCAGCAGGTTTCCGATGCTGTTGGAGTCCGTATCGGAGCGCTGCCACACGGCGCCTTGAGGAAGGACATCGAGACACTGGCGGATTTTCGCCGGATACTCGTAGGCGAGATACTGGCGCGACCGCTCGATGAACTGCGCAGCAATCGTCATGGGTTCCTGTGTGTGTGCACCGATAAGCACCAAGGGGACGCCGCTCGGCGTCCCCTCGATTTCCCAGCACCCCCCACGGTCTAGGGCTTGATCTGGACCGGCGTCCCGATGGGCACCGAGCTCCAGATCTGCTCGATCTCCTCGTCCGTCAGAGCAACGCAGCCATTCGTCCAGTCATTCACGCGATGGGTGGCGCCGGCGGCGCCGAGACCATTCGGCAACCCGTGGATCATGATGTCGCCTCCAGGCTGAACGCCCGCCGCGAGTGACCGTGCGCGGTGCGTCGCATCTGGATACGAGATATGGAGTGCGAGGTGGAAGCGACTGTTCGGCTGGCGCGAGTCGATGTAGAAGATGCCTTCCGGCGTACGGCGATCGCCGGCGCTCAGCTTGTCGCCACGGGGGTTACCGCCGAGGGCAACAAGGTAGGTCCGCATCGGCTTGCCGTCGCGGAACAGGGTGAGCATGTGTGCCTTCTTCTCGACGACGATGCTGTCGGCCAGCCCGATGGGCGGCAGCGCGGCCGTGGAAGCAGCGCGGGCCGCATGCGGCGCCATGCCGGCAAGCGGAGCGGGCGCGGCGACGATCATGTTGGCGGAAAAAACGCTGACGAGGAGGACGTGCAGCATCGCTCGCGGTTTACGGTGGGAGGTCAATCCTACGCACGAAGCCGGCACGCTGTCCAGTGCCTTTGCCATTCGGTCTTCCATTTGACGATCGTTCTCCGAAAAAGTTGCACGTGGCCGAAGGCGGGGCCTCTTCACGGGTACGCGCGCCTGATCGCCACGGTCCGTTCCAGCTCATCGCGAGACTGCAGCACCTTCTCACGCAGATCGCGCGGCAAACCACCGCGGCGCTCCAGGAGCACATCGACCGCCGTCAACGCGGCCGCGGAGCGCTGCCCGTCCAGCGCGGATGATACCCAGTTGCCGAGAAAGAAGATCCTCCGGTTGCGCTGTACCCAAGGTAGGCTGTCCAGGGAGGGAACGAGGTACGGGCGGGTGAGGGACTCCTGCTCCGGATCGTGAAACGCCCGCAGGCTGGCCGTCACCCAATCTTCGTTGAGCTCACGGTCGGCGAAATAGCGGTTCCAATAGGTCGCCTTGGTCGCTGAATCGGGTTTCGCGGCACCGGCGACGAATGCCCGCCGCCGCCCCTCGGAGGTGGAGTCCCGTTGCGCCTCTTCAGCGAGCCGCCGCTGCGCCGATGGGGCCGCCCTGCCAACGAGACTCGTCACGATCGCCCATCGCGTAGGCGGACGCAGGGGTGCGCCGGCAACGGTCGCGCTGTCGAGCAGTCGATCGAGCGTGGCAAGCGCGCCCGGCGACCGCGCGAGGCCGATCCATGTATCGAGATGGTTCTTGCGAATGCCGTACGATCGGGTGGTATCGTTTGCGATCTCCAGCAGGACGCGTTCGACATCCGTGCGTATCGAGGCCTGACGGCCGGGCGAGAGGTACGCGGACATCGCTCGCGATAGCCGCCCGAGCACGACGGGAACAATCTGCTCGTCGCGCTCATGTGGCAGCTCGCGCAGCGCCAGCGCCACGAACCGTTCGGGGGCGAGGCGGGCGTCGCGCACCTGGTCCCAGAGCGCACCCCAGAGCATTGCCCGAACGAAGTCGTCGCGGACCTCCGAGAGATGCACCTCGAGCCACCGGACGCTCGCGTCGTCCAGATGCGTGAGCGCATAGCCGTAGTCGGAGGCATTGACGAAAACGAAATCCGGCGCCAGTCGGCCTGACGCCGGCACCGAGGTGACGCGACCGCGGAGCTCGACGGGAATGCGCACCGACTCGCGGTTGGCGTAACCGAGGAGCACCTCCGTCTTGATCGGCCAGGGCGCCGGGCCGGAGAGTGGGCGCGCGGCGGCCTGTTCGATGGTGAGACTTGCGATCCGTCCGTTGCGCACCAGGACGCGAGGCGCAAGGACCGGCATACCAGGCCGGAGAATGTAGTTGGCGCCCCACTCGGACAGTGAGCGATGCGACGCCTGCCCCACCGCGCCGAGCAGATCTTCCCATGTGGCGTTACCGTAGGCGTGGTCCCGGAGGTAGCTCCTCAGCCCCTCCCGGAAGGCGGTATCACCGACGAGATAGTTGAGCTGCTTCAGGATGCCGGGCGCCTTGTTGTAGACGATCGCGCCGTAGTTGCTCTTCGCCTGGTCGAGGTTGGCGAGCTCCTGCCAGACGGGCGTCGTACCGGCCGACGCGTCGACCGCGTACGCAGTCGGCTTGTTCCGGAGATAAAAGGTCTTCCACGGATTCGCCGACGCGTCGAGGTCTGCCTGCATCACCGCGGCGAGATACGTGGCGAAGCCTTCCTTGAGCCAGAGGTCGTCGAACCAGCGCATCGTCGCAAAGTCGCCGAACCATTGATGCGCGACTTCATGGAAAATCGTGGCTTCGCGCCCGAGAAGCTGCGTGAGCGTTGGACGCTCACGATAGATGAAGCTCTCCTCATTGTAGAACACCGCGCCGGGGTGCTCCATGCCGCCAAAGGGAAATGCAGGCGCCAACAGGAAGTCGAACTTCTGGAAGGGGAACGGCTGCGCGGTGTATCGCTCCAGCCACGCGATCGCACGCGCATTCAGTGCAAGCAGCGTGTCCGCTTCCACCTCGCGAGCGCGCGACGCGCGCGCGTAGAGGGAAATCTCGCGTCCCTTGATGGTCGCCTTCGTCACCGACCACGGCCCAGCCGCGAACGCGATGAGGTACGTGCTCAGCGGCTGCGATTCGGCAAAGTGGAACGTCCTGCTGGCCGTCGAGTCGACGCGCTGAAGGGCGCCATTTGCCACCGCCGTCCACTGGCGCGGCGTCGTGAGCGTGAGCGTCACCCTGGCCTTGAGGTCAGGCTGGTCGAAGCAGGGAAAGAGCTGGTTCGCGTCGGCGGGAACGAGAAGCGTGTAGAGGTAATCGGCGCCGTCCGTCGCGTCGTGAAAGCGTATTATGCTGGCGCCGGCTGGTGCGATCCCGGTGGCGAAGCGCATGCTGATGGAGTTTTCGCCATCGTGAAGCGCGACCGACGGAATGACGAGATGTCCGTTGCCCGAGGCCACGGTGAACGGGGCGCCGTTCGCCTGCACACTGTCGAAGGACTGTCCGCGGAAATCGACGATGACGTCACCGCCACCCTTGCGCGTGAAATCGATGCGCACGTGGCCGGTGGCCGATGTTCGCTGCGTGACGTTCAGGTCAAGTGCGTAGCGGATACCAGCAAGCTGTGCCGCGCGATGCACCGCAAGCTCGCGCGACACACCGGGCACCGTCAGCGACTGCGCGGCGGCCGAAGACGACGCGAGTGCGACGAGCGCCGCAATCCAGCGCACGCGGCGACTCAACGGTCCTGATCGTAGATGATGTCGACCGGAATGCCCTTCGACTTCAGGCGGTCGAGGTCCGATTGAAGCTGCGTCGAGATACCGCCGTAGTCCGAGTACAGCTTGCCGACGCCGGCGTAGTCGCCATTGCCTTGCAACACGAGAATCTGCTTCGACAGTTCGTCCGCCGCGGCGCGCATCTTCACGAAGTCCACGCGATACCTGCCGCTTGGATCGCGGGTGAACGCGCCCATGCGCTGGAGAAAGTTGAACGCGACGACATTCGCGCGTCCATGTGCATCGCCCGCGCCGAAGCGTACGGAGCGAAAGAGACTCGCGAGAAAGGACACATAGTTGTCCTCGACCGACTCCTTGCCCAGCTCGCCCTTCACGTTCAATTGACGGATCATGTAGAGGCCGAGGACGTCGGCCTTCCCTTCCTCGAGCGCCCCAGCGCGCTCCTTGAGCGCGGCGCGCACGGTTCCCTTACCATCGAGCGTGTTCTTGATGCCGAGTCCGTGGGCCACCTCGTGGAACATCACGTTCTCGAAAAAGGCGTCGAAAGTCACACGAGAGACCTGGTCGTCCACGATCAGCTCCTTCGCGAGCGGAAGGAGGATGCGATCGAACTTCGCGCGCACCGCATTCTCGAGCTGCAACCGACGTGACCCCTTCTTCAGCTGGACCTCCTCGTCGTTCGGGAGATTGATGGCGATCGTCTTCGCGCCCTGGTTCGCCTGTCCCGCGACGTAGACGACGTTGTACGCGTTGAGATCCGCGTCGGTGCCGGGCACCTCAGCTTTGTAACGCGCGTCGACGGGAATGCCGCGCTGGAGCTCAGGCAATTCGGCGGCAAAGCGGGCGAGCCGCTTGCTCCAGGCCTGGTCCTTCACGAGCACGAAGGCTTCGTTGGCCGCCTTGTATCCGAAGAGTTCGTCCTCGTAGGTCTCGGTAGGACCGATGACGATGTCCAGCGTGTTGGTCTTCATGTCCATCCACGCGAAGTCGCTCGGCTGGTACCTGTCGGTGACGAGGGCTGTGGCGACCAGCGTGAGGTAGCGACGCAGGCCCTTGTCGTCGGCGAGGGAGGCGGCCTGACGAAGCTTCGCCGCGGCGCGCGCGGTTGCCCCGGCGAAGTAGCGCGAATACGGAATGGCCACGAGCGCGCGAGTGGCATCACGCCGCACCATCGTGTACAGCGACTTGAGGCTGTCGGCGTGCTTTCCGCCCGACGCCACCGCGCGCTCGAACTCGGCCTTTGTCATGTCGCGCGGATAGAAGTTCGCTCCTTCAGGCTTTGCGCCGACGCCCGCCACGAACGACCGATTGTTGTCGAGGCGGTCCCACGGGCCGATGTTGATGTCGGCCAGCTCGTGCGAGATCGGATCCGTGATGGCGTGCATCACCGAATCGCGCGGACCGATGGTCTGCTGCCAGTAGATCCCGTGCATCTCGCGCGCGGCGTCTATGAGCAGGGGCAGCATCAGCCGTTCGCGTGCGGTCAACGACATGGAGTCAGCCTGAAGCCGCACGGTGGTGTAGCGGCTCAGTCGCTCGGCTGGCGTTGCCAGCGATGGTGCCGTCATCACGGGGACGCTGGTCGGAGTCGCGCCCTGTGCGACCGGAGGTGTGGGCCGCCCACCGGAATACCAGCGCGGAGCAGGCCCGTCGGCGAGAAGCCGCGCGGCGGCCGCGCCGGCGCGAATGACGGCCGTCATGTGCGGAAAGTCGATGCGGCTCGCGTCGTCGGTCCGCTGGTGATAATCGCGATGGAGGTTGAACGTGGACAGCGTGTGTGCGGGGATCCCGGCGTTCGCGAAGGCAATGTTGTCACTGCGCGCGAAGAACCCCTGCTCGGGCCGCAAGTCGCGTCCAATGGGAAGTCCCGCATCCGCGAACATCTTCCCCATCGAGGAGCGATCGAAGCCGGTCAGCCAGGCGCGGCCTTCGCCACCGGCAAGTGAATCAGGACGACCGATCATCTCGATCTCGAGATTGGCGGTCATGCGCGACAATGGCACCACGGGATGCAGGACGTACCACCGCGTGCCGAGTAGCCCGACCTCTTCGCCGGTGGTTGCTGCGAAAACCACGGTGCGCCGAGGGCGCGGTCCCTGCGCCATGGCTTTCGCGATCTCGAGGACCGCGACGGTTCCTGACGCGTCGTCATCCGCGCCATTGAAGGTCGAATCGCCATTGACCGGCTTTCCGATGCCCAGGTGATCGTAGTGTGCGTCGACGAGAATGACCGAGTCCTTGAGGACAGGATCGATGCCACGCAGGATGCCGATGACATTGACCGCGGTCCGGCGCTGAGCGGCTGGAATGGTATCGAGGTCGCTGACCGATGGAAGCAGGCTGAGTCCCGGCCCCATCGAGCCGTCGCGCATCCTGCGCTGGACGACGGCAACAGGAACGCGCTGGAAGTAGCCGCTATCGCCGGCGGGCTCGAGGCCTGCGGCGCGCATCTCGTTCGCGATCAGTGCGGCGGCTTTCGCAGATCCACGCGTGCCGGTGCCCCGACCTTCGAGCGAATCGTCGGCGAGCGCGGTGAGAAGGCGACGAACATCGGCTTCCGTTATGGCGGCTGGCGCAGACGAGACCGGCAATGGCGTGACCACTACCAGTGGGGGCGTGGTGGTCAGGGCCGGCCCCGTGCAGCCGACCTGAATCAGGACGGAGGTGTACGACAGGCGGCGGCACGAGCGAGCGAAAGAGGTCATTTACCAGAGCGTGCACGAGGAATTGCAGTAGAGCGAGTAGGCTGCAAGTCTAGCCGCGCTCGCCGATGTGGAACATCGCTTGCCAAGTGTTTACCTCAGGAACAGTGCAACGTTCATAAACCAGGCAGACTCATGCAGAGACGAACCAGATCACTCATCGCGCTTTTCGCGATTCCACTTTCGGGCGCGCTCGTTTTTGGACTCGGTGCCGCGCGCGCTCCCATTCCGGCGGTGTCGTCCTTGACGCTCGAGGCCAGCCTCAGCGAGCGCAAGCTCATCCTCAAGCGGGACGGCGAAGTCGTGAAGAGCTATGACGTCGCCATCGGCGCATCGGAGCATCCCACGCCCACGGGTAATTTCAATATCCGGAAGCTCGTCTGGAATCCCGCCTGGGTTCCGCCCGATGTGAAGTGGGCCAAGGGCGCGACGGCAAAGAGCCCGGGACATCCAGCCAATCCGATGAAGATGGTGAAAATCTTCTTCCAGGAGCCCGACTACTACATCCACGGCACGGGCGCCGTGGAATCACTCGGTGAGGCGGCCTCTCACGGATGTCTGCGCATGGATCCGAACGACGCGGCGGAAGTCGGCCTCATGGTGATGGAGAATGGCGGCGTGACGCGCGACTGGGATTGGGTGAAGAACATCCTCGGTGTCGGTGAGTCGCGGACGGTGACGGTGCAGCAGACGGCGCCGCTGACGATTACGCGGTGAGATTTGCGCGCGTGATTGTCAATGATGCTGAACCGGGGTAGGGTCGCGCATCACGGCAGGGAACGGAACTGCAATTTTACCACGGAGGTCACGGAGGACACCGAGGAACGCTGAACAAACGCAGTCCTCCGTGCTCTCTGTGAGCTCCGTGGTCGATTGCTGTTGCTTTCTCCGTTGACTCCCGCTTCAGCTGCCGTGCGCCGCCCGATAGGCGATCCACGCCATGGCCAGCGCCGCGATCACACCACCGAGAATCCACACCGGCTGCGGCCCGAGTTCCTCGTCGCCGTCGAGCTCACGTCCGCGCCGCTCCCGCCAGCCAGCAAGCGCGCCCGTGCCCGCGATGGATGCGAGGAATGCAACGCGCGCAGCGATCGTGGCGGTCGCACGCGCCGGCATGAGCAGGTGACCCGCGCCCATGCCAATGCCGGCAAGCAGGCCTGCATTGGTCAGGCGCGTGAGCGTTCGGACGTTCACACGGTGGCAGTCAGTCGGCGGACGTGAACGTGATGTCGGTGTCGATAGGCTTGCCGTGCCGCCACACACCACCGCCGTTGCGCGGCGGGGTGAGCACTTCGAAGCGCACCTCAAGCTCCTGCGGCTGGTCGGCGAAGGTGGGGCGGAGATTCTCCAGCACCGACGTATACGCCGCCTCGTGATCGCTTGCCGAGACGATGCCTACGTGGATCGGATGCGCGAACCGCTGCATCTCCATCGCACCCGGCATCTTCTCCGCGATGTAGTACACGTAGGTGTTCATCGTCTCACCTTGCGTTAGATGGGCTGCACCGTGAAGACGAGCACGGCATTCGGCGGGATCGGACCACTGCCCGACGCGCCGTAACCCAGCGACGGCGGAATGATGAGCTGGCGCGTGCCCCCGATCTTCACGCCGAGCAGTCCCTCATTCCAGCCCTGAATGACCTGTCCCGGGATCTTGAACCCATACGTCCCGTTGTCGAACACCTGACCGTTGGCCAGCGCTCCAACGTACTTCACGTTGAGGGAATCGCCCGCGGTGACGGTCTTGCCGGTGCCGACGGTGAGGTCGCGGTAGTACAAGCCGGAGGCTGTCTTCGTGGACGCGGCCAGGTCGACGTTGAGCGAGGACGCAAAGGTGGTGGATTCGATGGGCACGAGCGGATAGGCTTTGGTGGAGCTGTCGCTGGTGCAGGCGGCAAAGGCCAGCGGGAAAAGGGCGACAGCCAAGTGACGGAGGCGCATACGCGGTTCGGTGAACGAGTGAATGAGGTTGGGGAAATCTACGAAGGAGACACCGTACGGGTCACCCCGCCCCGCCCTGCTCCCGATCCCGACGCACCGGCACGCGCTTGCCTTTGATGGTGGTGGCGCGAAGGGTTTCGATGATGCCGTCAGCGATCTCTTCCGGAACCTCGACGAGCGCAAACCGGTCGGTGATCTGAATGGCACCGATGGCGCGCGCATCGACGCCGGCCTCATTGACTATCGCACCAACGAGATCGGCAGGACGAATGTTGGAATTGCGCCCCGCGCCGATGTACAGGCGCGCCACGTCCCACTCCGGCGTGATGCGCTTCTTTCCGCCAGCGACCTTTCCACCTGCCTTGGCCGCCTCATGCCGTCGCGAGCCGGCCTTCGGGGTGGGCGCGCGCTCGCGATCGTGGCGCGACGCGGGCCGATCGGGCCGGAGGGACACCGTCGGAATTTCCTCCGAGTCCGCACCGTCCTTCGCATCGGCCATCTTCACCGCCGCCGCCGCGACGTCCATGATGTCGAACTCCTGGGACAGGGAATCCACCACGGCGCGGAAATGGTCGAGCTCCCCGGCGAGGATCACCTCGCGCAGCGATGCCTTCGTCATCTCGATGCGACGCGCCCGGAGGTCGGCGACCGTTGGAACCGTGGCGATCTCGATCTTCTGCTTGGTGAGGTACTCGATATTGCGCAGCAGGCGATGCTCACGCGGCTCCGCCAGCGTGATTGCGACGCCTTCGCGACCCGCGCGCCCCGTCCGCCCAATGCGGTGGACGTACGCTTCCGCCGAGGTGGGCACATCGTAGTTCACGACATGCGACACGTGTTCGACGTCGAGCCCCCGTGCGGCGACGTCGGTCGCGATGAGCAGCTCCGCGGTATTGGCGCGGAACTTCTTCATCACGCGATCCCGCTGCTCCTGCGACAATCCGCCATGCAGCGCCTCGGCGCGATAGCCGCGGCCGTTCAGCGACTCGGTGAGCTCGTCGACTTCCGTGCGCGTGCGGCAGAATACGATTGCGGACGTGGGATTCTCGACGTCGAGCACGCGTCCGAGCGTCGCGATCTTGAACGCCCGGCCGACGATATAGGCTGTCTGGCGCACGCGCGGTGCCGAGCCGGCGGGGACGATTTCGCGGTCGATGCGAACGCGGACCGGATTCTTGAGATGCTTGTTGGCGATGTCGGCGATACGCGGCGGCAGCGTGGCGGAAAACAGCGCCGTCTGGCGTTCCGCCGGCGTCTCGACAAGGATTGCCTCGAGGTCCTCGGCGAAGCCCATGTCGAGCATCTCGTCAGCCTCATCGAGGATGACGACCTTGACGCTGTCGAGACGCAGCGTCTTGCGACGGATGTGATCCAGCGCGCGCCCCGGCGTGGCAACCACGACGTCCACGCCGCGCTTCAGGGCGCGAAGCTGCGTTTCCATCGGCGCGCCGCCGTAGATCGGCAACGCAATGATCCCGAGCGACTTGCCGTACTTGTGAACGGCTTCCGCGACCTGCATCGCGAGTTCGCGTGTGGGGACGAGAATGAGGGCACGCAGGCGCTCGCGCGGTTCTGCGGTGGGCGTCACATGGTGGAGAAGGGGCAACGCGAATGCGGCGGTCTTGCCGGTGCCCGTTGCGGCCTGACCCAGCAGGTCACGTCCGGCGAGCAGCGGTGGAATGGCTTCGCGTTGAACTGGGGTGGGCTCCTCGTATCCGAGGGCGGCCAGCGCATCCACGATGCGCGTGTCGAGGCCGAGATTGGCAAAGCCCATGTTCTGGTCGGTACTCACAGCGGTTACAGTCTTCGGTGTCATCCTGAAAGATAACCCGATTGGGTGGCCGGGGTCGGTTACCGCAGAGGCAGCGCCTATCTTGCCCGGATGCCGCACGTGAAATCCCTCTTGCCGTTCGAGATTCGTAAATCGCCGATGCAGGGGCGCGGCGCGTTCGCGACGCGACCCATTCCCGCCGGAATCCGGCTCATCGAGTACGCCGGGCAACGGCTCACGCCCGTACAGGCGGATGTGCGCTATCCCGACGTCGAGGGCGAACGGCACCACACGTTCCTGTTTGCGATCGACGATGACGTCGTGATCGATGCCGCCTTTGAGGGCAACGACGCACGCTTCATCAACCACTCGTGCGACCCGAACTGCGATGCCGTGATCGAGGACGCACGCATCTGGATCGAGACGATTCGCGCCGTGTCCGTGGGAGAGGAACTCGCGTACGACTACGGGTATGTGCTGGAGGAGCGACACACGCCGGCAGCGAAGCGTCGGTACCCCTGCCACTGCGGCGCGGCGACCTGTCGCGGGACGATCCTGGCGAAGAAGCGCTGACGGCCAGCTTACTTCTTCGGCCCGCAGAAGTAGTCAACCGCAATACCGCCGAGCGAACCAGCAAGGCCCGGCCCGAATCCCGGTTGCTTGTTGACCGAGCGCTCCACGACCTTCCTGCCCTTTTCGTCGGAGTAGAAAACATTTTCCTTTGCCGCAAGATAGCGTTTACGGCAGTCGAACATGGCGGTCGTCTTCGAGCTCTTCCAGGTGCCGCGCGCCGCCTTGACCGGCTCGGTGAAGACGACGCGCACCGTGGCCGAAACGGTGTCACCCTTCCGCTTTACGCTGCGTTCGTCGACCGAGACGACGTTGCCACTCGACGTCCTGCCGATGTCCTTCCATTTCTGTGCACGCGCGGCGGGCACTACTGCAAGGACAAGGGCAGCCGCAACGATGAGAGATCGCATCACGTCACTTCACACTCAGATGTCGTAGTGGTTGGCCAGCCGCCTGCCCGCATAGATACCAATCCCCGTGCCGACCATCGACACAGCGAAAGCGGTCATGAATCCGACGAAATTGCCCGCCCACCAACCGACCGCGCCGCCCGCGGTGGCACCGATGAAGGAGAGCATTTTCCCGAGCACAGTTTATCCGCGCCGGGCGGCGGCGAGCTCTGCCTTCTCACGAAAGGAAAATGTCGCGCCGCACTTGATGCACGCATAACTGCCCGTGTGGGCGCCAAGGTCGTACACCTTCGCGAGCTGCGGATGTTCGCACGGGGCGTCACCCCATGCCTCTCGCAACTCGTTCGCGCGTTTCTGTTTCATGATTCCCAGTCCTCAACAATGTCGTGCGCACTAGCTAACCACATGCAAGGTCGCAGGTTGGCATTCGCTTCGCCACTCTCGTCGAATTGAACGCGTGGATCACCACGCAGGGAGCCGCGAAGTTGAGTATATTTCGGTTCACTCGTGAGGAGCAGCGATGATCCGAGGGTTCGAGTTCGTAGAGGACGGGCGCACGTTCACGTGCAAGGTGGAAGCACGACGCGCTACTCCTGATGATGCCTGGTGGTGGTTCGATGTTTCCGGCGATCGCCAGCGCTATGCACCGTTTCAGGCGGCCACAGCCGACACGCAGAAAACGGTCAAAGCCAAGATCGTCGCGTTCTACACGAACCTGCTCGAAGCGCGCGCGCGTCCCGTGGAGCCGCGCAGCCATTGGGGACGTCGCCCAAAGGCCCCCGACGCGCCCGTCGCTCCCGTCGCGACCTGAGTTGCCGACAGCCGGCGGCTACGGCGCGCCGGCTGTCAATTCATACCAGTAGCGTCCCATCTGCCCGCGCAGCGACATCGACGCGCGCGTGATGCGGCCGTAGCGCCACGCGTCCGGGTCGCACCGTTCGGCCGCACTCACCAGCTCCTGTGTCGCGCCGTACAGGCCCAGGAGATCGGGACTCTCCGCGTGATACCAGGCGAGCATCCACAGTTGCTCGTCGTCGGCTTCGTTCCGGCGCACACGCACATCCAGCGCCTGCACGACCGCGCGAACAGTACCGTCAGGGAGAGGCGCTATGGCACTGGCGGCGGGCAGCCCGACGGCACCGCGCCACACGAGGAAGATCGCACGCTTGATCGCCTCACCGGCTGACTCCGGATCCGCGAACAACTCCTCGTACGCGCGAACGATGGCCGGATACTCACCGTACACACCTGACCGCTCGATCTGGCGATCACGCTCCTCGATCGTGCCCTGCGCTCCGGCGACGCTTGCCAACACCGCGTCTTCCCACCCGGCGAGCGACGTTAGGCTCAGCAATCGCGCAGCAACCTGACGCGGGTTCCCCATGGATCGTGGGCGACGCGTTCGTCGCCATTGTGAGTCACGTGGTAGCCACTCGATTCCAGGCTTGCAGCCGCCGCATCCACATCCTGCTGAGACGGCAGCTCGATGTGCCACTCGAGGAGGCGTGCATCGGTCGCACCGGCGGGTACCGCGCCGCGTCCGGCCCAGGTGTTCACGCCAAGGTGATGGTGATAACCGCCCGCGCTCATGAAGAGCGCGCCGGGATATTGCCAGACGACTTTATCAAGACCGAGCGCGGCGTGATAAAACGCGGTCGCCCTGTCGATGTCGCCGACGTGAAGGTGAACGTGGCCCATCACGGTGCCCTCCGGCATGCCAGTCCATGATGCGCCATTCGCTGCACGTACCAGATCGGCCACGTCGAGTGGATCGGTCGCCATCCTGAGCTGTTGCGCCTCGACACTCCATCGCTCCCGCGGGCGATCCGCATAGACCTCGATGCCGAGCTCGTCGGGATCGCGCAGGTACACCGCTTCGCTGACGAGATGGTCCGAGGCACCCGCCTCGGCGCCAATCGCGGAGAGATGCTGGATGAAGCTCCCGAGCGCCGCTCGCGTGGGGAGCAGGATGGCGTAGTGGTACAGCCCAAGCCTGGCGTGACGGCCAACGGCCTCGGTGCCGGCCACCTCCCTGAGCTCGACGAGCGGCTTGTCGCTGCCCATTGCACCCAGCGTGGCAACGGAGCCGACGCGATTGAGCACGCGAAGCCCGAGCACGCCCTGATAGTAGGCCAGCGAGCGCTCCATGTCAGAGATCTGGAGCAACACCTGGCCGAGACGCAACGCGTCGGGCAGCCGATAGCCGGGAGGTGCGATTCCGGGGCGAATCATTCGCCGACCGAGTTAGCGGTTCGCGGACGACGACTTCGACGCAATGATTGAATCGACCGACAGCGACCCCGGTCCGCCGAACAGCAGCGCCATCGACGCGGCGAAGAGCATGAGGACGAACTCATAGCCAGTCGGCAAGAAGAATCCGTTTGCGAGGTGCACGAGGAGAATGGCACCGAGCATGTCGAGCGCGAGGCCGAGTGCGACGAGCCGGGTGAGCAGGCCGATGATGAGCGCTATCCCCCCAACGAACTCGAGGTATGCGATGAGCGGACCGGTGATTGCCGGCATTGGCGCGCCCATCCTGGTGAAGGCACCCTGCACGCCCGCCATCCTGTAGACGAAAAGCTTTTGATATCCGTGCGCAGCAAACGTGACACCCGTGATGACCCGCAGGATGGCTATGCCGAGTCCATGATGCCGAGTGGTCGAAGCGAAACGGGGCGAAGCCATGTGCAATCCGGTTAATGAGGTGTGATGCTTCGCGATTCCACGCGTGGGAGCACGACCGGCTGGCGCTCCGACAGCACCTTCGTCGTGAACCGCTGCGCCTCCGAGATGCGCTCCACTTCGAGCGCGATCGCATCGAGCGCCTGCATGACGTCGCCGAGCAGGACGACGGGTTGAAGCTCGGGCCGATTCAGATTGGCGGCCTTTATCGCACGTCGCGCACCGAGGTACGCTCCCACCCACGAGCCGACGAGTCCTGCCGTGACGCCGATGGCGCCAGCTGCAGCAAACAGCATGATGTAGTGCTCGCGCAATGTGCCGGCGAAGATGTGTGGTAGTGGCATTGGGATTTCCTCAGGTAGTGTACTCGGATGAGCCTCCTACGTTTGGAGCGAAGCCAGGGTGTCAGGTTCCACGTATTCGGAAAGGCCCTGCTGTGCGCCCGGTGCGTTCCCGGGTCGCTGTATGTACGCGCCGTCCGACTGAAGTTCCCAAGCCGTGCCGTCGTCGAGATACGCGGCGAGGATGCGGTCGAGCCTGGCGCATGCGCCGTGCCCCGCAACCGGCACGAGCAGTTCCACCCGACGCCGCAAGTTTCGCGGACGCAGGTCCGACGAGCCAATCAAATACGTGGGATCACCACCATTGCCGAACCGATAGATGCGGGAATGCTCGAGGAAGCGACCGACGATCGACAAGACGCGAATGCGATGCGCCGAGCCGTGTGCGCCGGGACGTAGCGTGCAGATGCCGCGTACGATGAGGTCGACGGCGACCCCAGCGGCCGCGGCAACATAGAGCGCTTGCACGATCTCGCGATCCGACAGCGCGTTCACCTTGATCGTGATCGCCGCCGGGAGGCCGGCGCGTGCACTCGATGTCTCACGCTCGATGAGCGCGATCAGCGATGGGAGCAGTTGATTCGGTGCGACCAGCGCGCCGCGCGAGAGTCCCTGCGGCGGCCGCGAGGAGCCCGTGAGCTCGTTGAACAGGTCAGCGACATCGGCGCCAAGCTCCTCGCGGGCCGAGAAGAGACTGAGGTCGGTGTACTGGCGGCCGGACCTGGTGTTGTAGTTGCCAGTGCCGACGTGCACGTATCGGCGGAGGCGCTCGCCTTCCCGCCGGACGACGAGTGCTACCTTCGCGTGGGTCTTGAAGCCGACAAGGCCATAGACCACGCTGCCGCCGGCCCGCTCGAGCGCGCGCGCCCATCCGACGTTGTGCTCCTCGTCGAAACGCGCCTTGAGCTCGACGAACGCCACGACACGCTTTCCCGCATTCGCCGCGTCGAGAAGCGCCTGCACGATTGGCGACGTGGAACCGACGCGGTAGAGCGTGATCTTGATCGCCGCGACGAGTGGGTCGTCCGCGGCCTCGCGCACGAAGCGCACGACCGTGTGATCGAAGGCATCGAAGGGGTGATGCGCGAGCAGGTCTTCGCTTCGGATGGTATCGAGCATGGAAGCGTCATCGGGCACGGGCTTCCGGGCGTCGAGCGCTGGATATTCGAGACCGGGCTTCATCGCGATGGGCAACTCGGCGAGGCAGCGGAGGTCGATCAGTCCTTCGATGGCCTGCACCTCGGGATCGTCGGCACCCGGCACGGTCGACGCATCGTGGCGAAGACTCTCCAACACCATCGCCCGCACGAAGTCGGGCATCGCCCGTTCTATCTCGACGCGCACCGCTGGGTTGAACGGGCGCCGTTCCGTCGCCGTCGCCACCGCCTGGAGCAGGTCAGTTGCGCTCTGCTCGTCAAGCGAGAGATCACCGGAGCGCGTGACGCGAAAGAGATGGGCGCCTTCCACGTGCACATGGGGATGGAGCAAATCCACATTCGCGCGAATCAACTCCTCGAGCGTGATGACGTCCTGCTCGCGGCCCGGAACCCGAATGAGTCGCGACACGTCATCCGGCAGCTCGACCTCCGCGAGGTGTGGCGTATCGCCCGGTGCGCGCGTAAAGACCACCGCGAGGGACAGCGCCAGGTGCGGCAAGTGCGGCAGCGGATGCCCGGGACTGAGCGTCATCGCGAGCGGGGTGAGCGACGGATAGATCTCGTCGCGACATCGCTCGACGAGCACTTCGCGTTCCTCGTCGGTAAGGTCGCTCCATGCGACAATGCGGACGCCGGCCGCCGACACAGCAGCCAGGCATTCCGCAGCACAGCGCGACTGCGCCGCCAAAAGTGCCGCTATCTCCTGTTGAACGTTGCGGTGTCGTTCAGCCGCCGAGAGTCCGTCGTCCGCCACAAGGCTGCGCCTGCCCGCACGCGCAGCGGCGCGGAGTCCCGGCATGCGCACCATGTAGAACTCGTCGATGTTACTGCTGACGATGCTCAGGAATCGCAGGCGTTCGCGAAGCGGCGTCGCGGGATCCTCGGCCAGCGCCAGCACGCGTCGCTGAAATGCGAGGAGGCTCAGCTCGGGATTGATGAGGGTAGCGCGCTCGGTCACGGCGTCAGCGACGGAAGCACGTCCTCAACACATTCGCCTCAGCATCCCGTGGCGTCTTCACCTCGTCGAAGAACCGGTCAAAGTACTCGAGCGTCTCCTTCACCGCATCGGGCGACAGCAGCGCACCAATGCTGTCCCGATACAGCGCGTAGATCTTGTCCTTCCGCTCCTGGATGAGCGAGATGGCTTGTGGATACTTCGGGAGGATGGAACAGTAGCCGCGGAACATCCGGTCGATGACGCGCTTGGTCCTGAACTGCGGGTCGACCGTGGCGTACGGCGCGTCGACTGCGCCTGAGAAGTCGAAGTCATAGGCAACGGGCATCGCGTTGCTGCCGTCGTTCTTGAGGATGACCTCGCCGTTGTGTACGCCGTTGAAGGAGAAGTCCAGGTTGCCGATGAGGTACTCGAACATGTAGGCCGTGGCCAGCGCATCGGGATCGAAGTCATCGGACAACGCGCCTTTGGCCTTCGTGAGCATGCCGCCGAGCCGGGCGGACAACTCGTCCGGATCCTCGAAGAGGAACGCGTACCGCGTCATCTGTACCTTGCCCGTGGCGCTGTCGGCGTAGCTGATCTTGAGCGTTCGCACGCGATGGCTCACCGGCGTGATCGCCTGGTACACGCGGTAAAGTTGCATCTCCTTCAGCAGGAGTTGCTCGTAACTGTCGTTGTCCCTGCAGACGCTCACCATCTTCGGCTTCTGCAGGTCGTAGAAGAGCGTCTTCTTTGTTTCCTTGTTGCTGAAGTTCAGCCGCAGGGGCGGAAACACACAGTGCTTGAGCCTCCAGACACCGTGCGTCTTCACCTTGAAGGGGACGGTCACTGGCTGCCCGTTGGCGCCCGTGTACGACATCGTGGCGGCACGGTACGGGGACGTCTCCGACTTGTCGCCGCGGAGCTTGTCGAGGTTTGCCGTGAGCGTCACTGCCAGCGGCGTCTCACTGGCGAACAGCGGCGGCGTGGTGGTATCCGACCCCGCCTTCTTCTCCTTTTCTGCTTTTGCCGGCTTGTCTGGCTTCTGCGCGTCGACTCGCGGCGTTGTTGCGGCAAGGGCTGCGGCGCAGAGCAGTGCGGTGGCGATACGGGTCGTCATGATGATCGCTGGCCGAGGAGAGGGGGACGCTACCGGAATTCCGCGTGGATCACGGTCGTGGTGCCGGCAGCGCGAATGAGCGACAGGAGCTCATCGGGTGGGGTCCGCTTCTTCAGTTGAACAAAATAGTCGACATGCTCGATCCCATCAGTAAGGGTGCTCGCGCCGAGCTTCCAGCTCTTCGTGTAGTCCTGCAGCCGCGGCTCGATGGCACGCCGCATGGCTGCGAGATCCGTGGTCCGGATGCGCAGGCAGGACTCGGCGCCTGCCTGGGAGTTGTCGCCCTCCTGCGCATGGGCGCGACGGAGGGCGCGCTCAGCCACGCCCTCGAGCTGATCGCGCGTCATGTTCTGGAAGACTTCGTCATCGATCCGGGCAACGAACGTTCCCGTGCGGGCCAGCTCCTTCGCGCGGCGCAGGCGTCGCTCGGCGATGCGTCCCTCAAGCTCCATGGGCGCACTGCCGAAGTCGACATACCAGAGCACCAGCGCCGTCACATTGAACAGGATGGAAATCACCGCTGCCACCGGCAGGTTCACCGCGGCGGCGAGGCCGAGTGCGGTGGCAAGGAAGACGTAGACTGCGTCCTTGCTGTCGTCGAGCGTGTTGCGGAAGCGGACCGCGGCCACGATACCGGCGAGGCTGAACGCGAGCGTGATGCTGTACTTCACCAGCAGCACGATGCCGGAGACGACGAGCGGAAGGATGATCAGGAGTTGAACGACCGACTGCTGGTATCCACGCTTCGCGCGGGTGAGCAGGTACACCCAGGCGACCGGCAGCGAGAGCAGGATCGACGCGATCATCGCAACGCCGACGGTGATCGCCAACGTCACTTCATCGAGCGGCGTCGTGGCGATCCCTCGCGAATTCACTGGCGGACCCCCGCCGAACAGCTGATCGAGTGACGAGGGGGCCAGCGCGCCGGCGCGTGGGAGTTCGCGCCAGACCAGCCAGCCGCCGCCAATGAGTACGATGTAGAACAGGACGAGGCGCGTGACGACTCGTGAGGTCGCCGTTGACTGCGTCGCGCTTGATGCCATGCAGCCTCCGTGTTCGAGCCCGGGTAGTATCGTTCGCGCCGAGGCTTCGCGCCATGCTTGCCGGGCGCCGGTGACCCTTTCACATTCGATGATGCTCCGTCTCCAGGCTCGTCTCGCGTATTTCGTCCTGCTCATGGCCTCCGCGTCGACCGGAGGTGCGCAGTCGGCGGCACCGTCCGGGAGGCCACGACTCGTCGTCCTGATCGCGATCGATCAGTTTCGGGCCGATTACCTGGAGCGCTTCGGCGCGTTGCCCGGCGGACTCGGGCGGCTGTCGCGGGGTGGCGCATGGTTCACGAATGCGCACCACGACCACGCGATCACCGAGACGGCGCCGGGCCACGCCACACTGCTGTCGGGTCGCTTCCCGCGATCGACCGGGATCATGATGAATCGCGTCGGTGTGGAGGACGAGAGCGCTCCGTTGATCGCGGGCGGGGTCGGTCCTGGCGCGTCGCCACGACGGTTCCGCGGGACGACGCTCGTCGATTGGCTTCGGAGCGCGGATCCGCAGTCGCGCGCGTTTTCGGTGTCGTCGAAGGATCGTGCGGCCATCCTGCCTGTTGGGCAGTCGAAGTCGGAGGTCTATTGGTATTCCACGGACGGCCGCTTCACTACAAGCTCGTACTATCGCGACACGTTGCCGTCGTGGGTCGTCATGTGGAACAACCGGAACTACCCGAAGAGCTTCGCCGGCAAGCGGTGGGACCTGCTGCTGCCCGCCAGCGCGTATCCGGAGGCCGACAGCGTAGAGGCGGAGGGCGGGCGACAGTTCACCTTTCCGCACGACCTTCCGGGCGATCCCGAGGCCACGGCGAACGTGGTGCGCGGGACGCCGTTCATCGATGACATCACGCTTTCGTTCGCACTGCATGGCGTGCAATCGCTCACACTCGGCGGGGGGGCGCATACGGACGTGCTGAGCATCTCGCTCTCAGCCACCGACTATATCGGGCATCGCTACGGTCCGGATTCGCGCGAGATCCATGACCAGGTGGTGCGTGTCGACCGGACGCTGGGCGTCTTTCTCGATTCGCTCTATCGCCTTCGCGATTCGTCGCAGATCACCATTGCGCTCACGGCCGACCACGGCGTGGGGACGATCCCGGAGCTCGCGCCGGCGTCGGTGATGCCGCGGCCACAGCGGGTGTCGCTCGCGCCGTTGATCGCGCCGCTACGCGCGGGGTTGCGTGCGGCGAACGTCGACACGCTGGCGATCGACGTCGACCAGCAGATTGTCGTGGCGGATCGTGCGGCGTTCGCGAAGGCGGGCGTGAACGCCGATTCGGCCATCACCGCTTTTGCGAACGTCGTTCGCGCTCTACCGGGGGTACGTCGAGTGGATCGATTCCAGTCGCTCGCGGCCGATACCCTCACGGACCCGATTGCGCGGCGCTGGCGGCACCAGTTTCCGGCGAGCGCGCCGATCGAGATGGTGGTCACGCTGACCCCTGGAAGCGCGTGGGCTGGAAACATCGCGTTTCACGGCACGCCGTACGACTACGACACCCACGTGCCCCTCGTGTTCTATGGCGCGGGAGTCCAGCCCGGTCGCTTTGGCGACTTCGTGCGAACGGTCGACCTCGCGCCGACGCTTGCGGCGCTCGCCGGCGTACGGCCTACCGAGCCGCTTGACGGGGTGCCGCTGCGAGCCGCCATTCACTGAGCCGGCGGACGGCCAGGGAGGCCGAGTCTGGTAAGCGGATTGCATGTGCGAGCCACCGTTTCCTCGACTGTCACCCCTACCCCGACTGAAAATGGATTTCATCACCTGGTTGATCGTCGGCCTCATCGCCGGTGTGCTCGCCTCACTCGTCATGGGCGGCGGCTACGGCCTGATCGGCGACATCGTCATCGGCATCGTGGGTGCGTTCGTCGGCGGCTGGATCTTCCGGCAGCTCGGCGTCAGCTCACCGATCAGTGGGCTGGGCGGGACGATATTCGTGGCGTTCATCGGCGCGATCGTCCTCCTGTTTCTGCTGCGGCTGTTGCACCGCGGTCGAGGCACGCGCTCCTAAGTCGGCGACATCTTCGCGGCGAGCCGCCGTACCGTCGTCACGTTGCGAAACGTGGCGGGCGCCTCGATCGCGCGGTCGAGCACCTTGCCGAACAGCTTCGAATCGCTCATGCGGCCACGGCAGCGCCAGTAGACCTGGCGGTCGTGGATGTGGAAGTCGTCGTAGTCATTCGCGAGTGCCTTGAGTCGCTCGACGTGTGCGGCGTCGAGCGGCGACTTGAGGAACCCGATCGAGAGGGCGTGACCGTCCGCCTCGTGCGAGACGAACGGATGGGATGAGGCGACGCCCGGGAGATCGGCGAGCGGTCGAATATATGTGAGGACCTGGTAGCCGAGTGCCTTCTCGAGCTGCTGCTCGATGCGCGTCTCGAGCGTTTCCGTCTTGGCCGGCGGGGCATCGAAGAGCACGTTCCCGCTCGCAATGAACGTCTCGACGTTTTTCAGGCCCATGTTCGCGAACAGGGCACGCAGTCGGTCCATCTTTAGCGTGTGTCCGCCCACGTTGATCGCACGGAGGAAAGCCACACTGCGAATCACGGCCATGGCTTCAACGGCGGGGCGTCCCCGTCACGGCAATGCTCGACGACCATGAAAAGCATGCGGCGGCTCAGTCGATGTCGAGGGACAGCACCGTGGGATCGGCGGTCGGGTATCGCAGGTCGAGCTTCTCCAGTCGGTTCGCGATCGTGTGCGCGATCAGCAGGTTGCGCACGTCCTTGTCGTCGGCCGGGACGATGAACCACGGCGCGACCGCGGTGCTCGTCCTTGCGAGGACCTTGCGATAGGCGTCGCCGAACTCGTCCCAGAGCTCGCGGTCGTCCAGGTCGCTCTCCTTGAACTTCCAGTTCTTCTCCGGGTTGCTCAGCCGCTCGCGGAGTCGCTCCTTCTGCTCGTCGCGCGAGATGTGGAGGAAGAACTTCAAGATGGTGACACCGTTCGCGGAGAGCATCGACTCGAAGTCGTTGATCTGGTCGTACCGCGCGGACAGCGCCTTCTTCCCAACCGTGCCGTGGACACGCGGTACGAGGACGTCCTCATAGTGCGAGCGGTTGAAGATCCCGATCATGCCGCGGGACGGCACCTGCTGGTGCACGCGCCAGAGGTAGTCGTGCTGCTGCTCGAACTCGGACGGTGCGGCGAAGCGCGAAACGGAACAGCCCTGCGGGTTTATGACGCTGAACACCTTGCGAATGGTGCCGTCCTTTCCAGAGGCATCACGGCCTTGCAGGACAATCAGGAGCGCGTGGCGGCCATCCGCGTAGAGAACGCGCTGGAGGTCGGAGATCCGCTCCGAGTACTTCGCCGTCTCGTGCTCGAGCTCCTTTTCATCCATCCTGGTGTCGATGCGGGCATTGGCATTTTCGATCCGGATGTCCGACTTGCGCTGTACCGGCTTGAGCTTCATGTGGGCCTACCGAGCGGCATCGGGAGTGACGCGAAAGGTGAGCGGAACGATGGTGGTGCCCCAGTGCAGGTGCATGACCGCGGAATCACCGTCTACGGTGGGAAAGGCGAACATCAGCGTTTCGACAGCCGGGCCCTTCTCGGGCGCCGCGCGCACGCGGAGGACGTCCTGTCCTTCGGGATAGCGGAGATGAAACGCTGCTGATGTCTTGTTGAAGACGACGGTCCACAACGTGGAGTCGGGAATCGTCCAGATGCTGTACGTGCCCGCCGCGAGGGCCGCGCCATTCACCGTGATCGGCGACGAAATGGTGATCCGCGCCGCGCTGTCCGCGCTCGGCGTCCAGATGCGACCCCACGGCACGAGCGCGCCGAACAGTACCCTGCCCCGCGCGACCGGCCGTCGATAGAGCACCTCCACCTTGGCGCCGGCGATCTGCTGCGTGACGGTGGCGAGCTGACTCCGGGGCGTTGGCTGTTGTGCCCGCGCGGGCGCGGCCGGAAGTGCGGCGCCCGTCACCAGCATCGCGGCAAGGGCCGATAACCGGCTCACACGTTCGCACGGCGCCACGCGGCGCCGGCTTCGATGAAGTCGGCGAACAGGTCCCGCGAGCGCACGTCGTTTTCCGTGAGGGCTTCAGGATGCCACTGGACGGCCACGAGATATCCGCCGTCGTCGCCCTCGATGGCCTCGATCAATCCGTCTGGCGCTTCCGCGGTGGCGTGGAGGCCATGACCGAGCTCCTTCACGCCCTGATGGTGCATGCTGTTGACGCGCAGCGAGCCCGCGCCCACGAAATTGGCGAGGCGCGACCCCGCCGCGACGGTGACGTCGTGGGCGAGGAAGTCGCGCGTGAAGTTCTGCCCACTGAACGGGAAGTAGTCGTGCTTGATGGAGCCGGGCATGTCCTGCGCGAGGTCCTGGAACAGCGATCCCCCCGCGGCGACGTTGATGAGCTGCATGCCGCGGCACACGCCCAGGACTGGCTTGTCCTCCTCGAGGGCCCATTTGGCCAGGGCAACCTCCACGCGGTCGCGCTCACGATCCGTCTTGTCGCAGAGCGGATGCGGATCGGCGCCATAGGTCATGGGGTCGATGTCGGCGCCACCGGGCAGGAACACCGCATCGAGTTCTTCGTAGACACCGCGCAGCGTTTCATCGTCGACCAGCGGGATCATCCACGGGATGGCGCCCGCGTTCGTCAACGTGACGATGTACCGCTGGCTCATGACCCACGATGGGGGGATATCGCTGGAGATCCCGCCAAGCGTCTGGAGGGTCTGTGTGGGTATTCCGACGACGGGTCGGCGCGACGCTGCGTTCACTCGGGACATCAAACGGTTCGACTGGCGAAGGGAGGCGTGTTCTTCGACGCATCGCCGAGAACGGAAATCCTGTAGGGCTCGCCCTCGAGCGGGCGATTGGCGAAGGTATTTGCAATTTCGGGGCGTACACCTTCGGCCGTTTCGGAGACGAGCCGGTCGACGACACCACGGAGGTCGCCCACACGGTCATATGTGGCGAGCTGCCGGTCGGCGCTGGAGCCGCCGCGCATGATCTCGAAGGCGTACTCGACTTCCTTGCGGCTGCCCAACTCGTCCACGACGTCGTCCACGAACCACTCCAGCATTTCCGTGATCAATTCGCGCGCGGGTTGCTCCTTTTCCTTCCCAAAATCTATCATGTTCCCGTCGAGCCCGAACCGCACGGCTCGCCACTTGTTTTCATCGATGAGTGCGGAGGGATAGAGCCGGAAGGTCAGGTTGTCGCGACGCAACTTCCAGATCTTCGCCACGATCGCCTGAAGGATCGAGGCCAGGCAGACGGCTTCCTCGACGCGGGTGCACACGTCGCATACGCGGAACTCGAGGGTGGGATACGCGTGATGCGGTCGCACGTCCCACCAGATCTTCGATCCATCGGGTACGCAGGCCGTGTTCACCAGGACGCCGAGCAACTCCTCGTAGTCGCTGTAGGAGCCGAGGATTGGCGGCACGCCGGTGCGCGGAAAGTTGCGGAACACGATACTGCGGTACGACTTGAGGCCCGTGCGCCGCGCCTGCCAGAAGGGCGAGCTGGTTGACAGCGCGAGGACGTGTGGGAGCAGATAGCGCGACACGTTCATCGCTTCGATCATGAAGTCGCGATCTTCGATGCCGATGTGGATGTGCGTGCCGAAGATGAGCAGTTGCTGCGCGAGGTCCTGGAGGTCCTGCCGCACGCCGATGTAGCGCTCGAGGGGCGTGATCTCCTGCTTGGTCCAGCACGAGAACGGGTGCGTGCCCGCAGCGGCGATGACGAGGCCATTCTTGCCGGCGAGGTCCATCACCATGCCGCGCAGTCGCACGAGCTCATTGCGCAATTCCTGCGGCGTGCGACAGACGCGGCTGGCGATCTCCACCATTGACTGGTGGAGCTCGGGTTTCACCTCGTCGAGGATCATGGAGTCACCCGAGAGGATCTCGGTGATGTACGACTTGAGCTCGCGGCTCTCGGGATCGATGATCTGGTATTCCTCTTCGATGCCGAGCGTGAGGGATGGAGCTTTCATTTCCGTCCTTGAGTTGAACCGGGAAGAGCACAAGCGTTGTTCGTGCTTATCGCGAATCCCGCGACTTTCGCGAATCTCCGCGAATCAACTCCGCGCGGCGAAGTGACACTCGTCGCGCGGATGGAGCAATTCGCCTGATTCGTTGGATTCGCGATGAGCACGAGCAACGCTTTCATATACTTCGCACGTTCACTCATCGCTTTTCGGCGATGAAGGTCGGTGTCTGGCTCCCGCCGCCAGCCGTCACGTTCAGCAACGATGCTGTGCCGAGTCGGCTCAGCACACCGTCGACATGATCGCCGTACGCCACGTAGGGAGCCGTATCCACCATGCGTTCGATGAAGACCACCTTGCCGTCGACGAGGCTCGGGTAGTCTTCCTTCGGCAGGGCGATTCGCTGCTGCACGATGTACGGCTCACTCAGCGCCGTCTGGATCGACCTCAGCCACTCGGCATCGTCCACCTCCCAGCCGAGCACGATGCCCTTGCCGCCGTATTCGTCGTTCGGCTTGAGGACCAGCTGGTCCTTGTTGTCGGCGATGAACGGGAGCAGGTCAATGTCGTCGCCGGCGTACGTCGTGTGCCGCTCCTCCACGACGCGCGTCCACGGGATCGTGAGGTCGATTGCTTCCTGCTCCTCGTTGCTGAAGAGGTACGAGTTGCGCTCGTCATGCAGCACGGCGAGGCTCGCCTTCTTGTGGAGAATCTTGCAGGCTGGGGGATTGACCATGCAGACGTTGCCATCGCGAAAGGCGCGAAGGATGGGATGGTCGATCCCGCCGCGCTCCACCAGCTCGTGCAGCAGCACGCGCTTGTAGATCAGGTCGATCTTTCCGTACGGACCATTGAGCGTCCCGCCGCTGTAGGTGATGTCAGCGGGATCGATGATGTCGCACTTGCAGCCCTGGCGCGTGAAGTAGTCCTGGAACAGGAGGAACTCGCTCTGCGTCGGGACGTCCGCCCAGTCGACGATCGCGATATTCGGCCGTTCGCGACGACCGGACCATTGCCCGTAGGCATCAAGAAGAGCGTGCAGCACGTTGTGTCGCGCCGGCAACGGGTGCACGTCCCACTTCCGCAGGAACGCGCGCATGATCGGAAGCCCGTAGAAGACCTCGGTCAGCACATCGTTGTAGCCACCGCCCGCCGGCGTTTCCGCGTTGTACTCGGTGAACTTCATGCCGCCCTGATCGGCGGTGAAGAACGCATCGAGGCGTGACACGGGGCTCGCGTCGCGGAAGCCGGTCTCCACGTGCACGAGCTGATGCTCCCAGTCCATCAAGCCGAACTGCGCGAGCAGCTTCTCATCCTGCAAGGCAGCCTGATGCGCGGTACGAAACGCACGCAGCACCACCGCGCCGCGCTTCTGGAGGAAGCGGTATTGCGCCGGCGACAGGAAGCGCGGACGCAGGACGGTGCACAGCGCGCGATCCCCGAAGAAGAGACCGCGGTGCTTCAGTTGCTCGTCGAGCTGGCGTTGGGTCTCGCCGCCCATGTCGTCGGTGAGGAGCGCGTGGTACTGCTCGATGCCGTCACGCAGCATGTGTGATCCTCAGCGGCGGATGGGGCATCACATCCCCTCCCGGCGACCAGTCAGGAATTGTCCGCGGCTCACGTCCTTCAGCGGTGCGTTCGCCTTCGCCAGGCGGATCACCAGGTCGGTCATGCCCTTGAGCACCCATTCGAAGTAGTGGGGCGTGAGCGAGTTGATGTCCATGTCGGGCGCGGGATTCATGAAGTCGATGGCGTACGGAATGCCATCGCGCACCGCGAACTCGAGCGAGCACATGTCGTAGCCGAGCGCGCGCATGAGGGTGATGCTGTCCTTCTTGATGCGCGCCTCGAGCTCCGGGGACAGATGATCATCCTCCGGTACGTAGCATCGGTTCCTCGGATCGTACTTCATGCACAGCACGTCCTTCTGGCCCAGCGACATGCAGCGAATGAACTGGTCCCACTCGATGAACTCCTGCACGATCATCGTGAGCAGGCCCGAGGTGTTGTAGTTCTCGATCAGCTCTTCCTTCGACCGGCAGACATACACCTCCTTCCACCCGCCGCCGTGCGCATCCTTCAGGATGCACGGCATGCCGATGTGCGCGATGATCCCGTCCCAATCGAACGGATAGCGGAGGTTGCGGAGGCTCTCGTCGTGCTTGATGCCCTCGACGTAGTCCTTGTTCGGGAGCGCGATGGTTTTCGGGCTGGCCACTCCGAGCCTGGTCGCCAATGATGCGTCGAACAGCTTGTCGTCGGCCGACCACATGAAGGGGTTGTTGACGACGGTGACGCCCTGCAGCACCGCGTGCTTGAGGTACGTGCGGTAGTAGCCGATCTCGTGCGAGATCCGGTCGACGATGACGGCGTACGGCACGGGCTCGTCCATGGACGTGCCGCCGAGGGAGACGTACTCGACCTCGACGCCTTCGTTTCTCCGCGCGACCGCGTCGATGAGGGCGGGCGGAAAGGACCATTCACGACCGACAAGCAAACCGACTTTCAGCATCGTGGTGAGTGTTAGTGGTGTAAGCGATGGAGGATAGGAGGATAGGATGATAGGTAAGCGCAGTTTTCTATCATCCTATCGTCCTATCATCCTATCATCCTATCATCCTCAGTTATCAGTCAGATCCCGAGATATACTGGCGTATCATCTGCCGCCAATACGGCCAGTCGTGCGACCAGCCGTCCCAAATGCGGAGGGCATGCCACACCTTCATCGACCAGAGGCGCCCGGAAAAATATTCGCTGTTGCCGCGGAGCGGATCATCCTGCCCGATGGCGAGCACGATGTCCATGCGACGCATCGCCTCGAGCCGCCCGTGATCCGTTTCCCCCAGGATGAACTCGGCCGGATTGTAGAGATAGACATGCTCGTCAGTGTAGCCGTCCGTGACCTCGCGGATGTCATAGACGCCGCTTAGTCCGATGGCGCGACCCACCAGGTGCGGATACCGCAGCGCGAACGTGAGCGCGTGATACGCGCCGAAGCTCGCGCCGGTGGTGATGAGGAATGGATTGGCATTCCGGTCCTGCGTCAGGGGAAGCACTTCGTCGCGAATGTACGCCTCGTACCGGCTGTGGTAGAACGCGCGATCGGCGGGATGCTTCCACTTCGCGTACCAGCTATCGGCATCGACACTGTCCACGCAGTAGAGCTGCAGCCAGCCATTCTCGAGGTGCTCGCCGAGCGCGGCGATCATCCCCTGGTCTTCCCACTCGAAGAACCGGCCCATCGAGCTCGGGAACACGATCACGCGTGCGCCGGCATGCCCGAAGATCAGCAGGTCCATCTCGCGATCGAGTCGCGGACTGAACCAGCGCACGTGCTCACGATGCATGCGGCGGCGTTCCGGTTACGGGGAAGAGGAACTTCAGCACCCGCTCGACGCGGGCACTCCAACTCTGCTCGTTGTGCTCGCCGCCTTCCGCTTCCAGGTAGGACAGGTCGCGCCCCAGGACCCAGCCCTTCGCCACCAGCGCATCGCGCAGCGCGCGCAGGTTCGCAAGCATGTCGACACCCTCCGCGGTCCCTGCGTCGAGCCAGATGCGCAGGGGCAGCGCCGCCGGCAACGCGTCCACTTCGAGGAGAATCACACGATCATCCCACCAGACGGAAGGGGAGAGCACCGCGAGCCGGCTGAATGCCGTGGGGTACCGAAGGCCGAGATGCATGGTGAGGAGGCCCCCGAGTGAGGATCCGCCGATGGCAGTGCTCGCGGCACTCGGCAGCGTCTTGTACGTCGTGTCGATGAACGGCTTGAGCTCCTCGACGAGCATGCGCCCGTAGTCGTCGGCATGGCCCCCACGTCCCGCGCCGACTTCGGGTGTCGGGGTGTATTCGTCGAGCCGGTGCTCACCCGTGTTGTAGATGCCGACGATGATGAGCGGTTCGATCTCGCCCGCCGTGATCAAGCGCTGCGCCGATTCGTCGACCTGCCATTCCTCACCGAACGAGGTGGCGCGATCGAAGACATTCTGGCCGTCGTGCAAGTAGAGCACGGGATATCGATCCGCCGTCCTGGGGTCATACCCCGGGGGAAGGTAGACGACGACGGTGCGGTCGTGCGTCAGGTAGCGGGAATGAAATGCTTCGTGCGTGCGCACGTCGCCCGTGAGCGTGTGGGCGACGGCGGGGGATTCAGTTGGGGGCGGCGACGCGTCGACCATGTGACAGCGGGCGGGTGCAAGGGCGGTACCAGTGCTTTGTCCCTTCGGCGGCGCTGGAGCAGCGGAGTCTAACAGGTCGTGTGCATGAGGCTCGGGTAGCGGGATCACATGCGCGGCAGTGCCTGCGCGCGCCAGAAACCCTCGGGATGACGCGCCATCTCCGGACGGTAGAGCGCCTGCATGGCGCCGACGTCCGCCTCCAGGTTCCCCGACGCATGCACCGGTGCGTTGATGCCGATCTCCCTCTGACCCCAGTCGAACGACACCGGCACGACCGGCACTCCGGCCGCCAGGGCAATGCGGTAGAACCCGGTGCGCCAATGATCGACCGACTTCCTCGTGCCCTCGGGCGTGATCGTCAGCACGAAGTTCGGCTCCGCGCGCACCGCTGCGGCCACCTGGGCCACCACCCCCTCGGGCGAGTCGCGGCGGACCGGGCGCCCCTGGATCATGCGCATCAGGAACCCCATGGGTGGGCGGAACAGGGACGCTTTCCCGAACCACTGCGACTCGAGATCGAGGGCGAACAGGGCAAACACGCCGATGGCAAAATCCCAGTTCGACGTATGCGGCGCGACGATGATGACGAACTTGGGCAAGTCGGGCAGCGTGCCTCGAAACGTCCAGCCGGTCAATCGCATCATCGCGCGACCGAATGCGGGCAGGAGCCAGCGGTGCGCGCGCGGGTACCCGGGTGTCACCCCGCCTCCGCGCGGTCAGCGAGCGCGCGGGCGAGTCGGCGATCGGGCACGACCCACATCAGCGCCACGGAAACGTACAAGGCGCCGGCAATCCATTGGCTCACGTAGGCGAGCGGTATCGCCACGGCATACGTCCCGAGGGAAATCTTTCCCTTCACGTCGTCGCCGATTGCTCGCGCGACAATCGAGCTCGGGCCTTGTTCCTCGCTGAGGACGTACGACGCGAAGACCGGGAGGACTGGAATGAGGCCTGGCAGCTGCACCTGATCCTTCGGCACATGCAGCTCCAGCACCATGATCGTGAGGATGATCGCGAGCACGCCGTCGCTGAACGCCTCCAGCCGCCTCTTATCCACGCGCATGTCCCGGATTCACTCGGCGGCGATACACTCAATCTCCACGCGTCCATCGAGCGCGAGGCCAGTGGTGCCGAGTGCTGACCGTGCGGGGCGACGGCCGGCGTCGAAGAAGGTGACGTAGACCTCGTTCATGGACGCCCACTCCTTCATGTCTGCGAGGAACACGGTGCACTTCACCACGCGATCCATCGACGAGCCCGATCGCAGCAACACCGCGCGGATGTTCTCCAGCGCCTGGCGCGTCTGAGGCTGGATTCCCCCCGCCACCACTTTCCCAGTGCTGTCAGTGCCGAGCTGGCCGGCGAGATAGAGCATGCCGCCTACCCGCACTGCGGGAGAGAAGGGTCGCGACGGCCCGCTCGCGGTGATGTATTCGGGGGCAGGATGCACTGATGCGCAGGCTGCGACGAGACAGACCGCGAAAAGTGTCAGTAATCGCATTGGAGGGGGGCTGGGTTGATTGAGCTCGCTTCTTCCTTGGCGGCCGCAGCAATATGAATCCAATCACCCTCCGCGGCGAGGGTCGCCTGTCAAGCTGTACGGCACCGGCCTTGCCTTGTTGATCGATATTCAACGAGGAGATGCTACCATGAACATTCGCAAATTCGCGCAACTCGGAGTCGCAGCGTTCGCGATGACATCGCTCGGCGCTTGCGCGGGGGCCGGCGGACTCGGCAGCGTGCTCGGAAGCGTGCTCGGCGGGCAACAGGGGCAACAGGGTGCGAACCAGGTGAGCGGCACGGTGCGCGGCGTCGATACTCGCAACGGGCAGATCGTGCTGCAGCAGTCGAACGGCCAGTCCGTCGGCATCAGCTACGACAACCAGACCAAGATCGTCTACAACAACCAGAACTACACGGTGTCGTCGCTGGAGAATGGTGACCAGGTCACCGCACGCATCCAGCAGACGCAGAACGGCGGCTACTACACGGACTACGTGCAGGTCGACCAGTCCGTCTCGAGCAACAACAGCAATGGCGGCGTCTACAGCAGCAACGGCCAGGTGCAGTCGCTGTCGGGCACGGTGCGACGCGTGGATGTGGCGAACGGATGGTTCGAGATCGCCCCGAACAACGGCGTGGTTCTCGCCGTCACGATGCCGTACAACGCGTCACGCGCCGATGTGCAGCGATTCCAGAATCTCCGGCAGGGTGATGTGGTGCGGTTCAATGGTGTGTACTTGAACAACTCGCGCGTGGAGCTGCGTCAGTTCTATTGATCGATCGTCGGCCGTTGGGACAACGGGCTGTGACCGAACGCCAGATCGACGACGCGGAAACGGTAGGCAGCTCACGCCATTTCCGCTCGTTGACGCGGCGAACCAGTAGCCACCCGATGGTCACCGCAGCCGAAGATCGCAAAGTGCGGCGAACACGGGGTGGCGCGCCGTATTTCGCACTCGTTCGCAGGTCGAGTCAACCCGAACGACGAGAGAACGCCGCACTCTACCGTCACTGCGCCGTGTGAAACCCGCTCTCCCGCCTACAGAGCTGCCCTCCATACTTGAGGAAGTGATTTTTCCAACGCGCTTGCGATTTGACTCGGCGCGCACTTCCTCGACGGAGCTACGATGCAATTTGGCGTGAGTACCTGGCTGTGGGCCTCGCCCCTCACGACCGATGAGTTCGCGCGCTTGGCGACGCACGTCGCCGGAATGGGCTTCGACCTGATCGAGGTGCCCATCGAGGGGACGGACGATCTGGACTACGCGCGCGCCGCGGGGGTCGCACGCGACCTCGGCCTCGCCGTCAGCGTCTGCGCAGCGATCGGTCCCGACCGCGATCTCATCCACCCCGACGCGCGCGTCCGCGCGAACGGCATCGCCTACGTCAGGCATTGCATCGAAGCGGCGCATACCCTCGGGGCGACGAACGTCCTGGGGCCGCTGTACAGCGCGGTCGGCCGCACCTGGCAGGCGACGGCCGAGGAGCGCAAGCGCGACCTCGATCTACTGGTGACCCAGCTCTCCGGGCTCGCCAGCCATGCGGCGAACCACGGGGTTGTGCTCTGTGTCGAGCCGCTCAACCGGTTCGAGACGAGCTTCATCAACCTCGCCGAGCAGGTGATCGAAGTCGTCGATCGGGTGGGCAACCCGGCATGCGGAATATTGCTCGATACTTTTCACATGAACATCGAGGAGACATCGCTCGGCGATGCGATCCGGGCCGCCGGCGCTCGGCTCAAGCACCTCCATGCGTGTGAGAACGATCGCGGGGCTCCCGGTTCGGGCCACGTGCCTTGGCAGGATGTCGCGAATGGCTGCCGAGATATCGGGTATGACGGACCCGTCGTCATCGAATCGTTCACCAGCAAGGTCACAACGATCGCGCGCGCCGCGGCCATCTGGCGGCCCCTCGCCAAGACGCAAGACCAATTGGCCAGCGACGGATTGCGGTACTTGCGTGGATTGTTCGCAGATCCGGCCGTCGCCTGAGTGTTCGTCCGTCTCCAGAAGCCGAAAAACAAAACCCCGCCAGCCTTGAAGAGGCCGGCGGGGTTTTGAGGATCACAACCATGGTTTATCGCTATTTACAGACCTTGCCATTCTGGGCGAGGCCCCAGGCCATGGCGTTCCCGTAAAGCTGGAGGACGACCGGTTCGGCATACATCATCCCGCCATGCGCCAGCGCGGAATAAAACACGTGGCCTTTTCCGACGCAGTGCCACCACGCGAGCGGATGGTCATCACCCATCGTGGCATTGCCGGGCTTGTAGCTCTTCTCGTCGGCGGTGATCAGGATGTGGAATCCTGGCAGGCTGCGTGGGTTCGTCGCGAATGAGTAAAACTCATCCCATCGATTGAATGCGGCCGGCATTCCTTTCGTCAGGGGACTCTTTGGATCCTCCACGTGAGCGTCGCCGAACTGCTGAGGCGAGTGGCTCGTGAACTGGGCTCCGAGCAGGGTTTCGATATACCAGGGCCAGTCCGCGAGCGAACTCCGGCCATTGGGTGTGGCGTATTTCGGGTCGCCGCCGGCACCATGCGTGCCCATGTACGACCCACCGTTCTCCACCCAGGTCTTGAACACTTCCCGCTGTTCTGGCGTCAGGATGTCGCCGCTGTTGTTGTTCCAGATCACGAGCTTGAATTTGGAAAGCTGTTCCTTGTTCATGACGGCGCCGTTTTCCGTGACGAAGTAAGGATAGCCGCGTTCGTGAGCGATGGCCGCCAGCGCCGTGTTGGACGCCTGAACACCGGCCTCTTCCCGGAAGCCATTCGTTTTCGAGAAGATGAGGACTCCACCTGACTTCAGATCAGCCGGCAGGACCGGCGGTTCCTTGTCAAACGTTGGATTGGCGACAAAGCCACCGCCCCCTCGGCCGCGACCTCCGGCGGCTCCAAATCCGCCAGGAGCGGCAGGAGTGCCGGGAGTGCCGGGAGCGCCTGGTTCCTGGGCAGGAAGCGCGAATGAAACGAACGTCAAGGAACAAGCCACCAACAACTTCGGTCCGACTTTCATGCATCACCCCTGCGTAGGCTGACCGATTTCCCCTTCTTCATACTATGCCGCGGCGCGCTGGAGGCGCAATTGAAGCTCTGTCGCGGACCCACGATCTACGACGCGCTGTTCGGGAACGTTGCGCGGCAGGTGCCGCTTTCCGTGCGCCCGACGATCGGATCGTGGTTCGGGAGCAAGATTGCGCGGACAAACCGGAGACCTATTGGTGCTTCCCTTTTTGCTCGCCTTGCGTCCCGGGGCTCCGGCTCTTGCCCGCTTCTCGCGCCGGAGTGCGCGGCAAGGCTGCTGGACGAGACGCTAGTCGTGCAGCTGCACCACGACGTGGCGAATTCGCTCCCTGCGCCATGTGTACGTGACGTGCACCAACCCGTCACCCGATTGGATCACGGCGGGATACGAGTATTCTCCCGGTTCGGCCTCGAGCTCGAGCACCGGATGCCACACGCGTCCGTCATCGGAGATCGCGATGACGAGCGGCGTGCGTGACGTCACCGACGCGTTGTAGACAATCAATTGCCGACCATCGCGCAACGTCACCGCATCGATGCCGGCATTGGGATTGGGCAGCGCGGTTAGGGCGAGCGGACTCCATGTCAACCCACCATCGCTCGACCACGTGTCGAACACGCGCATCGATCGGGTGCGGCCGATGGCTTGCAGCCTGCCGTCGGCGTGGGTGAGGATGCTCGGTTGAATGGCCTGGATCTCCGACGGCGGCGGATCGACGCGCGTCCACGTGCGTGCGTCGTCGCGCGAGATCTCGAAGTGCACGCGCCACGCTGAAATCGCGTCGGTGGATTCCGTGCTGCTTCCGGCGATGATCGTCCCATTGGGCAGCACGACCGGATGGTTCTTGATCGGGCCGAGTATGCCGTTTGGAAGGCGTTGGGGAGCGGACCATGTTCGTCCGTCGTCGGTTGACGACATGTGCATTCCCCACCACCGCGTTGGATGCGGTCCCACCTTGTAGAAGAGGTGCAGCACGCCGTCGGCGCTGTGGAACAACACGGGGTTGTAACAGGGCACGCGCGTGCCATCCGGCTGGCGGCTGCTCACGACTTCGAGTGGCGTGCTCCACTCGCCGCGTCCGCCGACATCACGCGACATCCAGATCCCGACGTCGGGCGCTCCCTCGCGGGTGCCGCCGAACCAGGAAGCAAGAAAGCCGTCTTGCGTTTCGACGATTGTCGACGCGTGCGCGCTGGGCGTCGGTGGCGCCGCCGCGATGAACTCGCCGCGGACGATGCTGGCGGTCGCTTGAGCGCTGGCGCACGCGGGTGTGGCCGCTGCGCAGAGGAGCGCCGCGAAGGTCGGCGGGATTGCTCGGATGCTGAACATGGCCCACCATAATAGCACGTCGGCCGCGCGAATCCTGCCCCCGGTGACGATGGGGGTTTCGTTGTCCTGCACGGCTCGACGAGGCAGGGATCTATCCAGCTTCCCAGATGGCTCTCGGCAAATCAAGCCACGAGACTCCTACTTGAACCTCTGACGAATTGCCTCATAGCGAGGGAAGTTGCGGATGCGAATTCGCAGCTGGTCGGTGTCTCGTAACGCCTTCTCAGACTCGGGTGAGAACGACTATCGCCGTCGACCGACCAACGTCAGTGAAGAATCGATGAAACTCTGGGTGGACGCAGACGCAGCACCGCGCGACGTGAAGGAGATCGTGTTTCGCGCATCAGAGCGGCTGTCGCTCGTGACGATTCTCGTGGCGAATCAGCGCGTCGAGGTGCCCACCGCGCATCCGTTCGCGAGCGCAGTGCGGGTTGGCGGCGGGCCCGACGTCGCGGACCGCTACATCGAGGATGCAGCCGAGCCTGGCGACGTCGCCATCACGGCGGACGTGCCGCTGGCCGCCGCCCTCGTTCGCAAGGGCGTGGCGGTGCTCGATCACCGCGGAGAGGCGTTCACTCCCGAGAACGTGGGCGAGCGGCTCTCCGTTCGTGACTTCATGGCCGACCTGCGTTCGGGCGGCGTGGAAACCGGCGGCCCGAAGCCCTACTCGGCGCGGGACAAGCAGGCGTTCGCCTCCGGGCTGGACCGGATGCTCACCCGCGCGATGCGCCCCCACTGACGGACGGACGTCAGACTGGCTCGATTCCGTCGGCCTGCGGTACCGGCTCGCCGTCCTCGGGCTCGTCGCCCTCGTCTGGCAGTCCTGCCTGGCGGCGCGCAAGGCGTTCCGCGCGCTTGTCGTCCTTCTTCTTCTTGCGGTCCATCTCTTTCTTGCGCTTCTCGAAGTCGTAGTTGGGTTTCTTCGCCACTGTCGGGGAATATCTCCGTTTGCTGTGATCGCGCCGCTCTGTACAGACGCTTACGAATGATAGTGGCTGCGCAGGGGGATAGGACCATAGGAAGATAGGATGATAGGAGCATAGGGCGACGGCTCACCTATCGTCCTATCATCCTATCCTTCCGTCTCTTTACATCCAGAACATCCACCGATGCGTGCCAATCACGTAGAGGGAGAGCGCGAGGTTCGTCGTCGCGTGTGTCAGCATCAGGTCACCGAGTGACCGCGACCTGCGCATCCACAGGTTGTAGATGATGCCGCAGACGAGACCCACCTCCCAGAAGGGACCGTGCTCCGTCGCGAACAGCGCCGCCGTCGCCCAGAATGCGAGCGGGGTGTATTTGCCGAGCGGGACCTTCGTGAAGTCGGTGTCCTGCAGCCAGCGCGGCAGCCAACCGCGCCAGAACAGCTCCTCGAGCACCGGCACGAGCAGCGTCGCGCGCATCGTGCGCAGCAGGAGCATCAGGGGCGAAAGCTCACGTTCGGGAATGGAGACCAGGATGCGACCCGTGATGGCGTTCTGAAATAGCGCGTGATCACGCCAGCCGGGAACGAGCGCGTCGGGGGCGACCCAAAGTGCAAAGACACCAAGTCCGACGCCGATGCTGGCGATCCAATGCGGAGCGCTTCGGGGCAGCAGGTGCCGCGAAAACATCAGGATCGACGCCGCGATGACGGCATCGCGCAGGAGTTCCTTTGCCGGATTGGCGATCGGCAGGTATCTGTCGATCGCGATCCAGACGAGAAACAGCACGAATGGACCAACCCAGGCGATGGTGCTGCGTTGCGAAGTGTTGGTGGGATCGATCATCACATCGAGCGGAGGATTGTATAGGCGCCGGGGGCAATGTAACAACGCAGCGGTCGCCGACGCCTCGCCAACGAATGACCCGTCGATGTCGTAGGTTATCCGAGCAACTACGCCGTCCCGCGCCCACTCCCTGGCGCTCGCTGTCCGCATCTGTTCCTCCCCAGGAGACCTCAAGTCATGCTTGTCCCGCTAAGCCGCGCCGTTGCGCTGCTGGCTGTTGTCGCCGTGGCGGCGCCGACGCTCGCAGCGCAACGGAATGCTCCCTCCACCTACGCGATCACCAACGCCAAGCTCGTTCCGGTGAGCGCCCCGGTGATCGAGAAGGGCACGATCGTCATTCGCGATGGCCTCATTGCGGCCATCGGCGCCAACGTCGCCGTGCCTGGGGACGCCCGCATCATTGACGGCACCGGCCTGACGGTCTATCCCGGCCTCTTCGACGCCTTCGGCACCATCGGCATTGCGAGCGCCGCGCCCGCGGGCAGCGGTGGTCGGGGTGGCGGTGGCGCCGCAGCGGCGCTCGCCGCGCTCGCGGCCCCTACCACAACAGGGCGATCCGGGAATGGCAGCACGGTCGATCAGCCGCGTGGCGTCGAGCCCGAGCTCAGTACGGCGGACCTGGTGAAGCTCGATGAGGACGCGCTCGATGGCCCCCGCAGCGCGGGGATCGCCACGGCGCTCACGGTCTCGAGCGCGGGAATCTTCCAGGGCCAGTCGGCACTCATCAACCTCGCCGGCCCGAGCGCGTCATCAATGATCGTGAAGCCGAACGTGGCGCAAACCATCGCGTTCTCGTCTGGCCGCGGATTTGGCGGTGGCTACCCGGGCTCGTTGATGGGTGTGTTTGCCGTACTGCGGCAGGAGTTGCTCGACGCACAGCGGTATCGCGAGCTCAAGACCGCCTACGCACGGAACCCCCGGAACATGCAGCGGGTCGAATTCGATCCGTCGCACGAGGCGCTACTGCCCGCGCTCGCCGGACAGCAGCCGGTCGTGATGGTGGCCAACTCGCAGCGCGAGATCGAGCGCGCGCTCGACCTCGGCAAGGAATTCGGCCTCAAGGTGATGATCGCTGGTGGATCCGAGGCGTACCTCGTGGCCAACCGGCTCAAGGCCGAGAATGTCCCGGTGCTCCTCTCCATCAACTTTCCGCGTCGCACGGCCGCGGCGGCCGCGGACTCCGAGCCGGAGCCGCTGCGCACCCTGCGTGAGCGCGTCGAGGCGCCGAAGGCCGCAGGTCGTCTCGCGGCGGCAGGCGTGAAGTTCGCCTTCCAGTCGGGCGGCCTCACCACGTGGACCGATTTCGATGCGAACATCCAGCGCGCCGTCGAGGGCGGGCTCTCCGCGGATCAAGCGATCAAGGCGGTCACGTGGTCGCCCGCCGAACTCTTTGGCGTCAGTGACCGACTCGGCTCGCTCGAGGTGGGCAAGATCGCCAATCTCACCGTGACGAAGGGCGCCCTCACCGACAAGGCCATGCGCATCAACAGCCTGTATGTGGACGGCCGCCCAGTTCCCCTGCATCCGGCGACGCCGGCAGCGGGTGCGGGAGGTGTCGGTGGCCGGCAAGGCGCCGCGCCTGCGGCCGCCGCTCCTCCTCCCCCTCGTTCGTCAAGCGCGCACCACGACGACGATCCGGAGACACACCGGTGAACCGCTCCTCATTCACGCCACGACTCCTCGAGACCTCCGCGATGCGACCCCTGATGCTCGCGGTCGCAGCCGCCACGGCGCTCACGGCGCCTCCCGCGCAAGCGCAAGGCGCCCGCGCGACGGCTCCGGCCATCCTCATCCGCAACGCCACCGTCATGACCGTGACGCGCGGCACGCAGACGAACACCGACCTGCTGCTCTCGGGCGGCAAGATCGCGGCGATCGGCAAGAACATCGCGACACCGGACGGCGCGCGCGTCATCGACGGCACGGGCAAGTTCGTGATTCCCGGGATCATCGATCCGCATTCGCACATGGCCGCCGACGCGATCAACGAAGGCTCGCTCTCCGTTACGAGCATGGCGCGCATCCACGACGTCATCAATCCCACCGACATCAACATCTATCGCGCGCTCGCCGGCGGCGTGACGACGTTGAACGTGCTGCATGGCTCCGCGAACACCATTGGTGGACAGAATGCAGTCATCAAGCTGAAGTGGGGTCGCAGTGCCGACGCGATGTTTTTCCCCGACGCGATGCCCGGCATCAAGTTCGCGCTCGGCGAGAATGTCACCCGGAAGAACAGCGCGGGTATCACGATTCCCGGCATCCCCACGCCACCGCGGCGCTATCCGGCCACGCGTATGGGCCAGGAAGAAGTGCTGCGTGATGCGTTCATGCGCGCACGGGACTACAAGGCCATGTGGGACGACTATCGTGCCCACTCGGCGAAGGACAAGTCGCTCATCGCCCCACGGCGCGACCTCGAGCTCGAGCCGATTGCGGAAGTGCTCGCCGGGACGCGGCTGGTGCACGCGCACTCGTATCGCGCCGATGAGATGCTGATGCTGCTCAACCTCGCCGACGAGTTCGGCTTCAAGATCAAGACACTCCAGCATGGTCTCGAGGGCTACAAGATCGCCGACGAAATCGCGAAGCATGGCGCGGGCCTGTCCAGCTTCGCGGATGAATGGTCGTACAAGATCGAGGCGTACGATGCCATTCCGTACAACGTCGCAATCCTCATGCGTCACGGCGTGCTCACGACGATCAACTCCGACGACGACGGCCGCGCGCGCCGCCTCAACATCGATGCCGCCAAGATGATCCGTTACGGCGGCCTCACCGAGGACGAGGCCCTCAGCATCATCACGATCAACGGCGCGAAGCAACTCGGCATCGACAAGCGCGTCGGGTCGATCGAAGTGGGCAAGGACGCCGACGTCGCGATCTACAACGCAAATCCGCTGAGCGTCTACTCGAGCGTCGAGCAGACGATCATCGATGGCGAGGTCTTCTTCGACAAGCAGAAGGATCTCGCCCTCCGCGACGCCGAGGCGAAGGAACGCGTCGAGCTCGAGAAAGCTGACGCCAATACGGCACCTGCACCACGGGGTCGCCCAGGTGGCGCGCCCGGTGCCGGCGCGCTTGCCACCACCCCGCCGGAGAACCGCTAAATGCCACGGCTTCAAATTCACGTCGCCCTCGCGGGTGCGGCGCTGCTTTTAATTGCGGCCGGCTCAGCAGCCGGCGCGCAGCTCGGCTCCTACAATCCTGTCGCAGGACCGCAGGGCACGTTCGCGATCAAGAACGCGAAGATCATCCCGGTGAATGGTGCCGAGATCGCAAGCGGCACCGTCGTCATCTCCGGTGGAAAGATCCAGGCGGTCGGCGCGAATGTCGCCATTCCGGCTGGCGCGCAGGTGATCGACGGCACCGGGCTCTCGATCTATCCTGGCATGATGGATTCCGGCACGTCCCTCGGGCTGTCCGAAATTCCGCAGGGCGCTGCATCCACTGTTGACGTCGCCGAGGCGGGAAGCTTCAACCCCAATGCGCAGGCGATCTACGGCATCAACCCGCACAGCGCGCACGTAGGCGTGGCGCGTGTCGTAGGTATCACCAACGTGATCTCTCGGCCGCAGGGCGGCATCATCTCCGGGCAGGCAGCGCTCATCAACCTGTCGGGCTACACGGTGCCGGAGATGTCGGTGGTGCCACGCGCGGCCATGGTGATCTCGCTGCCGAGCGCCGGTGGTCGCGGCGGTCGTGGCGGCGGGGCGGCGGCATTCCTCGCGGCGCAGGGCGGTGGCGCGGCCAACAACGCAGCGACATTGCTGCGCACGCGCCAGCTCGATTCGCTCAAGCAGATCCTTCACGATGCCGACGCGTACGGCAAGCAGCTCGATGCATACGAGAAGGACAAGACCATCCCCCGTCCGCATCACGACGCCGTGCTTCAGTCGCTAGTGGCTGCGGTGCGCGGCCAGCAACCGGTGATGTTCACAGCCGAGTCGGCGCCGGACATTCGTGCGGCGGTAGCGTTCGCCGAGGAGATGCACCTGAAGCCGATCATCGTGGGTGGTCGCGATGCGGTGCAGGTGGCGGCGTACCTCAAGCAACACGACGTGCCGGTGCTGTTCGATCACGTGCTGGACCTGCCGTCGCGCGAGGATGACCCGTACGACATCAACTACGCGACGCCGGCGAAGCTTGCGGCGGCCGGGGTGAAGTTCGCGATTACGTCGGGCGATTGCTGCTCCGAGGTGCGCAACCTTCCGTCCATCGCCGGCATGGCCTCCGCGTTCGGTCTTTCGAAGGCCGATGCGCTTCGCGCCGTCACACTCGGACCCGCGCAGATCTTCGGCGTCGGCGACAGGCTCGGCTCCATCGAAGTGGGCAAGATGGCCAACCTCGTGGTGACGGACGGCGACATGCTCGAGGCGAAGACGAACACGCGCTACCTGTTTATCGATGGTCGTCTCGTGCCGCTGGATACGAAGCACACACAGCTTTATGACATCTTCAAGGGGCGGGTACTCACGCCGTAATGGCACATCGGTAGAACAGCTTAACAGCAATTTTACCGCAGAGGGCGCGGAGGCCGCAGAGGAAACCATAAAATGCTCTGGCTTTCCTCTGCGGCCTCTGCGCCCTCTGCGATGAATTGCTGTTCCGTTGTTAAGCTCTTTGACAACAAAGAACGGGCTCGCCAACATAGCGAGCCCGTTCTCATTCAATCCTCACCCGCTACATCATGCGATTGTCGGCACCGTGTATGGCGCCCGGTACTTCTTCGTCAGCATCGCGTTCGCTGCGGCGGCCTTCGATCCGGTGAACGTGCCTGACTTCGTGTCGATGTGGAGCGGCATGCCGAGTGTCAACGGGGTCCTGGACAAATCGACGTGGTTCGCGTGGAGGTGCTCGATCATGCGACCGTTCGCTTCGAGCAGCTTGGCGTCGGACTTCACCGCGTCCGAGATCTCGCCTTCCTGAGCCGCGTGACCAAGGCGATGCGAGATGTTGCCGAGGTGGCAGAGCGAGCTGGACGTCGCGCCTTCGCTGATCGGGCCGTACAGGTCGCCCATCTTCCGGCTGTGCACCACATCCACGAAGTTCTGCATGTGGCGGTCGGTGCCCTTGAACTCCTTGATGACCTTGCCCGTCTTGTCGACGGCCGTCGCGTTGAAGTAGGCCGGCACGATCATGCTGCCGCCTTCGCAATCAATGACGTTGCCGATGTCGACACCACGGTACTTGTCCATGCCGGCGCCACCGCCGCCCTGGAGCAGGCGCGGATCGCCGCCCGCGTCGACCGTACCAGCCTTGCTCGGAAGTCCACGAACCTCGAAGATCAACGGGGCCGTGGCGTAATCGTGAATCACGATCTGCGTGTTCGGCGTCTCTGCATCGTCCACGTAGCCCAGGCGTCCGCCGACACTCATTGAGTGGCGCGGCAGGCCAGACTCGCCGAGGAACCAGCGGGCAACGTCCATCTGGTGGATGCCCTGATTGCCAACGTCGCCATTGCCGTACTCGTAGAACCAGTGCCACTCGTAATGCACCGGTCCGTTCTTCGTGTTGCGGTGTGGCGCGATGAGCGCGGCGGGACCGGTCCAGAGGTCGTAGTTGATCGAGGCGGGAATCGGCTGAGGACCCCCGCAGAGACCGAGGCTGTTGCGGCGCTTGTAGCAGAAGCCGCGCGACGCGACAATCTTGCCGAGCGCACCGGACTTCACGTACGCGACGGCTTCCTGCAGTCCCTCGCCGGAGCGAATCTGGGTGCCTGCCTGGACGACGCGACCGTACTTCTTGGCCGCGGCAACGACCTGGTTGCTCTCCCAGATGGTGTGCGAGACCGGCTTCTCGAGATAAACGTCCTTCCCCGCTTGCATCGCCCAGATCGCCGCCAGCGTGTGCCAGTGGTTTGGCGTAGCGATGGTCACCGCATCGATGTCCTTCGACGCGAACATGTCGCGCATGTCGGCGTACATCTTCAGGTCGAGCTGGGAGCCGATCGGGTTCGCCTTCGTCTTGGCGAGCACGTCAGAATCTGGGTCGCACAGGGCGACGATGCGGACACCGGGAATCTTTGCGAGGCTCGACAGATGGTTCTGGCCTCGGCCGTTGAGTCCAATGACGCCGACGCGAAGATCGGCGTTGGACCCCATGATCTGGCCCCAGGACTTGGCAGGCAGCGCTGCGCCGGCAGCGGAAAGTGCCGAAGTCTTGAGGAACGTGCGGCGGGAAAGTGGGCTCATGGGAGGGGGATTGACGTGGTGGTGCTGCGGCGTGATGCGTCGGCCCAAGTCATTTGGCGGGGCACACGGAACCTGCATTTAGTTATTCTAACGTGCAAGACATAATTTGCGTTGGGAACCCTGCCGAGTGCGCTACAGGCTGGACGCTGCGCATGCGCGGTGGTATTGAAGGCGGACGAAGCGGCGGGGCGTTACCGTCGCCCCTGTAGTACCCCTCCACCCCGAAATGGAGCCGAGATGCCCGACATGAATCGCCGGCAGGCTGTGGGCGCACTCGGCGCCTTGGCCGCCGCCGGAACCCTCGTTCCGGGAGCAGCGAGGGCGCTTGGCGTTCCTTCGGCGGCCTCTGCCGGCCGGCTGAACCATTCCATTTCGCGCTGGTGCTACGGCAAGATTCCCCTCGACGACCTCTGCGAGAGCGCGAAGGCAATCGGGTACAAGTCGGTGGAGCTGCTCGACGAGAAGGACTGGCGGGTGCCGGCACAGCATGGAATGGTGTGCGCCATGTCGAACGGCTTCGGCACTATTCCCGTGGGATTCAACCGCCCCAACCAGCACGACAAGCTCGTGGCCGATGGCGAGCGCGTGATTCCCCTCGCCGCCGCGGCGAACGTGCCGAACATCGTGTGCTTCAGCGGCAACCGCGGCGGGATGTCGGACGGTGAAGGCGTCGCGAATTGCATCGCGGGCTTCAAGCGGTTGACCCCCCTGGCCGAGCAACACGGGGTGACGCTCTGCCTGGAGCTGCTGAACAGCAAGGTGGATCACAAGGACTACCAGTGCGATCACACCACGTTCGGCGCCCAGGTAGTCAAAGGTGTGGGCTCCCCCAGGCTGAAGCTCCTCTTCGACATCTATCACATGCAGATCATGGAAGGTGACATCATCCGCACGATCCGCGAGAACTACGCCCACATCGGCCACTTCCATACGGGAGGCGTGCCGGGCCGCCACGAGATCGACGACACGCAGGAGCTCAACTGGCGCACGGTGATGACCGCGATCGCCGATCTCGGTTTCACGGGCTATGTCGCGCAGGAGTTCGTTCCCGTGCGCGATCCGCTCACGTCGATGAAGCAGGCGTTCGACATCTGCAACGTCTGACGTCGTTCGTGATCATGAATGGCACGGTCGCTTTTCAGCGCGTGACTGCGCTTCGCGCAGCACTCTTCAGCGCGAGACTGCGCGGCGCAGCGCTTGTCAACTCAAACAGGACAAACACTGAACAATCAATGATGCGATTCCGCTCCTTCCACTGCATCACGATCCTCTGCACCTTGGCGCTTGCGTCATCGTGCACGTCCTCGCCGTCGCCTTCGGCAGGCTCGACTCCAGCGGCCGCTGCACCCAGCCGGAGCGCATCGGGCGCGCGCGGCATGGTGGTGTCCGCCAGCGCGATCGCGAGCGACGTCGGGCGCAACGTGCTCGCCGCGGGCGGCAACGCGGTCGACGCAGCGGTCGCGACTGCCTTTGCCCTGTCGGTCACCTATCCCGTGGCGGGCAACATCGGCGGTGGCGGATTCATGGTGGTGCGTATGCCCGATGGCCGCGCCACCACGATCGATTTTCGGGAGACGGCACCGGCCGCGGCCAGTGCCACCATGTTCACCGATGCGACCGGCGCGTACTCGGGCCGCCTTCATCACGGCAGCCTGCTGTCGGTCGGCGTCCCGGGCACGGTAGCCGGCTTTGCGATGGCGCACCGGCAGTACGGTCGAACGGAATGGAAGCGACTGGTCGACCCCGCGGTCCACCTCGCCAGCCAGGGATTCGACGTACCGGCGGGACTCGCCCGCTCGCTCGCGGGCGCCTCGACGTATCTCGGGGCGTATCCGGCGAGCGTGTCGACCTACTACCGCAACGGGCAGCCGTACGCGGTTGGCGAACGATTCCGCCAGCCGGAACTCGCCGCCACGCTGACGCGCATTCGCGACGATGGGCAGGACGGATTCTATCGGGGCGAAACGGCGCGGCTCCTCGCGGCCGAGATGCGCCGCGGCGGTGGGTTGATCACGGAGGCGGACCTCGCGTCGTACGCGGCGAAGGAACGTGCGCCGGTCCGCGGCACCTATCGCGGGTATGAGATCATCTCGATGCCGCCACCGAGCTCCGGCGGCGTGTCGATGGTCGAGATGCTCAACATTCTCGAGGGCTACGATCTCGCCGCGGCGGGACACAACTCGCCGCGCTACGTGCACCTCGTCGCGGAGGCCATGCGACGCGCCTTCCTCGACCGCGCCAAATATCTCGGCGATCCGGATTTCACGCAGCCGCCGGTGGACCGCCTGACGAGCAAGGCCTATGCGGCCACGTTGCGGGCGACGATCCTGGAGGACCGTGCGTCCCCCTCCGCGCCCACACAGGTGGCCGAGACGCACGAGAGCGACCAGACTACGCACTTCTCGATCGTCGATGCGGAAGGAATGGCGGTGTCGGTGACGTACACGCTCGAGAACGGCTATGGCCTCGGCGCCGTGGTGCCTGGCGCGGGCTTCCTCCTCAACAACGAGATGGGCGACTTCAACGGCAAGCCCGGTCTGACCGACACGACTGGCCTGATCGGCACGGCACCGAACATCGCCCGACCAGGCAAGCGCATGCTCTCGAGCATGACACCGACGATCGTGACGAAGGACGGCAAACTCGTGGCGGTCGTGGGGAGTCCTGGTGGTCGCACGATCATCAATACGGTCCTGCAAGTTGTGCTCAACCTCATCGATGGGCACATGGCAATCCAGGAGGCCGTGAACGCACCGCGCTTTCACCACCAATGGCTGCCCGACGTGATCATGACGGAGCGGGATGCGCTGCCGCTGGCGACGGTCAGCGCGCTCGAGGCGATGGGATATCGACTCCGCGCGGGTGGCGTGCAGGGGACCGCGCATTCCATCTTCGTCGACCCGTCGTCTGGCGCGCGTGTGGGTGCCGCGGACCCGCGGGACGCCGACGCGGGTGCCGCGGGATACTGACCGACCAGCTACTTCAGCGTTGCGGCGCGAGCGGCTCCGGCAGACACGACTCGATCGCGTGCGCCCGCAATCGCCGCCATCGTTTCGGCGGACGATCCGCCAGTCTCGACGTCCGCGACCGTTGCGAGCGAGCGATCGTAGTATTCCGTCCACGTCTGGAGGATTTCACGCTCCGTCGTCGCATTACCCCCGGCCACAATCGCCGCACGCGACAGTCCGAACTCCACGTCCAGCCGCGCGATGGCGGCGCGTTCGAGATCGCCGACCACACTTCGTGCGACGGCCCCATCGGCGCTCGTGAGCACGAGCGCAGACACAAGCGCTGATATCCCGACGTTCTGCAGGGTGGCCGCCGAGACCTTGTCGATGCGGTCGCCGTCGGTGTGGTAGTACTGGTCCGTGAAGTGCCAGAAGAGCACTCCCGGCTTCTTGAAGGTGAGGAAGGGCGTGTGGTCGGAGCCGCCCTCGAACGGATTGGTGCGCACGACCCATCCGTTGGTGGCGGCCTGCTCGAGGCAGCGCGCGAGGAGGAAGTCGTTGAAGTAGTGCGGAACGATCTGGTCCTTCGTGATCGGGCTGCCGCCCCACTCGCTGTGATGATCGTCGCCGCGTGTCCACACCGCGGAGGGGTCGGGCATCTTCTCGATGAGGAAGGTGCCGCCCGTCTTCCTCGTGTCTTCCCCAACCATGTCGAGGCTGAGCCCCCACCTCACGCCGCGCGTGCGAACGGAGTCGTCCGCGAGGAAATTCTGCGTCTGCGCGATCTCGTTGCCGAAGAGCATGGTGATCGTGCGGCGCGGCACGGCGGCTCCGTTCTTCGAAAGGGTCGCAAGCACCCGCGCAATCTCGGCCAGCGCACCGACGCCGGACGCGTTGTCATTCGCGCCAGGCTCCTGCACATGCGCGCTGAAGACGAAGCGCTCGTCGGGCCGTTCGGAGCCGCGCACCTCGGCGACCACCGTGCGCTCGACCGAGGGAAAGAGTCGCGTCTTCGTCATCGCCCGCACGCGGACCGGCCCGCGCCCGAGCCCAGCGCGAAGCGCATCGAGCGCGCCGCGGGAGATCGGCATGCCCCATCCCTTTCGCACGGTGTCCTGCGGGATGGACGAAAACTGGATGGACGAGCGGTTGATCTCGGGCTTCGTGTACGCGGGCATCCGGTACGCAAGCACGCCAACGGCGCCGCGCTTCTGCACGGCCTCGGCGAATAGTTGCCCCACCGCGGCTTCGGCGAGGACGATCTTGCCCTGCACCACAGCTCGGTCGAGCTCGGCGGCGGTTCCCTTCCCCGCATCGACGACCTCAGCGACGACGCCCGAATCCGGCGTGGAATACGAGTTGATCGCGAGCATGTTGAGGTTGGTGCGCAATTCCAGCAGCGGCGCGCGCGCGCCGACAATCGTGAGCGACGCATCCTGAAGGTCCCAGGCGAGTCCGCGAATGGATCGCCGCTCCATGCGATAGACGAGGCGCGTTCCCTTCGTCGCGGAATCCTCGTTCACGTATCCGGCGGCGCGAAGCTGGCTGACCACACGATCGATGCTCGCGTCGAAGGCGGTGTTGCCGGGCCAGCGGAACCAGCCGCCCATGTACGCCACCAGTTCCTTCGCCCGCTCGCCGGAGTACTCGGCGCGCGCCAGTTGGAAGTAGCGATCGATCGCGGGAGCGGACGATCGTGCGGCCTGTGCGTCGGCATTGCGCGGGACGGCGAGCACGGCGGCCGCAAGTGCGACCCGGAGAGCAGTACGACCGGCGAAGGCGCCGCGAGAGGGGGCTGGCATCATCGATCAAAGCTGGGGCGACGGTAATGCGGTGTCCATGCAATCGCGCTCTACAACCGTCAGGATGGCGATGCGGGGCGCTCGAGCGGTACGTGCGCGTGGCACAACGGACATTCGCCGGGCAGCCAGAGCGCGTAGTCGTCGCGTGCTACGGGCTCCACGACGATGCCGCCAGCCGCGAGGTGCGCGGCTCCAGTATCACCGAGCTGAAGGAGTGCGCCAGCGACCGCCACGACCGCGCCGTGCGACGTCAGCTCTGCAACCGCCCCGCGTAGGGCCGACCCCGCACTCACAACGTCGTCAACGATAGCGACGCGCTTCCTCCGCACACGATCCTGAAAGATCCGCGGTAGTAAGTAGCGCGCCGGGTACAACCCCGCAGCGTCCGACTGCATTCGGCGCTCGGTGAAGCAGAAGGGCACGCCGAGGACCTGCGCAACCTGCTGGGCGAGAAATGCGGAGAGCGACGTGTCACTCATCGCTGAAGCGCCCCTCGCCACGCGTCGCATCGGCCACCGAGGCGCGCAGTGCCTCCAGGTTGGACTTCGGCAGCCGCAGTGTGAACATGACGTCCACGCCGAACTGCTGGTCCAGGACCTCTGCTTCGTGCGGGGTCAGCATCTGCTGCACGGCGGCGATGCTCGCATACGCGATGACAAGCTCGACGTCGACGCGCTCGACGCGCTCGAGCTTCGCCAGCGTAAGCAACGCGTGCTGCACTGCGCCCCCATACGCCTTCACCAGGCCGCCCGTCCCGAGCTTCGTCCCGCCGAAATATCGGGTGACGACCGCAACGATATCCCCCACTCCGCTGTGCGTGAGCATCGTGAGCATCGGACGGCCGGCCGTGCCATGGGGCTCGCCGTCGTCACTCAGGCCAATGCGGTTCGCGCTGCCCGGCGGACCCGCGATGAACGCCCAGCAGTTGTGGGTCGCATCCGCGAACGCGGAGTCCATCTCGCGAATGAACGCATGTGCGTCGTCCGGATCGCTCGCCCGGTCGATCGTGCAGATGAAGCGACTCCGCTCGATGCTGAGCTCAGCCCTGTGACGCGCCGCGGGGATCGGATAGCGTTCAGGCGCGCTCACTGCTCAGCGGGCACCGCGATCACGGCAAGCCCTCACGCTTCGGCGACGATGTCGTAGTCGAACTCGTACGAGTGCACGCGATTCACGATGATGATGTTCAGCGTGCCGGTGAGCCCCGCGAGTTCATCCGTGCCCGAATCGGGAACGACCGTCACCGACAGCGACGGCACGCCGCGATTCATGACCCCCGTGTGGTGGAGCGCGAAGCTGCCGCGCTTGCCGTGCACCGTGCCGGTGACACGCTCCACCGCCACGTAGGCGGCGGATGTCTTCACGCTCGCCATCGCGGTGAGCATCTGGCCCTTGCTCGTCCCCACGATGTCGCCCGTGAACACCTTGTCGATCGTCATGCGGCCAAGGGTGCCACCGACATCGTAACCCTCGTCGGTCTGGGGAAGGAGCTTCACCTCGAATGTTCCGGATGCGCGAGTCGCCACGTGTTCTCCATGTGGATTGTTTGATGTCGGGCGACAGACTGCTCAGCGCGCCGGTCGCAGCGACTTCAGGTACAGCGCCTCGACTTTCGTGCGCGCCCACGGTGTCTTCCGAAGGAAGGTCAACGACGACTTGATGCTCGGGTCATTCGTGAAACAGCGGATGTCAATGTGTCTCGCAAGCCCATCCCATCCATGCGCTGTCACGAGATGCTCGAGCATCATTTGCAGCGTAACGCCATGCAGTGGATCTCCGCTCATCCGCATCCCTCGACAAATTCGACCTCGGGGATTCGGCCCGCGCGAAACATCGTGACGCGTCTCCCATTGGACTCGAAGATGAGACGGTAGGCGCTATCCGTCGCGGACACCGGCCTGATCGTGAGATAGTGGCCCGACGTGTACTTGTGCGGGGTGATCTCGACGCGACCAGCGTAGAGCCTTGCGATCCTCTCTTCACTGTCGCCAATGCTTGCACCGGCTTCGGTGTTCGTGGTGCCGCTGTCGACGTCGATTCGTACGATGCGTCCGCGCGCGGTCATCAGGCGCAGTCCGGCTGGTCCATCCCGCCACGTCGCGAAACCACAGACCGCGGTGTCCGCTGCCGGCGGCGCGGAAACGCCGCCCGCCGTCGCGGCCCGCGCTTCCGCGAGCGTCATTCCAACCTTCACCGGGCCGATGCCGTGCTCGGTCAGTCGCGACGCTGCTTGCGCCGACATTGCCTCACGCGGGGCGCTGCTCGAGGCGGCCGGCGCGGTTGAATCGGAAGGGGCGCGCGACTCGAGCCGTTGCGTCGAATCGGTTCGCGGATGCGAGTCGCGTCCGCATGCGGCGAGCAGAGTCGTGCCGAGCAGGACGAGGATGTGCCGCGTGCAGGTCATTGCGTTTCCATTGGCGATGTCGTGTCCGCGCCGCTACGCACGTGCGTACCGCGACAGCACTTCGTCGGCCGCAGGCAGGTACGCCGAGGCCGAATACGCCGATCCGTCCAGCGTTGCCGCGGAGCGATAGAGCAGGTCCGCCAGTGCCTCCGCTGCCTTGTCGACGCTGTGGTGCTGGTGCACGCACTCGGCAAGGATATGCGCAGCGTCAGCGGCCACTTCCCCGGACGACGACCCATCCGCCGACCGCCAACCGATGGCGTCCAGCGCACCTGCGAGGCGGCTGACGACCATGCCTTCTCCCTCCTGCTCTCCGGTACCGCGATCAGCGACGTATCGCTCGCGAAGGCGAGTGTACCGGGATTCAGACGCGCTCGACAACCGCCCTCCTGCGTGTACACCGCTCCTTGCGCCCTCGAGAGTCAGAAAGACATTCTCCGAGGTGCAGCAGCCGCCAGAACCATTCGACTCGAAGAAAACTACCATGCGCCAAGCTTCATGACCCACCGCCGCGATTTTCTTGCCAAGCTCGCGCTTGGTGGCGCTGCGCTTCCGAGCCTGTCGCTCCCCGACCTCTCGCACGCCCCGATCACGGCGCGTGATGACCGCGCCTATTGGGTCGGCGTGCTCGAACGAGTCGCCGATCCGGTGCTGACCAACCTCGCGGCACATCGGTTGCGCGAGCGGCTGCCCGATGCCGTGGCGGCGACGGCAACTCCGGAGCGCCGGCGCTACGCGGCGCTCGAGGCCTTCGGCCGCCTGCTCACGGGCATCGCGCCATGGCTCGAGCTCGACGCCGATGCGTCCGCCGAGGGCACATTGCGGTCGCGCTACGCCGCACTGGCGCGCGCAGGCATCGACGCGGCGACTGATCCCGCGTCGCCCGACTTCATGAACTTTACGTCCGGCAGGCAGCCGTTGGTGGACGCCGCGTTCCTCGCGCATGCGATCGTTCGGGCGCCGCGCGAGCTCCACGCGAAGCTGCCGGCGACGACGAAACGCAATCTCATCACGGCGCTCGTCTCCACGCGCACCATCAGGCCGGGCTTCAACAACTGGCTGCTCTTCAGCGCGATGGTCGAGGCCGCGCTCAGCGTGATGGGCGCCGACTGGGATCGCATGCGCGTTGACTACGCGGTGCGCCAGCACGAGCAGTGGTACAAGGGCGACGGAATGTATGGCGATGGTCCCGGCTTTCACTGGGACTACTATAACAGCTTCGTCATACAGCCGATGCTCCTCGACGTACTCGGCGCCCTCGCGCCGAGTACGCCGGAGTGGGGGCCGCTCGTCGATCCGGTGGTGGCGAGGGCGAGACGCTACGCGGCAATCCAGGAGCGACTCATCTCGCCCGAAGGAACGTTTCCGCCGATCGGCCGCTCACTCGCGTATCGCTTCGGCGCGTTCCAGCTCCTCGGGCAGATGGCATTGCGTCGACAGCTACCCGATGGCGTGAGTCCGGCGCAGGTGCGGAGCGCGTTGAGCGCCGTGATTGGTCGAATGATCGAGGCACCAGGCACCTTCGACAGCGCAGGTTGGCTCACCGTCGGGTTCGCGGGGCGTCAGCCGCACCTTGGCGAGAGCTATATCAGCAGCGGCAGCGTGTATCTCTGTGCCGCGGGCCTCCTGCCGCTGGGTCTTCCTGCGTCGGATTCGTTCTGGACGTCGCCGTCCGCGGAGTGGACCTCGAAGAAGATCTGGAGTGGAGCTGACGCGGATGCCGACCACGCGATCTTAGGCTAAGTATCGCTCCGAGGCAGTGAAGGTGTTGCTCGTTGGTTCCAGCTGTGATCTCTGCCGTCGTGTCGAACGCCTCCCGAAACAGGTCGCAACCATGAAAGACTCCAGCCAGTGGCAACGGTCGTGTCGAAAGCGATGCGTCCTCCTCGCTGTCCTCCTCGCCGCCAGTGCATGCGAACGCGATGCCCTGACGAACCCCGCCGCTGCCCCAGCCACCGTCCGTCGCGACGTGGTCAGCGGCACCGACAACATCGTTCTCGTCTGGGACGCCGTCGTTCTTCAGGCAATTCGTACGACCAAACCCGGCCCGCCGATGGTCGCGCGGGCGCTTGCCGTGGTGCACACGTCGATCTTCGACGCTTGGACCGCCTACGACGCGACGGCGGTCGGCACCCAGTACGGCGGCACGCTGCGTCGCCCAGCGGCCGAGCGGACGGACGAGAACAAGCGCAGCGCGATCAGCCACGCCGCGTATCGGACGCTCGTCGATCTGTTCCCCGACCAGGCGCCGGTGCTCGCCGACGCGATGACGCAGTTGGGCTACGGTTCGGCCGATACGGTCACGATGGACCCAGCAACGGCGGCGGGAATTGGCAACATGACGGCCGGCGCGGTCCTCCGCGTGCGCCACCACGACGGCGCGAACCAGCTCGGCGACCTGAATCCCGGCCGATATTCCGACTACACCGGCTATGTGCCAGTCAACACCCCCGACGCGATCAACGATCCGAATCGCTGGCAGCCGCTTCGCGTCGGCACGACAGTCCAGAAGTTCGTCGGTGCGCAGTGGGAGCGGGTGACGCCCTTCTCACTCACCTCCGCCAGCCAGTTCCGTCCGGACGTGCTACCCAACCAGTACCCTTTCGGGGGATACGAGAAGGAGGTCGAGCAGATCCTCAAGTACAGCGCGACGCTCACGGATCGCCAGAAGGTGATCGCTGAATACTGGGCCGACGGCCCCTCGTCCGAACTGCCTCCCGGCCACTGGTGCCTGTTCGGCGCCTTCGTGTCGCGCCGCGACCACCACACCGCCGACGACGACGCGAAGATGTTCTTCGCACTGAGCAATGGTATCCTCGACGCGAGCATCGTGGCCTGGGAAGCGAAGCGCCATTTCGATTCGGTGCGGCCGGTCACGGCGGTGCATTTCCTCAAGGCGGGCAAGATGATCCGGGCATGGGGAGGTCCGTACCGCGGGATCGTCGTGATGCGGGGCGAGCTCTGGGAACCGTATCAGCCCGCGTCCGTCGTCAGTCCACCATTCCCCGAGTTCATCTCGGGCCACAGCCTCTTCAGCGCGACCGGCGCCGAGATCCTCACCCGGTTTACCGGGAGCGACGCGCTCAACTCCAGTGTGACGATCCCCGCGGGTGGCAGCCGGGTGGAGCCTGGACTCGTGCCGGCGGCAGACGTCACGCTGTCATGGGCCACATTCAGCGATGCGGCCGACGAGGCAGGGATCTCGCGCCGCTACGGCGGGATCCATTTCGCGCAGGGCGACCTGCAGGCCCGGGTTATCGGCCGGAAGCTCGGCGCTCAGGTGTGGTCCAAGGCACAAGGCTATTTCAACGGAACGGTACGCTGACCCGCCGCGAATGTCCTGCCCCACTCCGACCGCAGATTCCCAGTACGACGGGCGACCTTCAACCGAAGGCCGCATGCAAGGCCACGCTCCGCCCGGCGCGTAGGCGTACGCCGTAAGCGGACGGCCTCCGACGCCAGGCACGTGGCCTGAGCCGGGCAACGTGCAGTGTTTTTTCCTGATACCACCTGACATCGTCAGGGTAAGCGGGACGACATTCGATCGACATGGGGCCCGTTGTGGTGCCAGTTGTACCGGCGCGGGCCCGCGCAAATCGCGCTTGGAACACCGCTGGACGAATTGATGGTGCTCTGTGCGTTGCAGCCTGGAGTCGCTTCATAGCACGCCTTCATTCAATGTCAGGACACAACCTTCACGACACTAGACCTGCAGCGCGCGAGCCGCATAATCGCGCAGGGTGGTGAGCGGCAACCCGATTTCGCGCTGCAGCGGAGAGTCGACGACATCACCGCCGACGGACTGCGCCCCCATCGACATTCCGGACGCCGCCCCCTCGTTGAACAGCCCGATCACCGGCCCCAGGTAACGGAGAACCGCGAGCGGAACATGCTCCGCGGTAAACGGCCGGCCCGACAACTCGGAAAACAGCTTCACGACGTCATTCGGCGAGACCGCATCCGGCCCGCCCAGTGGGAGCACCTGATTCGCGAGGCGCGCGTCGCTCAGGCTCCTCACGGCATACGCGGCGACATCCGTCAACGAGATCCAGCTCATCGGCGCCATGCCCGGACCGAACACGCGCGCCTTCCCCGCCGCGATATCCCAGCCCAGGACACTGCTCAACCAAACCTCCATGAATACGGTGGGTTGCAGGATGGTCCACCGCATGCCGCTGGCGCGGACCGCACACTCGACCTCGCGCTTGTAGCGGATGAGCGGGGCCGCTCGCTGAAGCATAGGCGACGCGGACACATACACGAAGTGTTCGACGCCGGCCTGCTTTGCCACTTCCACCAGCCGACGCTGCCCTACGAGATCGATGTCCCGCAGCTTGAGGCTCTTGTCCTTCGACCCCATCGCGGTCGCGGTCGAGATCACCGCACGCACCCCTCGGCACGCGCGCTCCACGTCGCCGAGGTTGCGGAGGTCGCCGATCAGCACTTCCACTCCCATATCCCGCAGCAGTTGCGCTCTCGAAGAGCCCGGACGGACGAGTCCTCGCACGCTTTCGCCTGCCTTGCGCAGCTGCCCGCAGATCTCCGCGCCGAGGAGTCCTGTCGCGCCGATCACCAATATCATCGTCATCCCCCGGCCAATTGTGCGACGCAAAGAGTGCGTGGAGCGCTGCGGCAGTGCAAGACCACGCACGTCGAGGGTACCCTTCCCCAGGGTGCCAGGAGCGAACCAATCCGCACCGTCCCGAGTTTACATGGTCTGAACTTCGACACGGTGAGCAATGAGTGAGACGGCCGGTGATGTGTTCGTGCGTTGGCAGGGAGAGCGCGTGTACGAGGTGAGTCGATCAGGCGCGACGCCGATCACCATCGACGGCAATCGCACGAAGGGGCCCGGCCCGGTTGAGGCGCTGCTTGCCTCGCTGGCATCCTGCTCGGCGATCGACGTCGTCGACTACATGGAAAAGCGCCGCACGCCCGTTACCCGTCTCGACATTCGCATTTCGGCGGTTCGTGCACCCTCTCCGCCTCGGCGGGTCCTGAGCGCGATCCTCGAGTTCACAATCGATGGCGATGGCATCGACCGCGTCCACGCCGAGCGAAGCATCTCGCTCGCGCTCGGGACGTATTGCTCCGTTGCCGCCACCCTCGCTGCTGATATCGACCTATCGACTCGCCTGGTGCTGCACGGCGTTGCCGGCGCGGATGTCTCTCACGCGTCGAGGCGCGGGGCATGACGCGGCCGCTCGATCGTATCGACGCCGTGATCGGCGCCACGCCCGTGGTGCGACTTCAGCGGGTGACCGAGCCCGGCATGGCCGAGATCTGGATGAAGCTCGAGGGCGCAAATCCCGGTGGCTCGATCAAGGATCGCACGGCGCTCGCGATGATCGTCGATGCCGAGCAGCGCGGCGTGCTCAGTGCGGGCGATACGATTGTCGAGCCGACATCAGGCAATACGGGAATCGGCCTGGCGCAGGTCGCGTCGGCGCGCGGCTATCGACTGATCCTCTGCCTCCCCGCGTCGGCGAGCGACGAACGCAAGAAGACGCTGCTCGCGTACGGCGCGGAACTGGTGCTCACCGATCCCGCGCGTCGCATGCTGGCCGCGATCGAGGAGGCAGAGGAGATTCGCGATACCACCGGCGCGTGGATGCCGAATCAGTTCTCGAATCCCGCCAACCCGCGCACGCACTACGAGCTGACGGGGCCGGAGTTGTGGAACCAGCTCGACCGGCGCATCGATGCGTTCGTCTACGGATCGGGAACTGGCGGGACAATCAGCGGCGTCGGTCGCTTCCTCAAGGAACAGAATCCGAGGACGCTCGTCGTCGCGGTAGAGCCGGCCCGAAGCCCGGTGCTGTCGGGCGGCGAGCGGGGACAGCACCAGTTCCAGGGCATGGGACCGGGGTTCGTCCCCGCGAACTTTCATCGTGCGGTGGTCGATCGCGTCATGCTGGCGTGGGAGGAAGACGCCTTCCCCGTGGCTCGGCGCCTGGCGCGCGAGGAGGGACTCTTCGTCGGCATGTCGACCGGCGCAATTGCCTGGGCAGCGCTGGCGCTCGCGCGCGAGCTTGGATCGGGAGCGCGGATCGCGACCATCTCTCCTGACTCCGGTTCACGCTACCTCACGACCACGCTTTTCGATTGCGCGTGACAGCGTGAAGAAAAGCGGAACTGCCATTTTACCACGGAGCGACACAGAGGACACAGAGAACCGCCGAATTACTGCGGCCGGTGCACGAGATTGCGTGACGATGAGATGAAGAAGTCCTCCCTGTTCTCCGTGACCTCCGTGGTAAAATTGCAGTTTTATGGTTTTCCTAGAGTGCCGGCGCCGGCAATTCCCCGTCAGCAAGAAATACCGATCGGTTAAACACGAGCGTCTCCCGCCCCAGATAGTCGCTCTGTGCAAGCTCGACACGCTCTTTCGTCGCGGTGCAGTGCCATGTCTCGAACTTTTGTGGCTTTGCTGCACCAAACACCGAGGGTACGAATGCGCCGACGCACACGCCGCCGGGATCGCGGGCAGACGCATACCTGAACAGCTCCACGCCGGCGGCTCGCATGGAGGCGCCGAGTGCCTGCGATGCGGTGTAGCTGGTGGGTGATGCAAGTGCACGACGGTGCGAGACGAATGGCGGAGCGACGAGGTCGATCGCACGCGACGAACGCATGCGCACCACGAAGGCGGTCAGCGCCGTCGTCACCGGGCCAAGTGCGCCTCGCGTTCCGTCGAGAAACAGCAGCCGGTAGTAGGCCACTTCAGCAAGCGCGGTACCTCGTGCTTCTGAGCCGTACCAGATGCCGCGCTCGTGGCGCGCACCGAAGCGCGAGCCGTGGCGCAGGGGCGGATAGCGGAACGGCGTGAACAGGAGGTAGTGCAGCCGACCGTTCGTGTGGTCGACCGGCTTCACGCGATCGATCAGCTCCTCGAGGAGCACCTGTTCTTCTGCGGAATCGACGAGCTTGCGCGTTGACACTTGGTGCTGCGCCTCCACCACGCGCCACGGCGCGAGACGGAGGGCGCGACGCTCAGAGTCGCCCGCGCATCGCGTCCAGATACTGGACGACATCGACGAGTCCCTCGACCGTCCGGATCCGTTCGGCGGGCACTCCGCCAACGTGATCGTTCCCGGAGTGCAGCCACGCGCGCGCCCTGGCGTCGTCGCCGCCGACCAGCGCGTCGAGCGAGCGATAGAGTCGCAGGAACATCAGGGCGAGCTCGCCTTCCTTGCTCGCGGGATCGAGCGTGCGTTCGCCGCTCAACCGTGACACGGATGCCTCACTCGATCCGATGATGGTCGCCAGCTGACGATTGCGGAGACCGAGTCGCTCCGCCGCTGCGAGCGTTGCCTTGGTCAGCACCCGCTGGGGGTCGGCGGCCGCGGGTCGGCGAATCACGGCAAGAGTCATTCTGAAATATTAGCGACATTTTCTTTCATGTGCAAGCCACTGCTCTGCGTGACGTCCTAACAGGAATGCGCGAGCCGTCGTCGAGTTGACAGAATAACGTTGTATCCTATTTTGTGTACATATCCTACACCCCTCTGCATGCCAGGCTCAACGCGCACGGCGCGGATCGAATCGATCGACCTCCTCCGCGGCCTCATCATGATCGTGATGGCCCTCGACCACACGCGCGACTACTTCGGTGATCTCGCCGCAAACCCCACCAATCTGGCCACAACCACCGCTGCGTTGTTCGCCACGCGCTGGGTCACCAACATCTGTGCGCCGGTGTTCTTCCTGCTCACGGGCACGGGTGCCTATCTCTCGCTCCGTCGACGCGGGTCGATCGGCGCTCTCTCCCGCTTCCTCGTCACGCGCGGACTGTGGTTGATCCTGCTCGAGCTCACGATCGGGCGCTTTTTCTGGCAGTTCAACCTCGACTATCGCGTCACCATGCTGACGGTGCTGTGGGCATTCGGCTGGTCGATGCTCGTGCTCGCTGCGCTCGTCCACCTCCCGCCGCGCGGAGTGGCCGCTTTCGGGATCGCGATGATCGTGTTGCACAACCTGCTCGACCCGATCCGCACCGGCGTGATTGGAATGCTGCACGCGCCGTCCGTCTTCCTTGCGACTCCGCAGCACATGGTGTTCTCCGCGTACCCGGTCATCCCATGGATGGGGGTGACGGCCGTTGGATACGGGCTCGGCACGCTCTTCGACCTCCCGGCCGCGTCGAGACGGCAACTGCTGGGTCGCCTTGGAGGAGCGCTTGTGGCAGGGTTCCTCATCGTACGCACCATCAATGTCTACGGCGATCCCTCCCGCTGGTCTGCCCAGAAGACGGCGCTGTTCACGGTCCTGTCATTCCTGAACACGACGAAATACCCGCCGTCCCTGCTCTTCCTGATGATGACTCTGGGCCCCGCGCTCCTCATCCTTGCCGCCGCGGATGACAGGACGCCGCGCGTGCTTCGTCCCGCGCTGATCATCGGCAAGGTGCCGTTCTTCTACTACCTCGTTCACGTTGTCGTTCTGCATGTCTTCGCCGTAATGGCCGCCTTCGTCCGCTACGGCGACGTCCGCCCGATGTTCGAGTCGCCGACCCTCGATCACTTCCCCATCACGCAGCCGCCAGGCTGGCCCGCGCCGCTGCCGGTCGTCTATCTCATCTGGATGACGGTGGTGCTGGTGTTATATCCGCTCTGCCGCTGGTACGCCGCGCTGCGGCAGCGCAGCAACGCATGGTGGCTCAGCTACCTCTAGTCCTCTAGTGCTCACGGCTTTCGCGCCAGCTCAGCCTCCGACGCAATAAAGCCGAATGCGGGCCAGCCGCCCGACGCGATCGAACGCTGGAACAGCGCGCGTGCCCGGGCTGAATCGCCCTTCACCAGATACCAGTTGCCAAGCCCGAAGCTCAACGTCGCGAGGTCGACGTCGCCCGTGTCGGCGGGCGTGATCAGTGCGTCGGGCGCGATCTCACCGCGGTACAGCTTGAGTCGGCGGGAGTAGGCCACGGTCGTCGCCAGTGAATCGGGACGACGCGCGAGCATCGCTGAAGCCTCCGCTCCGCGTCCGGCACGCTGCAATGACATCCACCGCCAATCCGTTGAACCGGCAAGCTCGCCCGCGTCTGGAGCGCGCGGCTGCGCGCGACGAAACGCGTCGGCGGCGGCGTTGAAGTCTCCGCGCACGAAGCGCAGGACGCCGAGGTGGTACAGCGTGCCGTAGTTCAGGCTGTCGAGTGCGTAGCCGCGCGTGAGGTCGGCCATGGCAGCGTCGAAGTTGCGCACCGACAGGTTGCGATGGCCACGCCACCGATAGAGCATCGGGTCGTTCGGTGCCACCGCGAGTGCCCGCGTGAAGTTCTGCACCGCTTCCTGCATCTGTCGTGCGCCGGCCTGTGCGACGCCGAGCTCGATGTAGCGCTGGATGGTGCGCGAGTCTGTCTGAAGCGCGCGTTCTGCGCGGGCGACCGGACCGGTGTCCGCGAAGGCGCGGTAGTCCACGCCCGCTGGTGAATGGTACTGAAGCGACTGCGCAAGGCAGGGCCGTGCAAAGACGGACAGCGTGATCAGGACGAGGACGACGAACGGTCGGCGCATGGAGGCTCCGGAAAGAGTGGCGATTGGTGAGAACTTAGCCTCGCCACGCGCCGAGTCCACGCGTAGCGTGGCGCCCCATCACGCTTTTCACTCGCCGAGAGTTTCTCGCAGTCTCCGGAAGTGCCCTCCTGGCCGTTCCGGTCCTGCCCGCGCGACGTCACCGCGCCGACAGTGATCTCGTCATTCGAAACGGCACCGTGTTCGACGGAAGTGGAGCGGACGGTCGCGAGATCGACGTCGTGCAGCAGCGGCCGGATCGGCGGGTATTGCGGCGGTGGTCGTCAACGGTGCGTTCGCCTTGAGGCAGGGAGAGCGCGGCGCGATGGGCTCGGGCAAGGCGCTCCGGGCAGGCGAGTCTCGCCCGGAAAGCATCAGGCGCATGCGCGTTTCCCTTTCGCCCGGACATTTGCTATAGTTGGGCGCTGTCCGGACCCATCCCCCACCCCACTTGTCATGCGCCGCACACATATCACTTATCTCGCGCTGCTTCTCGCCATCACGACATCGGCCGGCGCGCAGAAGACCCGGACCGCTGGCAGGAAGGCGACGGTATCATCAGCTTCGGCCGTCGCGGATGTGCGCGCGCAGTGGAAATCGATGAGCGGCTACGTTCTTCAGTCCGCGGTGGACGTTCCAGAGGACAAGTATGGATTCAAGGCGTCTCCGGACGTGCGTTCCTTCGGCGAGCTCTTCGCGCACGTCGCCGGTGCCCAGTCCATGTTCTGCGCCGTGGCACTCGGTGAAAAGGCGCCGGCGGAAGACGCCGTGCGCGCGACGACGAAGGCCGGGCTCGTCGATGCGTTGAAGCAATCGAATGTCGACTGCGAGCGGGCCTATGCGCAGACGCCGGAAGCGGCCGCGACCAATGTCGACGTGTTCGGCGAGCAACACTCCCGCCTCTACGCACTGATGATGAACGCGACGCATGACGCCGAGCACTACGGCAACCTCGTGACGTACATGCGAATGAACGGAATGGTCCCGCCGTCGAGCAAGCCTTCCCGCTGAGGGCGGCACCACGTTCGTCACCGGTGCCACGCGAGGCGGCCGAGGGCGCGATGCTCGCTCGTGACAGCCTGCGGCATCGTGGAATCCGCGAGATTGCCAAGGAGCGTGAGCGTATTGGCGGATTCCTCGTTCCAGACAGCAGCAAAGTCCCCTATGTAGCGGAGCATGGGCGACGTCCCCTCGATTCTGGTGGACGTGTCGACTCGGTGCGGAAAGTACGATAGTTTCACGAATGGCAGAAACCCGCAAGCCGAAATACGACTCGAAACGCGCCTGGGCTGAAGCTCGTGCGCTCATATGGGAGCACCGACGGTCGGTATCGATCGGGCTCGTCCTCATGCTCATCAGCCGCGCCGCGGGATTCGTGCTGCCGGCGAGCACAAAATGGCTCATGGATGAGGTCATCGGAAAGCACCGCATCGAGCTGCTGACCCCGCTCGCCATCGCCGCGGGCGTTGCCACGCTGATCAACGCGATCACCTCGTTCGCGCTCTCGCAGGTGGTGAGCGTCGCGGCGCAACGCGCGATCTCGAAGCTGCGCGAGGATGTCCAGGCACACCTCGTCCGCTTGCCGGTCCGCTTCTTCGACAGCACGAAGAGCGGGGTGCTGGTGTCGCGCGTCATGAACGACCCGGAAGGCATCCGCAACCTCGTCGGCACGGGCCTCATCCAGCTCGTTGGCGGCCTGTTCACAGCCGTCGTCGCACTCGGCGTCCTGTTCTGGCTCAATTGGCAGATCACGCTCGGCACGATGATTTTCCTGGCGATCTTCGGCACCGGCATGGCGATGGCGTTTCGCAAGCTGCGCCCGCTCTTCCGCGAGCGCTCGGTGATCACGGCCGACGTCACGGGCCGCTTGACCGAGACCATCGGCGGTATCCGCATCGTGAAGATCTATACGGCCGAGGAGCGCGAGCGGCAGGTGTTCGCGGGTGGAGTGAACCGGCTGTTCGAGAACGTCGCGAAAACCATCACCGGGACGTCGGCCACGGGCGCCATGGGCACCGCCGTTGTCGGTGCCATCGGCGTGCTGCTGATGATCTTCGGGGGGCGCGCGGTGGTCGCGGGCCGCATGACGGTCGGCGACCTGTTGATGTACATCATTTTCATCGGTCTGGTGACCCTGCCGCTCGTGCAGATCGCGAACATCGGCACGCAACTCACCGAGGCTCTCGCCGGTCTCGACCGCATCCGCGAGCTCCGCGACATGCCCACGGAAGACCAGGAAGACGCCAGGAAGGATTCCGTTCCGGTGGTACGCGGCGACGTGCGCTTCGAGAATGTCTGGTTCGAATACGAAACGGACGTCCCCGTGCTCAAGGGCGTGTCGTTCGAGGCCCCCGCCGGCACGACGACGGCCCTCGTCGGCTCCAGCGGCTCGGGCAAGAGCACGCTCATCTCCCTCGTCATGGCATTCGCCCGGCCGCAGAAGGGACGCGTCGTGCTCGACGACCGGGACCTCGACAGCCTCAAGCTCCACGAGTTCCGCAGTCATCTCGGCGTCGTTATGCAGGACAACTTCCTCTTCGACGGCACCGTGAAGGAGAACATCGCGTTCACTCGACCCGACGCCACGGACGAACAGGTCCACGAGGTGTCGCGCATCGCGAACGTCGATGATTTCGTGCAGGGCTTCCCCGACAAGTACGACACCATCGTTGGGGAGCGTGGCGTGAAGCTGTCCGGTGGACAGCGCCAGCGCGTGGCGATCGCGCGGGCGATCCTCGCCGATCCGCGCATCCTCATTCTCGACGAGGCGACATCGTCGCTCGACAGCGAGAGTGAGCAGATGATCCAGGAGGGCCTGCGCCGGCTTCGCGCCGGTCGCACGACCTTCGTCATCGCGCACCGGTTGTCGACCATCACGAGCGCGGACCAGATCCTCGTGCTCGAACATGGCGAGATCGTCGAGCGCGGAACGCATCGGCAACTGATCGCACATAGCGGGCGGTACCGCGAACTGTACGAACGCCAGCACCGCATCGAGGACGATGTGTTCGTCAACCCGGGCGAGGATCCGGTGCCGGAAGACGTCACCACCGCGCGCATCTAGCGTTTCGGCGGAACCAGCAGAACGGTGAGCGTCTGGCGCGCACCTGCGGGGAGCAACACTTCGAAGCCAACCATTGTCGTGCCCGGATTCGGCGAGTCGTAGGCATGCGTCGGCTCGGTGGTCCATGTCTTCATCGTCACCGCGGCTGGCGCAGTCACACGCAGCGTGAGCACCTTGCCGTCCCGGGTCAGCTCCGCCGAGTTCGGGCCGGTAATCTTCACGGTCGCGGGTGTCACCATGTTCCAGCGAATGGTGGCCGGCCGGCTGCTCGCCTGAATGTCATCGCGGATGACGACATGATCCCCATCCACGATCGCAACCTCACGCTCGGCGCGCGCGAGCGATCCGCGAAAGATCTCCGTCATGTCGACGACCGCATTCATGCGCGTCAGCGTGGACGAGGTCGACGGGATCGTCGCGCGACCGATCATGCGGTGCAGGCTGTCGTTCACCGTCAGCGTGTTGTGCGCCCGGTTGTTGTAGCGGAACACCTGCCAGCGTTGCGACGTTTGCGACCGGTTCCAGAGATCCACGCCGGCCGTCTCGAGCTGGTTGTAGTTGTCGGCCCCGAAGTCCATCGCCCACCGGACCCCGTTGGCCTCCATGACGAACGAGCCGGCATCCATGTGCGCGTGATTGTCCGACGCGCTGCCGCCTTTCACGCCGACGAATATTGCCAATGGATCGGTCCATGACGTCCGCATCATCGCGACAGGATTCTTGCCATTGCCGGTCCACGTCAGCGCAGTGGGTGGCGGCGCCGTGGCGATGTCGATGCCGCGGCCGAAGATCATGGCCGCGGGCAGCAGCCGATCCCGCGAGAGGCGTCTTGCGTCGCTGCGAGCGAGGTTCGCCCGCTCGGTCCACAGCAGACCTGCCTCGCGTGTCTTCGCCGCGAAGTAGAACATCGCGGGATGGAACTCGCCCGCGGCTCCGGCGTCGGCGTAGTTCCATCCAGCGCCTGTGGGACCGGCCATGTTTGCCATGTAGCCGCCGGTCTTCAGGAAACCCGGCCGCGCACTCAGGCCGAAGTCATCACCGTAGATCTTTGCGAGGGCGCCGAGGAGCATGACGTTGAACGAGGTGCCGTAGTCCCAGTAGCCGTAGCCTTCGGGATACGCTCCATCGGGCGCATAGTCCTCCATCGGGAGTACGACACTCGCGATCGCCCGATTGACCAGCGCACGCGAGCGTTCGGGCTGGTGCTCGTAGACCGCCATCGCGCCAAACGTGATGCCGGCATTGCAGACCTGGTTCCAGTTGTTCGAGACACGCAGCCATCCGTTGACGGTCGAATCCATGGATGGCGCGAGTCCCTTCGTGATGATGGCGTTGCGGATGGCGACACGCGAGCTGTCGGGTAGGCGGTCGTAGAGCCAGTCATATCCGATCGCCATTCCCATCGTCATCTCGGCGACATCGAGAAAGTGCGAGGGATTCCAGTCGCTGAACGCCGCGATCGCGAGCATTTCCTGCTCCGCCCGGCGGACGTAGCGTGCGTCGCCCGTGAGTCTCGCGGCATAGGACAGGAAGAAGAGGCGCCGCAGTCCCTCGCGCGACTTGTCGAGCAGGCGCCGGCCGATCTTGATGCGCTCGATCGGCGGCAGTATCGCGAGGTCATCAGCGCCCGCGAGGATCGCCAGGTGAATGCGGCGGCGAGCGGAGTCTGCCGCAATATCGCGGAGGATCCCCTGCTCTTCCCCGTGCAGGAGCAGGATACGCGGATGAGGCGGAATCAGGACGTCGGTTCGCGCCGCAGGCGCCTGGGCGCTCGCGGCCGCAGTCGAGAGGAGGAAGGCGAGCGCGGGCAGCACTGATGAACTTCTCATCGATGGACGAGCGAGAGGTACGCAGCCGCGTAGCGACGACCGAGTTCGCGCGCAGACCGACTGTCGAAGTGAGTACTGTCGCCGCGATGCCGCAGCCCATCCGATGAGACGAACGCGACGCCCGGCATCGTCTCGGCTATCGCGCGCTGGGCGGAGTCGACGCGCACCTTTGCCACACTCCAGTTGGCACGCGGAAATTGACCAAGCTGTCCGATGATGAAGGGAAGCGCCGGATCGCCAAGTTCGGCGCGGAGGCGCGTGATGAGCGTTCGCAGCCGCTGTGCGTAAAGAACGGAGCGGTCGGGCGTCGCATCCGATTCGCCCTGGTGCCAGAGAATCGCGCGGAACTGGCCGTCTTGCCTCGCGGCGCGCGCGCGCGCGATGGCGTCGTCGTACGGATGTGTCTTTGTCGCGACGTCGAGCGCGCCGGGCTCCCACGACGAGATCGGTGAGCCACCAACGGCGGCCGGCACGAGACCGATGTCGCGCGCGGTGTCCTCGCTCCGCACGGCGATCGCGAATGCGCGGCCTGGTCCCACGCCGGCTATCGGCTTGTCGTAGTGCACGGGGTCGGCCGCGGGGACCCAGTCCATGGCGCGGTCGAGCATCATGAGTCCAGTCACCACAACGCGATCCTCGGGCTCGACGGTTCCCCGTCCTGCCATGTTCGACTGTCCCGCGAGCAGGAAGAGATCCCGTCGAGCGGCGCTCGGCGACAGCGTCGCCGCGGGACGCGCACATGCCAGCGCCGCGCACGAGCCAAGGAGGATGGCGAGGCGGCCAACAGACATCTTCATTGCCACCCCATTCCTCAGCGCGACCCGGCGAAGAGCTCGGCGAGCTCGATCCGACGTCACCATGGGCATGCCGTCGAGCCGCTCGTACCGGTTCCCGTCTGACGGGAATTCGTCGAGCTCGGCAGTCGTGTACCGCGGTACCGTGAGCACCATACCCATACAGTATCCCCTCCGTGGCCCGCCTGTCCACTCGCCATGGCCCATCGTAGGACGTCATCGACGGCGAGGCATCATCACTTCAGCGCGACGAGTGGCTGGACCGCGCACCTCTGGAAATACCTCGAGCGCGCCGCCACCGAACCGGGTGGCGGCGCGCTCGAGATCACATCATCACTTGAACGTGTAGCGGAGGCCGAGCTGCATGCGCCACACATCGGCGATGCCGACCGTGTTCTGGTACGTCGCCGGTGGGAGCAGGTCCGTCCCGATGTTGCGCAGGTTGTATTGCAGCGCACCGCTCGCGTCGGCACCCTGCGGAATCAACGGCTGGTTCGACACGAGTCGCTGGCCGGCGCCCCAGTTGCGGTTGAGCAGGTTGTCGAGGTTCAGGATGTCGAAGCGGAGCGAGAACGTGTTGCGCTTGCCTCCGCCCATCGCGAACAGCTCCTGCGTGACGCCCAGGTCGCTGTGGAACTGCACCGGCAGGAACACCGCATTGCGTTCGGCGTACTCGCCGCGGTGCGCGCTGAGGTAGCTGTCCTGCTGGATGTAGGCTTCCCACGCTGCCTGCTGCTGCGCCACGCTGAAGGTGACGGGGACCTTGTTCACAGTCGCCGTGTATTGCTGGAAATTCATCTCCGCGGTGTTCTTCGGGATGTAAATCAGGTCGTTCCTCGCGCCGTCGCCGTTCGCATCGGCGCTGAACGTGTAGCTGGTGTTGCCCTGCGTGCGTCCCTCGGTGAACAGCGACACGGACGTCGCGCCGAGTTTGAAGTATTCTCGACGGTACGACAGGGCAAGGAACACGCGATGCCTGGGCGAGAACCCCGAGTAGCCGACGCGGGGATTGTTTGGATCGCTGGAAATTTCGTTGGAGCCCCAGCTTCCACCGGCAATGGAACCCGGATCGATCGAGTTCTTCGACACACCGTACGAGTACGCCGTCTTGGCAAAGAACCCATTCGTGAACTGCTTCAACAGCGAGCCCGAGAGCGTGTACGAGCTGCCCGTGTTCGCGTTGCTGATGACGTAAGCAGCTGTGATGTTGCTGTTGATCCGGTTGGTGCCAGGGAGCCAGCGCGGGCGTGGGTCGGCGCCGGTAAATGCGCCAGTGGCAGCCGGCAGGTTGGCCTGGATGTAGTACGCGCCGTTCAACTCCTTGCCGTAAATCGCTTCGGCCGTTCCGACCACCCCCCACGGCAGCCGACGATCGACCGCCACGTCGGAGCGCCAGACTTGTGAGAAGTGGTAGTTCGGATCGGTCACGTCGAGCTCGAACGACGGTGCTGAGGCGCCGGTGACTGTGGCCGGCTTGTATGCATCCGGATTTGGGTTGAATGGCCGCGCCGTCGAGTTGGTGAACTGGCTGAAGCCCGTAAGAATGCCGGTCTGTCCGATCTGGTTCGAGATCCAGACGTACGGCGGTGTGCCGGAGAACACGCCCGATCCGCCGCGAATGATGGTCGTGCGATCGCCCTGCGCATCCCAGTTGAAGCCGAGCCGTGGCGAAAAGAGCAGATTGGCCTTCGGGAGCTGGCCGGAATTGTACTGCACGGACGCGCCATTCTGGTCGCGAAAGGTGAGTGCGTTTGCGGTGGGGTTGTTGAATGCCGTCGGGCTGAAGATCGGCACGTCGACGCGGAGGCCGAGTGTCACCTTGAGGGTGTTGGAGGCGCGCCATTCGTCCTGGGCGTAGGCGCCGTAGGTGTACACCTGGAGCGGCTGCAGCGGCTCGAGTTGTCCCGGAATGTTGTTGTAACGCACCTGGAATGTCTTCAGGCTAATCGGCGCAGTGGTGCGCGCCGGGTTCGCGAGGAATCCATTGGCATCCGCGTAGAAATCGGCGAGCGAGTTGTAGACGTATGCGCTCTGCGCGCCGGGGAAGAACACGTTCTCGGAGTTGTACTTCTGCGCCGTGACGCCGAAGGTGACATCGTGCTTCTCGAGCGCGATGGAGAAGTTGTCCTGGAACTGGAGGGTCTTGTAGCGGAGCTGGTTGCTCGGCGTGAAGGGCTCGAAACCGAACGAGACGTAGTTCGTGCCGTTGTTCAGGATATCCACCAGCGGGAAGAACGATCCCTTGACTGCCCGGCTCTCGTCGTTCTTCGTGATGCCGGCGATGATCTGGTTGGACATGTTGCTGCCGAGCTGCGTGTTCAGCTCGCCGATGTACGACTTGATGTTCTCGAGGATGGCGTACCCCGAGTTCTGGAAACTCATCGAGTTCAGGTTATCGCGTCGGCTGCCGAAGCCCAGCGAATTGGAGTTGGAGACCTGCTGATCAGAGCGTGAATCGAGCTGGCTGTAGCGGAAGCTGAACTTGTTCCGGTCGTTGACGTTCCAGTCGAGCTTGCCGATGTAGCGGCTGGACGGCACCTCGACGTTGTAGTCGGCATACGGACCGGTGGCGTAGTTGAACTTCGACTGGAGGAAGCTGCTCAGCGCGTCGAGGTCGGACGCGAGCACGCGTGTGGTGTTGCCGATGATCGGCTGCCCACCCGTGTTGGCGAGGTACGTCGTCGCGGGCTGAGCCAGCGCGTCGTTCTCGTAGTCGAAGAAGAAGAACAGCTTGTCGTGGATGATTGGCCCGCTGAGGTACCCTCCCGGCTGCCTGAACTTGAAGGTGCCGGGGTTGAAGGGCAGCCCCGCGGTCTTCGTGCCGACGTAGCTCTGGTTGCGCGTCGTGTAATAGATGGAGCCTTCGAAATTGTTCGTGCCGCTCTTCGTCACGGCGTTGACTCCTGCGCCGGTGAAGTTGCCCTGCCGTACGTCGAACGGCGCGACGTTCACCTGGATCTGCTCGATCGCGTCGATCGGGATCGGGGACACGCCGGTGCGCCCCCCCGGCTGGCCCGTGAGGCCGAAGGAGTTGTTGAAGTACGAGCCGTCGAGCGTGATGTTGTTGAGGCGATTGTCCTGTCCCGCGAATGACGACCCCGACGCCTGGGGCGTGAGTCGCGTGAAGTCGGTGATCGTGCGGCCGATCGTCGGGAAGGCCATGATCGCCTCCTTGGGGATCGACGTCGACGCGCCGGTGACGGTGCTGCTCAGGGCACCGCCCGTGGCCGTCACCTCGTTGCCACTCAGTGTGACAACCGCCTGCTGCAGGGCGAACGTGATGTCCGTGGTGGCGCCGAGTGTCACCTGGAGGCCTGTCTGGATGTTGCGCTCGTAGCCGATGGCAATCGCGGTCACGGTGTACGGTCCGCCGACGCGCATCGCCGGCAGCACGAATCGCCCGTCGGCACGGCTGGTCGTCTGGTACGAAGTGCCGGAGGGTTGGTGCACCGCCACGACGCGCGAGCCAGCGACCGGTCCGCGGTCGGCGCGAACCACACCTGTCATGGAGCCCGTAGTCACACCCTGCGCCATGAGCACGGGCGCGGCGACCGTGACCATGAGCAGCAGGGCGAGCAGGCGCACGGCCTGGGACGTCAACGTGATCCAGCGCTTCATCAGTCTCTCCGGATTTCGAATGGGCAGAGCGGAGCCTGCGCTGCGCGGGGGCAGCGCCGGTCGGGGACGCCCGCGACATTCGAGCGGGCAGACGAGCTAACCTGACGTCGCAATGTCACGAATTGGCGGATGCTTCGTGACGACGCCGCAACGTTGTACGGGTCGGGTGGAGTTCTCTGCGCGTTTGGGGGAATCGGGCGCCGCGTCCAATATATGCGCGACGGGCGTCGTGAAAACCCCATCGCTGCCTCATGGCGCTCGAGCTTTCACCGAACAAGACTGCCTGACGGCTTCCTGCCCTTCGTGCCCGCGTGTCATTCGCGGCGAGGCATCGAGCCGTTGTGCGGCCGCGACCGGCAATGACGTCTGAATGACGTTCGCCCCTACGGTTGGCATTCGCGGTACCCACCATCCACCCCAACCACACCGGCGGTCACGGCATGCTGTTCCTGCTGAATTCCGACACTCCTGACAGTCCCGGTGATGCGATGGAAGCCGTCGAAGTGAAGCTGGAGGGGGACGGACACGTTCTCCTGCCAACCGACGTACGTCGCCGGCTCGGTCTGCAGGCGGGCGTCACGCTGCTGCTGGACGTCACCGGCGAAGGCATCCTTCTGTGGACGCGCGAGATGGCCGCCGCCGGCCTCAGCGAGCTTGCGTCGGCACGGGTTCCGCTCGGAACCTCGCTGGCGGACGAGCTGCACCGACTCCGCAAGGGTGAGGCGAATTCACTCGAGTCCGGTACGCGAAGGCGTCCGCCGCGGAGCGCACGTGGCCGGGGCTGAGCGTGTCCTGCTCGATGCGTCCGCACTGCTTGCCTTGGCTCAGAACGATCTGGGAGCGGATCGCGTGCGCGCGATCATCCCGTTCGCGGCGATCAGCGCGCTGAGTGTCGCCGAGTGCATCGCGGTGCTGTCCCGCTTCACCGGCGCACGCACCGCAGCACTGTGCATTTCCCGCCTCGGTCTGAGCGTCATCTCCTGTGATTGGGAAACTGCTATCGGCGCCGCGGAGCTTCACGCGGCTACCCGAGACATGGGACTCTCGCTCGCGGATTGTGTTTGCCTTGCCACGGCCCGTCGGCTGGGCATCACCGCGTTGACCGCCAATCGGGCGTGGGCCGACCTCGACGTCGGCGTCGCGATAGAAATCCTGCGCTGATTGGCGGGCAACGCGCTGATCGCCCTACCTGGTCTTCGCTGCGCTCAGCTGCCTTGGATCCGGTCTTCCTCGTCGCCATCGGGCACCTGTCAGGTGAGAGATGCCCGCGGCAGCGCAAGAGTGGCACCGCGGCAGGCGCCGGTCGTCACCCTCCGCGCACGCGTTCTACAGCGCCTACACCTCTACGCGCGCAAAGTCGATGAAGCCGCGAATCGGGTCGGCCGTGAGGAGCACGACCTCGAGTTCGTCGGCCGAAGCCAGCCCCTTTCGCCCACGCACAAGCCGCCCCTCCACGTGAGACTCTGTCAGCTCGATCCAGGTCGCGCGCGACGACGTGCCCGTGACCACCGCGTGGAACGTCTCCCCCACGCGATCGCGCAGCAGGAGCGCTGCCGCGCGTTTCCGATCGAGCCGCTCCTGCTTCTCGGGCGCGATGCCTGCGACGTACGCGAAGTCGATGAAGCCGTGCACCGCATCCGTGTCGATCAGCGTCACCGGCACCTTCATCCCCACCACCAGTGTCTTGAAGCCGCGCATCACGCGCCCCTCGGCCGATCCGTCGAGCAACCGCACCCACGTGCCGCCCGACGATACACCGGTGACCTCGGCCTCGAACGACTCGCCGATACGTGGGCGCATCAGGTCGGCCGCGACCTTCTTGCGCTGGCTCCGCTCGAGCTTCCGCGAGGTGTCCGTACTCTCGCCTTCGTGCGCGAAGTCGATGTAGCCGCGCACCGCGTCGGCGACGACCAGCGTCAATCGCACCGTGTCACCGACGTCCAGCCCCCTACCGCCTGTAATGATCCGCCCCTCCACGGGCGGGCTCAACACGCGCGCATATACGCCCTTGGGCGACGCGGCCGTCACGATCGCCGTGAAGCTTTCCCCGATGCGCTCCGAGAGCATCGATGCGCCGGCAATCTTGCGCATCGTGCGTTCGACCTTGCGGGCCGCTTCGCTGCGCTCCGTACAGCGCGCCGCAATCGCGATGAGTTCTTCGTCCGTGTACGGCGACTTCCCGCGTACGTGCGCCGCGCGGAGCAGGCGTTGCGTCACCAGGTCCGCGAAGCGACGGTTGGGCGCCGTGGAGTGCACGTAGTCCGCGACGGCAAGCCCGAAGTGGCCCGTCATGCGACGGCTGCCGAGCCGGCGTTCCAGCACGTAGACGCCCGGGCCGAGCAGCTTGACGACGGAGAGTGAGAGGTCTGCGAAGTGCTCCGGATCCGCAGCGCGGCGGGCTTCAAGAAAATCCGCGAGCGCCTTGTTGTTGGGCGCCGGCGGCAGCACGACGCCGAATTCCGCCGCGATCGCGACGATGCGATCCCAGCGCTTGGGCTCGCGCACCACCCGGCGAATCGAGGAAAATCCGCGATCGATGAGGTAGACGGCGACGGCGCGGTTCGCGGCGACCATGAAGTCCTCGATCATGTCGCGCGCGCGGTTGCGTCGCGCCACGGCGAGGTCGACGACCTTGCCGTTGACGACCACCGGCGACGCCTCGATGCTCTCGAAGTTGAGCGCGCCAGCGAGCGCCCGCGCGCCGCGCAGCCGGCGTGCCGCTTCGTCCTGCATCAGCAATTGATCGCGGAGCGCGTCGCTCTGGAGGATGAGGCGCGGCGCGCGGGACTCGCCGTCGAGCCATGCGCCAATCTCATTATAGGTCAGCTTGGCGCGGTTGTGCACGAGCGCGCGATACACCGTGCCGCCGAGAAGCTCGCCCGCGGTGGTGACGTCGAACTCGATGACGACCGCGAGCCGATCCTCGCCTTCATTGAGCGAGCTCAGGTCCGTCGAGAGTCGCTCTGGAAGCATCGGGAACACGGCGACGCCCGTATAGACAGAAGTCGCGTTCGCGGCAGCGTGTACGTCGGCGTGTGAGCCGAGCAGGACGAGCGCCTCGACGTCGGCCACGCCGATACGCACGCGGATCGTGCCATCAGCCAGCCGTTCGGCGACCTCGATCTGATCGAGGTCGCGCGATTCCCGGTTGTCCACTGACGACCACGTGAGCGCGCGAAGGTCTTGCGTGCCAGTAGGCAGCGCCACCTTGCTCGGATCGACGATGGCGTTGACCTCGCGCATGACGTCCGCTGGAAACTCCGGCGAGAATCCGTTGACGCGCATCGCATTGGCAGCGGCGGCACGGAGCGAACTGGCGGGCGACATGGCAATCGGTGGGAATGGTGAACAGCAGCGCGAGAGGTCTCGGCGAGGTCGACATGCACTTTGCGGCCCAACTCACGGACGGCGTCCTCCGCCGCCCACTGCCGTCAATCGAGCTTGAAGTGCGGATTCTCGATCAGGCCGATGATGTTGCCGAACGGATCCGCCACGGTGGCAACGCGAATGCCGCCACCTACGTCCTGCGCGGCCGACACCACCGTCGCACCCTGACTCGTGGCGCGTGCGACGGCGTCGTCGAGCTGCTCGACGCCCCAGTACGTCGTGGTACCGCCAGCGCTCGGCGGGGTCGAGGCGTTCGGGTCGAGACCCAGCTCATATCCACCCACATCGAAGCCGACGTAGAACGGCTCGTCGCAATAGGGGGCGACCCCGAGGAGCGCGGTGTACCACGCCTTGGCGACCTCGAGATCAGGCGCTGCGTAGATGACGGTGCGCAGACCAAGCAGCATCGGGGTCCCTTCGCGGTTCATTGAAGGCGACCTCGTTCACACAACGCGATCAGCACTCATGCGCGACACGATGACGGCGATGGCGCCGACCACGACGTTGAAGATCGCGACCGCCTGGTTGACGTTGAGGAGCGACACCGTGATGTCGCCGAGCACGGGCAGGAAGCGCATGATGCCGACGGCGATCAGGAGAATGCCGAGGTACAGGGAATACTTGCGCGCCCCGCCTTGCATGCCGGTGTAGAGACCGAGAATGCCGAGCACGATGTGAATGGAGGCGTGAAGCATGTTCGTGGTGAGCACGCCGAATACCACCGGGCTGAAGAGCCCCCAGATTCCCTCGACCAGGAGGAACGCCCCGATGATCAGGGCGAAGCGGCTGGCAGTTCCTTCATTCTTTTGCATCGGCTCTCCGTAATTGGATACGACGGAGTATGGCACGCGGCGGGTGCGGTGGCGAGGGCTACTCATCGGCGCGTGGAGCGTGCCCTTGCTGTAGCTCCGCGCGGCATTCAGGCTGACCAGGCTCAATCGCCTTCTCCTCGCCTCCACCGGAGTGTCAGCCTGCCGTGATGTGGCGAGCGTGCCTGGATCGCGACGTACGCGCCGTAGCCCACCATGCCGAATGCGACGACGAGCAGCAGCGTGCGTCCGTACGGCGCCCGCTCGAGCGCCGCGAACGCCTCGCCAATGTCGCCGGCCTGCGACGCACTGTGATGACGACCCGCCGTCACGAGCAACGTGCCGATCATGACGAACACCACGCCACGCGCCGGGATACCGAATCGGCTGACCTGCACCGCCCACTCACCCGCCTCGCCGCGCGGACTGCCAGCACGCCGACCACCGTGTAAAGGAGCGCCTTCGACGCGAAGCCCACGCGCGCGAGACCTTCAATCCTTGGCGACGACGCCGCCGCAACTCGGCGACCCTGATCGGTGATGGCGTCCTTCACGTCCTGTGAGCTCATGGAAATTCGGTAAGCGATGCACTGGCCCACTGGAAGGATCGCGCCACGCGACGCGCTCAATCCTTGGGGTCGAATGCATTCCCGCCCGCCATCACCACAATGAGCGGTGCAGCGCTCACCGCGCCGCTGCCGCTACTTCGTCGCCCCCCCGCGGAGAATAGGCAGCGGGTCAATGGGCTTCCCCTTCGACCACTGCTTCACATCGGCGCTCCGCGCGATCGCGAAGTGCAGGTGTGGCGCATTCGCCGAGGCGTTCCCCGTCGAGCCGACGTACCCGATCACCTGGCCGCGCGTCAAGGGTGCGCCATCGCGCAGGCCAGCCGCATAGCCGTCGAGGTGCGCGTACAAACAGATGAACCGCTCCGAGGAATCCGCCGCATAGATCATCAGCCCGCCCGCTCGGCTCGTGAAGAGTCGCAGGACACGCCCTGCCGCCGCCGACTTCACCAGCGCGCGACGCGGTGCCATCAGGTCCAGCGCCTGGTGCTGGCGCGTGCCGCCGCCTCGACGCTCGTCGAAGCTGCTGTGCAGCGCCGCGAGGTTCAGTCCGTCCAGCGGCGGTGCGATCTCGCGCTCGAGCAGTGCGATGTCGTCCGGAGTGACAGTCTCCACACCGCTCGGCGCCAGTGTCGGCACTTCCGAGTCGGCGGCGGCGATTTGTGCCGTGTTCATGCCGTTGGCCATTGTCGCGCCGGTGCCGGCCGACGCGCCCGTGCGCGCACCGTACCCACGCGCCATCGTGACGGCCGCAAGCACGATCGCCAGCACCAGTGCGCACTCCACATAGCTGATGACCTCGATGCGACCCGCGTCGCGCGCGTTGGGTGACGTCCTCCCCGTGCGCCACTTCATCAACGTCATCATCGGCCAGATCTCCAACCCAATCACGCTGAGGAAGAGCGCCATCTTCAGCATGAAGACGTGATTGGCGAGGTAGTATGACGTACTCTTCTCGGTGCTGCCGAGGAGACGCCAAAGGCCAGTGATGAGCCATAGTGCGGCTGCCACGCCCCACCACGCGTCGCCGATGTATGCGCGCCGCAGTGCCCGCGGATCGGCCGGATCACGAAGCGAATCGCGAAGCGCTCTCGCGCGCGACCACACCCCTCCCACCCCGACCGCAAGCGCGATGAGATGGACCCAGGCGAGTAGAATTCTCGTCGTCATGACATCAGGAACGTTCATGATCATTTGCGCTCCGTTGCCACTATTCAATCGCTCCGCGCGCGAGCGATTTCTCGTCATCGCGGCGAAGCATTACGCAGGCGGCGACGCTTCGCGCCTCGGTACCCGGCTCGCCCGAAGGATGACGAAGCAGAGCATCGAGCCGATGAAGCCATCCTCGAGCGCCGAATGCGTGTCGTGTCGCGAGGCATCACGAATGGCGAATCCGCCGAAGAGCAGCACGGCTATCGCGAGCAGGACGTTACGAATCGGGAGTGTCATCATGGTCGTGAACGAGGGAGGGCCGGTCAACCGCGACTGACTGGAGGGCGGGATGCGTGCTACTATCTCACCGTCGAGCGAAGCTACGACCGAGGAGTGTCCGTGTAAACGTGGAGCGAACCGTGATCCTGCGACCCCGGCGCGCGATACCACCGCGCCAACCAACCACCTGATCCGCCGCGTGTGGCCCGGCGCAAACCAAGTGGCTCGTGCTGAGCGGCTGGAGCATCACCTTCGCCACCTTGCCCTTCTCCCTCCACGCCTTCGAAGATTGGCTGATGATTATCGCCTCAGGAGCAGCACCATGCGGGTAACCCGACCTCTCTGCATCGCCGCGACCTCACTCGTCGTCGCCCACGCCGCGTCCGCCCAGGTGAGCGGCTACGTGACGACGTCCGACTCGGCGCGGATCTACTACCAGATCGCGGGGCGT
>JBKJUW010000080.1:0-6648 GCA_046589725.1 Gemmatimonadaceae bacterium
AAAGCATGCGACTGGAGCCCTCGCCGGATGCGGAGTTGAAGCCTTCCGGTAGCGGCTCGAAGGCTGGCGGTTGAAGGTTCCGCCTGCGCAGCAGCGGAATGTAGCGCGACAGCCAGAATGCGAGCATGGACATGAGGCCCCGCTTGCTGAAGAAAGGCATCGTCTGCATGCCCAAGCGTTCGCCACGACGGACCACAACGGCGGCGAGTCGTGATGCGTCGCCGACGGGCTCGTCGAAATAGCCGATCTCGAGACCATTTCCGACGACGTGCATGTTACTCCTGCGGTGCAGAGGACTTCGGGTTATACCCAGTAATGCGCGCACAACGATACAGTGTGGCGGCTCGCCTTGGCGAGAAGCCATGGTCACGACGTCCTGATCAAGCGTGGAAGGATCGGGAGTACCTCTCCGCATGAAGAACTGCCTCGTGCGCTACCGCGTTCTCGCCACAGGCGGATTTATCGGCCACTTTCCAGTTGCCGGGCATGCACGTGCGCCCATGCGACGCATCAGCACGTCGAAGCGCCGGTTCGACTTGAGCGGGTCGAACAACAGGCTGCATGGTAAACTGATCGTGCCGAACACCGGATCACCGTGCGTCACCGCCTGTTCGAGCGCGGTCATCGCCGCGTCGTATTCGCCGAAGGCGATAGACTCGACCGCACGCGTGTAGTTGGGTGAGTTGTCATCACTGCGCCGGTCGTTCAACGCGCGCTGCTGTCGCGCTTCCTTCCATTGTCCGGCCACCGCATAGCCGAACACGAGATTGGCAGCGCTGCCTAAGCTGGTGGCATCGAGCTTGAATGCAGTCTTGAACGAGGCCAGCGAACTATCGGGCTTTCCCGTGAACGCGTAGAGAATCCCCAGCTCCCGATAACCCAGCACGTGATTCGGATCGAGCGCGAGGGTAGCCCTGATGTCCGCAAGCGCCTCGGCGAATTGGTGCGTCATGATGAGTATTCCGCCGACGATGCCGATTACGCGTAGCGGGTCCTTCGCGCGCGCACGGCGCGCCTGGATCAGCGCGTCCTGCACGCGTCCGACCTGGGCCAAGGCGAATCCGTAGTTCCAGAGCAGGTCGACGTTACCCGAATCGATCACCAGACCCTTCTCCAACGGCACGAGTGCCTCGGCCTGCCGAGTGTAGTCGCTCGACTGGATGAACGCCTCGGCGATGTATGTCTCGGCGACGGTCGCATCGATCGCTTTTGCCTTCGCGGCGGTCTCGCGGGCAAGCTTGATCGCGGAATCAATGGTCATGAGGCCGAAGATCGGGCTGTCGGCATAGGACATCGCAAGAAAAGCGAGCGCACGCGCGAAGTGGGGATCACGTTTGACAGCTTCGCGAAACAGGCTCTGCGCGCGGCCAATATCGAACCGGTCTCTCGCATGGCGCCCTCGCAGGAACAGGTCGTATGCTTCGGCGTCGGTAGTGCCACGGGCGCCATTGCCACTCAGGTGCTGAACGTCCTGACGTACCAGATGCAGCGTGCTCACGACCGCGCGGGCGATGGTGTCCTGCACGCCAAGAAGCTCATTCGATGCACCGTCGAACGTGTGGCTCCAGAGCGCGTTGTCGTCTGACGTTCGTACCAGCTCCGTGGTGACGTGGAGGCGCGAGCCTGAACGGCTAAACGTTCCCTGCACCACCGCCGCGACGTCAAGCTTTACGCCGATCTCGCGAGCGCCATGACCCTTCATCTGCTGTGACGAGCTGCGCGCCTTTACTGTGAGTCCCGGTATCGCGTTCAGCGCATCGCGTACGTGGTCGGTGACGCCGTCCTCGAGATAGTTGAACGTCGTGTCGCCGCTCATGTTCTCGAAGGGCAATACCGCAATCGAGCGGATCTCGGCGGGTGCCGAATTCCGCGAATGCATGCGCCACCACGCACCGAGAACGCCGAGGCAGAGTACGACGCCGGCGACAACAGCGAGTGTACGCAGTCGGCCGCCGCCGTCCATGCGGCGCTGCGCTGTCGCCTGAACCCGATGCAGGGTACTTCCCGTCAACGGAGTGAGATTATCAAGCGCATGCAGAATCTCATTTGCGCTCTGCGGCCGGTCGCCGGGCCGCTTCTCGAGACAGCGCATCACCAGCTCGACGAGCGCCGATGGCGTGGCGGCTCGCAGCGTGCCGATCGACGTCGGCGCTTCGACCGCGTGCGCCGCCAGCACCGCCTGCACGTTGCGTCCGGCGAATGGCGGATGACCCGCGAGCATCTCGTACGCCATCGCGCCGACGGCATAGATATCGGCCCGCAGATCGGTGGCGGGATCGGCGGCGGCCTGTTCCGGCGCCATGTAGGCCGGCGTCCCCAATGCGACGCCGATCGACGTCAGTTGTCCTTCAGTGGTCGAGTCGGTGAGTGCCTTGGCCACACCGAAATCCGTGATGACGGCTGACGTACCGGCGAGGAGCACATTGTCCGGCTTGATGTCGCGGTGCGTTACGCCCTTCCCGTGCGCGTAACTGAGCGCCTTCGCGACGTCGCGCAGGATCGCGATCACCTCGGCGACCGGCAGCTCGCCGTGCGAGAGCCGCGCACGAAGTGATTCACCGTCGACGAACGGCATCGTGAAATAGGGCAGCCCATCGACTTCACCCGCGGAGATCAGGGCGACGATGTGCGGGTGCTGAAGCCCTGCGGCGAGAGCGATCTCGCGCCGGAACCGCGCGATCGAGACACTCCCCAGGAGCTCCTCGGGAAGAACCTTGACGACGACTCGCCGGCCCAGCGCCGTTTCTTCGGCGACGAAGACACGCGACATGCCTCCGCCGCCCAGCTCACGCTCGATGACGTATGCGTCGCCAAGCGATGCCTGGAGCTGGTCGCGGAGGTCCATCGGTGACTCGGCCGTTGGCTGGGATGACGTGTCGCGCTCGACGATTGCCCCTCGATCGGCTGATCGTTCGCTCCAAAGCTCGTGTGCCGTGCTACCTCATGGAAGGGCGATCGCCCCCAGGAAGTGCTCGAGAGGACATCGACCAATTCGCACCGACTGAGAATTCGGTTGGCAGCGCAGTAGGATGATGACGGTCGAGGGGCACGTCGGCTCTAGGCTGTCCGCGTGCTCACCCTACGTCATGCCGCCGAGCGATTCGCGGCCGCCAGTACTTCGCCGGGCCGGTTGGCCCTTGCCGAGTCGCTCGGCTTCACCGGCGGCGTTCACGCCGTGGACCCTGACACCGCGTCGCGCCTTGGACTTCCGTCCGACCTGGTCGACGTCGGCATCGCGCGCGGCAGCGGCGCGTTGCGCGCCCTGCTCTTCAGCGCGCCCGACGACGTCGCGCTTCGTACGCACCTCTCGCGTGTGGCTGCCGCGCTGTCGTCCCATACGTCGCACGTGCTGTGGCTGCTCATCGGCACAACGTCGCGCGGCGACGAAGTCGGCATCGCGTGCTGGCCCTCGGCGCAAGGGTCGCCGCGGGTCGTTGCACTGGTCGCGCATCGGCAGCGCATCGTGGCCAGCGATGCGGAAGCGCTCTCGCTGCTCGCCGCAACCAGCAGCGGCGACGACCTCCTCGTGCACACACGCTGGTGTGAACTGCTCGGACGCGAGGCACTTTCGCGACGCTTCTATCGCATCCTCGAACAACGCGTTCAGGCCCTCGCTGATTCGCTGTCTGTCCAACTGGCCCACGAGCGTGCGGAGTTGGCGCTGCTGTGCGTGTCTCGGCTGATCTTTCTGTCTTTCCTCGAGGCGAAAGGCTGGCTCAACGACGATCGTACCTTCCTGTCGCGATGCTTCGACGCCTGCATGGCGCGAGGGGGAAGGTTCCATGAACGCGTCCTGCTTCCGCTGTTCTTCGGTACGTTGAACACACCCGCGCGCAACCGCTCCGCGGCGGCGCGGAAGTTCGGCAACATCCCGTACCTGAACGGCGGCCTGTTCGCGCGCAGCGCGCTCGAGAAGCGTCACGCGTCGGCACGATTCTCCGACGAAGCCATAGGTGCGCTTTTCGGACGGTTGCTTGGCGCGTATCGCTTCACGGCGCGTGAGGGACAGTCCGACTGGTCCGACGCCGCCATCGATCCGGAAATGCTTGGCCGTGCGTTCGAGTCACTCATGGCCTCGCGGGAGCGGAGGACCAGCGGGGCATTCTACACCCCGCAACCGATGGTCGCACGCGTGGTGGACATGGCGCTGGCCGAGTCGCTCAGTTGCGACAGGGTCACCCCGGAGGACATCTGCTCTCTGCTCGCCGGGACCTCGCTCAGCGATCTTGGCGCGCGTGAGCTTGGGTGTCGACTGCGCCACTTCACGGTGCTCGACCCAGCGTGCGGATCGGGCGCGTTCCTCGTGTATGTGCTCGAGCGACTTGGACGACTGCATCAGGCCTGCGGTGACACGCGCGGTATCACGGCCATTCGACGCGATGTGCTCTCGCGCTCCATTCATGGCGTGGACGTCAATCCCACCGCGGTATGGCTCTGCGAGCTGCGGCTGTGGCTCTCCGTGGTCATCGAGAGCGGCGAGCGTCGCATGTCGGCCGTTCCGCCCCTGCCCAATCTCGACTGCAATGTTCGCGTGGGCGACGCGCTCGCCGGCGATGCGTTCAGTGCTCCTCCGTCGCTTCTCGGACCACCGCACGTGCTCGTGAAGCTTCGTGACCGTTACGCACGCGCCGCCGGTCCGCGGAAGGCGCCGTTGCGCCGGTCCATTGAAGGCGAGGAACGGAAGCGCGCCGTCGCCACGATCGACCGCGAGCTCGCCATGGTCTCTGACCGGCGTCGCGAGCGCCTGCGCGCGCAACGTACGCGAGATTTATTTGGCGAACGAACGACGCCGGGAGTTTCGACCCGGGAGGAAATGCGGCTCGAACGGCTCCGTGCGAGTGCCCTCAGGCGTGACCGTCGGCGCCTGCTCGACGGCGGCGCACTGCCGTTCTCGTTCCCATCGCATTTCGGAGCCGCCCATGCGCGCGGCGGATTCGACCTGGTCGTCGGAAACCCGCCCTGGGTCCGACTGCACAACATTCCCCCCGCCTCGCGAGTCGCGCTGAAGGCGCGGTACACGGTCTTTCGTGAAGCCGCCTGGGAACCCGGCGCCCTCGGCGGACACGCCACCCGCGGCTTCGCGGCGCAAGTCGACCTCGCTGCCCTCTTCGTGGAGCGAAGCGTGGGCCTCGCTTCGCCCAGCGGCTGCATCGCCCTGTTGCTGCCGGCCAAGCTCTGGTGCTCCCTCGCCGGCGGCGGCGTACGCCGCTTCCTCGGTGCACACACCCGCATTCGCGCTTGTGAAGACTGGTCTGAGGCGCCGGCGTCGTTCGAAGCCGCGGTCTATCCGTCAATATTGATCGCCACGCGCCGACGCGAGTCGGAGGCGCCGACGTGCCTCACGGTGCGTCGCAGGACCCTCGACATCGCATGGCAGTCGACCGAGGCCCGGCTTCGCCTCGACGCCGAGGACAGCGCGAGTCCCTGGCTCCTGCTTCCTCCCGAGGTGCGTGCCGCCTTCGATCGCATCGTCGCAGGAGGCGCTTCGTTGCGCGACGGCCCGCTCGGCCGAGCGACCCTGGGGGTGAAGTGCGGGTGCAACGATGCGTTCATCGTCGAGGCAACTGGCGAGACAGGCGATACCATCCAGGTGGAATCGCTGGGAAGAACCGGAGTGGTCGAGCGCGACCGGGTCCGACCGCTCCTTCGTGGCGATGCCGTCGTGCCCTGGTCCATCCCACCGTCGCGAAGCGCGATCATCTGGACGCATGATCTCCCCGGGCGACCACTCCGGTCCCTGCCGGCTGGCGCTGCGCGCTGGCTCGCTCCATGGCGACGACAGCTCGTCAACCGCACCGATCTCCGCAGCGGCGGCGCATGGTGGACGCTCTTTCGCACGGAGGCGGCAGACTTTTCCCGGCCGCGAGTCGTGTGGAGCGACTTCGGGCGAACGCCCCGCGCCGCTCTGCTGCCCGCGGGCGATCAAACCGTTCCACTCAACAGCTGCTACGTGATCGCGTGCGACGATCATGTCGACGCCCTGGCACTGACCGCGCTCCTCAACTCGCCCGTTGCCGCAGCATTCCTCAACGCGATTGCGGAGCCGGCGCGCGGCGGCTGGAAACGGTACCTCGCGTGGACCCTCGCGCTCCTGCCAATCCCGCTTGACTGGGGACACGCGAGGAGCGTGCTGGCTCCCATCGCTGAACGCGCACGGTTCGGCGACGTGCCAACGGCAGACCACCTGCTGATGGCGGCGTGCCGTGCCTATCGCATTCGCCGATCCGACGTTGCGCCCCTGGTCGCCTGGTGTCACACGCAGCCGCTGGACTGATCGCTGCACGCGCAGCGATTGCCCGCGCTGTCCTCGATGCGCTGCCGCCGGCGCAACTTGGCGACATCGTGCTGCGGCTGGATCAGCGCCGCATCATCGCACGTGCGCAGCGCGCGCTCGGCGCACACGGCGGCTGTCTCATCGGCGAAGACGTCGGTCGCGGAAAGACGTTTGTGGCCCTCGCCCTCGCACGGCGGTGGGGGAATCCACTCGTGGTCGCGCCGGCGGGACTGCGCACCACCTGGCTCGCGGCGCAAGCGCATGCGGGAGTGCCGTGCGCATTTGTCTCACACGAATCACTGAGCCGGGGACGGAGTCCATCGCAGCCGTATTCGGCCCTGATCGTCGACGAGTCGCATCACTTCCGAAATCCG
>JBKJUW010000007.1:0-12530 GCA_046589725.1 Gemmatimonadaceae bacterium
GTACAGGTGGAGGCTGTTGCCGCCACCGGTCGTCAAGGGATCTGCGGTGAACTGGATGGAGAAGATCACTTCCTTGTTGACTTCGTTGTTGAAGTCGAACACATCCTTGTACCGCGGCAGCAGACCGAACTTCGAGTTGTCGATGACGGCTTTCGCCTTGGCCGCGGCGAGCGCCATGTCGCCAGCTGCCGCGCGCGTGAGGTAGACCAGCGAGAGAAGATGCTGGGCCGCGGGCTTCGTGGCGCGCCCATAGTCCTTCGCTACATCGGGCAGGTTCGCCTCGGCGAACAGCAGGTCGGCGATGATCGCGTCGTACACCTTGGCGACGGGCTCACGAGTCGTTTCGGTCGCCACGCCTGCCGTGGGGACGAGCGGAAGCGGGATGTCGCCGTACGTGCGCACGAGGGTGAAGAAGTACATCGCACGAAGGAATCGTGCTTCCGCCGTGCGCAGCGTCTTCTGTGCGTCAGGCACACGGGCATCCTTCGCGGCGGCGATCACCGTGTTGGTCGTATTGATGCCACGGTAGAAGTTGGACCACGTGTTGCGGATGTAGTCGACTTCTCCGTTCAGCTGCGCGGTGTAGTCGTTGAAGTACTTGTAGCTGCCATCGGCGCCTTTCTGGAACTCGTCGGTGCCGAATACGGTGAACGTGGCGCCGGGCTGGTCGGGCAGGAATGGGCGCATCGGTTCGTACATGGCATTCGCCGCGTTCTCGAACCCCTCCGGCGTGTTGTAGAACGCACTCGTGATGCCGGTGATGGGCGTTTCGGTGAGATCGACGCATCCCGCTGCACCGCCCAGACAGAGGGCGGCGAGGGGCGCTATCAGTCGACGCGAGATGGGATGAGTCATGGATGTCATGGAAAGTGTCATCGGTTAGAAGCCGAAGCTCCCACCAAGGAGAAACGTGCGGTACGAGGGGACGCCGCTACCTGTCTGCCCTTCTGGATCCAGCACGGACGAACTCGAGAAGAGAAACGGGTCCTGCGCTGTCAGGTACAGGCGCATCGACTGCGCACCGACACGCTCGAGATAGCGTGTTGGCACCCTGGCACCGAGCGTGATGTTGCGGATCTTGACGAACGAACCGTCTTCGTAGCCGCGGGCTTCACCGTAGTACGGACTCTCGGTGTTCTTGTCGGGACGCGGGGCGGTGTTGCTCGGATTATTGGGAGTCCAGAAATCCACCGCAGGACCATTGTATCGTCCCGCCAGTGAGTTGCCGCGCTGAAGGTTGTTCCGGATGAGGAATCCGCGGCGGGTGATCGCCTGGAAGGAGAGGTCCAGCGCGCGATAATCCATGCGCGAGCTGTAGGCGCCGGTCCAGGAGGGATAGGTATTTCCCAGGATCATCCGGTCTTCATCGTTGAACTTTCCGTCTCCATTCAAGTCCGAGATGCGGATATCGCCCGGACGGCGCCCGTACTTCGCGGCTTCGGCGGCGTCGGCGGTCTGCCAGATGCCGGCGAACTGATAGTCCCGCCAGATGTTGTTGCCGCCGCCGTTGATGGGCAGCCCGATGTACCAGAGGTTGCCCGGGTCATCGACCTTTCCGCCATTGAGCGACACGATCTCGTTCTTGTTCTTCGCGTAGGTGATGTCGTTCGTCCACCGCAACCCATGCCATCCGTCGAGCGTGATCGCCGAGAGCGCGAGCTCGACGCCGGTGTTTCTCGTGGCGCCCACGTTCTGCGTGATGCTGCCGTAACCGGTGGACGGCGGCAGGTTGCGATCCTGGAGCAGGTCAGTGGTGTTGGCGCGATAATAGTCGAGCGCGCCGGTCAACCGCCCGTTGAGGAGGCCGAAGTCGGCGCCCCCGTCGAACGTGGACGTCTTCTCCCATTGCAGCTCGGGGTTCGGGAGCGATCCCGGACGATAGCCAAATCCGGCCGAGCTGCCGAACGAGTACGTCGTGCGCGCGAGTCCGCCTTGCGTCTGGTACGGATTCACTGATGTGTTGCCAGTGGTGCCGTAGGACCCGCGCAGCTTGAGGCTGTTGAGCGGTCCGAGCTGCTGACCGAGCGCGTCGTCGAGCACGCGCCAGCCCAGCGCCACCGAGGGGAATGATGCGTACTTGTTCCCTTCGGCAAGCCGCGACGATCCATCGACGCGGCTGGTCAGGGTGAGCAGATACTTGTCGAGCAGCGTGTAGTTGAGGCGCGCCATGTACGACTGGAGCGACCACTCCGAGATCTGGCTGCTGATGCCTTCGATCGTGGCGCCGGCGCCGAGGTTGTAGTACTTCGCGCTTTCGTAGGGGAGGGAGCTCGACTTGCCGTAGTTCTCCTCGAAGCTCTGCTTCTCGATGGAGTACAGCAGCGTCGCATCCACCTTGTGGGCACTGCCCAACGCCTTCTTGTAGGTGACGATGTTGTCCAGTGTGAAGTCGAAGGTCTTCTGGTCCCTGATCTGCGCCTGATTGCCCGCGCCCTGGTTGGCCTGCGTTTGCGCGCCGGTGAACTGGCCATTGCGCAAGAAGGTGAAGTCCGGCCCGAAATTCACCCGATAGTCGAGCCCGTCGGCCAGGTTCAACGTGCCGAAGAGTGTCCCGAAGATTCTGTTGCGCAGATTGTCTTCGATGTCGTTGGCGACGTCTGACAGCGGGTTGTCGCGCTGTGCATCGGGCGTGGGCTTGAAGATGACACCGCCGACGCTGTCATAGGCCACACTGAGTGGGCTGTCCGCGATGGCCTCGCCGTACAGGCCGTCTCCGCGTCCGAGGTGTTGCACGCTGCGCACGATCAGCGCCGAACCGCCGGCGCGAAAGCGCGAGTTTGCCTGGCCCTCGAAGCTCGTGCGCATCGACTTGCGGTCGTAATCCTGGGAGAGCGTGATGCCGGTCTGCTTGAGCAGGTTTCCGCTCACTGCGAACTGGTTGCGATCGCTGCCGCCCGTGATGGCGAGCTGGTGGCTCACCTGTGAACCTCGGCGCGTGATGAGGTCCTGCCAGTCGGTGAAGGTTCCGGCCTTCATGGCCGCGATCTCTTCCGAATAGAAGACGACAGCATCGCCCTCGGGACAGACCGACTGTGACAGCACTCCCGCGCACTTGTAGAGACCAGCGTTCCGATACGCCTCGCGCTTGTAGTCCGCGTAGCCCTGGGGACCGAAGACGTCGACCTTGCGCAGTACGGTCTGCGCGCCGACGTACGTGTCGTACGTCGTGCGGGTGTTGCCCGCCCGGCCCTTCGTGGACGTCACGAGGACGACACCGTTGGCGCCGCGCGAGCCGTAGATGGCCGTGGCGCTGGCATCCTTGAGCACCTCGATCGACTCGATGTCGCTCGGGTTCAGGTCACCAATGCCGCCGGCGATCGGAATGCCATCGAGCACGTAGAGTGGATCGTTCGAGGCCTTGAGCGAACGCTGACCACGAATGCGAACGCGCACGCCGTCGCCGGGCTTGTACCCGGTCGAGACAATGTCGACGCCAGGAATGCGTCCCTTGATCGCGTCGATGGCGTTCGTCACCGGCTCCTGCTTGATCTCCTGCGCCGAGACCTGACCGATGGCGCCGGTGACGTCGCGCTTGGCGAGCGATCCGTATCCGGTGACCACGATCTGCTCGAGCTGCACCGTCTGGTGCTTGAGCGAGATGTCGGCGTTCGCCGTCTGTCCCGCACGCACCGGGATGCTGTCGATCACGACCGGCGTATAGCCGATGGCCGACGTGCGGATACGCCACATGCCGGGCACGATGCCCACGAGCGTGTAGCGGCCCAGGGGATTCGTGGTCACGGTCTGCTGGGTGCCGAGCAGCGTGACGCGAACGCCCTGGATCGGAAGGTTGCTCTCGGTACCGGTGATGGTACCTGAAATCCTGCCCGTGGTCTCTTGCGCCGAGGCGCCCGAGGTGGACAGAAGGAGAGCGCAAGCGGCGAATATACCGACGGTGATGAGCCGACGCTTCATGGTAGGCAATGCTCCGAAGCGGGTGAGACCGACCTGATGGAACCGGTAGGCGAAGAGAACTGCGACGAACGACATCGACCGGGCAGTCGAAATACTGCGCCGGATCCTGCTATTTGTTCGGTCAACGAACAATCATACGCAAAATCAAAAACCCAAGAGTGCGCGACCAGGTGGTCGAGCACAGCCAGCGTAAATCGGGTGTCCTGCCATCCAGCGGGGAGCGCCGGACCGTGGGCGTTCGGGTGGGCCTGTGGCGCCAGAGAGGACGCCGTTCGCTGGCAACGTGTTGTGAGCTATGTAGACCGCCCCTGATTTCGAATCGTCACTTTCGCGTAAACAGAAGATGACGGACACAGCAGCGATAGCGGAGAAAACCTCGGCGGCACCGACCATCGTACGGCTCATCACGCGACTGCGCAAGGTTGACCCGCACACCAGCCACTGCCACCCAAAACCCCTCCGGCAGCGGGCACGGCCGCCATCCCTCTGGTGAATTTGAACGTACCACGAGCAAATTGTCTCGTCCCGCGCAGCCCATCAGGACCAGCCGCCTCCCAACGCCATGCGACACGATCCACCGCCGCGCTCCGCACAAGCCCGCGTGGCCGCGACGTCGTTCACATCGCTCTTCGCGATCGTAGGGCTTGCCCTCTACGGACTGCCGTTCTTCTACGACTTCATGGTCAAGGACTTCGGCTGGACGCGAGCGCAGGTCACCTCCGGCAACGCGCTGAGCAAGCTGGTCGTGGGCCCGCTGTTCGGCTTCGCGGCGGGCTGGTTCGTGGACCGGTTCGGGCCACGTCGCCTCATGATCGCCGGTATCCTCATGGCGGGCACGGCGCTTATCGGGCTCGGCTCCATCTCCACGCTCTCAGGCTTCTACTTCTTCTATCTCTTCAACGCGATCGGGTACGTCCTCGGCGGCCCGCTGCCCAATCAGGTCCTGCTGTCACGCTGGTTCAGCGCTGCGCGCGGACGGGCGATGGGATTCGCCTACCTCGGCATCGGCCTGGGTGGGGCGCTCGTTCCGCTCATCGCGGTTCGACTCGTTCGCGCATTCGGCTGGCACGCCGCCCTCGCGATCCTTGGCTGCGCCATCATCGTGATCGCCCTGCCGCTCGCGCTGTTCGTGCAGGAGGCGCCGCCCGCCGGCGTCGCGCCAGCGAATACGCCGCGACCGGCGGCCGCCCCCATCGGCGCGGTCCTTCGACAGCCCGCCTTCTATCTATTGATGATCGGCAGTATGTGCTCGATCGCCGCCGTGGGCGGAGCCAACCAGCACCTCAAGCTCTACCTGACCCTGGACAATGGCTACGCGCAGGGCGCCGCGGCCACGGTGGCGTCGCTGACGTTGGCGGCGAGCCTTGTGGGCCGACTGGGCATGGGATGGCTCGCCGACCGCTGGGCGAAGAAGCATGTGATGCTGCTGATCTATCTCCTCGTCGCGGCGTCGATCCCGATCCTGATATTCGCAAGCGGGCGCACTGCTGTGCTGATGTTCGCGGTGGTGTTCGGCATCGGCCTGGGCGGAGAATACATGGTCATCCCGCTGATGGCCGCGGAACTCTTCGGCACCCGCGTGCTCGGCAGGGCGATGGGCATCGTCCTCGCGGCGGATGGTGTGGCCGAGGCGTTGGCGCCAGTACTGGTGGGGCGGCTGCGGGATCAGTCAGGGTCGTATGTCACCGGCTTTTCGACACTTGTGGCGTTTGCCATCACAGGCGCCGTTGCCATCTCCCTGTTGCCGCGGCGGCGATTCGAGGAGGATCTGAGTGGACTGGTTGTGCATTAGTTGGAAGTTGAACCGACGTTCCGCGTTGGTCGTTGGCATCGCGAATCCCGCGAATCTCAAACGAATCTCCGCGAATCCTCTTCAAGGGCGACAACAACCTCGGGGGGCAGCGCGGATCATCGCGGAAACCAGCGGATCTCCGCGGATTGCTCCTCGTGGCGGCACGCTACGTAGCAGCGCACTTCTGTTCCAGGAACACCACTTCTGTTGAACAGTCCAACAAAATGGAAATCGCTTTTGATCATTGGATCGTGAATCGGCGCGCTGAATAAATCGCGTTGATTCGTCAGATTCGCTGGATTCGCGATAAATCCGAACAACGTTCTTTGATCAAGATCCGCGCTGCCCACGAACAACTTCAAACGATCAACGTTTTTCCCACTAACGAGGTAGCGGAATGGCGGGCAACACTATCGGCATCGTCATGAACGGCGTCACCGGACGGATGGGGCTCAACCAGCATCTCATCCGCTCGATTGTCGCGATCCGGCGACAGGGCGGCGTTCCAATGCCTGATGGCTCGCGGCTCATGCCCGACCCGATCCTCGTGGGGCGCGACGAGCGGAAGCTCAAGGCGCTCGCCGCGACCCATGGCATCGAGCGCTACACCACCAACCTCGAGGGAGCGCTCGCCAACAAGGCCGACACCGTCTACTTCGATGCGACGCTCACGAATCTGCGCGCGCCGAACGTCCGCCGCGCGATCGTGATGGGCAAGCACGTCTACTGCGAGAAGCCGCTGTCAGTGAGTACCGAGGAAGCGCTCGACCTCGCGCGCCTCGCGGATGCGGCGGGCGTGAAGCACGGCGTCGTGCAGGACAAGCTCTTCCTGCCGGGTATCCGGAAGCTCAAGCGGCTCGTCGACGCGGGATTTTTTGGACGCATCCTCAGCGTGCGCGGCGAGTTCGGCTATTGGGTCTTCGAAGGGGACCTTCAGCCGGCGCAGCGTCCGTCTTGGAACTATAGAAGCGAAGACGGCGGCGGGATCATCGCCGACATGTTCTGTCACTGGCGCTACGTACTCGATCACACCTTCGGCGAAGTGACCGCCGTCCAGGCGATCGGCGCGACGCATGTCCCCAAGCGCGTCGACGAACAGGGCAAGACCTACGTCGCCACCGCGGACGATTCGGCATACGGAACCTTCCGTCTCGCTGGCGCAGAGAACGAGATCATCGCGCAGTTCAATTCGTCGTGGACCGTGCGCGTCTATCGCGACGAACTGCTGTCGATCCAGGTGGACGGCACCGAAGGCAGCGCCGTCGCGGGCCTGCGCGGATGCAAGACACAGCATCGCGTCAACACGCCTCGGCCAACCTGGAACCCGGATATCGAGAATCCGTTCGACTTCTTCGCTGACTGGGCCGACGTCCCCGACAACGGCGAGTTCGACAACGCGTTCAAGCACCAGTGGGAGCTGTTCCTTCGCCACGTGGCAATCGATACGCCGTACATCCACGACTTCTATGAAGGAGCGAAGGGTGTGCAGCTCGCGGAGCTGGGGTTGAAGTCATGGGCGGAACAGCGATGGCTCGACGTCCCTGCCCTTCCGCGCGGCGCCGCTTCCGCCCGTGCGTAAGGATTGCCGATGAGCGCCACCTTGAACCTGCCGGGACTGGATGGGGGTGTCGCGCCGTTCACGCTTCGTGAGGCGCCAGCGTGGACTCCGCCGAGTGGGCTCTTTCGCAGCCGGATCGCGTATGCGGCGGCGCATGTCGTGGTGGATCCGCGACGCGACGTCGACGTCTTCACGGAAAACGCCATCGACTGGGACTCGACGCTGGCGTTCCGGCGCCATCTGTGGCGCTACGGATTCTCCGTCGCCGAAGCGATGGACACGGCACAGCGCGGCGGCGGACTCACGTGGGCGTCGGCGCAGGAGCTGATTCGACGCGCCCTCGCCGAGAGTCGTGCCGAGGGTGGCGGCATCGCGTGCGGTGCCGGCACCGATCATCTCCGGGCTGGCCCGACCGTCACGATAGCTGATGTATCGCGTGCATACGCGGAGCAAGTGGGGTTCGTCGAAGGAGAGGGAGGTCGTGTCATCCTGATGGCGAGTCGCGCGCTCGCGGAGGCCGCACAATCTGCCGACGACTATCGCCGTGTGTACGGAGACATCCTTCGCCAGGTGAAGCAGCCGGTGATCCTCCACTGGCTTGGTGACATGTTCGATCCGGCGCTCGCGGGTTATTGGGGCACGACCGATCTGGACGAGGCGATGGATGTTTGCCTCGACGTCATCCGGGAGCACAGCAACAAGGTCGACGGGATCAAGATCTCGCTGCTGGACGCGCAGCGTGAGGTCGACATGCGGCGTCGGCTGCCCGCGGGCGTGCGTATGTACACGGGCGACGACTTCAACTTCGCGGAGCTGATCGAGGGCACCGCGAGTGAGCACAGCGACGCGCTGCTCGGCATCTTCGACGGCATCGCACCCGTCGCTTCAGCGGCGCTTCAGGCGCTCGATGCGGGAGACATCGAGAAGTATCGCGCGCTGCTCGGGCCGACCGTTCCGCTGTCGCGTCACATCTTCAAGCGGCCGACGCATGCGTACAAGACGGGCATCGTGTTCCTCGCGTACCTGAACGGACATCAGTCGCACTTCAGGATGCTGGGTGGCGCCGAGGGCGCGCGAACGGCGGTGCATCTCGCCGAGCTGATACGTCTTGCCGATGCGGCCGAGTTGATCGAGGATGCGGACCGTGCGGTCGCGCGGGCGAAAATCGTGTTCGCCGCGGCGGGGATCGAATGACGGGGCCGCAGGGTGCGCTGGGCGCAACGATGTTGTCTCCTTCGCCGTCCGCTTCCGCGGAAAATGCGGCGCCACTCGCGGATGCGCGGCGACTGAGCTTCAACCAGGCGACAGCCGAACGGGCGTCGCTGCGTGAGGTCGTCGAGTCTTGCGCTCGGAATGGGGTGCCGTATGTGTCGCTGTGGCGGCACAAGATTGCGGAGACCGGGCTGGATGTCGCCGTGAAGCTGGTGCGCGATGCCGGGCTAAAGGTATCGAGCGTGTGTCGAGGCGGCATGTTTCCCGCGCTGACGGCCTCCGAGCGGTCGGCGCGCATCGAGGACAATCGTCGCGCAATCGATGAGGCGGCAGCGCTCGGCGCGGAGGTGTTGGTGCTCGTGTGCGGTGCGGCGCCGGATCGGGACATCGCCGCGGCGCGCAAAATGGTGGCCGATGGCATCGCCGAGATCGCCCCATATGCGCGGGAGCGCGGCGTGCGACTCGGCATCGAGCCCCTGCATCCCGCGTTCGCCGCGGAGCGGTCGTGCATCACGACAATGCGTGAAGCGCGACTGATCTCGGAGCAGTTCGATGCGGCGAACGTCGGCGTGGTCGTGGACGTCTACCACGTGTGGTGGGAGCCAGAGCGCGCGGAAGAGATTGCGGCGCTTGGCGATCGCATCGCCGGGTATCATGTGAACGACTGGCTCGTTCCGGTGAAGAACGTGCTGATGAACCGTGGCATGATGGGCGACGGTGTGATCGAGCTCCGGCGGATTCGCGGCGAGATCGAACGCGCGGGATATTGCGGTCCCATCGAGGTGGAGATCTTCAATGAATCGATCTGGGAACGGCCGGTGGACGAGCTCGTGCAGTTGACGCGCGAGCGTTTCGTGGAGTTCGCATGATGAATCGACGTGATTTTGTCGCTGCGGCGGCTGGTTCGCTGGTCGCGGGCTGTGCAGGTGTGCGGGCGGGTGCGTCCGGCGGTGCGGCGACGGCGATGCGGCTGCCGCTGGGATTCTCGACGCTCGGCACGCCCAAGTGGAATTGGATCCCGACGCTGGACTTCGCGGCGGCGCATGGCTTTGCCGCGGTGGAACTGCGCGGGATCCTGGAAACGCTGGACCTGTCGCAGCGCCCAGAGTTTCAGCCGTCGCAGATTGCTCAGACCAGGCGCGAGCTACGAGATCGCGGGCTCGTCGTACCCGTGCTGGGCGCGTCGATCAACATGCACGAGAGGGACGTTGCGAAGTATGCCGAGGCGATGGCCGAGACGCGGCGCTTCATCGATGTCGCGAGTGCACTGGGGACGCCGTATGTGCGTGTGTTCGGGAACACGCTCGTGAAGGGCGCGCCGAGGTCGCCGCAGCTTGCGTACATCGCGCGCGGGTTACGTGAGCTGGGCGCGTATGCACAGCCGCGTGGGGTGACGGTGCTACTGGAGTCGCATGGGGATTTCGTCGATTCACCGACGTTACTGGAGATCATGCGACTGGTGGATTCGTCGGCGGTCGCACTGTTGTGGGATGCGCATCATACGTTCGTCGGTGGGGAGTCGCCGGAGACCAGCGTGCGGGAGCTTGGTCGATTGATTCGTCATACGCACTTGAAGGATTCGGTGCCGACCGGGGCGGACCGTCGGTATGTGTTGACTGGAACTGGCGAGGTTCCGGTTCGTCGGCAGGTGGAGGCGCTTGCGCGGAGTGGCTACCGCGGCTTGTACAATTTCGAGTGGGAGAAGCGATGGCATCCGGAAATCGAGGAGCCCGAGGTTGCGATCGCACAGTATGCGTCGGTTGTTGGCGGCTACCTGCGCGACGCTGGTGTGGCACCGATTGTCGTGCCTGGCTGACCCACCTGCGCATACTCCCAGTATTCACTCACCCCGAGGAACAATGCTGCGCTGCTGTCACCACTCGCGTCGTCGCTTGATGTCGCACGTCGCTCTCTGCGTCCTCCTGCTTGCCGCTAGGAGGCTGAGCGCACAGGGACTCGCCCCAGTTCAGTACACGGTGCGCATTCCGGCACCTGCGACGCATTACCTCGAGGTCGAGGCGAGCTATCCCGCCAACGGCACGCCGACGCTCGAGCTGATGATGCCGGTATGGACGCCCGGATCGTACCTCGTGCGCGAGTTCGCGCGGAACGTGGAGAGCGTGCGGGCGACGTCGTCATTCGGGACGGAGCTTCGGGTGTACAAGACGCGCAAGAATCGCTGGACCATCGACGCCCCGCGCACTGGTCGGGTGACCCTCACCTATCGCGTTTTTGCGCACGAGCGCGCGGGACGCCTGGATTGGGTGGAGGAATCGTTCGCGCTCATCAACGGCGCGCCCACGTTCATCACTCTCGTCGAGCGCGCGCATCGTCCCCACGAAGTAGCGCTTGTGCTTGCAGGGAACTGGCAGAAGTCGATCACTTCCATGCCGCCCGCAGCTGACGGAGCCGCGCATCACTACGTGGCCGCCGACTACGACGAGCTCGTGGATTCCCCGATCGTGGCTGGCAACCCGCAGGTGCGCGAGTTTGTGGTGCTGGGCAAGTCGCATTTCCTCGTGAACGTGGGCGACTCCACCCTCTGGAATACCGATCGCTCCGTTGCGGATCTCGGCAAGATCGTGCTCGCGGAGCAGCGCATGTGGGGTGTCCTGCCGTATGCGAAGTACGTGTTCTTCAACTTCCTCGTGGACTCGTACGACGGCATCGAGCACAAAGGGTCCACCGTCCTGCTCGCACAACGCAAGAGTACGCAGACGGACTCGGCATACCACAACTGGATCGGTCTCGCCGCGCACGAGTTTACGCATGCGTGGAATGTCAAGCGACTCCGCCCCGTAGAGCTCGGACCGTTCGATTACGAGAACGAGAACTACACAAGGAGCCTCTGGATCGCCGAAGGGCTCACCGACTATTACAGTTGGCTGCTTCCTCCGCGCGCGGGGCTCGCGACGCGTGCGCAGGCGCTGGCCGACGTGTCCGACGCGATCCGCACGCTACAGAATCGGCCCGGTCGCCTCGTGCAGCCGCTCGCGATGGCGTCCTACGATGCCTGGATCAAGCAGTATCGCCCGGATGAAAACTCCGTCAACACGAGTATCAGCTACTACACAAAGGGCTCGCTGGTCGGTCTGGTGCTGGATGCGCATATCCGACGCATGACGAACGGCGTGCGCAGCGTTGATGACGTCATGCGCCGCGCGTATGCCCGTTACACTGGTGCCAGAGGCTACACGCCGGCCGAATTCCAGACGGTGGCCAGTGACGTGGCGGGAAGCGACCTGCGCCCATTCTTTCACCGCGCACTCGACACCACCGAGGAGCTCGACTACGCGGAGATGCTCGACTGGTACGGGCTTCGCTTCGACACCACGCCAGATTCCTCCTTCGTCGCGACGCTCGGCGTCAGCGTGCGCCAGGTGAGTGGCGGGTGGATTGTCGGATCCATCGCGCGCGGCACACCGGGATACGGATCCGGCCTCGATGCTGGTGACGAGCTCCTCGCCATTAACGAGGTGCGGCCGGGCAGCGGTGGCGTCGACGTGCTCGTACGCACACATCGCCCCGGTGATCGTGTAACGCTGCTCGTCTCACGGCTCGGCGAGCAGGTCAGTGTGCCCGTCACGTTGGGTTTCGTCCATGGCGACCGATGGACGCTGGCGGAGCGACCGGACGCGAGCGCCGAACAGCGCGCGCACCTCGCACAATGGCTGGATGCTCAGATGCGCTGAATATCAGTTGGATCAACACACCGACGAGGGCACACGCATCGGCGTTATCTAGCGTCCAGTGCTCACATGCCGACTTCGTCCCGTCCGCGAGTCCGCCAACTGTCGTCGCGGTGCTGCTGTGACAACACTGCGTGACGTGCGACGACAGTTGGCGGAAAGAACAGAAAGCTCGGACATCAGACCTGGACAACGCAAAAACGTCGCGAGCGCGTTCGACTCCAACCAAATCCGAACGTGATCGAGGCCGCACCACCACAGCCACTGTTCGTGAAACCCCAATCCCAAGGACGTACCATGCCAGAAATCCCGCGACACGGGCGACTGCTATCGCCCGCGCTCACCGTCGTGCTGCAACTTTTCG
>JBKJUW010000147.1:0-24850 GCA_046589725.1 Gemmatimonadaceae bacterium
AAATCACTGGCGCAAGGGGGCAGCACCCTCGTCGCCTGGCTGGTCCCGGATGCCGGCGCGGACTCCGATCCGCTCGCCCACCGTGCGGTGATCGCGCTGGCCGCGGCGAGCGTACTCGCATTGTCAACCGCGATCGGCTTCTGGCACATGCGGCGGGCGCGGCCCGACGCCCCGACGGACGCAGACATTGCGTCGCGACTCGTGCAGGTCGCGTCGCTGCTGCTCGCCTCTTATGCCGGGCTGCTCGGCGCCTCACGGCTGTTTGCCGATCCGGGTATCCCCTTCGACGAGCGCATCTTTGCGCCTGCGCTGCTCCTCGCGATGATACTGGCGGCAGTCGGCCTTTCAGTCTGGTGGCGGGAAACCCGACTGGTCGTCGCACGCGTGGCGCTTGCCACCGCACTTGTCGCGTGGTGGTGCGCCGGCGTCGCGGCCACGCGTGTGAGCGCGCACTATGCGATGACATGGGGGTCTGATTTCGCGGGACAGCAATGGCACGACAGCGAGGTTCTCGCGTGGGCGCGCCGCGAGGGCACGGGCGGCCCGCTCTACTCGAACTGGCCGGCGGCCGTCTACTTCTACCTGCAGCGACCGTCGCACGCGCTGCCGTATCCGAAGGAGGCGCGGTCGTTGAAGGCGTTCGGTGACTCGGTTCGAGTCCACGGCGGCTACGTGCTGCTCTTCAATGTCGAATCGAGGGACAACCTGCCGACCGCCCTCGTCATGAAGGCTTCGGGCCTGGACGTCATCGAGGAGCTGAGCGACGGCTGGGTCCTGGGCGCCGATCACTGAGGCCGCACGTCCACGCCGACAAGGAGCCCCTCGCGCCCGATCCGGTTGGGGCGCAGGAAGAAATTGGCGTAGTGACCATCCCGGCTGATACGGAACATCTGCAGGGCCGCAATGCCGCCGTAGATCAAGGTGATGTCGGTCTTGTTGAGTGATGACGTTCGCGCCATGAAGTCGACGTCGCTCACCGACGCGGTGCGTCCAATCGTGATGTAGAAGAGTGCGGTGCCGATGCCACCCGCGAGCACCCCGCGCTCGAATGCCGATCCGCGCGCGTGCGGAACGTCGAGCACGCCTTCGTCCAGGGCGGCCTGCACATTCAGCCCCATGCTGGAGAAGAGAAACTGCTTATGCCGGTCGCGGATCACGTCGAAACCGGAGTACACGGTAGGTCGCCCCTTGTTGAACCCGAGTGAGGGATGTCCACCCAGCACGAGTGAAGTGGCGAAGTGGGCACTCTCGTGGGCGAGCAGGCTCGTCACGAAACCCGCCGCCACGGTCCGCCAGTAGTGCGGCGGGTGCATTGGGGCGACGATGCTGTCGGATGTGGCACGCGTGTCCTGTGCGGCGCACGGCCCCGCGAAAATCCCGAAGGTGGCAAGGGTCCACAGCAGATGTTTCATTGGTGCCGTGATGCTCGAGGCGGTCGTGTCGTCATTGAGCCAGTGAATGTGCATGGCCGAAGGCTCCCCCGAAGGCTATCATCATTCGCGGGCGATGCTCACACGAACGAGGGACATGCCAACAAAATTATCGGACCTCGAGATCCAGCGCGCGCTGGGATCGCTGCCGGGCTGGGCACGGCGGGGCGACGTGCTGACGAAGACCCTGACGTTTCCGACCTTTGCCGGCGGAATCGACTTCGTGCAGCGGGTGGCGGCGGCGGCGGACGCGGCGAACCACCATCCGGACATCGACATCCGGTACACGAAGGTGGTGCTGACGCTGTCCACGCATGACGCGGGCGGCATTACGGAGAACGACCTGTCGCTGGCCCGCACCATCGAGACCGTGGTCTGACAGTCGGACAGCTTTGCCTGGACATAGCGGTCGTGGAGTGCACCCTGCCTAGATACCGCTGAAGAGGTCCTCGGCGTTCGGTGGCGCGGCTGCACCCCCCGCAACCGAATAGCATTCGGCGTCGACCAGTGCGTAGCGCTGGAAGTTCGCCTCGTGCTGGCGTTGTGAGCGGTGGCTGAGGAAGGCCTCGCGCTTCTTGCCGTTCCAGTGCTGCGCATTGATACGGATGTGCGCGGGGTGGCCAACGGCCTGGTACAGCTCGCCAGGCAGCGGCGCGGGCCACGTCACGAAGCACAGTCGGCGCGCCTGGTGAGGCAGCACGCTTCCCATGAGCTGCTCGGGGAACTCATTCGCCGAGCCGGCACACTCGAAAGCGCGGCGCGCCATACCCGAGATGGCCTGATGGTCGCGATGCTCGGTCGGCGCTCCTTCCGGCCCGAAGGTCAGTACGACATCGGGCCGCTCCTGGCGAATCAACCGCACGATCTCGCCGATGACCTGCTGGTCGTCCGCCTGACCGAGGCGTCCGTCGTCATGGCCGCCGAACTCCACCCGCTCGATGCCGAGTACCCCGCACGCCGCGCGCAGCTCTGCCTTGCGGATGCGGCCGAGTTCCTCCGCCGACGAAACAGGGATGCCGGACGTCTTGCCGGCATCCCCGTTGGTCGCACAATACAACGAGCAGCGAACGCCTTCGGCCGAATAACGCGCGATGGTGGCCCCAGTCGCGTACGTCTCGTCATCCGGATGGGCGAAGACCGCGGTCAGCGCCCGGCGCGTCTCAGCGACGGCGTCCGCCTCCGAGCAGGCTCAGGATCGCGAGGAACATGTTGAGCAGGTCCAGATAGATATTCACCGCGGCCGGCACGTAGTCGTCCGGTCCGTACTGGCCCGAGCGAAGGATGCGCCACGTGTCGAACACCAGCAGGCCGCTGAACACGAGCACCGTTGCCGCGGAGATCCACAGTGAGGCGATGGCGCTCTGGAAGAAGAAGTTCAGGATCGACGTCGCGATCAGCACCCAGAGGCCGACGATGAAGAAGCTGCCCCAGGCGCTGAAGTCGCGCTTGCTGACGGCGGCGTAGAGCGACAACACGCCGAAGCTCGACAGCGTGAGGATCCCCGCCTGTCCCGTGACGCCAGGCGACGATCGCTCGGCCATGTAGAGCACGGGCGAGATCATGATGCCGGCCACGAACGTGAACACGAACGTGAGGCCGAGCCCCTGGATGGGATTGCCGCGGGCGCGCATCGCCATCCAGAGCGGCGCGAACAGCGCGATCATGGTGATCCACGGATGATCGCGCACGGCCTGCATGAGGCCGGGCTGCGTTTGGCCGAAGGCGACGCCGACCGCCGTGACGATGATGCTGGCGAAGACGAGACCGTACGTGCGACGCACGAGGGTTGCACGCTCTTCGCCGGATCGAACAAGTGTTCCTGTGTAGGCAACACCCATGGGATAGACTCCATTTGAGGGTTGCTGAATATACCCCCTTGATAGCGTGATGAGCCATCGCCTGGGCACGGCGGTCTGACTGTCTGACCCGCCGGCCGCTTCGCGGCGGCTCGTCTGACAGCGGGCCCGCACGGCAGTCTGCTGGTCAGACAGTCTGACCCGCTGCCGCTTCGCGGCGGCTCGTCTGACAGCGGGTCAACTGACTGGTCAAACAGTCATGATCTACACAACTGGGTTGATGCGCCGCTCTTGCCACCAGCCGAACACAGAACGTTGCCCACCCGGCGAGGGACCGAGCCGTGTAGGCAACAGCTGTCAGACTTCGGTTGACCCGCTGTCAGACGAGGGCGGCGGCGCAGCCGCTCGCCCGGGTCAGACTGTCAGACTGTCAGACCGGAAGCGCCTTACCGCTTCCGAAGCGTGATATCGCCACTGAAGGTCTCGGCGACGATGCGCGCGGTGCCACGGCCGAGCGTGAAGTTGAGGCGCTTGGCCTGGGAAGCGCCGATGCCGTGTTCGCCTGCCTTGAGCGTGATCGGAAAGTCGCTCTCGATCCCGCCACTGAACGTCGACACGCTCAGTTCCGCGCCAATGTCGGCCGGCAGTCCGAGCACGAGCTCACCGGAGTGGGTGTTGAATTCGTAGCGGCCACCGTCGAGCATGGAGCCACTGAAGTCGACGTCGCCGCTCGTGGTGTGGATCCGCACCTGTTTCGCGATCACGTCGCGCAGTTCCACGTCGCCACTCACGGTTTCCGCAGTCACGTCGCCGCGCGCGGCGCTGAGCGCGATGGCCCCGCTGATGGTGTTGACCCTGGTCTCGCCCTTCACGCCGGCGATGGACACGTCGCCGGAGAGACTCTCGATGTCGAGCCGATCACCCGCATCGCGGACCTGGACGTCGCCACTCTGTGCACGCGCCTCGATGTCGCCATGCACGCCGCGAACATCCACCGACCCGCTCCACGTCGTCGCCGAGAGCCTCGTGCCGGTGGGCACCGTGACCTCGAAGTGTCCATCGCTGCAGCCACGCCCTGACGCGGGCTCCAGTGTGGCACGCGAGCCGTTGCTCGTGAAGCGGATTGCCCCATTCTCGGTGCGGGCGCGCACCCTGATCTCGGCGCGATCGGATCCCGTGACGATCACTGATCCGCCAGGGCAGCTGACCATGAGCGCACCCCGCGCCTGGAAGGTGACGACGGTGTCGAGCACGCCCGCGCGATTGCGCTCCTGGCGCTCTGCCTGAATCTCTCGATCGTGCTCCGCCCTGTCGCGAGCGCGTTCAGCCCTCGCCTCGGCAGCCGCGCGCGCGCGCTCGGCTCGGGCCTCCGCGAGCTCGCGCGCCCGTTCGCGCGTCGCCTCCGTGCTGGAGGACTGGGCGCTCGCGGCTGGTGCAGCGAGCGCAATGACAACGGTAATCAGAACCAGGGGCTTGAACATGTGTCCTCTAGATGCGCGAAGGCAGCAGCGCCGCTATCCGCAACAGCTCGACCTTCTTCTCGAGCGAGCGATTGAGTTGCGTCGCGAGAAAACCACTTGCGGGATCGTTCCGAAGTGCCGCACGACTCTGCGCGATGGCAGAGTCCATCACGGCGATGCTCTGCTCGAGCACGGCGATCGTCTTTGGGTCGAGCTGGGCACGACGTTCCCGCACGATCTGCCGGAGCTTGGAGATCTCTGAATTGAAGACTGGATCGGCGACGTCACCGCGAGGCGCGGTGCTCGCCAATCGTGCCACGGAGCTCGCGCGACGTTCCGTGAGTGCGGTGCCGCGGCGCGAACGGACTGGAGCGACGGCCGACTCGACGGGCCGCTCGGTGGGCGCCGACTCAACGGTCGCTGTCGGCACTGGCGTGGAGGCAACGGGAGCCGGCACGTTTTGCCGCGGCGTCGCGCTCGCGACCTGAGATGACGCTGATGCCGACAACGATGCCCGTGTGGCGTAGTGGGTGATGCCAGCAGTGACGCCAACCAATGCGGCCGCCGCGAGCACGGGACGCAGCCAGGCGCGACGCGTCACCAGCCGTGCCGCCACCGGTGCATCCAGCGGGATCACGCGCGCGTCGATCCGCTCGGCGATGCCACTCCACAGGTCGCGCGAGGGAGTCAAGAGCGGAAGCGCTACGGCTTCGGTGCTGATGCCGCGCAAGTCCGCTAGCAGTTGCGCGCAGGCGGAGCAGGAAGCGGCGTGCGCGTCGACCGCCGAACGAATACTCTCGGAGGCATCGCCCTCGAGGTAGTCCGCGAGCGCATCCGCAAATCCGTCGCAGTCCAGATGCATGGTCGGTGTGGTCATCGTGTGAGTGCCTTCCTCAACAGCATTCTGGCGCGATGCAGCTGCGCCTTGGTTGCCCCGCTCGTCACGCCGAGCATCTCGGCGATCTCCTCGTGCTTGTAGCCTTCAACGTCGTGCAGGATAAAGACTCGTCTCGCGCCTTTCGGCAGCTTGTTGATCGCCATCTCCAGGTCCATGCGATCGCCCGGTGCGTGTGGCCTGCTGGGCAGGTGATCGATGGCGTCGCCCTCTTCGTCGTCCTCGGCGCGCGATCGCTGTCGCCCTTCGGTTTTTCGCTCGTTCAACACCACGTTCACGGTGAGCCGGTGCAGCCAGGTCCCGAACGCGCTCTCGCCGCGAAACAAGTGCAGCTTCTCCCAGGCTCGCACGAATACATCCTGCGTCAGCTCTTCCGCGCGACCGCTGTCATTCACCATCCGTGCACAGAGCGAGAACACCCGAGTGACGTGCATGCGGTACAGTCGTTCGAACGCGCGGCGATCCCCGCCGGCTGCGAGGCCAACGTCCGGATCCGCTGTGTACGCTGCTATCGTCTTGACTGGTTCTGACAGGGCCACTGCGGTCATCGGTCGTCTGAGTCTCACTCCGTACAATGAATAGGATAGCCAGACCGCTCAGAAGGTTTGAACCGCTCAGCGATTGATGGTAAAGGCCTGGACGACGGCGGGAAGGTCGGTGATGTCGTCGATGACGACGTCGGCACCGCTCGCGACCATTTCGGCTCGCGAGAAGGCGCCCCACGTTGCGCCCACCGTGTAGACACTGGCAGCAACGCCCGAGTGAATGTCGTGCGGGGAGTCACCCACGAAGAGGGCATGCGAAGCATCCGTGCCCAAGAGCGCGAGGGCGCGCTCGACCGGTTCCGGATGCGGCTTGTGGTTCACGCAGGTGTCGCAGCCAACGAGCGCACCGAACAGGTCGCTGATACCCACGAACTCGAGTGCACGCTGGGCGAGCCAGTCGGACTTGCTCGTGACCACCGCGAGTGGATGGCCGGCCGCGTGGAGCGCACGAAGGGTGTCGACGACGCCGGCGTACGCGTGCAGCAGCCGGTCGTGGTGTTCGAGCTGATACTCACGATAGCGCACGAGCAGACCGTCGGCCTGCGTCTGGTCGCCCCCGGTGTACTCGAGCAGCACCGCCTGCAGCGGGCGACCAATTCCGGCACGCCACTCGTCGTCGCTCGGAATGTGACCGCCAAAACCGATGAAGGCGTGGCGCGCGGATCCGAGTATGAGCTCGATAGAATCGACGAGGGTGCCGTCGAGGTCGAAGAGGAGGGCAGGCGGCATGACTAAATGATATGCCGATGAATCATCTGACGGGCATTCTCAGCGCATTTGGTGACGGGCATCACCGCTGAAAGCCTCACGGAAGTCACACTACAGTAATGGCTTAGAGATTGCTGGCGAAACAATGCCGGAGAAGTTTGGTATGGCCAGACTATGGCAAAGACAATGCGAATCCAGAACGCGCTGCTAGTAGTGGTGATTTCAACGATCGGCGTCGGAGCGCGCGCAAACGCGCAGCTCGTGAGCGCCACGATGTCCGTTGGCGGAGGAACAGGCACGGATCAGCGCGGCTTGCATTCGAGCGCCGTCACGGTCGCGCCTTCGGTGTTGTTCATTCCGAGCGCGATGTTCAGCGCCGGACTCTCTGGTTCGGCGACGCGCTTTGGGACGAGTGCCCATGCGCTTGGTGGCACCGGTTCGCTCGGAGTGCGCGTACCGGTGGGGAGCGTTTTCTCATTGGCAGGATCAGCTGCCGCCTCCGCCACGATGACGTCCTTCAATGCCACGTACTCGAGCGCCGAGCTGACGCCCACGCTGGAGGCGAGCATCGGCGGCGCTACGCTGTTTGTCGGGATCCACGCGGCGAGCGGTACGTCGACGATTCGCGAGGTAACGCCAAGTGCGGGCGGGCTGTTCTCGAATCCGGTGGCGGGTGCGCGTGACATCACGAGCGCGCGGACGAGCACTGGCCCGGTGTTCGGCGGGGTGCTCGACGTCGATCGTGCCAGCGGAGCAAAACTCGCCTATCGCGAGGAGCATGCACGCGTTGGGGGAATCGGCATCACCGATCGCGTCGCGACGGGAATGCTTGGCAGCGATCGGTATGCGCTCACTGCGGTCGCGGGATTGCGCGATGCATCCGATGAGCAGATCGGATTCGTAAGTTTCAGCGGGACCATTGCACTCGCGCGCTCAGTCGCCCTGCAGGTCGCAGCTGGATCATATCCGTCCAACAGGGTGACGGGGACGTTTGGCGGAAGCTTCGCGAGCATCGGGTTGTCGCTACGCGGACTTCGCCGACTCGATGACGAGAATGACACGCCCACGGTGCGCGGTGCGCCCGCATTGGTCGCCGGCGCAAACCGGCTGGCCATTCAAGCGCCGAGTGCGCAGCGCGTCGAGATCGCGGGCGACTGGAACAGCTGGACGCCAACGCCGGCCACTCGCTCGGCGGACGGCATGTGGTACAGCGACGTACGGCTGGAACCCGGCGAGCACCGGTATGCGTTCAAGATCGATGGGAAACGATGGGTGGTACCCGAAGGTGTCGCCTCGGTAGACGACGGCTTCGGAGGACGGTCCGCGCTCGTGACAGTGCGCTGACCGATAGCAGGGCACTTCCGGGCGCATCGTGCGCGGGGAGCAGGTCACTCGAACAGAGAGGTAGCAGCATGCGAAAGATCACATTGGCAGCATCGTTCATCATCGCGCCGGCACTCGTCCAGGCGCAGTCCAGCGGTCAGGCCCAGGCTGGAGTGAACGCGTCTGCCTCCGGCGCTGCGGCGGTGTCGCGTCAGGGTGCGTCCGCCGCGTCATCCACCCGGGCGTCGGGTTCGGTTTCCGCAGAGCGTGCACCGGCCCGGTCGTCAGGATCGGCGTCGGGATCCCAGTCGTCAGCGTCGGGCGCCGCCGATCGCCAGTTGAGCGCGGACGCGCAGAGCAAGGTCGACGCAAATCTCCGCGTGGCGCGCGAGCGCAAGCTACCCGAAGAGCCGATTCGCCAGAAGGTTGCCGAGGGTGAGGCCAAGGGCGCGAGCGACGCACAGATCGCGGCGGCCAGCAGTCGTACGCTGCTCGATCTCGAGGGCGCGTTCGGCGCGATGGTGCGCGGCGGGCACACGAATCCCAGTGATGGCGAGGTATCGCGCGGAGCGTCGTTGATCGCGCGCGGGTATACGACGGTTCAGCTCGAGCGCGTGGCGCGCGACGCGGGTTCTGGACGATCGCTGACCACGGCGTTCGACGTCCTGACGTCGCTTCAGGCTCGCGGCGTGAGCAACGCGAACGCGGTGGCGCAAGTCGAGAGTCGGCTTGCCGCACACGCGTCTGACGCGCAGCTCGCGGCGCTCGCGACGAACGCCGGAGCAACGGCGGGTCTCACGGGCGCGCTGACGGGAAGCCAAGGTTCGGCCAGCGGTGCTGCCTCAGGAAACGCGACCACGGGCATTGCCGGGAGCGCGGCTGCCGGCGCTGGTGCTGCAGCCGGTGGAATGGTGAGTGGCGCGGCCAGCGGCGCGAGCGCGACGGGTGGTGTCGCGGGCACAGTGCACGGCGTGCTTGGCAAGCCCTGAACTGAAGGAGGATAGGACGATAGGATGATAGGACGACTGCAATTCCTATCGTCCTATCCTCCTATCCTCCTTTCCTAACCACCCATGTAGTCATGGCCCGCATACCCTGAACGACAGTCGTCTTGAGTGGATCCATCAGGGTCCCCCCAAGGCGACTTGTCGTCTGCATGAGGAACCCTTCGTCCACCAGGTAGCGCGTGGAACCGTCGGGCAGCAGGTGTCGTCGCCCCTCGATGGCGCGTACCTGATCCTCGATGCCGATCGTCGACGCCAGGCGACAAAAAAGCATCCCGCCCGGCGCCACCACTCGCCACATCTCACCCACACACGCAATGAACTGCGCGTCGTCCTGCGCGAAGTGCAGCACGGCACTGCTGATCACGACGTCGAATCCTTCGTCCTCGAAAGACAGCGCGTCGACGTTCCCGATGCTCAAGCGCGCCGGATCGAAGTCCGGCGCCGCCTCGGCGAGTCGGTTCCGTGCGTCAGCGATTGCGTCCGCACTCGAATCCACGCCATAGACGCGCATGCCGCAGCGCGCCAGGAACACGAGATTGCGTCCTGCGCCACAGCCGGCGTCGAGCACCGTCGCACGCTCGTCGATACGACCGCGGAGGAGCTGATCGAACAGGTAGATGTCGATGTCGCCGAACTGCTCGTGGAGCTGCGACAGTCGCAGGGTCTGGGGCATTCGGGATACTAGCGGCAGCAGCAGGAGACGTGTACTAGATAGAAGCAGACCCCCCAGCCTCCGTCTATCCCCACGATGCGCCCTGAAAACAACCTTGTGTTCGTCGGTGTCCTCCTCGCCTTCGCCGCAGTGACGGCGTGCGCCCCCGCCAGCGGAACGCCGGCCACCAATGCCGGCATGGCTACCACCGCCATCGCGAGCAACAGTGCCATGGGACCCACCTCGAGCCCCGCCGTGCAGGCGATGACGATGGAGCAGGCGGGCGAATACCTGACGATCGCCGGCAGCTGCAACGACTGCCACACGCAGGGATGGGTCGAGTCGAAGGGAAAGATTTCGCCTGCCGACCGCTTCGCCGGACTCGATGTCGGCTTCCGCGGCGCCTGGGGCACTGTATACGGCAAGAACCTTCGCACCATCACGCAGCGTCAGACCGAGGATCACTGGGTCGAGGTGTTGAAGACCGCCGACGGCGGCGACGGCAATCCGCCAATGCCCTGGTGGAACACTGCCCTCATGAACGAGCGCGACCTTCGCGCCATGTACCGCTACATCAAGTCGCTCGGACCGAACCCCAAGGGCGTTCCGCGCAACCTGAAGCCGGGCGTCGCCCCGACGGGCCCCTGGATCTGGGTCACGCCGAAAACCGGGAGCTGAGGAGCACGACCCGATGATCCGCATCGTACGACTCATCTGCGCCCTGGCCGTATTCGGCGGGGCGCTCTTCGTGGGAGCGTTTCGCATCGGGCCAGCTCCCGCACTCGGCTCGTTCCTCGATCCCGCGCATGGCGTGTGGTCGCTCGCGCGCTCGGCGGAACTCCCGCGAACCGCCAAGGCATCAGTCGTGAAGCTGAGTGGCGGCGTGAGGATCGTGTACGACGACCGTGCGGTGCCGCACATCTTCGCGTCTACCGAGGAGGATGCATATCGCGCGCTGGGATATGTCGTCGCGCGCGACCGCCTGTTTCAGCTCTACATCCAGACGATGGCTGCGACCGGACGACTCACGGAGCTCGCGGGCGCCCGCGCGCTCGGACTCGACCGCGAGACACGCGGGCTCGGCCTGCCGCGCTCCGCGGAGCGCAAGCTCGCCGCCGCGGGAGACACGTCGGCATTCATGAAGTTCGCTGTCGCCTATGCAGACGGCGTCAACGCGTACATCGCACAGATGCCCGCGAGCGAGCTGCCACTCGAGTTCCGGCTGCTGGGGAAAACCCCGCCGAAGTGGACGCCGATTGACTCGTATCACCTGCTCAATCGCATGGGCTACACGCTCGCGTTTCTTTCGGTGGAGACGGAGCGGTCGGCCGCCGCGTCGCGCGTCGGCGCGCGTGCCGCGGAGGCCCTGTTCCCCGACGACACGCCCATCCAGGAGCCGATACAGCCCAACGGACAGCGTGCGGCGCGCTTCGACTTTCACCCCCTGCCAGGACCGGGTGCGCCTGACACCTCGGCGTCCGCGCTGCTCGCGGCGTCGGATGCATTCGTTCCATCGAGTCGGCTCGCGCGCGGCGATGCGGGTGATGAACCGAGCTCCATGGCCAGCAACAACTGGGCGGTGTCGCCGAGCCGGTCGGCGAACGGGCACGCGCTGCTTGCGGGGGATCCGCATCTCGACCTGTCGCTCCCCTCCATCTGGTACGAGGCGCACATCGTCGTTCCCGGAAAGCTCGACGTCTACGGTGTCACCATCCCGGGCGCGCCCACGATGGTGATTGGATTCAACCGGGATGTCGCGTGGACATTTACCAACACCGGCGCGGACGTCATCGACTACTACACGGAGACGGTGGACAACGACCACCTCCCGACGACGTACAAGGTCGACGGCGTGTGGCGTCCACTCGAGCAACGCGTCGAGAAATACCTCGGACCGCTCGGCCAGGTGGTTCAAACGGACACCCTCTTCTTCACGCATCGCGGACCGATGCGGCGTGTCGGGTCCGAGTGGGTGTCGATGCGATGGACCGTGCTGGAATCCGCGAATGAACTCACGGCCTTCTACGGCATCTCGCATGCGAAGAGCGCGCGCGAGCTCGAGGATGTCATGGCGCGGTCGTACCTGGCGCCCGCGCAGAACATGCTCGCCGCGGATCGCGGCGGGCACATCGCGATCCAGTCGACCGGCCGCTTCCCTATTCGTTCGGGAGACGGCCGCGGCGTCGGGTTGCGCGACGGAAGCACCGCCGCGAGTGACTGGCAGGGCGCACTCCCGCAGTCGCAGTACCCGCAAGGCTACGACCCACCGCAGGGCTACCTTGCGTCGGCCAACCAGCAGCCGATCGATCCACGTGTCGCGAAGGGATGGTGGGGTGGCAGCTACGATCCATGGCGCGCCATGCGCATCAATACGCTGCTTCGCGCGGACGGCGCGGTAACGACGGACGCCATGCGCCGCTTCCAGACTGATCCCGGCAGTGCGCGTGCGGACGTTTTCGTCCCTGCGTTATTGGCGGCGGCACAGCGTGTGATGCAACGCGGCAGCAACAGCGTGAACCTCGAGGTGCTCAGCACGGCGAAACGGCTGCTGTCGGAGTGGGACCGTCGCTACACCAAGGACAACAAGCGCGCGGTGCTCTTCGAGGAAGCGATGCGGAGCCTCGTGAACCACACGTGGGACGAGCTCGCGACGGAGCCGGGGAGCAGTCGTCGCGTTGCAACGCCCTCGGCGGCGGTGCTGGCTGAGCTGATGTCCGATTCCGCGAGTGTGTGGTGGGACGATCGGAGCACGCCGCAGGTAGAACATCGCGACGATATTCTCGCAGGAAGCCTCGCTGCGGCGTACCTGACGGTCCGCGGCCGCTACGGCGATTCGGGCGGCGACCGCTGGCGGTGGGATCGTATCCGATTCGCCAACATCAATCACCTCCTCCGCCTGCCCGCGCTCTCCGCACTCGACATTCCGGTGCAGGGTGGCACGAGTACGCTGAGCCCATCGTCGGGAACGGGCACGCACGGGCCGAGCTGGCGCATGGTGGTGGATCTCGGTCCCGACATTCACGCCTGGGCAACGTATCCTGGCGGGCAGTCGGGCAACCCGGCGAGCTCGCGATACAAGGATCGCATTCCGATGTGGACGAAGGGAGAGCTGGAGCCGATTCACTACCCGAAGGATGAGAAAGCCCTCGAGGACAAGCAGCGCCGTTCCGAGCTCACGTTATCACCGGCACGCCCATGATGTTTCTCGGTCTCGTGGCGCTCGCCGCCGCGTTGCTTACGTGGCTGCTGGGCTGGTGGGGCGTGGCGATCGTCGCGCTTATCGCCGGCGCGCTCAGCCACGACGAGTGCGGGCGTCCGTGGCGGGTCGCGCTGGGTTGTCTGATGGGATGGGCGCTGTTGATGCTGGTCGACCTGGCGATCGGTCCACTGCATCGTGTCACAACCATGGTGGCTGGGGCCATGCGCATTCCGTCCGGCGCCTTGCTCCTCGTGACACTGCTCTTTCCAGCGCTCATTGGCTGGAGCGGGGCAACGCTCGGCGCGCGAGGTGGCCCCGCGCCGCCGCGACCATCTGAGAAATAAATCGCGCACAGGGGGCGCAGCGACGCGGCCGATGGTATGGGAGCAGCCGCTGATACCTGAAGCGCTGAAGCGCTGAATAGCAGCAGTTCAGCTATTCAGCGCTTGATCGCAAGTCAACCGCTTGCATCGCGGACGAGGCCCGCTCACCTTGTGCGTCCCGCACGAGCACACGCAGACGCTTCGCCAAGACGCATCGATGGAATCACCGCTCGCCCAGATCGCCGGTATCGTTGCGCAGGAGCTTGCGCTGCAGCCGCGCCAGGTTGCCGCCACGCTCGCGATGTTCGCGGAGGGGAATACGCTTCCGTTCGTCGCCCGGTATCGCAAGGAAGCCACCGGCGGTCTCGACGAGACGCAGCTCCGCGCTATCCAGGAGCGTTCGGAATACCTGCGCGAGCTCGGGGACCGGCGCACCGCGATACGAAAGTCGATCGACGAGCAGGAGAGGATGACGCCGGAACTGTCCGCGCGTATCGATGCGGTGGCCACCAAGCAGGCCCTCGAGGATTTGTACCTTCCGTTCAAGCCGAAGCGTCGCACGCGTGCCCTCATCGCGCGTGAGCGCGGGCTCGAGCCGCTGGCCGAACTGCTCTGGAGTGGCGGCGTGGACGATGCCGCGGCACTGAGCAGGGCGGGCGAGTTCGTGAGCGCAGAGCGCGAGGTGCCGTCAGCCGACGACGCGCTGGCGGGCGCGCGTGACATCCTCAGCGAGCGCATCGCCGAAGACGCCGACCTGCGTGGATGGGTTCGCGACCTGACGCGCCGCAAGGGAAGCGTTGCGTCGAAGGCCGTGACGGGCAAGGAGGACGAGGTCTCCAAGTTCCAGGACTACTACGCTTTCTCCGAGCCGATGGGCGGCATTCCGTCGCATCGTGTGCTCGCCATCCGTCGCGGCGAAGAGGAGGGTGTACTCGCGTGGTCTGTCGTCGCTCCTGTGGACGACATCCATGCCGGGCTTCTCGCTCGCGTGACAACCGGTCGTCGCGCCGTGGCGCAACTGGAACTCGTGGCGCGCGATGCGTACAGGCGACTGCTCGCGTTCTCCATCGAGGTCGAGCTGCGGCTCGAGCTCAAGACGCGAGCCGACGAGGAGGCGATCGCCATCTTCGGCCGCAACCTCGAGCAACTCCTGCTGGCGGCGCCCGCGGGAGAGCGCATCGTCATCGGACTCGATCCGGGATTTCGCACCGGAGTGAAGGTCGCCGCGGTGTCGCGCACGGGCTCCGTGCTACACACCGATGCCTGGATGCTCCATCAGCCAGAGCGGTTCTCCGCCGCGCTCGTGCGCCTCGCCACGTCGACGGGCGCGGAGCTCATCGCCATCGGCAATGGCACGGCGTCGCGCGAGACGGAGGCGATCACGCGCCAGACCTTGAAGGATGCCGGTCTCGCGAATCCGCCGCAGGTCGTCATCGTGAACGAGGCCGGCGCCTCCGTCTATTCCGCGAGCGAACTCGCGCGCGATGAGTTGCCCGGTCTCGACGTATCCCTCCGGGGCGCGGTGTCGATTGCGCGCCGACTTCAGGATCCGCTCGCCGAGCTGGTGAAGATCGACCCGAAGTCGATTGGCGTCGGCCAGTACCAGCACGACGTCGACCAGCGCCGCCTGAAGAAGCGGCTCGACGACATCGTCGTCAGCGCGGTGAACCGCGTGGGCGTCGAGGTGAACACGGCGTCGGTCGCATTGCTGTCGTCGGTCTCGGGCATCGGGCCCGTGCTCGCCGAGAACATCGTGAAGACGCGCGATGCGCGCGGTGGATTCGACTCGCGTCGCGCCCTGCTGGAAGTTCCGCGGCTCGGCGCCAAGGCCTTCGAGCAGGCCGCGGGTTTCCTCCGTGTGCGTGGCGGAAGAAATCCGCTGGATGCGAGCGCGGTGCATCCGGAGCGCTACGCGCTGGTGGAGCGGATGGCGAAGGACGTCGGCGCATCCGTGTCCGAGCTGCTATCTGATGAGCAGAGGGTGGAGTCGATCGAGCTGGAAAAGTATGTGTCGGATGAAGTGGGGCTTCCGACGCTGAAAGACATCCTCATCGAGCTCCGAAAGCCGGGGCGCGATCCGCGCGCGGCCTTCGAGGCCGTGGCGTTCCGGGATGACGTCACCGAGCCGAAGGACCTGCGCGAAGGCATGGAGCTCGACGGTGTGGTGACGAACATCGTCGCGTTTGGCGCGTTCGTGGATGTCGGCGTGCACCAGGATGGACTCGTCCACGTCTCGCAGCTCGCTGATCGCTATGTGAGGGATCCGAATCATGTCGTGACGGTGGGGCAGCGAGTGAAGGTGCGCGTCGTGTCGATCGACCTCCAGCGCAATCGCATCGCGCTGACCATGAAGACGGCGACCGCAGACACCCGGCCTGCGGGAGCTGGAGCGGGACAGCAGGAGGGATCCACAAAGGGTGCACCGCCGCGCCGGGCCGAGAAGGCGGCGCCTGCGCCGAAGCCGTTCGGCGTGCCGAAGCCAGGCGACGTGGCGCCGAACGGAATGCGCTTTCGCTAGTCCGCAAGCGCGATGCGCTTCTGCTCGTCGATGTCCGTGTTGGTGCCGAACCACTGCACGATGTTGCCGCGTTCGTCGCGCTGTGCCAGCGCGCGACCGAGATACCAGCGATAGTCGCCGTCGTGCGCGCGGAGGCGAAACTCCACCTCGTAGGGCGCTCCGCTCTCGAGCGAGGAGACCCATCGCTCCACGACGCCTGGCAGGTCATCTGCGTGGATGACGTTCTGCCAGCCCTCGCCGAGTACCTGATCGACGGTCATGCCGAAGTAGTCGGCCACCCGCTGCGACACGTAGTCCAGGGTCCCGTTCGGCTGCGCGGTCCAGATCTGCACCGGAATTGCCTCGATGAGGAAACGGTACCTGGCCTCACTTGCCCGCAATGCCTCGCGGGCACGCTCCGCTTCCGCGCGCGCCGCGGATTCTCCCCGGAGTCGCGTGGCTTGAGTCTCCGCGAGCTGCTGCTCCGAGATGTCGCGGAACGTCACGACCACGCCAACAACCTTGCGGCCCTCCTTGATCGGGATGCTCGTATAGTCGACGGGGAGTTGTTCGCCACCCTTCTTCCAGAACACGTCCGCGCCGACCCGCTGCTGGACCGCGTCCGTGACCGAAGAGATGATGGGGCACTGCTCGACGGGGAAGGGCGAGCCGTCCGCATAGTGATGATGGATGAGCTCGTGCAGCCTCTTTCCGAGCATCTCGCGGTTCGTGAAGCCGAGCATGCGCCCAGCCGCCTCATTCAGGAAGACCGCGCGGCCGAGACTGTCGAGAAAGATCACGCCGTCATCGATGGCATTGAGCACCTGTGCGCCGCGCTCCTGGAGAAGCCGCAGCGCGTCGTCGACGTTCGCATCGAAATCTTCTGTCACCACCGGAAGCACGGGTTGCATGGGCGGATTGTGGTCAGGGCGACTGCTGGCGCGCGGCAGTGTGACTGGACAATATGCTGCATGAACACGCGCCCGTACATTCTCGCCGAGACCACCTGGGCAACGGTAGAGAAGACGCCGTACGACGTTGCCATTCTTCCGTGGGGCGCTACCGAGGCGCACAACTATCACCTGCCATACGCCACCGACACCATCCAGTGCGACGCGCTCGCGGCGGAATCGGCGCGGCTCGCGTGGGAGCGCGGCGCGAAGGTGATCGTTCTGCCGTGCGTGCCGTTCGGCGTGAACACCGGCCAGCTCGACATCAAGCTGTGCCTCAACATGAATCCGTCCACGCAGGCCGCGTTGCTCGCGGACCTCGTGCACGCGCTCGAGGTGCAGGGCATCCGCAAGCTGGTGATCCTGAATGGCCACGGCGGAAACGACTTTCGGCAGATGATCCGCGAGCGACAGGCGCACACCAGCGTCTTCCTGTCCATGCTCAACTGGTACAAGGTTGGCGCGCCGCACCTGATCTTCACCGATCACGGCGATCACGCGGGCGAGCTCGAGACGAGCGTGATGATGCACGTCGCGCCCACGCTCGTCAGCCCGCTCGACACGGCGGGGGACGGACGCGAGAAGACGTGGCGCATAACCGCCCTGCGCGAAGGATGGGCCTGGGCACCACGCCGGTGGACCCAGGTGTCTGCGGACACAGGCGTGGGCAACCCGGCGCTGTCCACAGTCGAGAAGGGAGCGCGCTATGTCGCGGAGGTGACGACGCGGATCGCCGATTTCCTCGTCGATCTTGCTGCGGCGGACGTCGACGACCTCTACGTCGACCGTTGACGCCATGCCGACACCGCGCAAGGAGTACGACGCGCTGATCGCGCAGCGGGAAGCCGAGCACCACAAGGCCGAGGGCGACACGTTCAGGGACCTGCTGAAGACGTCCCTGCATCTCGTGCTCTGGGTGCTCGCTGGTTGGGCATTCATTGGCCTCTCGGCGCACACGACCAACGCTACCATGGGCTGGATCGAGTTCTGGCTGGGCCTTGCGATCTGGATTCCCGGGGTCCTCTTCTCGCTCCTGGCAGCCTATCGCCGCGGCGAGAAACGCGGCGACTGGTGACCGGCTGGGCTCGCCGCTAGGAATTCGCGCGGCGACCATGCAGCATTAGCGCATGCGCCGAACCGCTCATCTTACAGCCCTACTCGTCGTCCTTCCACTGGGTGCAAACGCCCAGGCTGCGGATGCCCGCGGCGCGCCACCGCTCGTGTCGCCCTCCATCGGCCTGCACTACGGCGGGCCGTTGCGGACGTCCCTCGCGCTCGGCCTGCTCGTCGACATCAGCGAGCAGCGGAATGCGAGTCTCGTGGTGGCCGGCGAAGTGGGTCAGCAGGGAAATGCGCTTTCGGTCGGCGTGCAGAAGATGCGTGGTCAGTTTGGCTCGGGCTACTCGTTGCGCGGCGTCGCGCTGCGTACGCGCGATGAGCCATGGAACGCCAGCCCGCACACCACCTACGTTGGCGCGGAGGCACACCTGATGATCGCGTTCGGCGTGGGTGGGCGCGTGGGTTACCTGCGCCGCACCTCGAAGCAGGTCGACACCGAGCATGACGGCGTGGTGTCGTTCGGCGTACTCATCGGTATTTAGGGAGTAGCGTGTGAGGAGTCTTCATTCGCAGATCGATCGACGCGTGGTGAACGAGCGCATTCGACGACTCACGGCGGACACCGTGCCGCAATGGGGCAAGATGAACGCGCCGCAGATGGTAGCGCACCTCACCAACTGGATGGGCATGGCGACGGGTGAGCTTCCCGTGCGCGGCAAGCGACATCCGGCGCGGCTGTTCCCGTTGAAGCAGCTCATGATCTACGTGGTGCCGATGCCCAAAAGCCTGCCGACCGCGACTGAGTTGATTGCACGCGCTCCCGCGCCGTTCAATGGCGAGGTCGAGGCATTGAGTGCTGCGATGAACAGCTTTGGCTCGCGGGCGCGCGACTTTGCTTGGCCTGCACATCCGATCTTCGGCTCGATGTCGCGGCGCGACTGGGGAACGCTGGGGTATCGCCACTGCGATCATCACCTCCGACAGTTCGGCGTGTGACCGTCGACTGGCCCCTGGCAACGGAACTCTCGGTGGTGTTCGTTGTGATGTCGTACGTGCGATGGCGCTGGTTTCGTGCGCGCATGCAGCGCAAGGCACGTCGTGGATCTCCGCCCGTTTGACGTTGGGAGTCTGGCGTTGTTCGTCGCCATCGCGAATCCAACGACTCTTCACGAATCGCCGCGAATCTTCTCGGCAAACTGCGGAAGGACGTGGGCAGCGGGGATCTTCACGGCATCAGCGGATCTTCGCTGATCGCTCCGTGACCAACTGCAATTGGCACGTGTCAGCGAGAGGAAGCAATCCAGATTGGTGTTTCTGATCCTCTTTCGCTTGAACACACTGCTGCTCCCGAACAATCAAGAATCAAAGATCGCCGACCGGCCCCGTGTCAGGCGTAACCGTCGGCGCCGACGGACGCGGACGCCGCAGCCATCGCACGAACCAGACGATCAATACGATCGGCAGTACGATCTTGATCGCCAGGATGCCGAGTGTCAGGAAGATCCCGAGCGCGACGATCAGCGCTCCCCCGATGCCGAGCACGAGCATCACCGGCAGGCCGATTGCGCCGAGCACCAGGAAGACGGGCGCGCCGAGGAGCGAGAGGATGAACAGCAGCGGCAATCCGATGAACTTGAGCACTGCCGCGAGCGGGACGAGCAGCAGCGTAAGGAGCCCGAAGACGCCTCCGACCGTGCGGCCGGCGATCAGCTTGAGTGCGAGTGCCTTCAGCAGTAGCGACATGGGCGAGCTCCCACAGGGTGACAAGATCGATCGAAGGCCCGGAATCATCCGGCCTCGTTCCATACGCATGCGCCCCCCGGCAGGTTTCCCGTCATGAATAGCACGGCTCGGCGGGCCCTCAGCGCGGCGCTCCTTCTCTATGGAGTCTACGGACTGCGACATCAGGGCGAAGGGTCGCTGCTCGACGGCGTCGACCTCGCCATCCACGAGACCGGTCACCTCGTGTTCGGACCATTCGGGGAGTTCGTCGGCTTTGCGGGAGGCACGTTGTTCCAGCTCCTGATGCCGATGGCTTTCGTGATCTACTTCCTCCGGCGGCAAGACCGGTATGCGGCGAGTGTCGCGCTGTGGTGGGTCGGACAGAACTGTGGCCATATCGCCGTCTATGTTGCGGACGCGCGCGCGCAGGAACTACCGCTGGTAGGCGGTGGAGAGCATGACTGGGAATACCTGCTTGGTCGAATGGGGCTGCTGGCGCAGGACCAAGCCATCGCGCGTACCATCACCTCGATCGGCTACTTGCTTGTCGTCGGCGCCGCGGTCTGGGGGCTCTACTCGGCGACGACATCCGCCGAGGTCGTCGAGCCGTGATTCGACACGGTCGCCGTCCTGAAACGGTAGAACGCTTCAAGCCTCACACAGCTCCCAATCTCGATTGTCCCTGGGCGGCGCGGGGCATCGGCGAGACATTCTACTTCGGCTTTCGCGGCCACTCGACAGCATAGTCAGGTCGCGGGCAGCTCGGGCAACGGTCGCGGCTTCGAGCGGCGCTGCGTCTTCCCGAGGACCGTTGCCACTCCCGTGCTCACGCTGGACAAGGCTGCTTCATGCTCCTGAAGCAGCGTAGAGGCCGCGGCGGCGTCGAGCGTGAGGTGCTGGCGACGGAAGCGCACGAAATTCAAACGCATGAGCCAGATCGCACGGTCAACGTCGGCGGCGAACAAGGGGTTGAACATCACCCACCCTGAGTCGGGCGAGGTGGTAAACGCGTCGGCGAGGCCTTCGCTCACCACGCTCTGTTTCAGCGCCTTGGTCAGCGCGAGGTGTATGGCGCACGTGTCGTGCATGTGGCCAAGCTGCCGGCCCGCATAGCGAAACTCGACGCCGTCCTGGTCACCGGGCCTGTCGGCGCTGGGGTGCGGTCGCATCTCGACGCCCGACCAGCGACGCACCTCTGTCATCACCTGCAGCGCGAACATCTCCCGCTCATTGGACGTCAGCACACGACCCTCCCAAAAGTGAGTTTTCACCGTCCGTTTAGCCGGTGGCTCGCCCTGCGAGTGCCTGAAAGGCATACTCCGTACCTCAGGAACTGGTCAACTCTTCCTCAGGACAGCTATGCGACCTGCCGCGATCGGCATCCATCTGTTCACGGCCCTCGCGGCGACACCGTCGCTCGTCGCGCAGTGGGTTGTCCAGCCGAGCGGCACCGCGGTTGAGCTGCGTGGGCTCAGCGTGCGCTCGCCCAACGTGGTTTGGGCGAGCGGACAGCGGGGAACAGTGTTGCGCACGACCGATGGGGGAGCGCACTGGAGTGTGCGCAACGTACCCGGGGCCGATTCGCTCGACCTCCGCGCCATCGAGGCCACGTCGTCACAGACTGCGTTCGCAATGAGCATCGGTGATTCATCGCGGATCTTTCGCACGACCGATGGTGGCCAGTCATGGTCGCTGCGCCTGATCCTGACGCGCAAAGGCACGTTCCTCGACGCGATCAGGTTCTGGGACGCGCGGAATGGCGTCGCGATGAGCGATCCGGTCGACGGACACTTTTACCTGCTCGTCACGAGCGACGGCGGGGAAACCTGGCGGGAAGTCTCCACGGACCGCATGCCGCCCGCCCTACCGAATGAAGGTGCGTTTGCCGCGAGCGGGAGCTGTCTCGCTGTGTGGGGCACGTCCGATGTCTGGTTCGTGACCGGCGGCGCGACCACGGCCCGCGTCTTTCACTCCGCGGACCGCGGCACGAGCTGGACGGTGAGTGACTCGCCGCTCGGCGCCGGTGCTCCGCCGCGCGGCATTTTTTCCATTGCGTTCCGCGATGCACGCCATGGGGTCATTGCGGGCGGCGATTACCAGAAGCCAACGCTGGCCGGGAATAACCTCGCGCTCACGCGCGACGGTGGCGCGACGTGGACGCTCGCGGACAGCGCCACCTCGCCGAAAGGATATCGGTCCGGCGTGGCGTTCGTGCCCGGCACTGCGGGTCGAGAGTTGCTCGCCGTTGGAACGAGCGGCATCGATCGCTCGGTCGACGGCGGGCTGACGTGGGCACCGGTCGACAGCACGGGCTATAACGCGGTGCAGGCCACGCGAGGCGTCGCGTTCGTCGTCGGTCCAAAGGGTCGCGTGGCGCGGGCGGCGCACGGCCGCCACTAACTTACGCGCGTGACTCACGACTCTTCACGAGACGGCGGCGATTCCGCACGCGACAATAACACTCCGAAGAACCCCGACCTCGCGGACGACGGGTCGACGGAGTCCGACATCCAGCGCACCGATCGCAAGGCGCAGGAAGCCGAGGCGCTCGATGCAGGCACGACGTACGAGGTCATCCGCCGAGCGGGGCTCCGCGAGCTCGACCGCGCCACCAGCGCGCTCCTGTGGTCCGGCCTCGCCGCCGGCCTGTCGATGGGGTTCAGCTTCCTCGCCGAGGCGCTGCTGCGCTCGCACCTGCCCGAAACACCATGGGAGCCGCTGATCTCCAAGCTCGGCTACAGCGTCGGCTTCCTCATCGTCATCCTCGGCAGCCAGCAGCTCTTCACCGAGAACACGCTCACCCCGATCGTCCCATTGCTGCACCGCTTCTCGAGCGAGCGGTTGCGGAACGTGCTCCGACTCTGGAGCGCGGTGCTCGTCGCGAATCTCACCGGCGCAGTGATCTTCGCGACCCTCATCGGCCGGCTGAACGTCGTCGACCCCGCGGTGCAGGCGATACTGTCGGACATCGCGCGCACGGCGCTCGCGCCGGATCCGTTCACCACGATGCTTCACGCGGTCTTTGCCGGCTGGCTGATCGCACTGATGGTGTGGATGCTGCCCGACGCGAAGACCGCGAAACCGATGATCATCATCATCATGACCTACGTCGTGGGACTCGGCGGATTCGCGCACGTGATCGCCGGTACGACGGAAGTGGCCTACGCAGCAGTGCGCGGCGAGGCGGCGCTCGGTCACGTGGTCTTCCGCTACGTCCTGCCGACCCTGCTCGGCAACATCATCGGCGGGGTGACGATGGTCGCGTCGCTGAATCACGCGCAAGCGACGAGCGGCGAGCACGACGCCTAGCGGAATTCCGGGCGAAAGGTCACGCATGTGCGCCGTCGCCCCCCGCCGGACCTACGACGATAAGCGCAATGACGCGACTGGCGCGTTCACTGCGGACATCGAGCGCACGTGACCGAGCGCCGCCGTCGATGTCGTTGAGCGCCTTCGTCAGCATGTCCATCACACAATCGGGTTCCGCCGCCGCCATCTGGAGTTGCTGACAGAGCGCGCGCTCCGCGCCGAGTGGCATCGGCCGCGCAAGCTGTTGTCGTAGCCGGGAGACGAGGCCGAGCACGCGGGCATGCTCGTGGCGACGCGCATGTCGTACGATGGTCGTGAGGTGCGCGGCCACGGCGCGGCGCAGCGGACCGGTCGCATGCACCACGCCGCAGGTGTCGAGGAGTTCCTGCTGATGCAGCCACCGATCGAGCGCGCTTAGCGCGACCGCGACTTCGCCGGCAGCTGCCAGACGTGGCACGCCCGCAGCGGCTGTCACGAGCGGCGAGACTCGGGCGACCGACTCGGACGGCACATGGTGCAGCGAGCCCACGATGCGTCCGTCGTCCAACACGGCGAGCCATCCGCGCGCGTGGTACACTGCCGCCCCAATGTGCACCTGGCCAGGCGTGAAGTCGTCCGCCTTCCAGCGTTGCAGCTCATCCACCAGGGCGCCAGCTGCTGCCGCACTAGCGCCGATGGAATGTTCACCACCTGCGGCGCTTACGGGAGATGAGCCGAGCGAGGGTAGTACGTCGAAACTCGCGCCGAGCACGCGACGGGCCTGCTCCAGCTTCCGGCGCAGTCGCGCGTCTGCGGCGAGGAGCGCGTCGGCGTGCGCGGGTGGTGCGAGTAGGTACGAGCGGACCACCGTCGCGCCGCCCGGACGGCGCACGCGCCCCACGCGTTGCGCGAGGCGCGCAGGATTCCAGGGCAGGTCGAGATGCAGCACGACACTGGCGTCCTGGAGATTCACGCCTTCGGAGAGAATATCCGTCGTCAGGAGGAGCGTGACCTCATCGTGCGGCGCGAAGGCCGTCGCGCCCTGGGCACGTGGGGCAAAGCGCGCGAGGATTTCGTCACGCGGGATGCGTCCGGTCGCGATGTGCGCACCGCGCGCCGTCAGCACGCCGACGCCCGCATCGCGCCGCAGTGTATCGAAGTACGACGACACGGTACTCGCATACTCGCTGAAAGCGATGATGCGACAGTCGCGATGCGCACTGCGAAGTGCTCGTATGACATCGACGCGCGCGGGATCGGGATCGGCGGTGGCCTGCAGCGCCGCACGCACGTGTGCGTAGGCGACATCATCGTCCTCGAGCTGCCGACGAACCTCGTCGAGTGAATCGACGCCGAGTGACTGTGCCATGAGGACCGCCGCGAATCCCAGTTGCACGACGTCCCCCGCGGATCGCCATTCGCGCAGCTCGCGGCGAGTCGGGACGCGCCCGGCATCGAGCCCCTGCGCCACGGCCGCTGCCACTCGCCGCCGGGAGCGGAGTGTGGACTTCAGGGCTGCCCGACTCGACGCCCACGCGCGTACGAGCGCCAGGGTGCGAAGGACGCCGGCATCGCCGCCGTCGAGTGCGCGCGCGGGAGGAGGAAGTGCGACAATTGCCAACAGGACCGCGTCGTCGTGTGCGTGCACCGGAAGCCACTCCGCGGGTGCGACCGCGGGCATGTCGTCAGAATCGATCGCATCACCACGAATGATCGACCCCGCGAGAGACTCCGCGTCCAGTGCGAACGCGCCTTCGCCCAGATAGAGGGCAAGCTGCGCTGCCAGGTCGCGCGGGCGATTCTGGAGTGGCGTGGCCGAAAGCAGCACGATCGGAACGGCGGCGGCCATGCGGGCGAGCTGGGCATACCGCATAGTGGACGGATTTCGGAAGTGATGCGACTCGTCGACGATCAGGGCCGAATACGGCTGCGATGGACTCCGTCCCCGGCTCAGTGATTCGTGTGAGACAAATGCGCACGGCACTCCCGCATGCGC